>JAWLHL010000025.1:0-22850 GCA_041690375.1 Guyparkeria sp. | reverse complement strand
CCGGGGCTGACCCAGTAGCGGGTCAACGGGTAGAGATCGCGCAGCTCCAGACCGGCCTCCTCCTCGGATTCCCGCCGGGCGACGTCCTCGGCCGACTCACCGGGCTCGACCATCCCGGCAACGATCTCCGAGAGCCACGGGCCAGTGGGCGCATCCAGCGCGCCGGGCCGGAACTGCTCGATCAGGACGACCTCCTCGCGCACGGGGTCGAACGGCAGGACAGCCACGGCATGGCCCCGCTCGAAGATCTCCCGCTCGATGGTCTCCGACCAGCTCCCGTCGAAGAACTCGAAGCGCAGGCGGTAGCGCTGCAGGGAGAAAAAGCCGCGGTAGAGGGTCTCATTGGCCAAAAGGTCGAAACGCATCGTGATCTGCTCCTGCTACCATCGATCAGAATGTCAGCCGACAGCTTACATGCACGGGGCATCCCGCCGCAGCCAACGAGACATCAATGAACGCCATCCTGCGACTGCTCGAACCCCTGATCGGACGGGAAATCCGGATCGGAGAGAACCGTGGCACGGTGATCGAGATCCACGACGCCCCGCCTTCGCTGATCATGCGCGCCGAAGACAGCCCGGATGCCTTCCAGGTCGACTACTTCGGACGCCCGCGCTCGATGACTCAACCGACCTGGACCCAACCGATCGCCGCCGACTCCGGTCAGTGCCTGCACCCCGACCTGCAACGACAGCTGCCCGTCGAGACAGCCCGGGCCCTGGACGACTGGATCAAGTCGCAACAGGCCGGATGACGGCATCGACAAACCCGTTTCGAACACCGAACAAGGAGATGATACTCATGGCGAAAGCCACCGCACCGACACGCAAGAGCACGCGCCTGGTCACTGCCGCCTTCCTTTTCGCCGCCACCCTCACCCCCTTCGGCCTGTCGGCGGCCGACCGTCCGCCCGTCGACAGCCAGTGGCGACTGGCCAACATCTCCACACTGCAGAACATGGATCCCACCCTGACCGATCTCGTGGTCGATGCCGACGGCGACCTCAGTGGAGTGGCCGGCTGCAACAACTACCGCCGCGAGTGGGGCGAGGACGGATACGGAGAGATCGCGGTCACCCGCAAGACCTGCGGGGAAGAGCGCATGCGCCAGGAGGAAGCCTTTCTCGAGGTGCTGGAAAACACCGTCGACTGGAAACTCGACGGTGAACGCCTGCTGCTCAAGGGGCCGGACGGACGCAATCTCGCAGTCATGCTCGAACCGATCACCCGTTCCTACCACTTCGACTGCGAGGGCAAACCCGTGGCCTTCGACGTCATCCGGCGCGGCCAGATCCGGCTTTCCCACGACGGCGAGACGGTCATGATGACGCGCACCGAGTCGGCCTCCGGCTCACGCTACGAGAACGAGGACGGAGACATCGTCTTCTGGGGCAAGGGAACGGAAGGCACGTTCGAAGTCGACGGAGAAAAACGCGATTGCCGGCAGGTGCCGAATCCCGATGCGGATGACTCGTGACTCGAATCGGATCGCCGAGATTCGCAACCCTGCCCAACCGGCAATCGGTCGGCGACGGGGAAGCAGGTTTTCACCAGGCCGCCCCTCGATGAAAACTGTCCTTATGGAACCAATCAGTTTGCTTATGGGTCACATGGATGGTTCGCGCCCCAGGGCGCAGCCCTCGATCAACAGACCAGAGAGGTTCCATCATGCGTTCCATCCTCCTTTCCACCGCCATCTCCGCCCTGCTCGTCACGGGAGCGGCCCATGCCGGTCACGCCAATCCCTGGGCCACGGCCGACGATGACATCCTGATGCAGAATCACGACGAAAACCTCGAGCAGAGCGTCGACACCCCGGGTGAAGACGAGATGCTGGGCGTAATGGAGCAGAATGCCCGCGGCAAACTCGACGCCAGCCTGACCAGCAGTGCGGGCGGAAGCATGGGGCCGGGCTCCGGCGCGGGACCGGGCTCCGGCATGGGTCCGGGCGCCAGCGCGGGCATGGGTCCGGGCGCGGGTATGGGTCCAAGTGCCAGCAATAACGCGGGATCAGCTGGCGGCATGGGCCCGGGTGCCGGCCAGGGCGGCCCGGCGCGCTGATCCGGCTACCCAACGGCGCGCAGGTCGGGGCCCTCCCCGGCCCTCGGCACGACGAAGCCCCGCCAGCGAACATCGCTGACGGGGCTTCTTTCTGGCCTTGTGGCCGACGGCATGACAAGAAAAAGGCCCGCTGCCAAGGCAACGGGCCTCTCCCCTCTGTATGGCGTCCCCAAGGGGATTCGAACCCCTGTTACCGCCGTGAAAGGGCGGTGTCCTAGGCCTCTAGACGATGGGGACCTAGTGTGGAGCGGGGCTTGGCGCCCCACCCTGTTCTCGTGTCGATCACCGCACTCGGCACTGACCAACAATTAAGGCAGCACGCATGTCACGCACTGCCCTAACAAATGGCGTCCCCAAGGGGATTCGAACCCCTGTTACCGCCGTGAAAGGGCGGTGTCCTAGGCCTCTAGACGATGGGGACCTAGATGGCGCGCCCGGGAAGATTCGAACTCCCGACCTTCTGGTTCGTAGCCAGACGCTCTATCCAACTGAGCTACGGGCGCTTTGGCTCCCCGAGCTGGACTCGAACCAGCGACCCAGTGATTAACAGTCACTTGCTCTACCAACTGAGCTATCGGGGAATACGTCACTGCTGACGTGGGGCGGCATATTAATGATCCGGCGGGGGGGCGTCAACACCTTCGGCACAAAAAATGCGGCGATCCGTGACGCGGCAGCGCCCCTTCCGGGACGCGACCCGGGCGCATGGTCTGAAGCCCCCGGGACCGGCCGCCCCCCAACCGGTTGATTCGACGAGCGCAATGCCGCCCTTGCCGATTGACGGCAATTCGCGAGTCAACCGAACCGGATCAGAGGAATTCCAGTTCCTCGGCCACGGCCTCGGCGCCCCGGCGAGCGCACATCTCGTCGGTCTCGCCGGACGGCGCCCCGGACACGCCGATCGCCCCGTAGGTCTTGCCGCCGGCCTCGATGGTCACCCCGCCGGCGCCGAACAGCAGGCCCGGCACGTGACCGAGAGCGCTGTCGCCCCGGTCCTCGATGGCCGAGGTGGCCGAGTTGAACGACATGGCGGTGTAGGCCTTGAGCTTGGAAATGCGGATGGTCAGATCCGGTGCCAGCACGTCACGCAGGAAGACCTGCTCGTTGCCGCCCCGGTCGACGACCGTGACCCCGACCTGGATGCCTTCCTCGCGGCAGGCCTCGATGGTCGCCTGGGCCGCCTTGAGCGCCATTTCCATGGACAGGCGGTCGACGCCGACGGTCAGCGGCTGGTCGGAGGCCGCGGCCATGCCGGTCGTCCCGGCAATGACGAGGCCGGCGGCGAGCGCGCTGCGACGAATGTGAGTACGAATGGTTTTCATGGGATTTCCTTCCTCTTGGTTGGTTCTCGAGTTTCATCGGGCTCTCGTGGCCCGTCGTGTCAATCGCCGTGAATCGCTGTCAGTCCAGCGCGGGGTAGTCAATGTATCCCTTCTCGCCGCCCCCGTAGAAGGTGCTGGTGTCGGCGTCGTTCCAGGGGGCGTCACGGCGGATGCGCTCGACCAGGTCGGGATTGGCGATGAACGGCACCCCGAAGGCGATAGCATCGGCCCGCCCTGCCGTCACGTCCGCCTCGGCGCGGCCGAGGTCGTACTGGTAGTTGCGGATGACCGGGCCGTCGAACAGCGGCACCAGATCGGCCAGGTCGAAGGCCGGACCTGCCGCGCCCGGTTCGTCCTCGCCCATCCCCGCGATGTGCAGGTAGGCCAGTCCCCGCGGGTTGAGTGCGCGTACCACGTGGGAGAACGTCTCCCGGGGGTTGCTGTCGTACATGCCGTTGAACGGCTGCAGGGGGGAGATCCGGATCCCGGTCCGGGACACGCCGGCCACCGCGGTGACCGCGTCGAGCACCTCGTTCAGGAACCGCATGCGGTTTTCCAGCGAGCCGCCATAGCGATCGGTCCGCTTGTTGGTGCCGTCGCGCAGGAACTCGTCGATCAGGTAGCCGTTGGCGGCATGCACCTCCACGCCGTCGAAGCCGGCCGCCAGCGCCCGCTCGGTGGCCCGCGCGTAGGCCTTCACCAGCTCCGGGATCTCCTCGGTCTCGAGTGCCCGCGGCGTCTCGAAGGGCTTCTTCTCTCCCGACGGCACGTAGCCTTCGCCGTCGATGGCGATCGCCGAGGGTGCCACGGGAAGCTTGCCGCCGGGCTGGAAGTCGGAATGCGACACCCGCCCGACGTGCCAGAGCTGCAGCACCATGCGTCCGCCGGCGTCGTGCACGGCGCGGGTGATCATCTCCCAGCCGGCCTGCTGCTCGTCGCTGTGAATGCCGGGCGTGGCCGGGTAGCCCTGCCCCTCGGGCACCACCTGGGTGGCCTCGCTGATGATCAGGCCGGCGCTGGCGCGCTGACGGTAGTAGGTCCGCATCATCTCGTTGGGGACGTTGCCCGGAACGGTGGCGCGGCAGCGGGTCAGGGGCGCCATGATCACGCGGTTTGGCAGGGAAAGGTCGCCGAGAGCGACCGGGGCAAGGAGAACGGAATTCTGACTCATGGAACCTCGGGGACGGTTGTTGCCGGCACCGAACGAAAATCCGGTCGCGCCGGCGGGACAAATCGGTTAGCCGGCTAGTTTGTAGTCGACACGGGAGGAGATTTCCAATCCCGTCGCGGCCCGCGACTCCGCCATCAATGACGTGTCGGAGCGCCGTCGGCCTCCTGCACGAGGATCCAGGGCGGCGTGACTACCGCCCACAGTGTCGCCTCGCCTCCGGCCCAGCGCTTCGCGGTATCGCTGTCCAGCGGGGCCACCTGCCCCGCCTCCTGCCAACCTTTGAAGCGATCGGCCCGGTCACGCACCATCGCCATCGCCACGTCGACCAGGTCGATGGCCGCGTCGACGCGCACCACCTGGCCCTTGGCGAAGAAGCGTTCGAGCTCATCCCAGCCGGCCCTGGCCGTCTGGCCGACCAGCTCCCGGTAGAGCGCATCGTCGTCGAGGCCGGGGTCCGGCGGCGTCTGCGGATTGTCCTGCATTTCTGTCATCATCTGCCCTTCGTGAATATCTTCGGAGAGGAGAACCAGCCGATGGCGAAGCGCCGGAATGCCGGGCCCGACCGCTCGAGCTACCTCAACCATCGTTCCCGGGCCGAGGTGGTTCGCGCGCCGGATGGATCGCGGGTCCGCGAACTGATGCACCCGGGCCGCCATGCCATCGAGCGGATGAGCGTGGCCGAGGCCGAGGTCGATCCCGGTCATTCGACGAGACGGCACCGCCACCCGGCCGCCGAGGAGGTCTACCACATCCTCGATGGCGCCGGGGTGATGGAACTGGACGGGGACCGGTTCGCGGTCGTCCCCGGTGATATCATCCGCATCGCGCCCGGCCAGCCACATCGGATCGAGACGAAAAGCGAGGTTCCCTTGCGCTTCCTCTGTATCTGCCAGCCGGCCTACCGTGACGAGGATACCGAATTCCTCGACGACGACTCCACGCAACCCACGAACGATACCGGAAGCTGAATCACATGGTCATCCAGCGCAGCACCCTGGAATTCCTCCTCGTCGCCCTGGTCTTCGGCAGCATCATGGTGACGACCCTGTACTTGGGCTACGGGCCCGGCGTGCTGCTGTTCGTGATCTGGGGCGTGGCGTTCGCCATCTATCTCAAGCGCAAGTCGAAAAACGCCGAGCCGCGTCGGGACGAGGAATCCGACCGGGACTGATCACTCCGCGGCCAGCTCCCGCCGGACGCGTTCCAGGTCCGACTCGTTGTCCACCCCCGGCGGCGGCGTGACCTCGGCCACCTCGATGGCGATGGTCTCCCCCATCGACAGCGCCCGCAGCTGTTCGAGCTTCTCCAGTCGCTCCATTTCGGGGCTGGACGTCTCCACGAACCGGCGCAGGAACCCCGCCCGGTAGGCGTACAGACCGAGGTGACGGAAACCGAAGATGCCCGCCTCGCCCGGTCCGGGAAGGCCGTCACGATGAAAGGGGATCGGCGCGCGCGAGAAATACAGCGCCTCGTCACGCTCGTTCGCCACCACCTTGACGGCATCCGGCGAGAGAAACTCCTTCTCCTCGACGATCGGCACCATCAGCGTGGCCATGGCGGCAGCCGGCTTGGCCCGCAGCAGGTTGGCCACCTGGGCGAGCAGGACGGGCGGCATCATCGGCTCGTCGCCCTGCAGGTTGACCACCACTGTCTCGTCCGGCAATTCGAGGAAGTCGATCACCTCCGCCAGCCGGTCGGTGCCCGACTCGTGCCCCTCGCTGGTGAGTACGGCGCGGGCGCCGATCGCGTGCACCGCCTCCTGGATCCGCTCGTCGTCGGTGGCCACCACCACGTGCTCGCTTCCCGCAGCCACCGCGCGCTCGTAGACCCACTGGATCATGGGCCGCCCGTGGATGTCCGCCATCGGCTTGCCCGGCAGGCGACTGGAGGCGTAGCGCGCCGGGATGATGATCCAGTCGTCCTCGGCCATCATGAGCCCGACTCTCCCGTCGTGGCAGGATGCTTCCTGCGCCAGGCCTCGTATTCCTCCTCGGTGAGGCGGCGCGCCTCGTCCTCGAGCATGACCGGGATGTCGTCGCGTATCGGGTAGGCCAGGTGGGCCGACAGCGAGATCAGCTCGGCATTGGCCTTGTCGTAGATCAGCGGCCCCTTGGTCACGGGACACACCAGGATGTCGAGAAGCTTCTTGTCCATCGGCAGGCTTACCTTGTTGTCGGTTGGTTCTCGGGCCGGTTCTCGAGCCGGGCGACGGTCCGATCCAGCAGCGTCCGAGGCAGAACGATGCCCCCGCGCGCCACCAGGACCTGCCCGGGGCGCTCGGGTGGCAGGGGCCATTTCACCGCATCCTTCTCGGTAATGACAATCGTACGCCCCTTGCGCAACAGTCGCGCGACCATTTCGGACTCCGGCGCGGCGTGATCGTCGAGGGGCATGGCGTCGGCCCGGATGCCGCCGGCTTCCAGCATGTCGAAGAACCGCCATGGGTTGCCGATTCCAGCGATGGCCGTGACGCGCTCGCCCCGCAAGGTATCCGGCGGGTGTTCGGTGTCGTCGTGGAGATCGCGGAACCCCTCCAGGGCAAAGTCGATCCGGTAGGTCGACGGGTTGCCCTTCCCGTTCCCGGGCAGGCCCGTGGCATCGCTCGCGCCGTTGATCAGCACCGCGTCGACCGATCGCAGCCGGTCGGGGTGTTCGCGCAGTGGACCGGCCGGAAGGCAGAAGCCGTTGCCCAGGCCCCGCTTTCCGTCGACGATCACCCACTCGACGTCTCGCGGCAGACGGTGATGCTGCAATCCGTCGTCACTGACGATCACGTCGACCTCGGGGTAGCGCGCCAGCAGCTGCTCGGCGGCCTGGCGGCGACGCGGATGCACGACCACCGGGGCGCCGGTCCGCTGGTGGATCAGCCAGGGCTCGTCGCCGCAGCTCGTCGCCCCGTCCGCCTCGGCCAGATCGACCGGCTCGATGCCGACCTTCACGCCAAAGCCGCGGCTGACCACCCCGGGGACGTGACCGGCCTCGCGCAGCGCCTCGACCAGGGCGATCACCACCGGGGTCTTGCCGGTCCCGCCCACGGTGATATTGCCCACGACCACCACCGGGCACTTCAGCCGTCGTGGCCGCGCGCGACGCAATCGCCTCGCGGCTTCCCGGCAGACCAGGGCGCCCAGCGGCCACAGAAGCCACGCCGTGATACCCCGTCGCTGCCAGAACCCCGGGTATCGCATCAGATCCCCCCCATCAGGTGGCGTCCTGGTCGGCGAACTGCAGCCGGTACAGCGCCGCGTAGGCACCGCCGGCCGCCAATAGATCGGCATGACTGCCCTGCTCGACCACCCGCCCGGCCTCCATCACCACGATCCGGTCGGCGTGCTCGATGGTCGACAATCGGTGCGCGATCACCAGCGTGGTCCGCCCCCGGGTGAGGTTCTCCAGCGCCCTCTGAATGTAGCCTTCCGAGCGGGTATCCAGGGCCGAGGTCGCCTCGTCGAGCAGGAGGATCGGGGCGTCACGGTACAGGGCACGGGCGATCGCGATCCGCTGGCGCTGGCCTCCGGAGAGCAGCACGCCGTTCTCGCCGATGTTGGTGTCGAACCCGTCGGCCAGCTGCTCGATGAACTCCTCGGCGAAGGCGGCCCGGGCCGCCTCGCGCACCCGGTCCATGTCGTAGTCCCTGCCGTCGGCGTAGCCGATGTTCGCCGCGACGCTGGTGTTGAAGAGCACCGTCTCCTGGGAGACGTAGGCGAACTGGCGGCGGAGATCCGCCAGCGGCAAGTCATCGTGACGATGCGCGTCCAGTAGAATCGTCCCCCGCTGGATCTCGACGAAACGCGGCAGCGCGCCCATCAGGCTCGACTTGCCCGCCCCCGACTGGCCGACGAAGGCGACCGTCTGCCCGGCGGGGATCTCCAGGCTCACCCCGCGCAGCACCCAGTCCGGGTCGTCCTTGGACTCGGGCGGCCGGTCACGGTAGCTCAGCCAGACGTCCTCGAAGCGGATGGCCCCGCTGACCCGCCGCGCCGACTCGCGGCCCGTATCGTCCTCGCGCGGCTCGTCGAGCAGCGCGAACAGGCTCTCGCCGGCGGCGATGCCCTTCTGGATGATGGCGTTGAGGTTGATCAGGCGCTTGGCCGGGGCGAGCGTCATCGCCAGCGCGGTGATGAAGGAGACGAAAGTGCCGACGGTGATGTCGTCCATGCGGTCGCCGCTGGTCGCGAACCAGACCACGCCGGCCACGCCGATGGCGAGCACGAACTGCGTCAGCGGCGAGGACGCCGCCTGGACCAGCTGCATCTTCATGAAGGCGCGGAAGTTGTACTGGTTCTGCCGGTCGAAGCGCTCGCCCTCGTAGTCCTCGCCGCCGTAGAGCTTGACCACGCGGTGGCCGGTGATGGTCTCCTCGGCGACGTGCGAGACCTGCCCCATCGACTCCTGGATGCGCCGGGCGTAGCGACGGAAGGCGCGGGAGATACCCGCCACCATGCCGACGAGCAGCGGCAGCAGCACCAGGATGAACAGCGTCAGCTCCCAGGACAGATACAGCATCCACGCCAGCAGGCCGATGACCGTGACGCTGTCGCGCACCAGGATGGTCAACGCCTTGGAGGCGGCCTCGGAGACCTGCTCGCTCTGGTAGTTGAGCCGGGTGAGCACCTCCGTCGACGGCACCTGGTCGAAGTAGCGGGGCGGCAGGTGCAGCACCTGGTCAAAGGTGTCGTGGCGCAGGTCGCGGATGACCGAGCGCCCCACCCAGGCCATGCCGTAGTTCGAGGCGAACTCGCCGATCACGCGGAAGACGAACACCCCCAGCAGCGCCAGGGGCATCCAGGTGATCAGGGTGGGATCGCGATCGACGAAGCTGCCGTCGAGCAACGGCTTCATCAGCGAGGCGAAGCTCACCTCCGACAGCCCCGCGACTACCATGCCGACTATCGCGATCACGAGCACCCGCGTGTAGCGCCAGGTGTAGTCGAGCAGGCGACGGTAGGTGGCCCAGCCGGCCTCCGCCCGGGCGCGTTGCTTGAGCGACTCGGGATTCATTGCGGCGGCGTGGTACCCAGTCCGATCTTCTCGATGCCCGCCCGGCGGGCCATGTCGAGGACGCTGACCACGCGCTGGTTGACCACCTCGGCGTCTGCCCAGAGGAGCACTGGCCGGCCGTCCTCGGCGATCTCGCGCAGCCGTTCGGGCAGCTGGTCCGGCTCGACCGTGTAGCCGTCCACGGCGATGTTGCCCTGGGGGTCGAGCTCGATGACGTGATTCTCGATCTCCGCCCGCTCGTCGCTGCCGGTCTCGGCCTTGGGAAGATTGACCTTGAGTGCCCGGTCATGCACGAAGGTGGTCGTCAGCATGAAGAAGATCAGGAGCATGAAGACGACGTCGATCAACGGAATCAGGTTGAGCTCCAGTGGCTCGCGCGTCCGATGCCGGAAGTTCATGCCGAGCGCCTCCGGGCATGGCCGGCCGGGTGAATCATGTCCACCAGCCGGATGGCGTCGCTCTCCATGTCGATGATCAGCTCGTCGACCAGGCCACGGAAGTAGCGATGGAAGATGAACGCCGGCACGGCCACCATGATGCCAGCCGCCGTCGTGACCAGCGCCTTGGCGATGCCGCCGGCCAGCAGCTCCGGAGCGACCGAGCCGCCGGCGCTGTTGGACGTGATCGCCTGGAAGACGTCGATAATGCCGATGACGGTGCCCAGCAGGCCCAGCAGCGGGGCGATCAGCGCGATCGTGCCGAGGGTGTTGAGGTAGCGCTCCATCTGGTGGGCGACGTGCCGACCGGCGTCCTCGATCCGGGTGCGCATTTCCGCCGCCGAGTGATGGCCGGCCAGGCCGGCGGCGAGGATCTCGCCCAGGGGCGACAGCCGCGCCAGCTGGGCAAGTCGCGGCTGGGTGAGACCCCCGTGTCCGAGCCAGGATTGCACCGTCCCGACCGGGTCGCCGCCCATGACCCGGCTCCGCCGCAGGGTGTACAGGCGCTCGAAGATGATCGCCATGGCGATAACCGATGCGATGAGAATCGGCAGCATCATTCCGCCGCCAGCCAATACCAAGTCAAGCATGTTCCTGATTGAACCTCGTCCCTGAAAATGTCGGTTGATGAAAAAAACGGTGGGCCACGCAGGCCCTCGTCGAGTGCCGTCCTCAGAACGGCGAGATCGACTCGCCCTCCGGCCAGCGAACGCGGTAGGCGAAATCGAGCTGCCACGACTGATCCGGCGCCAGATCGCGCCGGTAGGCCCAGACACCGGACTGCCCGTCGTGGTCCTTCTGCTCGGGGCTGGTCATCTCCCCGAGCGGTTCGACCACGATGTCCGCATCCAGCGCCGTGGGCAGGCGCATCAGGACCGTGACCGGCACGGGCCGATCGTGACGGCTGGTCACGGTCACCTGCCGGCGTCGCTCCACCTGGTGGAACTTGCCGATCAGGCCATGGCCCGCCCGCTGGTCGGGAGGACTGTCGATCTCGACGGCCAGCCGGGGATCCACCCCGAAGCTCAGCTCGATCTCTTCTTCCGGCGCGATCCCGGAACGCGACTGGCCGGCCTGCTGCTGGTCGTCCCGATGGATCTCCCATCGCCCGGCCGGCAGCGGGTGAGCGACGTTGGGCTCGAACCGCCCGACGACGACAGCGTCCCTAGATACCTGGGGAGCGACGCGTAACTCGATATCGGCGTCGAGATCCTGATCGAATACCCCGAGCTGCACCCCGCCCGGGCCGCTGGGTATCCTTGAGGGCCTGTTTATGGCGATCCGGGAGTCGAACCCGGTCTCGTCGATCATGCCGCCACCCTCGGCCACGGCGTCGGACAGCAGGGACGGCGCCATCGCCGACCGGGGCTCGAGCGGGCTGGGCCCTTTCGGATCGACGAAGCCGATGGTCAGCGGGCGCAATGCCGGCACCGGGTAGAGGCGGCGGTGATCGCTGGTCACCAGCGTCATGGAGGCGGCCGGCCACTCCTCGCCGGTCTGCTGGTGGACATGCGCGGACATCCGCCACTCGACCTCACTCTCGACCGTGTCCAGGCGAGCCTGGTAGACCGGCTCCCAGCCGGCTCGCCTTACGCGGTAGTCGAGCCGCAGGGCGGGCGCGTCGGCCGCCACGTCGTCGCCAGCCGCGTCGTCCAGGGGAATGCCCACCTTCCAGCCGGGCTCGGCCGCACGCATCTCGTCGAGCCGTTCGCGCAGTTCGCGCAGTGTCTCGTCGTTGCTCGCCCGGCGCTCGAGCAGCGTCCGGCGGCGCTCGGTCAGGCGGTCCATCAGACCGGCGACCGGGCCGTCGTCGGCCCAGGTCGCATCCAGATCGCTCGCCGACGGCGACAGCCCGGCCAGCTGCTCCCGGGCGATCTCCCGGCGCAGGCGGTTGTCCTCGATCAGCGAGCGGATCTCGCGCGCCTCGGCCTCGGCTTCGCCAATCCGTGCCTCCAGCCGACGGAAACGCGCCGTTTCGGCCACCTCTTCCCGCTCGGTGCGCAGGCCTGTCGCCTCGTCCACGCGGCTCCCGCTCACGCGCAACGACTCCGTCTCGAGGTCGGCAGGCAGCCCCAGCACCCAGAGACGCGCCGCCTGTCCGTCGCCTTGGTCAAATCGAAGCCCCTCGGCCTCGGTCTCGCCGTCGATCATCGAGGCGACGGTCCCGCCATCGACCTGGCGGGTGATCCAGGCACCGGACGGGGCCACCATGATCCGCTCGATGCCCATGGCATGTTCGCGACTCTCGTCGCCATCCGGCAAGGTGTCGACCTCGGCGAACCCGGGGCGCGCCAGGGCCAGACCGAGCGCGCAGAGGCCCAGGACCAGCCAGCGCCCCGGGCGGTGCAGCCGCATCTCAGCCATGTTCGGGCAGCTCGTCGAGCACGCCGCCACCGGCACGGCGAATGCGGACGGCTTCCGCCAGGCGGTGGATCACGGCGCGGCTGTCGTCCCAGCCGATGCAGGCATCGGTGATGCTCTGACCATAGGTGAGCGGCTTGCCGGGCACGACGTCCTGGCGACCGGCCACGAGGTGGCTCTCGATCATGGCGCCGATGATCCCCGAATTGCCCCCGGCGATCTGACCGGCCACGTCCTCGGCCACCTGGATCTGCCGGGCGTGCTGCTTCTGGCTGTTGGCATGCGAGAAGTCGATCATGACCCGTTCGGGCAGTTCCGTCTGGCGAAGCTGCTCGAGGGCGTCGCTGACGCTCGCCGCGTCGTAGTTCGTGGTGCGCCCGCCGCGCAGGATGATGTGGCAGTCGGGGTTCCCGCTGGTGGCGAATATCGCCGAGCGTCCGGCCTTGGTCACCGAAAGGAAATGGTGCGGTCGGGCCGAGGCGCGGATCGCGTCGATCGCGACCCGCAGGCCACCGTCCGTGCCATTCTTGAAACCCACCGGGCAGGACAGCCCCGAGGCGAGCTCGCGGTGGACCTGCGACTCGGTGGTCCGGGCGCCGATCGCCCCCCAGGCGATGGAGTCGGAGATGTACTGCGGGCTGATCAGGTCGAGGTACTCGGTGGCGGCGGGCACGCCCATGTCCGCCAGGTCGACCAGCAGGTCCCGAGCCACGCCGAGTCCCTTGTTGATGTTGAAGCTGCCGTCGAGATCCGGGTCGTTGATCAGCCCCTTCCAGCCGACCGTGGTGCGCGGCTTCTCGAAGTACACCCGCATCACGAGCAGGATGTCCTCCTTGACCTCCTCGGCCAGCTCGCGCAGGTGGCGGGCGTAGTCGCGCGCCGCCTCCACGTCGTGGATCGAGCACGGCCCCATGACGACCATCAGGCGGTCGTCGCGGCGATCCAGGATGTCCTGGATGGCACGACGCGCCAGGGCGACCGTCTCCGCGCCCTGCTCGGAGAGCACGTACTCGGTGCGGAAGACCTCCGGCGGGGTCAGCTGGTGGATCTCCTCGATACGCAGGTCGTCGGTCTGTACGGTCATCTCTTCTGGTCGTCCGGTGTCTGGTCGCGATGCCCCCTCGAAAGGAGGCGAGGAAATGCCTCCCATGGTAAAGGTCAAGCGCGTTTTGCGCCATGGGGAGTCGCTACGACCGGACACGACCCCGCGGGTCGGGATGGGCTCAGCGCAATCGTCGCAGGTCGCGCACCGGGAAACTCCGTCCGAGCCGATCCCGCTTTTGCCGGTCGAAGGTGGCCACCGCCACGGTGTCCGCCGAGTCGCCGCAATCGGCGAGCACCTCTCCCCAGGGATCGACGAGCATGCTGTGCCCGAAGGTACGGCGACCGTCGGCATGGCGGCCGACCTGGGCGGCCGCCGCCATCCAGCAGCCGTTCTCGATCGCCCGGGCGCGAACCAGAACCTCCCAGTGCGCCCGGCCGGTCGCCTCGGTGAATGCCGACGGCAGGCAGAACCACTCCGCTCCCAGGTCGACCAGCCGGCGAAACAGCTCCGGGAAGCGCAGGTCGAAGCAGGTTGCCAGGCCCAGCCGGCCCGCGGGCGTATCCACCACCTTCGGCTCGGAGCCGGCGTGGAAGACGGCCGACTCCCGGTAGCTCTCCCGTCCCTCGGGCAGCGTGACGTCGAACAGGTGGATCTTGTCGTAGTGGGCGACGGTCTCCCCGTTTGCATCGATGACCAGCGTGCGCGGCACCACCCGGTCGGAGTCCTCGCCGTCCTCGGGAGGGAACGGCAGGGTCCCGGCCACGACCCAGAGCCCAAGGCGACGCGCCATCTGGCGAAGGTCCGCCACCGCGCCGGCGGTGTCCTCCCGCGCCATCGTCAAAAGCTCGCCGGGATCGGCAGGCATGGCCAGCACGTTCTCGGGCAGCACCACCACATCGGCTCCCCCTTCGGCCGCGCGCTCCATCAGCGACTCGACCAGCGGCCGGTTGCCGTCCCAGTCGGCCCGACCGTTCATCTGTACCACGGCGACCCGTGGATCATGCCCTGCCACTGAGCTCATCGACACCTTCCTCCTCATTCTTCGCTGATGCTCGATTCTTCGCCGATGCTCGTGACCACCGGCTCGTCCATGCTGCCACCGATGTGGTAGGTCACGTCCGGATCGGGTGCCTCGTCGAGCTGCCTGAAGGTCTGTTGCAACGCCAGTATCGCGCCCCCGACCAGGGGACCGCCGGCCACGGTGCCGATCAGCGGCAGCAGCATCCCGTAGTCGGCGTAGATCCGGGCGGTCAGGTCCAGCCGGTCGTCGACCAGCTCCACCCGGCCGTCGATCAGGGCACTGAGCGACGGGTTGATGAGTTCGACCGCGTCGACATCGACGCGTCCCTGGTCCAGTCGCAGCCGCCCAGAGAGGCTCTCGAAGAACAGGCCCTCCCGGGTGACGTCCCGGAAGTCGAAGCGCAACCGATCGGCCAGCGCCCCGAGGCTCATCAGCCCCACCAGCCGGCCGGCACCCGGATCGATCCGGCTGATCTCGCCCTCGGTCACCAGGAACTGGCTGTGGCCTATCGCCCGGGCGATGCCGAAGCTCGTCGGCGAGCCCGGCCAGCTCAGCGAGAGACCGGCTTCCTCGACCAGGCCGCCCGACAACGGCGAGTCTCCGGTAATCGACTCGATCGCTGCCCCGAGATCCCGGCTTTGCGCCGTCATCGTCAGGCGGGTCTGCTGACCGTCCGGTGCCTCGGTCACGCCGTTGACGATCCGGCCGCTGCCGGTGACCGACAGGTCCGGGTTCGGCAGCCAGTCGACCCGGTCGAGCAGGTAGGCTTCTCCCTCCCCGTGACCGCCGAGGCGAAACCGGCCCAGGGCGCGGTCGTCAAGGGTGAGCGCCCCCAGCTCCAGGTCCACGCGCGGGAGGCCGGAGAGATCCCAGGAAGACGGCGGCGACGGGTCGCCCTCCCCCGCCGGGGTGGCGGCCGGGTGGAGTCTCAGGCGCTCGAGCGCACCGACGAGCCGGCCGGTCGACGTCTCCGACCGCTCCGAAAGGTTCAGCTGCCCACGGTTTTCCTCGCCGCCCACGACCAGCTGCCAGCCGTCACTCCGGTCGGACCAGTCCAGCGCCACGTCCCGAAGCTGCCAGTCACCGAGCCCGAGTCTCCCGATGCGCGCGTCGACCTGCATCCCCCCGCCCCCTGCGCCGCCGGTAGGCATCGAGTCAAGGTTCATCCAGGGGTCGAGCTGCAGCTCATCGAGGGTTGCAAGGATTCGATGGGGCACTTCGCCTGTCGGCGGGATCTCGCCGCCGCGATTGGTGATCAGGCTGCGGGAAAGCGCTCCCTCGTCGTCGAAGCCGAGGTCGAAGCGCCAGCGTTCCGCGCCGTCGACGCGACCTGCTAGCGTGCTCAATCGCCCGCCGTCCAGGGCGAAGTCGACGCGCAGCGGCCAGCTTTCCGTCTTTTCCTTGGCCAGCGGAGCGGGCAGGCGGCTCTCCATGCCGACCAGGTCGCTTTCCGCCCGGATCGAAACGGGGGCCCGCGCGTGCGGAACGTCCACCCGGGCGGTTACCCCGGCGCCGCCCTCCAGGTGGCGTGGCAGGACCGCCGCCAGCGCCGGGCCGTCCTCACCGCCCAGCAGCTCGCGCAGGCCCTCGGGCGTCAGGCGCGTCTCGGCGGTAATCCGCGTGGCCGGCGTATCGGACTCGCGTGGGGCGACCCGGGCATTGAACGGGCGGCCGAGAAACAGGCCACGGATGTCGTCGGAGGAAAAGCGGGCACCGTCGAAGGCGAGCCGGCCGGCCAGCTCGTCGAGGGAGAAACGCCCGCCACCCAGCTCGATCCGGTTGCCGCCGAAGGTGTACCCGCCGGTGATCGAGCGTGGGGGGGCATCGGGATGGAGTCCGAGCCTGAAATCGAGCGCAAACCGCCCCTCCCCGGTCGCCGCCAGACCGGCGAGGGCCTCTTCCCCCAGGATGGGCGTGCGCCCCAGGCTCCAGAGGAGATCGTCCAGCGGCACGCGGCGATCAACGGCCACTTCCAGCCGCGGCGCATCCAGCTCGAAGATGCTGACCCGGGAACCCTCCACCCCGACGCGGGCCACCCGGCCCTCGTCGATGGCGACATGAAACTGCCGGTTGATGAAGGCCATGTTTCCGCTGGCATCCTCGAGGGCGGGCCATTCGGGCCAGTACGGCAGGGCAAGGTCGTCGAAGTCGAACACGACCGAGAAATGCCCGCCGCCCTCGTCAAACGGCGCCCGAGCCGGATCGCCGTGGAAGACGAACCGGCCGCCGCTGACCCGGCCGGCGGCTGTTTCGCCCTCCAGGGCACGGTCCAGCCAGTCGAGCGTGCCCGGGCCGATGAGATGCCGCGGCAGATAGGCCGGCGCGCGACGGGTATCGGCCAGGGAAAACCCGGTATCGATGCCGAGGTAGCCTTCCCGCTCGTCGGTCTTTTCGCGGAACAGGAACCGTCCGTCGAGTTCCAGCCCCCGGGACGACAGCAGCAGGTCGGGGCTGTAAAGACCGATCCCGCTTTCGTCGAACCAGTAGAGGTTGCCCTTGACGTGATCGATCGGGATCGGCTCGCGGAACATGCCCGGAATGGCGAGAATGACGTCCCGCTGGTCGACCTGAGCCAGCCAGCCTCTCGGCTGGCGGTACAGGGTAAGGTCCATCCCCGCCTCGCCGGACGCCGTACCCACGACCGGTCGCAGGGGCACGCCGGTGGTGTTGCCGAAGTTGTCCAGCTCGAGGAACCCCTCCTCCAGCCGCCCCTGATCGAAGGCCAGCCGGACATCCCGGGCCTGCCCGCGGGGCACGTTCTGGCCCAGCAGTTCCAGGAAGTCCCTGGGCAGGGGAGCCGCCGCCAGCCAGACGGCCAGGTGCTCGAGATCCGCGTGATTGGTGGCGAAGTCCAGGCGGTCGCCTGTCTGCCGCATGCGGACGAAGTCGGTCGGCAAGCGGCCGCCTTCGGTCGGACGCACGTCGACATCTTCGGCGTTCAGCCGCCAGCCCTGGGCCTCCCGGCGCCAGGCCAGCCGGGTCGAGACCCGGGCCACAGCGGCTCGCCGGGCCTCGTCTTCCCGAAGGTTCTCCCGCGTGACGGCCATCTCCACGATGTCCGCGCCGATCGTCACATCCTGGAGACGGCCCTCCCCCCATTCCAGCCACAGCCGACCGTCCAGCCGGCCGGAGTCGATCCGCGGCATGCCGACCTCGCAGTAGTCGGGATCGACCTGTTCCGGGCAGCCACCCAGGGTTCGACGGACGGTGGGTCCGCCATAACGGTCGAGCCGGCGCTGGACCTCCCGCAACCGCCAGTCGTCGACCTGGAGGAACAGCCGGACGTCCACGTCCCGACCGAACCGCCCCTCGCCGGAGAATCTCAGGGGGCTGTCACTGACACCCGGCAGCTCGGCCACGCCGGAGGCCCGCCAGCCGTCGCTTTCCATGTCGGCGGCGAGGCTGAACATGAGCGTGTCCCGGCCACCGTCCGGCGCCTCGAACTCGACCACGGCATCCCGCAGGCTCAGGTGCCCGAGCCGGGAAAGCTGCCGCTCGATCTCCACCCAGGTGACCGGCTGGTCCTCGGCCTCGCGCTCCGGGCCCAGCGCCAGGTCGGCAATGGACCATCCTCCGTCGCGGTCGCGGATCACGGTCAGCCTTGCCCCGTCGAGGGTGATCTTGTCCGCCACCAGGCGGCGTTCGAGGAGACTGCGCCGCCAGGAAAGCCCCAGGCTCAGGGCCTCCATCCTCGGTCCCGAGCCAACGGTCACGTCGCGGAGGACCACCTGTGGCTGATAGCCGCGCCAGCGCAGGTCGATGCTGCCGAAACGGACCGGCGCATCGAGCTGTTCGCTCACCATGGCCTCGAGATCCGGCTGGAAACGTTCGGCCCAGGGCAACAGTGCACGGGACAGCCCGCTGAGCACGGCCACGAGAACCAGCAGGAACGCCACCGCCATCAGCAGGCGGCGCATTACCTTTCGGACACGGCGTTCTTGGCTCTGGTTGCTCATCCTTAGTCCGTACCTGGCGTCTGGGCCTCGAGGCTCCTTCCTCTTGCGGTGACCGCGTCTGCCTACATCAGGACGATGTCGTACTGCTCGGGCATGTAGTGCAGGTCTATCTGGAGTTTAAGCGGGACACCGATGAATTCCTGCAACTCGGCCAGCGAAGTGGAATCCTCCTCGCGCAGCCGGTCGATCACCGAGGCGCTGGCGATCACCAGCATGCTCTTGGGCTGGTATTGTCGCGCGTCCCGGGTGACCTCGCGGAAGATCTCGTAGCAGACGGTTTCCGCCGTCTTGACCGAGCCGCGCCCGGCGCAGACCGGGCAGGTCTCGCAGAGCACGTGCTCGAGCGACTCGCGGGTGCGCTTTCTCGTCATCTCGACGAGACCCAGCGTGGAGACGTCGCATACCTTGGTGCGGGCGTGATCGCGCTCCAGCGCGCGATTGAGCGCCTGGTGCACCTGCACGCGGTGCTCGGGCTCGGCCATGTCGATGAAGTCGATGATGATGATCCCGCCGAGGTTGCGCAGGCGCAGCTGCCGGGCGATGGCCGCCGCGGCCTCGAGATTGGTCTTGAAGATGGTCTCCTCGAGCGTCTTGTGACCGACGAACGCGCCGGTGTTGACGTCGATGGTGGTCATCGCCTCGGTCTGGTCGATGACGATGTAGCCCCCCGACTTGAGCGCAACCCGCTTCTCCAGCGCGCGCTGGATCTCCTCCTCGATGTTGTGCAGCTCGAAGATGGGCCGCTCGCCCGGATAGTGCTCGACGATCGGCAGAATGTCCGGGACCATCTCCTCGGCAAACGAGATCGCGCGGTGGTAGGTCTCGCGCGAGTCGATGCGGATCTTCTCGACGAACTGGCCAAGGGTGTCGCGCAGCGTGCGCAGCGCCAGCGGCAGGTCCTCGTAGACCAGTCCGGGGTCGGTCATCTGCTGGCGCCGCTCGGCGAGATTGCTCCACAGCCGCCGCAGGAAGCGGTAGTCGTGGCGGAGCTGCTCCTCCTCGACCCCCTCGGCGGCGGTGCGCAGGATCAGGCCGCCGACGCCCTCGAGCGAACCCTCCTCCGCGAGGATCAGCTCGGCCAGGGCGGTCTTGAGACGGTCGCGCTCGACCTTGTCCTCGATGCGGCTCGAGACGCCGATATTGCGGCCGTTTGGAACATACACGAGATAGCGCGAGGGAATGGTGATCTCGGTCGTCAGCCGGGCGCCCTTGGTACCGATGGGGTCCTTGATCACCTGGACCAGCAGGTTCTGCCCCGGGCGCAGCAGCATGTCGATCGAGGGCGGCGCCGATTCCACTTCGATATCCGGGGTGTCGGTCTTCAGCTCGACGTCCGAGACGTGCAGGAAGGCCGCCCGCTCCTCGCCGATGTCGATGAACGCCGCCTCCATGCCGGGCAGCACGCGGGTCACCCGGCCGCGGTAGATGTTGCCCACCATCCCGCGCGAGCGGGAGCGCTCGATGTTGATCTCCTGGAGCACCCCGTTCTCGACCATCGCGATGCGGGTCTCCTGGGGGGTGATGTTGATCAGGACTTCTTCACTCATGACCGGTTTCTCGTTGGTATTCCTCGGGCGCCCCAGAGGGTCGCCCTGTGCGATCCATCCAGCCCGGTCGGATGCCGAACCGGGCCAGCAGTGTCCGGCAGGCGGCGAGCGGCAGGCCGACCACCCCGCTGCAACCCCCCTCCACCCGCTCGACGAAGCCTGCCGCCAGCCCCTGGATGGCGTAGGCGCCGGCCTTGTCCAGCGGCTCCCCGGTCGCGACGTAGGCGCGTATCGTCGCCTCGTCGAGCGCGGCGAAATGCACCGTCGAGATCGAGAGGGTCTCCAGCACGATCTCGCCGTCACCGATCGCCACGGCGGTGATCACCCGGTGACTTCGACCGGCCAGCGAGACGAGCATCCGGCGGGCATCGGCGGCGTCGGCCGGCTTGCCCATGGGCGCGCCGTCCGGCGCGACCACCAGCGTATCGGCGGCGAGCAGCACCGCCCTGTCGGGCAGCCCCGGGGCCTTCAGGGCCGCGGCCAGCTTCTCGCGCGCCAGTCGTGGCGCGGCACGCCCGGCCGGCTCTTCCGGCGGCACTCTCTCGTCGACCTCCCGGGGCGGAACGGCCCGGCCGGCAATGACGAAGCCTGCCTGTTCCAGCAGCATGCGACGACGCGGCGATCCGGAAGCGAGCCAGAGCGTGGGGCGACGGGAGGGTTCGGCCGGGGTCATGCATCCATTCTAACGATTCGGCGGCTGCCTTGCCGGTCCTTGGCCCGGTGTGATCGACTGGAAATCAGCCCCGGTGATAGGGGTGATTCTGGTGCAGCGACCAGGCGCGGTAGAGCTGCTCGGCAACCAGCACCCGCACCAGCGGGTGCGGCAGGGTCAGCGCCGAGAGCCGCCAGGTCTCGTCGGCGCGCTGGCGCAGGGATTTGGCCACGCCGTCGGGTCCGCCGATCACCAGCGCCACGTCCCGACCCTCGACCAGCCAGTCGCCCAGGGAGGCGGCCCATTGGCGCGTGTCGCGGTCACGGCCCCGCTCGTCGAACAGGATCACGCGCGCCCCGGCGGGGATGGCCCGCTCGATGCGCTCGGCCTCCATCGTCTTCACCCGGTCGATGTCGGCGTTCTTGCCGCGCGGCGCGGCGGGGATCTCGGTCAGGCGCACCGGGCAGCCTGCCGGCAGGCGCTTGAGGTATTCCTGCGTGCCCTCTTCCGCCCAGCCGGGCAGCTTGTGCCCGACGCTGATCAGCTCGATGCGCACGGATCAGGAGGAGGCGTCACCGGCCGGGGCCGACCAGAGCTTCTCGAGCTGATACTGCGCCCGGGTCTCGGGCATCATCAGGTGCACGATCACGTCGATGACGTCGACCAGCACCCATTCGGTCTGCGGCGTGTCGTCACCCTCGACGTTCATCGGCCGCATGCCGTGCTCCTTGAGCTCCTTGACCACTTCCTGCGCCATCGCCTTGAGATGGCGGTCCGAGGTGCCCGAGGCGAACACCATGTAGTCGGTGAAGTTGCAGCGCTCGCGTACGTCGAGCTTGACGAGATCCACGGCCTTGAGGTTCTCGAGGGCATCGACGACGTGCGCGAGGATCTCCTCGGCCGGCATCGGCGGGGTCTGGTCGACCGGTTCGTTGCGGGTGGATGGCGGTTGGTTCGCACTCATGAAAGAAACCTGTCGGCATGGCGGCCGCGGGGCCGCCGATTGGGAAAACGGCAATGGTCGACTGATCCGGGGATACGGTCAACCACGCGTGAAGTGACGGACGACCGGCTCGGGTACGAGATAGCGCAGCGAGCGGCCCTCTTCGACCAGCGCGCGCAGCGAGGTCGCGGAGATATCCAGCCGGGTGATCTCCACGGGAACGATCCGCCCCGGGGCGGCGCCGGCCAGCTCCCCGGCCGAGGCCCGCCGTTCCTCCAGCCACCGCAGGGCGGTTCCCCGCGCCCGGGCCCCCGGCCGGGTGGCCACGGCGACGTGCGCCATCTCCAGGATGCGGTCGACCTCGTGCCAGTCAGGCAGGCCGTTGAACGCGTCCATGCCCATCATCAGCACCAGCGGCTCGCCCGGAAACTCGGCGGCGAACTCGGCCAGCGTGTCGCTGGTGTACGACGGCCCCGCGCGCCGGTGC
Source organism: Guyparkeria sp. (assembly GCA_041690375.1). Classification (GTDB taxonomy): domain Bacteria; phylum Pseudomonadota; class Gammaproteobacteria; order Halothiobacillales; family Halothiobacillaceae; genus Guyparkeria. Next base: position 847 of record JAWLHL010000025.1, on the reverse strand, counting down.
TCGCGATCGTCGAGAACCAGGCGCGGATCGTCGGCGATCGACTCGGCCGCCAGTTCCAGCCGGGTGTCGGCATCGAGCAGCGGCTCTTCGCGATGCGGCGGGATGGCCGCCGGCACCAGGTGCACCCGGTCGAGTCCCAGCGTCTCGGCCACCTCGGTGGCCAGGCGCAGGTGGCCGATGTGGATGGGGTCGAAGGTGCCGCCGAAGATCCCGATCATGGGCGCGCGATCAATCCCGGGTCTCGCCGTTGCCCAGCACGATGAACTTCTGCGCCGTCAGGCCTTCGAGGCCCACCGGTCCGCGGGCGTGGATCTTGTCGGTGGAGATGCCGATCTCCGCGCCCAGCCCGTACTCGAAGCCGTCGGCGAAACGCGTGGAGGCGTTGACCATCACCGAGGCCGAGTCCACCTCGCGCAAAAAGCGCCTGGCGCGGCTGTAGTTCTCGGTGACGATGGTGTCGGTATGGTGCGACCCAAAGGTCTCGATATGCTCGATGGCCGCATCCAGCCCGTCGACCACGGCCACGGCGAGAATCGGGCCGAGGTATTCCTCGCCCCAGTCTTCCTCGGTCGCCGGCGTCATCGACGGCACGATGGCCCGCGCGCGCTCGCAGCCGCGCAGCTCGACCTCGTACTTCGCGTATTCCCGGGCGAGATCCGGCAATACCGCCTCGGCGACCGCCTGGTCGACCAGCAATGTCTCCATGGCGTTGCAGACCCCGTAGCGATGGGTCTTGGCGTTGATCGCAATGGCCTTCGCCTTGTCGAGGTCGGCATCCGGATCGATGTAGACATGGCAGACGCCGTCGAGGTGCTTGATCACCGGCATGCGCGCCTCGCGCGAGACG
>JAWLHL010000024.1:0-25250 GCA_041690375.1 Guyparkeria sp. | reverse complement strand
CCGAGCGTGTGGAAGGTGGAGATGTTCAGGCCTCGCCGTCGCTCGGCGGGCAGGCGCTGACCGATCCGCTCGCCCATCTCCCGGGCGGCCTTGTTGGTGAACGTGACCGCCCAGATGCCGCGCGGGGGCACCTCGCGGTCCTCGATCAGGTGAACGATCTTCTCCACGATCACGCGCGTCTTGCCGGAGCCGGCCCCCGCCAGGACCAGCAGCGGCGTGTCGTAGTGGCGGACCGCGGCCTGTTGCTGGGGATTCAGTCCGTTCATGGCGTGGCGAGCTCCGGTTGACGGCGATGGGCGCTGGCCGCCTCGAGGAGGGCCGCTGCGAGGATCAGGGCGCCGCCCGTCCAGACGTTGAGCCCGTGGACGCGATCGCCCAGCCAGGCGGCCGAGGCCACGGCCACCAGCAGTTCCAAGGTCATCAGGATCGCGGTGCGCGAGGCAGGCAGGCGCTCGACGGCGTACTGCGTGGCCAGCACGGCCGCGAGCAGCATGGTGACGCCGTAGAGCGCGCTGCTTCCCACCGCCTCAGGGGTGGGAACGACGCCGAACTCGCCGGAGAACAGCCAGGCGAGCAGGCCGAGCACCACGGTCGAACCCTGCATGAGCGTGAGCTTGATGGGAATGGGCTGCTCGGCCAGGAAGCGGAACAGCGTGTTGGCGCCGGCCAGCGAGAACCCGGCGATCAGCGCGAACCAGTCGGCCGGATAGAGCCCGTCGCCGAAGTCCGGTCCGAGTATCAGGAACGCGCCGGTGATGGCGCTGATCACGGCCGCGATGCGCGCCGGGGTGAGCGGCTCCTTGAGGAACAGCCGTCCGAAGAGCACGCCCCAGGCCGGGATCAGGAAGAAGAGCATCATCGCCCGGACGACGTCGCCGTAGACCATGGCCATGGTGAAGCCGACTCCCGAGACCCCGGCGAGGAAGGCGAGCAGCCCCAGCCATTCCCAGTTCAGCCGCGAGATGGCCGGTCGATGCGGGTCGGTCCAGGCGCGCCACGCGAACGGGGCCATCACCAGCCATTGCGCGGCATAGGCGACGACCGACAGGAGGATCGGGCCGATGCCCAGCTCGGCGGCGTGCTTGAGCCAGATCCAGGTCAGGCCCCACAGCGTGGAGCCCGACATCAGGATCAGGCTGGGCGGGACGCGCTCACCGAAACCGACCCCGGGAACCACGTCAGCCGTCGACCCAGACCCGTGCGTTCTCGAACAGGCGCAGCCACGGGCCGCGGTCGGTCTCCGGGTCCTGCATGGCATCCGACCAGCGTGCCGGCTTCCACGAGAACTGGCTGGCCCGCCAGACCCGTTCCGGGTGCGGCATCATGATGGTGAAGCGCCCGTCCTCGGTGGTAAAGCCGGTCTCGCCGGCCGCCGAGCCGTTGGGATTGGCGGGATACGTCTCCGTGGCGATGCCGTGACCGTCGACGTAGCGCAGCGCGGTGAACGCCTGTTCGGCGTCCTCGGGGCGGCGGTAGGCCACGCGGCCCTCGCCGTGGGCCACGGTGATCGGCAGGCGGCTGCCGCCCATGCCGGCGAGCAGGATCGAGGGCGAGGGCGGGATCTCGACCAGCGACAGGCGGGCCTCGAACTGCTCGGAGCGATTGCGCAAAAAGCGCGGCCAGTGCTCGGCGCCCGGGATCATGTCGGCGAGCTGCGAGAACATCTGGCAGCCGTTGCACACGCCCAGGCCGAAGGTGTCCTTGCGCTCGAAGAACGCATTGACCGAGTCGCTGGCCCGCGCGTTGTAGCGAATCGCGTGGGCCCAGCCGGAACCGGCGCCCAGCACGTCGCCGAAGGAGAACCCCCCGCAGGCGACCAGCCCCTTCATGTCGGCCAGGTCATGCCGTCCGTCGATCAGGTCGGCCATGTGCACGTCCACCGCGTCGAAGCCGGCGGCGGTGAAGGCGGCGGCCATCTCGACCTCGCCGTTGACCCCCTGTTCACGCAGGATCGCGATGCGCGGCCGTTCGCCCCGGTTGATCATGGGTGCGGCGACGGGCTCGCTGACGTCAAAGGTGGCCTTCGTGCCGGCCAGTTGCGGGTCCGAGAAGTCGGTGGCCGCGCGGTAGGCTTCCTCGGCGGTCGCCGGGTTGTCGCGCAGGGCGCTCATGTGGAAGCTCGTCGACGACCAGGTGCCCTTGAATTCGGCCAGCTCGCGGTCGATGACCGTCTTGCCGCGCCACTGGACGTGGACGCGCGGCGTTTCCACCGCCTCGCCGAGGTCGACCACCGCGTCGGCCAGCCCGGCCTTTTCGAACTGCTCGCGGACGAAGTCCGCGTCCTCGGCCTCGACCTGGATCACGGCGCCGACTTCCTCGGCGAACAGCCCGGCGAGCGGATCGCCGCCGAGGTCGTCGATGGCCAGCTCCAGCCCGCAGCGGCCGGCGAAGGCCATTTCCAGCAGCGTGACGATCGCGCCGCCGTCACTGCGGTCGTGGTAGGCGACCAGGTGGCCCAGGCGGTTGAGTTCCTGGACGGTCTCGAAGAAGGCCTTGAGCGGGGCCGGCGCGATGTCGGGTACCTGGGTACCGGTGGCGCTGAAGACCTGCGCGAGCGCCGAGCCGCCGAGCCGGTTGCGCCCTTCGCCCAGGTCGACGAGGAACAGCCGGTTCGGCCGGTCGGCGCGGATCTCGGGAGTGAGGGTGCCACGCACGTCGCTGACCGGGGCAAAGCCGGTGACCACCAGGGAGACGGGCGAGACGACGGCCTTCTCGGTGCCGTCATCGTTCCAGCGCGTCTTCATGGAGAGCGAGTCCTTGCCGACCGGGATGCTGATGCCCAGCTCCGGGCAGAAGTCCATCCCCACGGTGCGGACCGTGTCGTAGAGGCGGGCGTCCTCGCCGTCGTGGCCGCAGGCCGCCATCCAGTTGGCCGAGAGCTTGATGCGGTCGGTCGACCCGATCGGGGTGCCGGCGAGATTGGTGACCACCTCGGCCACCGCCAGGCGGGCGGAGGCGGGTGCGTCGAGCAGGGCGACCGGGGCGCGTTCGCCCATGGCCATGGCCTCGCCGTGGTGGTGGTAGAAGTCGGTCGAGGTCACCGCGCTGTCGGCCACGGGCACCTGGGCCGGGCCGACCATCTGGTCGCGCGCCACCAGCCCGCCCACCGAGCGGTCGCCGATGGTGATCAGAAAGCTCTTGTCGCCGACCCCCGGCAGGGCGAGCACCCGCTCGAGGGCGGCCTCGACCTCGATGCCGTCGGTCTCGAGCGGCACCGAGGTGCCGGGCACGCGCTGGACGTCCCGGTGCATCTTCGGCGGGTGGCCGAACAGGGTCTGCATGGGCAGATCGACCGGATGGTTGCCGAAGTGCGGGTCCTCGACGCGCAGGTGCTGCTCGGCCGTGGCGGTGCCCACCACCGCGAACGGGGCGCGCTCGCGCTCGCAGATCGCCTGGAAGCGGGGCAGGTCACCGGGCTGGATCGCCAGCACGTAGCGCTCCTGCGACTCGTTGCACCAGATCGCCAGCGGGGACATTTCCGGCTCGTCGTTGGGTATCTTGCGCAGGTCGAAGTGTCCGCCCATGCCGGCGTCGTTGATCAGCTCGGGCAGGGCGTTGGACAGGCCGCCGGCGCCCACGTCGTGTGCGGAGACGATCGGGTTGGTGTCACCCAGCGCGATGCAGCGGTCGATCACCTCCTGGACGCGGCGCTCCATTTCCGGGTTGGCCCGCTGCACGGAGGCGAAGTCGAGTTCGGCGCTGCCGGTGCCGGAGGCCTGCGAGGAGGCAGCGCCGCCGCCCAGCCCGATCTGCATGGCCGGCCCGCCGAGCACGATCAGCAGGTGACCGGGGGCGATGGGTTCCTTCTCGATCAGGCTGGGACGGATCACCCCGACGCCGCCGGCGATCATGATCGGCTTGTGGTAGCCCCATACCGTGCGATTGCCTTCCTCGTCGCTGCCCGTCTCGATCTCGAGCGTGCGGAAGTAGCCGCCGAGGGCCGGGCGGCCGAACTCGTTGTTGAATGCCGCCGCGCCGATGGGGCCCTCGAGCATGATCTCCAGCGGGCTGACGATGCGCTCCGGGCGCCCGAGGGCCTCGGTGGGCTTCTCCCAGGGCTGCGGCGCGGCCGGGATGCGCAGGTTGGAGACCGAGAATCCGGTCAGGCCGGCCTTGGGCTTGCCGCCCCGGCCGGTGGCGCCCTCGTCGCGGATCTCGCCGCCGGCCCCGGTGGCCGCGCCCGGATCGGGCGAGATGGCGGTGGGGTGGTTGTGGGTCTCGACCTTGGCAAGGAAGTCGATGCGCTCGTCGAGCGTTTCGTAGTGCCCGGTCTCCGGGTTGACCGAAAAGCGGGTGCCTTCGGCGCCCCGGATGACCGCGGCGTTGTCCTTGTAGGCGCTGAGCGTGCCCTCGGGGTTGCGCTTGTGGGTGTTGCGGATCATCGCGAACAGCGAGAGGTCGCGGTCCTCGCCGTCGATGGTCCAGTCGGCGTTGAAGATCTTGTGCCGGCAGTGTTCGGAGTTCGCCTGGGCGAACATCATCAGTTCGACGTCGGTCGGATCGCGCCCGAGCTCGGCGTAGGCACCGGCGAGGTAGGCGATTTCGTCGTCGCTCAGCGCCAGGCCCATGTTGCGGTTGGCCTCCGCGAGCGCGGCGCGGCCGTCGGCGCCCAGCTCGACGCGGGCGAGGGGGGCGGGCGAGGCGTGCCGGAAGAGGCTCTCCAGCTGGCTCGGCTCCCGGTAGACGCTTTCGGTCATCCGGTCGTGCAGCACCTCGAGCAGGGCGGGGGTCCAGTCGAAGGCCTCGGCGTCGATCTCCTTGCCGGTGACCGCGAACTCGATGCCGCGCTCGATGCGGGCCACGCCCGCCAGGCCGCAGATGTGGGCGATGTCCGTGGCCTTGCTCGACCAGGGCGAGATGGTGCCTTCCCTCGGGGCGACGATGATCGTGGGGGCATCCGCGGGCCAGTCGGCGTCCGGCTCGCCGTAGTCGAGCAGTTCCCGCAGTCGCCCGGTGTCCGTGTCCCCGCCTTCGTCGACCAGGTGCACGAACCGGGCGTGAACCGCCTCTATCCCGGGCTGGTGCTGGCGCAGCAGTTCGGTGAGCTTGGCGAGACGGAACGGGGAGCGGGCGGCGTTGCCGGTAATGATTCGCATAGGTCGGTCGGGCGCTTTGCTTGGATGATCGGGTAGGGAAGTGCCCACGCCGGACGATGCTGCAGGCAGCGCCCGGGTGGCCGAAACGGCAGCCGGGATTGTACAACAGGGGGAGTCGAAAAGCCGTCGCGAGCCGCCCGGGTGCCTGTCTCCGCGAAGGGCCGGAAGCGGACTGTCCTTCGGACAGACCAGGGCGGAGGGAGCACGCGACACCGCCATCGGGCGGCGCAACGGGTTTTTCGAGTCGTCGGAGAGCCGCCGGACCTTGCCGCGCTGCCAGGAGGAGGGGGCGGATGCCGGGTCCCGACGGGGTGAATCAGGCCAGGAAGAGGGCCCGCCAGTCGCGGTTGTCGTTGGGCTGCTCGTCGTCCCCCGGGTGGTTGGGGGGGAGCACCTCGATCCCGAGCTGTGAGTGTTCGTCGTCGACCGGACGGTGCCAGGCCACTTCACCGACGAGATAGAAGGGTTCGGTCATCTCGTCGATCCGGGCGACCACGTCGACGTGCGCGCCGATCTCGACCCGGTGGGCCCACTGGGCGTCGCAGTGCAGGTTCAGGCCATTGGCGCTGATGTCCTCGATGCGACCGCTGCCGACGGGCAGGTCTTCCCCCCGGATGCGCAGCAGGCCCATGCCGCTCCTGGTGAGTCGCTCGAAATCCCGCCGGTCCCGCGGATCCTCCTGCGGCGTCTCGCGAGGCGTTCTTCTAGTTGTCATTGCCTTGATCCTCCAGCTGTTCACGCAGCCGTTCCAGCGCCCGGGAGTAACGCGGGTTGCCGAAGACAGGACGTGTCCGGTCGTCGAGGAGGTCCTCGATCACCTGTGCCACGGGCAGCGTCAGCTTGATCTGTCCCGTGCGGTTGGCGAAGTTGAGCACCCCGTTGACCGCATCGATGTTCAGCATCTTCAGCCGGCGCAACGCGCGCCCGGGGCCGGTGTGGACCTCGAACCACTCCTCGCTGCGGATCTGCTGCCGGACGAACGCCTGGACTTCCTCCATCGAGGCCAGAACCAGTCCGTCCAGCGGCCGGCGGGACGAGACGGGTTCCTCCTCGGTGTCCGGTTCCGGCTCGTCCTCGTCTTCCTCGACAGCAGGGGGCGTTTTTGTCTCGGCAGTCTCTCCCGCCTTGTCTCCCTCGGTGCCTTTGGCTGTCTCTCCGTTCGATTCCGGTTCGTCGGTGGTATCGGTTTCCGACGATTCCGTGACCGAAGATGAAGCAGGATCCGTGCCGTCCGGGTCCGTGACCGGCTCGGGTCGGTCATCCGGAACCTCGTCGGTCGGAGTGTCCACCGGTGGCACCTTCGGTGCGGGCAGGGTGACGCTCTTCTCGGCCTGGTGGCGGAGGTAGGCGACGAAGGTGTCGAGCACCTTGCGCTCCTTGTCCTGCAGCCCTTCGGTGAAGGGGTTCTGGAACAGCGCGTCGATCCGCTCTTCCATCGCGGCGACGTCCTGCGGCTCGATGGCCGGGTCCATCTGCAGGGTGAGGGCCTCCTCGAGCAGTTTCACGATGCCGGTCCAGCTGGCGCTCTGGCGTCCCTGGTTGATCATGGTCCGTACCATGAACGGGGTGAAGAACTTCTCGAGCAGCGTATGGGTCGGCTTGCGTAACGGCAGCTCCTTCGTCTGGGCGGCGAGCATCTTCTCCACCCGCAGGCGGCAACGTTGCTCGACCTGCGCCAGGCGGTGGCGGGCGGGAGCGAGTTCGGGCTCCACGACCTGCTCTGGCTTGCCGTGGGCGAAATCGTGCAGCTTGCGCGCGATATGTTCGAGTTGGTCGTGATTCTCGAGTATCGCTTCCTGGGTGGGCCGCAGGAACGATTCGACGGCGTCGACGTGACGATTGAGTTCCGGGTCCGATCCGGCCAGCGCGATCAGGTTGATGATGCGCCGCAGGGGGTGGTCGGCATCGGAAAAGAAATGGCGGTCGTCCGCGGCGAAATGGAGCACGGCCAGCTGCATCTCCGCCACCATCCGCCGGTGGCGGGCATTGATCATCCGGTCGTTGAGCACGTCGCCGAGCGTGACGCCGACCAGGCGGATCAGTTCGCGCGTCTTCGGCAACCAGCTCGAACGCGGTCGCGAGGGGTCGACCTGGTCCATGACGAACAGGGTGAACTCATCCGCGCGCCAGTCTTCGTCCCTCTCGAAGCGATACAGGTGCCGGTCGTCCCCGTCCATGGTGGTTCGCACCATGGGCTCCAGCCGCTGCGACAGTTCCTCGACCGACGGCCCGGGCCTGACCGTCTCGGGCTCCGCCGGCTTCGCCTCGACGGGTTCGGCCGCGGGCCGGGGCGACGGGACCACGGACGATTCGTCGCGCAGCCGCTTGATGCCGGGGAGCACGCCGGCATGGATCAGGTAGTCGTTGAGAGCGGCATAGACCGGAACCATGGTGTAGAGCACCTGCTCCGGCCAGTGTTCGACGAGCTGCGCCTTCAGTGCGGGGGGGAAGTCGCGGACGCTGCCGAGGAACACCCGCGTGATCGCCTCGAGGGTATAGAGCTCCGCCGGGACCTCGTCGGGATCCTCGGAGTGCAACTGGCGGATGCGGGCCTCGAACTGACTGTGTTCGGTGTCGCAGAGTTCCTGGGCGGTCTTCAGCGCGTCCTCCACGCGAACGGCCGATGCCCGGTCACCGGTGAGCACGTGCAACTCGGTACCGAACTCGCCCACGGGCCGAAGCAGGCGCCCCTTGAAGTCCCGCAGGAGGGCGTCCTTGCGGGATCGATTGAAGGCGACTGCCTGGAAGAGCTCGGCGCGTTTCTCGCCGTCCTGCTCGGCGGCCAGGTCGAAGAGTTCGCGTTCGACCCGGGCGAACAGCCGTTTGATTCCCTCGTCGAGGGGCGATTCCATCAGGCGCGCGAGCTCCTTGCGCGCCTGGGCGGGGCGGGTCCGGTTTCTGTTCATCATTACGTGTCAACGTGTCCTTGTCAGCGCGTCGTGATCTCTTGGTAGAGCGAAAGGTAGGAGCGTGCACTGGCGTCCCAGTCGTAGTGCTGCGCCATGGCATGGCGGCGAACCGCCTCGAGGTCGTCCGGTCGGTCGAACAGCCCGATGAAGGCGTCGAATGCCCACAGGATGGCATTGACGTCGAGGTGGTCCATGACGATGCCGGTGGCCGAGCCGTCGCGCAGGGTTTCCTCGCTTACCGGGGTGACGGTGTCGGCCAGTCCCCCGACACTGTGCACGATCGGAACCGTGCCGTATTTCAGGCTGTAGAGCTGGTTCAGGCCGCAGGGCTCGAAGCGGCTGGGCATGATGAAGGCGTCCCCGCCGCCCTCGAGCCGGTGCGCGAGGCCCTCGTCGTAGCCGATGCGCACCGCGATGCGTTCCGGGTCGGCCTCGGCACGGGCGCGCAGCGCCTGCTCGAAGCGGGCTTCGCCGCTGCCGAGGCAGGCGAACTGCACGTCGCGCTGGTCGAGCATGCTCAGCGCCTGGATCAAGAGGTCGGTTCCCTTCTGTTCGACCAGTCGCCCGACATGCACGATCAGCGGAACGTCGTCGCGTACCGGGAGCCCCAGTTCCTTCTGCAGGGCGGCCTTGTTGGTGGCCTTTCCGTCCATGTCGTCACGGGAGTAGGGCGCGATCAGGGCCGGGTCGTGCGCCGGATCCCAGTCCGAGCCGATCCCGTTGAGAATGCCCACCAGGGCGTCACGGCGGTGACGCAGCAGGCCGTCGAGCCCGTAGCCGAATTCCGGTGTCTGGATTTCCTGCGCGTAGTTCGGGCTGACGGTCGTGATCCGGTCGGCGAAGACGATGCCGCCCTTGATGAACGACAGGTTGCCCCAGAATTCCAGCCCGTCGGGGCGCCACAGGCTCCAGGGGAGCCCGAGCCGCTCGAAGGTGGAACGGTCGAACACGCCCTGGTAGGCGAGGTTGTGCAGCGTGAAGACCGTCTTGATGCTGTCGGCTTCGTGCAGGAGCGCCGGGATCAGGCCGGTCTGCCAGTCGTTGGCGTGGACGACGTCCGGCTGCCAGTCGGTGTCCACCTCCCCGGTGGCCAGGGCGACGGCGGCGCGCGCGAACAGGGCGAAGCGGTCCGGGTTGTCGTGCCAGGAATTGCCGTCCGGCCCCATGTAGGGGTTGCCCTGGCGGGCGGAGAAGGTCGGGTGGTCGACGAGGTACACCATCACGCCGCTCTCCGGCATGGTGGTCTGGAGAATGTCGACCGGCTGGCCGAGGACGTCGATCCGGGTGACGTGCTCGGTCGTCTGGTCCTCGCGCAGGGCGAGATCGCCGTACCGGGGCAGGACGATGCGGATGTCCACACCGAGTTCGGTCAGGGCCGCGGGGAGCGCGCCGGACACGTCTGCCAGGCCCCCGGTCTTCATCAGGGGGTAGGCTTCACTGGTCGCGAACAGAACTGACAGCGACACGTCGGTATCTCCTCGTTGAGCTGGGTGGGACCACGACGGGGCAGTATCTCACGTTAGGCGGAGTCCTGCCCAAGGAAGCAGCCGGCTTTTGACACATTTTGACAAATCCCGCGTGCGGTTCCGACAATCGCCGCTCAGTCGGCCACCGGCTTGAGGATGACCGCCGAGAGCCCCGGCAGATCGATCGACAGGCTGCAGGGCTGGCCGTGGAGCGGTGTCTCCTCGGCCGTGGTCGGGGCCGGGTTGCGCCCCGACCCGCCGAAGCTCTCGCTGTCCGTGGAGAGCATCACCTGGTAGCGGCCCGGCCGCGGGGCGCCGACACGGTAGCCGGGTCGATCGACCGGCGTGAAGTTGAACACCACGAGCAAGCTCTGGAAGTGGCCGTGGCGCAGGAAGCTGATCACGGACTGGTTGCGGTCGTTGCAGTCGATCCACTGAAAGCCGTCGGCCTCGAAGTCGCGCTCGTGCAGGGCCGCCTCGTGCCGGTAGGCGAAGTTGAGCTGATCCACCAGCGCCTGTATTCCCTGGTGGAGCGGGTAGTCCAGCATCCACCAGTCAAGCTCGCGGGCGTGGGACCATTCGTTGCCCTGGCCGAACTCGCTGCCCATGAACAGCAGCTTCTTGCCCGGAAAGGTGTACTGCCAGGCGAGCAGCAGGCGAAGATTGGCGAAGCGCTGGGGTTCGTCGCCGGGCATCTTCGCCGGCAGCGCCCGCTTGCCGTGGACCACCTCGTCGTGGGAGAGGGGCAGGATGAAGTTTTCCGAGAAGGCGTAGAGCAGGCTGAAGGTCAGCAGGTTGTGGTGGTGGGGGCGGTGGATCGGGTCCTCGCTGAAATAGCTGAGCGAGTCGTTCATCCAGCCCATGTTCCATTTCATGGAGAACCCGAGGCCTCCCGTCTCCGGCGGTTTCGACACCATCGGCCACGCCGTCGATTCCTCGGCCATCATCAGGGTGCCGGGGTTGCGCGAGAGGATGGTGTGGTTGAGCGTCTGCAGGAAATCGATCGCCTCGAGATTCTCCCTTCCCCCGTGGCGGTTGGGCAGCCAGTCGCCGGCATTGCGGGAGTAGTCGAGGTAGAGCATGGAGGCCACCGCGTCGACGCGCAGGCCGTCGAGGTGCAGGTGCTCGATCCAGTACTGGGCCGAGGCGATGAGGAAGTTCCGCACCTCGCGTCGGCCGTAGTTGAAGATCAGCGTGCCCCAGTCGCGGTGCTCGCCCCGCCGCGGATCCTCGTGCTCGTAGAGCGCGCTGCCGTCGAACCGGGCCAGGGCGAACTCGTCGCGCGGGAAATGCGCCGGCACCCAGTCGAGGATCACGCCGATCCCGGCGGCATGGGCCCGGTCGACGAAGCGGCAGAAGGCCTCCGGAGTTCCGAATCGGCTGGTGGGAGCGAAGTAGCCGGTCGTCTGGTAACCCCATGAGCCATCGAAGGGATGCTCGGTCACCGGCAGCAGTTCGATGTGGGTGAAGCCGCGTTCCTGGACGTAGGGGACGAGCTGGTCGGCCAGTTCGTCGTAGCCGAGAAACTCCCCGTCGCGCCGGCGCCAGGAACCCAGGTGCACCTCGTAGACCGATATGGGCTGTCGGTCCCACTGCCATTGCTCGCGGCGGGCGATCCAGTCGTCGTCGCTCCACTCGAAGGGGTGGAAGTCGGGCACGAGCGCGGCGGTGTCCGGGCGCATCTCGAACGAGCGTCCGACCGGGTCGGTCCGCAGGCGGGTCTCGCCGGTGATCCGGCTGTGGATCTCGTACTTGTAGAGGTCGCCCACCGCCAGCCCGGGGATGAAGATCTCCCACACGCCGCTGTCACCGAGCACGCGCATCGGGTGGCGTCGGCCGTCCCAGTCGTTGAAGGTGCCCACGACGCTGACCCGTTCCGCGTTCGGCGCCCAGACCGAGAAGCGCACGCCGACCACGTCGTCCACCGACAGCACCTGCGCACCCAGCATCTGCCAGAGCTGGAGGTGTTTGCCCTCGGCGAACAGGTGCAGGTCGAGCTCGCCGACCGTGGGCATGAAGCTGTAGGGGTCGACGATCTCGTAGGCGTGCCCGTCGGGCAGGGAGATCTCGTAGCGGGGATGGTCGGGCACCCAGTTCCGGGGCAGCGTGGCCTCGAAGATGCCGGGGAAGTCCGTCGATGCGCTCAACGAGATGCGCTCGCCGTCGCGATCGAAGGTGTCCACGCCCACGGCCTGTGGCTGATAGGTTGTCAGGCGCAGGTTTTCCTCGTCGACCGCGTGCACCCCCAGGACACGGTGGGGATCGTGATGGCGCGATTCGGCGACGGCTCGAAGGTCGTTGTCCATGCTGTTCTGATCCATCCAGTCCGATGATACCCGATGCTTTCGGCCTCGAGGGCCCTGTCGTCTCGCCCCGTGGCGTCGAGACAGCCCGACTATGGCACAGGCGTAGACGGCTCGCGAGCACCGGCGGCCACGGGATCGGCGGAGCCCGTTCCGTGGAAAATTGTTACGTGACTGCAAGATGTTTGAGCTACGCTCTGTAGCGTTGCAGCGCCCGCCCCGGGTCACGGCCGGGCCGCGGGAGAACGAGCGAGCCACAGGTTGAGGAATTACGGATGATCGTCGACAGCCCCAAGCGACTGGTAAGCCGGATCACGCGTGACACGCTGGCCCTCGTGCTGGCCGGGGGCAGGGGGTCTCGCCTCAAGCAGCTGACCGACTGGCGGGCCAAGCCGGCGGTCCCCTTCGGCGGGAAGTTCCGGATCATCGACTTTCCCCTGTCGAACTGCGTCAACTCGGGCATTCGCCGCATGGGCGTGCTCACGCAGTACAAGGCCCACTCCCTGATCAAGCACGTCCAGCTCGGCTGGGGCGGCAACCATGTCGCCCGTGGCGAGTTCGTGGAACTGCTGCCGGCCCAGCAACGGATGAACGACCAGTCGTGGTACAGCGGCACGGCCGACGCGGTCTACCAGAACATCGACATTTTGCGCGCCCACGAGGCGGAGTACACGCTGATCCTCGCCGGCGACCACGTCTACAAGATGGACTACGGCCCCATGATCGCCTACCACGTGGAAAAGGACGCAGACCTGACGATCGGTTGCATCCAGGTCCCCGTCGAGGAAGCGAAGGCCTTCGGGGTGATGGGGATCGAGGAGGGCGGGCGCATCCAGTCGTTCGTCGAGAAACCCGAGGATCCGCCGACGATCCCCCGTTCCCCGGACCAGTCGCTCGCGTCGATGGGCATCTACGTCTTCCGCACGGCTTTCCTCTTCGAACAGCTCATTCGCGACGCCGACGACCCGGATTCCGAGCACGACTTCGGCAAGAACGTCATCCCGCGCCTGATCGAGGAGCACCAGGTCTACGCCTACCCATTCCGTGAACCCGGCTCGGATGCCCAGTCCTACTGGCGCGACGTCGGCACCATCGACGCCTACTGGTCGGCGAATCTCGAGCTGATCGGCGTCGAGCCCGAACTGAACCTCTACGACACCGAGTGGCCCATCTGGACCTACCAGGAGCAGTTGCCGCCGGCGAAGTTCGTCTTCGACGAGGATGGCCGGCGCGGCATGGCCATCGACTCGATGGTCAGCGGCGGGTGCATCATCTCGGGCGCCATCGTCCGGCATTCGCTGCTCTTCTCCAATGTCACGGTCCGGGATCAGGCGTACGTGGAGGACTCGGTGATCCTGCCCAACGTCCAGGTGGGCGAGGGTGCGGAAGTCCGCCGGGCGGTGATCGACAAGGGCTGCATCATTCCGCCGGGGATGCAGGTCGGCGTCGACGAGGCGGCCGACCGGGAGCGCTTCGAGGTCAGTCCCGGCGGCGTGGTGCTCGTCACGCCGCAGATGCTCGGCCAGAAAATTCACATGGTTCGGTAACCCGGGCCCGACGGCCCGACGATTCACCGGCCCGTCCGGCCGGAGGTGGCCTCGATGGCAGGAAAGCTTCCCGTGGTGCTCTGCTGGCACATGCACCAGCCCGAGTACCGTGATCCCCGGGACGGGGTGTTTCGGCAACCCTGGACCTATCTGCACGCCATCAAGGACTACGTCGACATGGCCGCCCATCTCGAGCGCTGGCCCGAGGCGAGGGCGGTGGTCAACTTCGTTCCCATCCTGCTCGAGCAGCTCGAGGCCTACGTCACCCGGATCGACGCCTTCCGGCGCGACGGCAACATCGGCGAGCTCGGAGACCCCCTGCTTGTCGGCCTGATCCGACCGGAAAGTCTCGAGGGGGAGGCGAGGGTCGAATTCGCCCGGGCGCTGATGCGGGCCCAGCGGGAACGGCTGGTCGATCGGTTCGAGCCCTTCGCCCGCCTGGTGCATGCCACGGAGGCGCTGCTCGAACACGAGCACGCCGCGGACTACCTCAGCGACCGGCTGCTCGCGGACCTGGCGGTGTGGTATCACCTGGCGTGGTCGGGCGAGACCCTGCGCCAGGACGATTCGCTCATCCAGGACATGCTCGAACGCGAGGGCCGCTTCGAGGCCTCCGAGCGCGAGGCCCTGCTGTTCCGTATCGGCGAGCTGGTCGCCGGCCTGTTCGGCCGCTACCGGCGACTCGCGGAAACCGGCCAGGTCGAGCTTTCCATGACGCCCTACGCCCACCCGATCCTGCCCCTGCTGCTCGACCTGCGCGCCGGAATGGAAAGCGAGCCGGCCGACCCCCAGCCGGACCGGGAAGACTACCCCGGCGGCGAGGAACGGGTCCGGTATCACATCGAGCACGGTCTCACGGTATTCGAGCGTTTCTTCGGTCGGCGCCCGGTCGGCTGCTGGCCTTCGGAAGGCGCGATTTCCGAGCCGGCCCTGGACCTGCTCGACGAGTACGGCTTCGAATGGACCGCCAGCGGCCAGCAGGTGCTGGTCAACAGTCTCAACCATGCCCGCCAGACGCTGCGCTGCCAGCACCAGGTCTGCCGCCTGGGTGACCGCGGGTTGAGCGTGTTCTTCCGCGACGACGGGCTGTCGGACCGGATCGGTTTCGACTACCAGAACTGGCATGCCGACGATGCCGTGCTCGACCTGTGCAACCACCTGGTCTCGATCGCCGAGACCTGCAGCCATCTCGGGGTCGAGCAGCCGGTGGTCCCCATCATTCTCGACGGGGAGAACGCCTGGGAACATTACCCGGACAACGGCTTCTGGCTGCTCGACGGGCTCTACAAGCGACTCGGCGATCACCCGGCGCTGGAACTCGTCACCTTCGGGGACTACCTGCAGCGCGACCCGCAGCCGATCCAGCTCCGGTCGCTGGTGGCGGGCAGCTGGGTGTACGGGAACCTGGCCACCTGGATCGGCGAGCCGGCCAAGAATCGAGCCTGGGAATTACTGGTCGACGCGCGTAAGGCCTACCTCGAGGTCGAGACGGAGGGGCGATGGAGCCCGGAAATGGCTAACCGGAATGCCCAGCAGCTGGCCGTATGCGAAGGCTCGGACTGGTTCTGGTGGTTCGGCGACGAGAACCCGGCGGACGCCGTGCGCGACTTCGACCGGCTGTTCCGCCTCCAGCTCCGGCGGCTGTACGAGTTGATCGAGCGACCCGCGCCGGCGGTGCTCGATTCCCCCATCTGCGTGCCCACGTCGAGGGAAGGGCAGGTCGAGGCCGGCGGCGTCATGCGACGCGGGCGGGCATGAGCCGGCTCGGCGTGCCTCCCTTCCTGCCCCCCGAGGCCCCGGCGACCCGGCGACGGGCCGGCCTGCTGCTGCCGTTGTTCAGCCTGCCGGGCCCGGGTTTCGGCGCCGAGGCGCGCGAGGTGATCCGCTTTCTCGACCGGGCCGGACTGAGCGTGTGGCAGGTGCTGCCGCTCGGCCCCACGCACGCGGACGGTTCGCCCTACCAGTGCCTGTCCTCGTTCGCGCTCAATCCGGTATTTCTCGACGAAGAGGATCTTTCCCGGGACGCGGCGTTCAAGCCCGGTGTGCCGGTCCGGGATCGACGTCGGGGTATCGGGGCCGGCGATTCCCTGCTCGAGGAATTCGCCGCCTTCGCCCGGGACGAGTCGGGCTGGCTCGAGGACTATGCCCTGTTCACGGCGATCAAGGCCGAACTGGGCGGTGACGACTGGACCGAGTGGCCGGCGTCCTTGCGTGACCGGGATCCGGGAGCGCTGCAAGGATTCCGGGAGATCCACGGGGAGGCGCTGCACGGCATCGCCTTCGAACAGTTTCTGCTCGATCGCCAGTGGCTGGCGCTTCGCCGTGAAGCCTCCCGGCGCGGCATCCGCCTGTTCGGCGACCTGCCGATCTTCGTTGCCGGCGATTCGGCCGATGTCTGGGCAAACCGCGAGCAGTTCCGCCTCGACGCCGATGGACGGCCGGAGGTCGTGGCCGGCGTGCCACCCGACTACTTTTCCGAGACCGGCCAGCGCTGGGGCAACCCGCTGTTCGACTACGAGCGCATGGAGCGTGACGGATTTTCCTGGTGGAAGGCGCGCTTCGCCCGCCACCTCGAGATCTACGACTGGGTGCGCATCGATCACTTCCGTGGGCTGGAGGCCTACTGGGAAATCGATGCGGGGGCCGAGACCGCGGCGGACGGGCGCTGGGTTTCCGCCCCGGGGGAGGCGATCCTGGCGACGCTGGAATCCACGGCCGAGGGCCACCTGCCGCTGGTGGCCGAGGACCTCGGCGTGATCACGCCGGAGGTGACCGAGTTGCGGGAACGCTTCGACCTGCCGGGCATGAAGATCCTGCAGTTCGCCTTCGAAGGCGAGGACAATCCCTACCGTCCCTCGCGCCACGAACCCCGCTCGGTGGTGTACACCGGCACCCATGACAACGACACCACCCTGGGGTGGTGGCGCGGGCTGGGTCCGGAGCAGCAGGAGAGGGTGCGCCGGACCCTGGACGACGAGCAGGGCATCGCCCCGGACGTCCCCATGCCGCAGGCGCTGGTGCGATCGGCGATGGCCTCCGTTGCCAACCTCGCCATCGTCCCGCTGGCCGATTTCCTTGAACTCGGCAGCGAGGCACGCATCAACGTGCCGGGCACCACCGAGGGCAACTGGCAATGGCGTTTTCGGCCCGGGACGCTGAGCCGGGAACTGGCCGAACGCATCCGGACCAGCGCGCTCGAGCACGACCGGGTTCCCGGCCGAGACGAAAAGGCCGCGACATCCTGAGATGCCGCGGCCCTTGAACGCACCGGACGACGGGGCTCAGCCGGTGTTGCGCATGCCCGCCGCGATGGCGTTGATGCTGCGCAGCAGGGGCGGCAGCCACTTGTCGCGCTCGGCCTGTGGCGTGGTCTCGTCGCGGTGGCGGCCCAGCAGGGTGATCTGGATGTGGTTGAGCACGTCCAGGTACGGGTTGCGCCGTTTCATCGAGGTGCCGATGTACTCGTCGATGTCGACCAGCGAATCCACCCGGGCGACGTGCAGCAGTTCCTCGACCGTCCGCTCGTATTCCTCGCGGATCATCGTGTAGACCTCCCGGGCCTTTTCCTGGTCGGAGACCAGCCCGGCGTACTCGCGCGCGATGTTCATCTCGCCCTTGGTCAGGGAGAGCTGGGTATTGCGCAGCATGCTGTGGAAGAACGGCCACTGCTCGAACAGTTCGTGGAGCGTGTCCTTGCGCTCCGGGTTCTCCTCGCGCCAGCGACGCAGCGCCGAGCCGATGCCGAACCACGCCGGCAGGGTGTGCCGCGACTGCGACCAGCCGAACACCCAGGGAATCGCGCGCACGGATGCCTTGGACAGGTCGCCCTTCTTGCGCGAGGCGGGCCGCGAGCCGATGTTGAGCAGCCCCAGCTCGCGGACCGGCGTGGCCTCGTGGAAGTAGTTGAAGAAGAACGGGGTCTCGTCGGTCAGCTTGCGGTAGGCCTCCTCGCCGAAGCGGGCGAGGTCGGACACCACCTGCTCGTGCTCCTCGGACACCGTCTCCTCCGGGACGACCTGGTGGCGGGTGGCCTTCATCAGGCCGGTCGCCCCCATGGTCAGTTCGTAGATGGCCGTCTCGTTGTTGCTGTACTTCGAGGACAGCACCTCGCCCTGCTCGGTGAACTTGATCTGGCCTTCCACGGTGCCCTGCGGCAGGGAGAGGATCGACTCGTGCGTCGGACCACCGCCCCGGGCGACGGTGCCGCCGCGACCGTGGAACAGCCGGCACTCGATGCCGTGACTGCGGGTCAGGCGGATCACGCGCTTCTGCGCGTTGTAGAGGTTCCAGACCGAGGCCAGTGAACCGCCGTCCTTGCAGGAGTCGGAGTAGCCCAGCATCGCCTCCTGCAGATCGCCCGAGGCGCGCAGCAGTTCGCGGTAGGTCGGGTTGTCGAACAGGGTGCCCAGCACGTGCTCGATGTGCTTGAGGTCCTCGATGGTCTCGAACAGCGGCGAGACCTGGATGTCGGAAAACCAGCTGCCGTCCTCTTTCTTTCCGGCCAGGCCGGTGAGAGAGGCCAGGTACATGACCTCCATCACGTGGCTGGCCGAATGCGTCATCGAGATCACGTAGGTGCCGAAGCACTCGCGGCTGATCAGGTCGATCAGCTGGCGCTTGACCTCGAGCACCTTGATCACCTCGCGGGTCTTGTCGGACAGGCCCTCGCCGAGCGCTTCGGCCCGGTGCTTGCCGGCCTCGATCAGTTCGCCCAGCACGCGGGTGCGATCGTCTTCCTCGAGGCCGGCATAGTCGATTTCCGGGGCCAGCTGCTCGAGCACCTCGGTGACCGCGGTAGTGTGCTCGGTCGATTCCTGGCGGATATCGAGCCGGACCAGGTGCCAGCCGAAGGTCTCGGCCAGGCGGATGAGGTCCTTGAGTTCGCCGTCGGCGAGCAGACTGTCGCCGATGCTCACCAGCGAGTCACGCAGCCGGTAGAGGTCGTCGAGGAAGGCCTCCTTGCTCTGGTAGGCGCGCGGATCCAGTGGCTGGGGCGTGCCGTCGAGCTCGCTTTGCACGTAGGCGAGGTTGTATCCCAGGCGATTGCGGATCGACTTGAGTTTCAGCCGGTAGGGTTCTTCCGGGTAGAACTCGCCATCGCGGCTGTTCGATTCGACCAGGCCCAGCGCCTCGGCGTCCTCGCGCAGGCCCAGGGTGCGGCAGTCGATTTCCGGGACCAGCGCCAGCGAGTGGGTCAGGATGCCCTTGAGAGACTGCAGGCGTGCGAGGTACTCCTCGAGGATGGTCTGCGAGGCCGTGCAGACGGCGTAGATGGTGACATCGTGCGTGACGAACGGATTGCCGTCCCGGTCGCCGCCGATCCAGGAGCCGAACTTGAACAGGCTCGGCACCCTGACGGGCTTGTCCGGGTGGTTGTCGTTGTAGTTCAGTCGCACGGCCCGCTCGAGGTAGCGGTATGCCTTGGGCACGGCCGCGAAGATCGAGGTCCGGAAGTAGTACATGCCCAGACGGATCTCGTCGTGGACCTCCGGACGGGTGGTGCGGACCTCGTTGGTGCGCAGCAGCGCCAGGATGATGGCCTTCACCTCGTCGAGCAGCCGCTCGCGCTCCACCCCGGTGGACTCGGGACGATCGAGCTCGCCGCAGAGCAGGAAGATCCGTCGCTGCAGGTCCATGACCGTGCGCCGCTTCGCCTCGGTGGGGTGGGCGGTGAACACCGGCATGTACACCAGCCGGTCGAGCAGTTCCTGCAGCTGCTCGGGCGACATGCCCTCGCGGTGGAATTCGCGGATGGTGTCGTAGAACGAACCGCGCCACAGCCGCAGGCCGCGACGGATCTGCCGTCGGCGGTGCTGGTGCGAGTAGTCCTCCTCGGCGATGTTGACGAGGTTGAAGTACAGGCCGTATGCCCGCACGACGAGGTTGAGGCTTTCTGCGTCAAGGGCCTCGATCTCGTCCATCAGCTGGCGATACAGCTCGGGGTCGTAGCTCTTGCGCAGGCGGATAAAGCCGCGCCGCAGGCTTTCCACGGTATCGAAGACCGATTTGCCAGCCTGCTCGCGGAGCACTTCGCCGAGCAGATTGCCGAACAGGCGCACCCGGGCGCGCAGTGCCTTGTCTTTATCGTTGCTTGTCGTCATCGCGTAATGAAGTCTCGCGGATTGGTTGTATTGCGGCTCGGGCCGGCCCGAGGGCCGGTCGGAAGAAGCCGGTCCGGCCGCTGGATAGGCCGGGGAAGCCGGGCAAACACGCGGGCATTATATCGTTTTCTGCCGTCTCTTGCCGTCAGCGGCCCCGGAGGCGGTCGTGAAGCGCTCCTGTCGCCGCATGGCGAAATAAAATCCTCATGTTGATGGACTACTCTCGCCTGTTAGAGGATTGGGAGTTCCGGGTGGGGTCGAGCTGCCATCTCCGGCCGCCGGCACTGCCCGGGACACGACGCTTTGTGATCATCAGGCAAATCTTTCGGGGGCATGGAACATGAGACTGGCTATCTTCGGACTGGGACGGATGGGCGCGAACATGGTGCGCCGGCTCTCCCGGGGCGGCATCGAGGTCGTGGCCTACAACCGCAGTCGCGGCCCGATCGACGCGCTGGTAGAGGAAGAGGCGAACGTCATCGCCGCCTACGACGAGGACGAGATGCTGCGCCGTCTCGACGAGCCACGGATCGTGTGGCTGATGCTCCCTGCCGGTGACATCACCCGCCAGGCGATCGAGCGACTGCTGCCGAAGCTCAAGCCGGGCGACGTGCTGGTGGACGGCGGCAACTCCCGCTACTCCGAGACCATCCGTCATGCCGCCCGCGTCGAGGAGGCGGGCGTGCATTTTCTCGACTGCGGCACCTCGGGGGGTGTCTGGGGGCTGAAGAACGGCTACAGCCTGATGGTAGGGGGATCGAAGGAGGCGTTTTCCGCGATCGAGCCGGCCATCCGGGTGCTCGCCCCGTCGCCGGACAGCGGCTGGGGGCACGTCGGTCCGGTGGGCTCGGGGCACTTCACCAAGATGATCCACAACGGCATCGAATACGGGATGATGCAGGCCATGGCGGAGGGTCTGGCCGTGCTGCGCCGCAAGAAGGAGTTCGATCTGGACCTCGCGCAGATCACCGAGCTCTGGCGCGAGGGGTCGGTGGTGCAGAGCTGGCTGCTGGACCTGACGGCCGAGGCGTTGCGCTCGGAAGGCCAGGAGCTCGAGCAGATCCGCCCCGTCGTGGCGGACTCGGGGGAGGGGCGCTGGACAGCCATCGAGGCCATCGACCTGGGTGTCGCCGCCCCCGTCATGACGCTGGCGCTGCAGATGCGTTTCGCCAGCCAGGACGACGAGGGCTACGGCAACCGGGTGCTGGCGATGATGCGCAACGCCTTCGGCGGACATGCCGTGGATCGCGGCGAGTCGGAGGGCGGTTCGTGATCCGTCGAGAACGAGCGACCCAGCCAGGGCGGAGGGAGGTGATCGATGCGTAAGCGCAAGGCGCTCGATACGCCCCACGCGGTGACGATCGTGATATTCGGCGCCACGGGCAATCTGGCCCGGTCCAAGCTGCTGCCGGCCCTCTACCAGCTCGAGCGCGCCGGCCAGCTGGCCGAGGCCACCCGCATCATCGGCTTCGGCCGGCGCGAGTGGAGCGATGCCGAGTGGCAGGAGGATGTTCGCAAGATGTGCCTGGCGGGCGAGGAAGGCGATTGCCCGACCGACGAGGCCATCGAGCGCCTCCTGCCGCGGCTGCACTTCCACGGCGGGGATCACAGCGACTCCGACTGCTTTGCGCGGCTGGCCGAGCGGCTCGAGCATGCCGAATACCCGGACTGCGTGATCTTCTACTTCGCCGTCTCGCCCCAGGCCTTCGGCGCCATCAGTCACAACCTGGCCGCTGCCGGCCTGACCGACGAATCCATGGGCTGTCGACGGGTGGTGATCGAGAAGCCCTTCGGTCACGACATCGACAGCGCCCACGCCCTGGACAACCTGCTGCACCAGAACTTCGAGGAACGGCAGATCTTCCGCATCGACCACTACCTCGGCAAGGGCACGGTGCAGAACATCATGGTGATGCGGTTCGCCAACCTCCTGCTCGAGCCTTTGTGGAACCGCAACTACATCGACCACGTGCAGATTTCGCATGCGGAGGACCAGGGCATCGAGGGCCGGGGGGAATACTACGACTCCGCCGGCGCGCTGCGCGACATGGTGCAGAGCCACCTGATGCAGATGCTGACGCTTGTCGCCATGGAGCCCCCCGCGTCGATGGAAGCCGAGGCGGTGCGCGACGAGAAGGTCAAGGTGCTGCGCTGCATCCGCCCGATCGCCCATCGCGGCGTTCATGCCCAGGCCTTCCGGGCGCAGTACGCCCGCGGGGTGGTCAACGGCGAGAACGAGCGGGGTTATCTCGACGAGCCCGGCGTGCCGGGCGAGTCGGTCACCGAAACCTATGCCGCCCTCAAGCTCTACATCGACAACTGGCGCTGGCGCGGGGTGCCGTTCTACCTGCGCACCGGCAAGCGCATGGCCAAGAAGCACTCGCAGATCTCCATCCGCTTTCGTGAGCCGCCGCAGCAGCTGTTCCGCGAGACACAGATCGCCCATACAGTGCCCAACTGGCTGCTGATCGGCATCCAGCCGGAGGAGAACTTCCGCTTCGAGATCCAGATCAAGACCGAGGGGCTGGAGATGCGGACCCGCACGGTGCAGATGGACGCCAGCTATACCGGCCATCAACCGCAGAAACTCGATGCCTACGGCGGGCTGCTTCTCGACGTGATCAACGGCGACCAGACGCTGTTCCTTCGGTATGATGAGGTGTCCTGGGCCTGGCGGGTGGTCGACCCCATCCTGCGCAACTGGGCGGTCGAGCGTGACTACATACCCACCTATCCTGCCGGGTCCTGGGGTCCGCCGGAGGCGGACCGCCTGTTCGACGACGACACGCATCGCTGGCGAAACAATCTGAAGATTCCAGGGGAGGACTGATGCAGCACGAACGGTATGTCGGCCGGATGAGCCCGGTATGGCAGATTCTCGAGGTCAAGGCGACCGAACACATGCGCCGGCATCCCAGCAAGTGGTTCGAGGCCGACCCCGGTCGCGCCGAGCGTCTCAGCGGGCACGCGGCGGGGCTGGCGATCGACTATTCCAAGCAGCGCCTGACCGACGACGTGATCGACGCGCTGCTGGCGCTCGCCGAGGAGCGCGGCGTCCTCAAGACACGGGACGCCATGTTCGCCGGAGAGCACATCAACGGCAGCGAGGACCGCGCCGTGCTGCACGTGGCCCTGCGCAACCGTTCCAACCGGCCCATCGTCACCGACGGTCAGGACGTGATGCCGGAGGTCAACGCCGTTCTCGAGCACATGGAGCGCTTCGTCGACGCCGTGCATTCGGGCGAATGGCGGGGCTACGCCGGTGACCGGATCACCGACGTGGTCAACATCGGCGTGGGTGGCTCGGACCTGGGCACGCGCATGGTCTGCCGCGCGCTCGGTTCCTACGCCGACAAGGGCATCCGCGCGCATTTCGTCTCCAATATCGCGCCGAGCGACCTGGCCTCCAAGCTCGCCGTGCTCGATCCGAAGACCACGCTGTTCGTGGTGTCCTCCAAGAGCTTCGGCACCCAGGAGACGCTGGCCAACGCGCGCTCGGCACGGCGCTGGTTCCTGGAACACGCGCCTGACGAAGAGGCGATCAAGAAGCACTTCGTCGCCGTGTCGACCCACACCGAGCGGGTGCGCGACTTCGGCATCGACACCGACAACATGTTCCCCATCTGGGACTGGGTCGGCGGGCGGTACTCGCTCTGGTCGGCCATCGGCCTGCCGATCGCGCTGTATCTCGGGATGGACCGCTTCAAGCGGCTGCTCGACGGCGCGCATGCCATGGACGAGGAGTTCCGTACGCGGGAAGGGCGGGACAACCTGCCGCTGATCCTCGGCCTGATCGACGTCTGGAACGCGGACTTCCTCGGCTCGGACTCGCTGGCCGTGTTCCCCTACGGCACACGCCTGGGGTTCCTGCCGGCCCACCTGCAACAGCTGATGATGGAGTCGAACGGCAAGCGGGTGCGCATCGACGGCCAGCCGGTCGACTCGCATACCAGCGCCGTGCTCTGGGGCGGGCTGGGCACGAACGGCCAGCACGCCTTCTACCAGCTGCTGCACCAGGGCACCCGCCTGATCCCGTCGGACTTCATCTGCTCGGTACGGACGCATTCGCCCATCGACAGGCAGCAACGGCAGTTGCTGGCCAATTTCGTCGCCCAGAGCCGCGCACTGATGGTCGGTCGCAGCCAGGAAGAGGTCGAGGCGCAGATGCGCGAGGAGGGCGCTGACGAACAGACCATCCAGCGCATCGCGCCGCACCGCGTCTGCCCGGGTGGGCAGCCTTCCAACACCATTCTGTTCCCGGAAATGACCCCGGAGGCGGTCGGGGCGCTACTGGCGCTGTACGAACACCGGGTTTTCGTCGCCGGCGCCGTCTGGCAGATCGATTCCTTCGACCAGTGGGGCGTGGAACTGGGCAAGCAAATGGCGAACGAACTGGAGCCCTACATCGGCGAGGGGCCCGATCATCGTCCGTTCGACGGCTCGACGCGCTTGTTGCTCGACGAGATCGCGCGACACTGGTCACCCGAGCAGGACGGCGAGTCGATGCGGTAGAATCCGCGCGTCGTTGTTTTCGTTGCCTCGACCGGCGCGAACGTCCCTACAGGTGCCTGCTTGAACATCCTCTACCTTGACTCCTCGACCGAGGCCTGCACTGCCGGCGTGGCGGTGGACGGGCGGACGGTCTCGGCATTCGAAATCGCCCCCCGAGGGCACGCCCGACTGCTGCTGCCGATGGCCGAGGATCTGCTCTCTTCGGCGGGAATCGGTTTTGCCGATCTCGATCTTGTCGGTTTCGGGCGCGGTCCCGGGTCGTTCACCGGGGTACGAATCGCGACGGCCATGGCGCAAGGCATCGCCATCGCGCGTGATCTGCCGCTGGTGCCGGTCTCCTCTCTCGAGTGCCTGGCTGTCGGGGCCCGGGAACGGTACCGGGCCGAATCCGGTGCGAGTCACGGGCCTGACAGCTTCGAAATACGTGTGGCGATCGATGCGCGGATGGGGGAAATCTACCGGGCCAGCTACCTCGCGCGGGCCTCGGCGACGATCGAGCCGATCCTCGCCGAGGCCGTGGTCGAGCCGGGGTTCCCGGCCCCCGAGTCGGAGCGGGTGATTGCCGCCGGCAGCGGGTTCGGTCGCTACCCGGAGCTGCTGGACATCCCCGGCCTGCTCGCCGGGTATGGAGATGCCCTCCCGCATGCGGAACACGGGCTGGCGATCATTGCCGCGGCCGACCGCGAGGCCTGGATCGCGCCCGACGAAGCCGTCCCCCACTACCTGCGCGACAACGTGACCGGACCCTGACCGCCGCCCGTGAGCGTGTCCGTCGCGAAACGAGAAACCCCCGCCAAAGGGCGGGGGTGGAAGGCCGGAAGGCGCCAGGCGGTTACTGGATGTTGCCGCAGGCAACCACCACATCACGGTCGTGAATGGCGACCGAATGGGGCTCGGTCATCATCCCGTCGGCCGTCATGTTGATGGAGCAGGTGGACTTGCCGTCCTCGATGTCATCGAGCTGGGCCACCGGTTCGGGGCTGAATGCCAGCATCTCCGGAGCACCCTCGCTGTCGTTCGAGTAGCGGCAGAGACCCGTGTGGATGCTTGCCTTCAGACCATCGGCATTTTCCGCGGTCAGGCGAACTTCCATGGTGCCATCTTCCTGCGGCACGAAGATCGCCGTGCCCGAGACGCCGGAATCATCTCGGGCGTCGATCGCGGTCTGATACTGTTCATAGGTCTCGGCGGCCGAAGCGGTGGTTGTCCCGGCCACTCCGAAACCCAATCCGGCCATCACGCTAGCGAGCAGAACCTTTTTCATGTGTTCTCCTTCTCTTGCTTGGATTGAAAACGGCCTCTCCGACGTGTGGCAT
>JAWLHL010000023.1:0-25332 GCA_041690375.1 Guyparkeria sp. | reverse complement strand
GCGAAGGGATCGAATGGTTCGTCGCGGCGACGTCGGTGGCGCTTGAGGTCCAGTTGCAGTGACTGGACCGCCGTCTCCTCGTCCAGCGGCGCCGATTCGCGTCGCTCCAGCTCCGCGCGGGCCTGCTCGAGCAGTGCCCGCAGCTCGTGGCGTTCGAGTCGATCGAGATCCACCATGACGTTCAACCGGTCGCGCCGATCACCGAGTGGAAATGGTGCCCCCGGCGGACGAAACGCTGCGTGCGCACGCTCGGGTCGTGGTAGTGCGAACTGACGGCGAGGGTGTCGCCCACCTCAACCAGCGTCAGGCCACGTCCCGGGCGCTCGTCCCAGGCGCCGCTGTCGATCCAGAGCCGGTTGCCGGCTCGCACCGGCTGGTCGACGATGGTGTGCCCGGCGATCACCCAGTCGATGCCGCGCACGTGGCGTTCCAGCCGGCGGCCGTCGAGCACCTCGGCTATCTGCGTGCGGCCCCAGAGCAGCGTGTCGATCTGCGGGTCCCCGGCCGTGCCGCTCCAGTAGCTGAGTTTCTTGACCCGCTCGAGCCGGGCGATGTTCTGGTCCCAGTCCCACAGCGGGAGCTCGGCGTGGACCACGCCGACGGCCGCCGGGCCGTTGCCCACCTGGATCATCAGGGGCATCTGGCCGATCAGGTTCATCACCTCGGTGATCAGGTCGTCCCACTTGTCGTCCTTGAGCTTGTCGTAGGACTCCAGCAGCCAGTCGCCGCCCATGGCTTCCAGATCGGCGCGTTGCGCCGCGGTCAGGCGGCGTTCGGCCAGCGAGACCCGGTGGTTGGCCAGCACGCGCTCGTGGTTGCCCGCCACCGAGAAGAACCAGGGTTCCCCCAGCAGGCGCAAGGTGCCCAGCGAATCCTCGCCGTAGTCGACCAGGTCGCCCACGGCGATCACCCGGTCGTGCTCGGGCGAGAAATCGTGCTTTTCCAGGATCTTCTCCAGCAATGGACGACTGCCGTGCAGGTCGCCCACGATGAAGTCCCGACCCCGGGGGTTTTTCAGCAGCTGTTTGAATAACGTCATGGTCAAGACAACGCCGGCGCCCGCCGGACGGCTTGCCGGCGAGCGCATTCTGTTCGGTCGATTGAGTCGTCCCCGGGCCATCGGCGACAGGGCGAACGGCGGGACGAGGCTGGATCGGAGCAGAAGCTGCCGATGATTCCCGATATGTTCGCTAAAAAACAACGTGAGGTCAACAGCTTGGGCAGTCAGGGACCGGCAGGGATTCGCCGGGGCTCGCCTCGAACGGGAAACGAGAAAATCGGAACGCCTCGCCCGAGCCAGGCGTATGCTTTCTGCCGGGACGTCGATCCCGCAGCATGAACAAGAACCAGAACCAAAAGCAGAACCCAATGAAGCACCGTTCCATCCTGCTCCGCGCCCTCTCATCGCTTGTCGCCGGCCTTCTTGTCCTCGGCGGGTCAACCGGGGCGTGCGCTTCTCGGCCTGCCGCTACTCGCTCGCCGCGGCCACCCGCAAGCTCGGCGACGAACCGGAGCTGAATCCCGCCGCCGAACCGGTCGATGCCGAGTACGTGCTCGTCCGACCGCAAGACCGAAACCCCAGCGATCATTCCAGCGGGCCGCCGGTGTTCCGACCGGGGGCCGCCATTGTTTGCGAATCGGGGCAGGGCATGGGCAAGCGTCCGGCGGAGCACGTATGATCGAAGCCGACCCACACGCATTCCCGGAAGGTTGCTCCCCGTGTCCGAACTCGACGAGATCACACCCGACAAGGAACTGTTCAGCCGGCTGACCTCGGTCGTGCCGCTGGACGATCGCCAGCATGCCGATCTCGAGCGTGCGCTGCGCTGCAGTCCGTTCATCCAGCGGAGTCTCTCGGCGGAGACCGACATCCTCGCCTACGTGATCCGTGGGCTCGATGATCCGCTCCTCGGCGACGGGATCGAGCAGCGCCTGGACGCTCTCGCCGGGGACCGCGATGCCCGCCGGGCGCTGGACGCGACCGACTTCGGC
Organism: Guyparkeria sp.; assembly: GCA_041690375.1. GTDB lineage: Bacteria > Pseudomonadota > Gammaproteobacteria > Halothiobacillales > Halothiobacillaceae > Guyparkeria. The sequence goes on along the minus strand of JAWLHL010000023.1, from coordinate 23,340 downwards.
CGCGAACTGCGACGTTTCCGCCGTCGCGAGATGATCCTGATCGCCTGGCGGGACCTGGCCGGCATCGACGACACCGACTCGACCCTGCGCGCGCTCTCGGCGCTGGCGGACTTCTGCGTGGCCGAGTCGCTCGCCTACCACAAGCACCACATGGAGAGGCGTTTCGGCCGACCGCGGGGCCCGGAAGGCGAGCCCGTGGGACTGGTGGTGGTCGGCATGGGCAAGCTCGGCGGCGAGGAGCTCAACTATTCCTCCGACATCGACCTGATCTTCGCCTACGCCCACGAGGGGGAGACCGACGGACGCAAGTCGATCAGCAACGCCGAGTACTTCGTGCGCCTGGGACAGCGGCTGATCCGGTCGCTCGACGAGGTCACCGGCCACGGTTTCGTCTTCCGCGTCGACATGCGGCTGCGGCCCAACGGCGACGAGGGTCCGCTGGCAATGAGCTTCGACGGGCTGGAGATCTACTACGCCACCCAGGGCCGGGAATGGGAGCGGTACGCCTGGATCAAGGCGCGCGTGATCGCCGGCGACTTCGAGGCCGGTCGGGAACTGATGGACATGCTGCGCCCGTTCGTCTTTCGCCGCTATCTCGACTTCGGCGCCTTCAGCCAGTTGCGGGAAATGAAGCGCATGATCGAGCGCGAGATGACCGGCGCGGCGATGAAGAACAACATCAAGCTCGGACCCGGCGGCATTCGCGAGATCGAGTTCATCGCCCAGCTGTTCCAGCTCTTGCGCGGGGGGCGGGAGCCCGATCTCCAGGGCCGACGCCTGGTGCCGGTGCTGCGTTCACTCGAGATCATGGGCGAGCTGGAAGCGGCCACCGTGGCGGATCTCCTCGCCGGCTACGACTTCCTGCGCCGCAGCGAGAACCGGCTGCAGATGCTCTACGACCAGCAGACCCAGACCCTGCCGGACAACAAGTTCGACCAGATGCGCCTGGCCCTGGCGATGGGCTTCGACGACTGGGGCCGCTTCCTGGCCGAACTCGATCGCCACCGGGACCGTGTCCACGGCCACTTTTCCCAGGTGCTCCGCCTGCCCGACGAGGAAGACGAGAGCGCCGACCCGCTCGAACGGGTATGGAGCGGCATGGATGACCCGAGCACTCGCATCCATGTGCTGCGCGAGGCCGGCTTCGACGAGGCCGAGGAGATCGACCAGCGCCTGGTCGCCTGGCGCGAGGAGCAGGACACGGCCCTGAGCGGCACGGTCGCCCAGCGGCTCGACCGGCTGATGCCGGACCTGCTGCGGGATATCGCGGAGTATCGCCACGAGGCGTCCATCCTCTCGCGTATGCTCGACCTGCTCGCCGCCATCCTGCGTCGCAGCGTCTACGTGGCCCTGCTGATCGAGCAACCGCAGGCACGCCGGCAGCTGGTGCGCCTGCTCGACGGCAGCCCCTGGATCGCCGAACTGCTCACCCAGCACCCCATCCTGCTCGACGAGCTGATCGACCCGCAGACGCTCTACGCCCCGCCGGACAAGGAGCAGCTCGCGCGCGAACTGGGCGAACTGCTGGCCAAGTGCCCGGAGGACGAGGAACGCAGCCTGGACGAGCTGCGGCGCTTCAAGCAGCTGGCCACCCTGCGGGTCGCCGCCGCCGACGTGGTCGGGGCGCTGCCGGTGATGCGGGTCTCCGATCAACTGACGTGGATCGCCGAGGTCATTCTCGAGGCGGTCCACGAGCGGGCCCGCTCGCAGATCGAGGCACGACATGGCCGACCGCGGGCGCTGGACGAAGCCGGCAATCCGTTCACGCCAGGGCTGGCGATCATCGGCTACGGCAAGCTCGGCGGGATCGAGCTCGGCTACGGTTCGGACCTCGACCTGGTTTTCCTGCACGATTCCACCGATCGCGAGGCGGTCACCGACGGCGACCGGCCCATCGACAACAGCCTGTTCTTCGCCCGCCTGGCGCAGAAGATCATCCACACCCTGAGCATCCGAACGCCGGCGGGCGTGCTCTACGAGGTGGACACGCGGCTGCGGCCCGACGGCGTGGGCGGCCTGCTGGTCTCGTCGATCAACGCCTTCGCCCAGTACCAGGCCGAGAACGCCTGGGTCTGGGAGATCCAGGCCATGTGCCGGGCCCGTTTCGTCGCGGGCACCGAGCGTGTCGGCGAAGCCTTCGCCGCCATCCGCCGACAGACCCTGGCCCAGCCGCGCGACGAGGCGGAACTGCGCGAGGCGGTCGTCGGCATGCGGCGCAAGATGCGCGAGAACCAGGAAGCGACGCCCGAGGGGCTGTTCCACCTGAAACGCGACGCCGGCGGCATCACCGACATCGAGTTCGTGGTGCAGTACCTGCTGCTCCGGCACGCCGGAGAGCATCCCGAGATCCTGGAGTTCACCGACAACATCCGCCAGCTCGAGTCCATGCGCCGGGCGGGCGTGATCGAGGAGAAGGTCAGCCAGGACCTCACCCACGCCTACCGAAGCCTCCGGGACGCCGGCCATCGCCAGGCGCTCAAGGGGCGCCGCTCGGTGGTCAACGCCGCCGCCTACTCCCAGCAGCGGGAGATCGTGATCCGCCAATGGCAGGCCATGCTCGGCGAGCCGCCCCCGGGGGCCGAGCCGGACTGAACCGCTCCCGTCAGGAACCGGGTGCGCCGTAGTCCAGTTCCAGTACCACGGGGGCGTGGTCGGAGGGACGCTCCCAACGTCGCGGCTCGACGTCGATCCGGCAGGCGCGGGCGCGGTCGCGCAGTTCTTCGCTGATCAGGATCAGGTCGATGCGCAGGCCCCGGTTGCGGCGGAAATTCGCGGCACGGTAATCCCACCACGAGAACGCGTTCTCGGGCTGATCGAACAGCCGGAAGGCATCGGTCAGGCCGGTCTCGAGGATCCGGTCGAGGGCATCACGCTCCGGGGTGCTGCAGAGGATCTTCTCGTGCCAGGCCTCCGGGTCGTGGACGTCGGCGTCCGTCGGCGCGATATTGAAGTCGCCCACCACCACGCGATGACGGTAGCGACCGGCTTCGGCGGCCAGCCACCGGGCCAGCGCCTCCAGCCAGTCGAGCTTGTAGCGATACTTATCCGAGCCGACCGCCTCGCCGTTGACCACGTAGAGGTTGATCACGCGCAGGTCACCGAAGGTGGCGGCGATCACCCGCCGCTGGGGATCCTCGAAGTCCGGAATGTCGGTGATCACGTCGGTCGGCTCCGGCCAGTGCGCGGGATAGACCCAGGCCACGCCGTTGTAGGTTTTCTGCCCGTTGCTGAGGATGCGGTACCCGGCCGCCTCCAGGGCGGCACGATCCACGGCCTCGTCGGTCTGCTTGAGCTCCTGGAGGCCGAGCAGGGTGGCGGGCTGTTCAGCGAGCCAGTCCAGCACCTGCGGCTGGCGCACCTTCAGCGAATTGACGTTCCAAGTGACGATATTCATCGGGATTTCCTGGTGAATCTCGGGGCGCGCCATTCTCTCAGAACCGGGCCGCCGGGGCATGCCCTCAGAACGGGCTGCGCGTGGTCTGGGCGATCAGCCAGAAAACGAAGAGCACGACGGCCCCGGCAACGAACAGGCCGCCGCGGCGCGTCTTGCGGCGGACCAGCGCCTGCTGGTCCAGCCCGGAAATGATGTAGGGCTCGCCGTTGCCCGGACGGCGGATGAGGTTGGCGGTGTTATCGGCCGGCCCGCCGCCCGCGTCCGCCTCGCGGACTTCCTTTTCCGCCCGGGCGCGTGCCAGGCGCATCGCCCACAGCCATTCCCGCTCTGACACCTCGCCGTCCCCGTCGAGATCGAAGCGTTGCCGCTGGGCGTCGTCCCGCTGCCACTCGGCAAGCAGCTCGCGGCGGCGATGCTCGACCGCCGCGGCGACCGATTCACCCGTGTTTCGATGACCGCGGGTCTCGAGCCAGCCGAGCACGTAGACGGGAAATTCGGGCAGCAGGAGGCGCTCGGTGTAGCGGTGATCGTCGCCGCCGAAACCGGCGGCGGTCGAGCCACTGTGCCAGCTACTCGTCCCGCGCTCGCGCCAGCGCCGGCGACGATGCTCGATCACCCGCGCGTGGTCGGGGTCGACGTAGGCCTCGCCGGTGCCGTCATCCACGCGAAAGAGCGCGTCACTGCGATTGCGCTCCTTGGTGACCCAGCGGGCGTTCCTGCCGCTGCCCTCGCGACGCTCGACGGTGACGTCGTACCACAGGCAGGGCGTGAAGGTCAGCGGCGAGCGCAGGGGCGCGTCGTTGAGCGGCCGCCCGGTCCCCTCGATCTCGTTGAACCCCTGCGCGGCGGAGCGCAGCCGGGCGGTGGGGGTATGGGCGATGATGCGCGCCCGGTTCGCCAGGCGAAAGCCGAGAAAGACGAACAGCAGGGCGAGGCCCGCGGAACCGGCCCAGAGGAGCAGGAAGAAGCCGCCGTCCAGGCCGGACAGCCATGCGCGCAACGACTCGATCATCGACGGGACCGGGACGGAAAGCGGGGCGCGCCGACTACTGGAACAGGGCCTTCACGTCCACGTCCTGCGTGGTCTCGCGGTCGAATTCCAGCAGGCGGAAGGCGCGGAAGCCGAACAACTGCGCGACGAGCACGTCCGGGAACTGCTCGATGCGGATGTTGTTGATGTTCACCGCGGCGTTGTAGTACTCGCGACGGTCGGCGATCTCGTTCTCGAGACCCGTGATCCGCTGTTGCAGGTGCTGGAAGGTCTCGTTGGCCTTCAGTTCGGGGTAGGCCTCGGCCACCGCGAAGAGGTTGCCCAGCCCTAGGCGCAGGCTCTGCTCGGCCCCGCCCAGGGCCGCGACGTCACCGCGCTGCTGCGCCTGGTTGACCGCGGCGCGGGCCTCCATGACCCGCTCGAGGGTATCGCGCTCGTAGTGCATGTACTGCCGGGCGGTCTCGACCAGCTTGGGCAGCTCGTCGTGGCGCTGGCGCAGCAGCACGTCGATGTTCGACCAGGCCTGCGAGACATTGTGCTTGAGCCGCACCAGGCCGTTGTAGATCACGATCCCCCAGATGAGGACCAGGATCAGCAGGAATACGATGATCGACAGCGCGATACCCATGTGATTTCAGCCTCCATGCCGCCCGCGGTTGAACGGGTCGGTCGGTTCAGACGTCGATGTTAGAGGCCGACAGCGCGAATTTCTCGATGAAGTCGCGGCGCGGCTCGACCAGGTCACCCATCAGGACGGTGAACACCGAATCGGCGGCCACCGCATCCTCGATCTTCACCTGCAGCAGGCGACGGGTATCCGGGTTCATGGTGGTTTCCCAGAGCTGGTCCGGGTTCATCTCGCCCAGACCCTTGTAGCGCTGCACCGACAGGCCGCGGCGCCCTTCGGCCATCAGCCAGTCGATCGCCTGCTCGAAGCGGTCGATTTCCTGGCGGCGCTCGACGCGCACGACCTCGGCACCCTCGGTGATCAGGCCGTCGAGACGCTCGCCCAGGTCGCCCAGCATACGATATTCGCTGCCCTGGAAGAACGCCGCCGGGATGGTGGTTTCATGTGAAACGCCATGCTGACTGCGCTCGATGCGGAACACGTGGCCATGCTCGCCTTCCTCCATCGACACGCCGTACTCCACGCCGGCATCGGCGATGGCGTTGAGCATGGCGTTGAAATGACCGAGCCAGCCGGCCAGGCGGGACTCGTCGTCCATCATCGACGGGTCGAGGCGCGCGACCTGCATCAGGGCCTTGAGCGCATTGATGTCGAAGCGGTTGGCCATGCGCTCGATCATCGCCTGCGCGGAGAGGTACTCGCGCGCAAGCTGCTCCAGACCCTGGCCGGAGATCGGCGGGATGTCGTCGCCGAGCTCCAGGCGCGCGCCCTCGACAGCCTGCTGCAGCAGGTACTGGTTCAGTGCGAGATCGTCCTTGAGGTACTGCTCCTGCTTGCCCTTTTTCACCTTGTACAGCGGCGGCTGGGCGATGTAGACGTGGCCACGCTCGACCAGCTCGCGCATCTGCCGGTAGAAGAACGTCAGCAGCAGCGTGCGGATGTGGCTGCCGTCGACGTCCGCGTCGGTCATGATGATGATGCGGTGGTAACGCAGCTTGTCCGGGTCGAAGTCCTCGCGGCCGATGCCGCAGCCCAGCGCGGTGATCAGGGTGCCGACCTCGGCCGACGACAACATCTTGTCGAAGCGCGCCTTCTCCACGTTCAGGATCTTGCCTTTCAGCGGCAGGATCGCCTGGGTGCGCCGGTCACGGCCCTGCTTGGCCGAGCCGCCCGCGGAGTCACCCTCCACGAGATACAGCTCGGAGAGCGCCGGGTCCTTTTCCTGGCAGTCGGCCAGCTTGCCGGGCAGCCCGGCGATGTCCAGCGCGCCCTTGCGGCGGGTCATCTCGCGAGCACGGCGGGCGGCCTCGCGGGCGCGGGCCGCCTCGATGATCTTCGAGGTGATCGCCTCGGCGTCAGCGGGGTTCTCCTCGAGGAAGTCGGCCAGGTGCTCGGCGGTCATCGACTCCACCGCGGTCTTGACCTCGGAGGAAACCAGCTTTTCCTTGGTCTGCGAGGAGAACTTCGGGTCCGGCACCTTGACCGAGATCACCGCCACCAGGCCCTCGCGCCAGTCTTCGCCGGTGGTGTTGACCTTGGCCCTCTTCAGGATCCCGTTGCGATCCATGTAGTCGTTGAGCGTCCGTGTCAGCGCGGTGCGGAAGCCGGTCAGGTGGGTGCCGCCGTCACGCTGCGGGATGTTGTTCGTGTAGCAGAACAGGTTTTCCTGGTAGGCGTCGTTCCACTGCAGCGCGAGCTCGATGCCCACTTCGTCGCGATCGCCGGCCAGGTAGATCACGTTCTTGTGGATCGGCGTCTTGTCCTTGTTGAGGTGCTCGACGAACGCGCGGATGCCGCCCTCGTAGTAGAACGTGTCCGCCCGCCCGGTCTGCTCCTCGGACAGCGAGATGTGCACGCCGGAGTTGAGGAAGGAGAGCTCGCGCAGGCGCTTGGCCAGGATGTCGTAGTGGAAGGTGACGTCGGTGAAGATCGTCGGACTGGGCAGAAAGCGGATCTGCGTGCCGGTCCGTTCGGTGGGCCCGGCGTCCTTGAGCGGGTACTGAGGCTCGCCCAGGTGATATTCCTGCACCCAGCGACGACCGTTGCGCCAGATGGTCAGGTCCAGCCGGTCGGAGAGCGCGTTGACCACCGAGATGCCCACGCCGTGCAGGCCGCCGGAGACCTTGTAGCTGTTCTGGTCGAACTTACCGCCGGCGTGCAGGACGGTCATGATGACCTCGGCGGCCGAGCGCCCTTCTTCCTCGTGGAGATCAGTGGGTATGCCACGGCCGTCGTCGGTCACCGAGACCGAGCCGTCGGCGTGGATGACCACCTCGATCTTCGAGCAATGGCCGGCCAGCGATTCGTCCACCGCGTTGTCGACCACCTCGAACACCATGTGGTGCAGGCCGGTGCCGTCGTCGGTGTCGCCGATGTACATCCCGGGCCGCTTGCGGACGGCGTCTAGCCCCTTGAGGACCTTGATGCTGCTGGAATCGTAACTGTGTTCGGCGCTCATCGTTTCATGTCCATTCCGGTTGTTCGGCAGCGTCGTGCCGAAACGGGGTCGCAATACCCTGCGCCCCCGTTGCCGCGCGGTACGGCTGTTGGGTGCTGTAAAACCTTGTGATCATACCATTTTCCGCACGCTGCCGTCGGCTAGCGCGAAGCGTGCGTCGATACGGCCGTCGTCGTCGAGCGCATCGGCGGCAATGACGCTGACGAAGGCCTGGTGCCCGCTGTCGACGAGAAAGTCGAGCACCCGCCGGCGATTGTCGCGATCGAGTTCCGAGGCCAGGTCGTCGAACAGGATAACGGCCGGTTCCCCCCGGGCCCGTTGCCACAGGTCGAGCGCGGCAAGGTGGAGCAGGGTGACGAGCATCTTGATCTGCCCCCGGGAGGCGACCTGCCGCGCTTCCTGGCCGTCGATGCCGATCTTGAGGTCGGCTCGATGCGGACCGAACAGGCTCGACTGCATGTCCGATTCGCGTTCCCGCCCCTGCTCGATGGCCGCGGCGAGGTCGAGGTCCTGGCGATACCCGGGGAGATAGCGCAGCGACAGTTCGCCTTCCGGGAACAGCCGCGGGGCGAGCGCCTCGACCCGGTCGAGCAGCTGCTGCAGCACCGTGCGCCGTGCCGTCTCGAGGCGGTCGGCGCAGCGCAGGTAGAGCGCTTCCCAGGCCGCTTCCCGTCGACCCCGGCGCAGCAGGGCGTTGCGCTGCCTGAGGACCTTGAGGAAGTCCCGGTGGCAATCGAAAAAATCAGGCATGGCGTAGAAGCCGATGCGGTCGAGGAAACGTCGGCGGTGATCCGGCGAACCGAGCACGAGGTCGTCCGATTGCGGGTGCAGCGCGAGCACGGGCAGCAGCCGGGCCAGTTCGCTCAGGCGGGAGACGGTTTCCCCGTCGATGCGCAGGCCGAGGGTCTTGCGATCGCGTTGCAGGGCGATCCGGTGCTGCCGCGGGTGACTCGTTCCTTCCTCGACGCTAGCCCGGACCAGGAGGTCGTCGGCGCCGTGGCGGATCAGTTCCGCGGGCTGGTTGCCGCGAAACGACCGGCCGAGGCTGAGCGTATGGATGGCCTCGAGCAGACTGGTCTTGCCGGAACCGTTGGGGCCGCTGACGAGGTTGATCCCGGCCTCGGGCTGTAGATCGACCGATTGCAGGTTGCGCAGCCGTTCGACGTGGAGTTCGGTGAGCCGTGTCACGGGATCCGGCTTAGATCTTCATCGGCATGAGGACGTATCGCGTGCGGATCAGGTCGGCGGTCGTCGGCTGCACCAGGGCGCTGGATTCGGGCGTCTCGAATTCCATGCGGACCTGCGGATCGTCGATGTTGGCCAGGATGGCAAGCATGTAGCCGATGTTGAAGGCGATCTTCAGTGCGTCTCCCTGGTAGTCCACGGGGATTTCCTCGCGGGAGGATTCCTGGTCGCTGTTGATCGCCTCGATGGCGAGCTGGTCGGTTTCCAGCAGGTAGTGAGCGCCGGCGAAACGGTCGGTGTTCAGCACGGCGGCCCGCTGCAGGACCTGGCGCAGCGAGTCGCGGTCGGCGATCACCACCTTGCCGTTGTTCTTCGGAATCACCCGTTCGTAGTCGGGGAACCGACCGTCGATCAGCTTGCTGATCATGCGTTGCCGGGCGAGCTTGAGCTCGATCTGCTGATTGCTGACCAGCAGTTCGACGGGTGTCTCGTCGTCCCGGTCGAGTGCACGCATCAGCTCCATGACCATCTTGCGCGGCACGATGATGCGTAACGTCTCTGCGACCGACTGCTGGCTGTCGGTTTCGGCCAGGGCGAGCCGGTGGCCGTCGGTGGCCACGCAACGGATGTGGTCCGGGGCCACCTCGAACAGCAGACCGTTGAGGAAATAGCGCACGTCCTGCTGGGCCATGGAGAACTGCGTCTTTTCCAGCAGCAGGCGGAGCTGGTTCTGCGGCAGGACGACCCGATGTTCCTCCGCGGTGGCCTCCATGCGGGGAAATTCGTCGGCGGGCAGGCAGCCGAGGCGGAAGACGCTCTGCCCGGAGCGCAGGATCAGAAATCCGTCTTCCTGGACAAGCTCGATCTGGGCGTCCGTAGCGATGGCCCGCACGATGTCATGCAGCTTGCGCGCATTCACGGTGGTCCGTCCCGGTTGGCGAACCTCGACGGACGTCCCGCTTTCGAGCTGGATTTCCAGATCGGTGGCCGTGACCTGCAGTGCCTGGTCGGACGCCTCGAGGAGGAGGTTGCCGAGGATGGGCATCGTCTGGCGTTTTTCCACGCCGCCGATGACCCGGTTTATCGCGTCGAGCAGGTCCTGTCGGTTGACGGTCAGTTGCATGGCATGCGCTTCCTCTTATTCAGTAACAGATGTTTTTTTCTGTTGATGATGATGAATGTGAAGGGGGACAAAAGCTCTGGATAACCCTTTGGGCGGCCGTTTTTTCAACAGGTTATGAATTTCATATCTGGGCTGTACTCCCCGGGAACTCCTGTGGAACGTTTGGGACCGATTGTGGATAACGCGTTTGAAGCCGATCCGTCCACAGATTGCCCAGCGCCTGTCCTAGTATCGTGCCGAGGTTATACCCTGCTGCGGACCGCTACACGTTCAGGGTATGTCTCAGCAGGTTGTAGTCGTCGCTGATCTTGCTGTCCGTCTCGCGCAGTTCCTCGATCTTCCGCACGGCATGCAGCACCGTGGTGTGATCTCGTCCGCCGAAGGATTCGCCGATTTCCGGCAGCGAATGGCTGGTCAGCTCCTTGGCCAGCGCCATCGCGATCTGTCGTGGCCGGGCGATCGAGCGGGTCCGCCGGGCCCCGGTCAGATCCTGGATCTTGATGTTGTAGTACTTCGCGACCGTGCGCTGGATGTTGTCGAGCGTGATCATCTTGGCGTGCGCCGAGATCATGTCCTTGAGCGCGTCCTTGGTCGACTCGATGGTGATCGGCCGCTTGGAAAACTGCGTGGTCACGATCACGCGGCGCAGCGCGCCCTCGAGTTCGCGGATGTTGGCCTGGATGCGCCGGGCGATGAAGAAGGCGACGTCGGAATCCAGGTCGATGCCGGACTGCTCGGCCTTGCTGTGCAGGATCGCCACGCGGGTCTCCATGTCGGGTGGTTCGACCGCGACGGTCAGCCCCCAGCCGAAGCGCGACTTCAAGCGTTCCTCGAGTCCCTCGATCTCCTTCGGGTAGCGGTCGCAGGTCATCACGATCTGCTTGCCCTGCTCGATCAGCGCGTTGAAGGTGTGGAAGAACTCCTCCTGGCTGCGCGGCTTGGTGGCGAAGAACTGGATGTCGTCGATCAGCAGCGCGTCGATGCCGCGGTAGAAGTTCTTGAACTGCTCGGTGTTGTTGTTGCGGATCGCGGTGATCATCTCCTGCACGTAGCGTTCGCTGTGTAGGTAGATCACGCGCTTGTCGGCCTGCTGGTCGATGATCTCGTTGCCCACGGCGTGCATCAGGTGGGTCTTGCCCAGCCCCACGCCGCCGTAGATCAGCAGCGGGTTGTAGCTGGCGCCGGCGTTGGCGGCCACCTGCTGCGAGGCCGCGCAGGCGAGCTGGTTGGACTTGCCCTGGACGAAGGTGGCGAAGGTGAAGCCGCGGTTGAGGTTGTGGCCGAACTCGGGGGTGTCGTGGGGTTCGGCGCGTTCCACGGGCGCGGCCGCGGGGGCCGGCTTTCGCGGCGCTTCACCGGTCGGCCTGGGGGTTTCGGCCGGCTTCGACGGGGGTGACTTCCGCATGGAGCTGCCGGCCTCGCCGATGCGCAGGGAGACATCGAGGTCGGGTCGGCCGGACACCTCGCGGGCATGCAGGCGGATGCGCTCGAGCAGTTTCTGCTCGATCCAGTCGACGGCGAAGCGGTTCGGCGCCCACAGCAGCCACTGGGAGTCGCTGTGCTCCTCGGCCTGCAACGGGAATATCCACATGGTCAGCTGGTCGTTCGGCAGCTCCTGGGACAGGCGATCAATACATTGTTGCCACATCGGAAAGTGCTGCATGACGACGGTTTTTCTCCCTGTTCCACGGGTCGACTCGACAAACGGGCATCATAACATTCCACAGGCTCTGCCGGCATCTTATCCACAAGTTGATCGGGGCCGGATCCCCAGCCTGTTCCCCGTGCGGCGGGGAGGCGACTGCGTGGCGCTCGTCGCGCCGCCGGCTCCGCGGCAAGGGTTCGTCCGCGGTCAGACTTGACAGCGGCAGGACTTTTGGCACAGTATTCGGCCCCTTTTTCAAGCGGATACGGGCATCGCTGCATGGCCGTGTCGGCTTAGCCGTTGTCACCTGAAAACTATCCGGTAGATCGTCATGAAAAGAACATTCCAGCCGAGCAACCTGCGTCGCAAGCGCACCCACGGTTTCCGTGCCCGCATGAAGACTCGCGGTGGCCGCGCCATCATCAATGCTCGTCGAGCCAAGGGCCGCAAGCGTCTCTCAGCCTGAGGTCGTGACCTCGGCGACGTCGCCGGGAATCGGGGGCAAAGCCCCTTCCGACGACCCGGTTAGCGAGACCCCCGACGGCCGCTTTCCGCGCAGCCTCCGTCTGCTGACGGGGCGTGACTACCAGCGGGTGATGCGTGGTGGAACCCGGGTTCACACGGCGAACCTGATGCTGGTGGTGTCGGCCGCCCCTGTGGGTCATGCGCGTCTCGGCTTGGCGGTAAGTCGCCGTCGGGTGCGCCTGGCCCACGAGCGCAACCGCATCAAGCGGGTGGCCCGCGAGACGTTCCGTCTTGCCCGGGCGGAGCTGCCGCCGCTCGACATCGTCGTGCTCGCCAAGCCGGGAGCCGACGAGTTGCCGATCGAGGAGCTCCATCGGCAGATGCGTCATGCACTGAAGAAGGCGAGTCGGAAATGCGCGCAATCCTGAAAGCCCTGGTCAAGGCCTACCGCCTGTTGATCAGCCCCCTTCTGCCGCCGTCCTGTCGCTTCTACCCCACCTGTTCGGAATACGCGCTGGAGGCCCTCGAACGGCACGGGGCCCTGCGGGGCAGCTGGCTGACGCTCAAGCGACTGGGGCGCTGCCATCCCTTCTGCAAGGGCGGCATCGATCCCGTTCCGGGCAGCAAAACCGGCGGGGATGATGTCTGCCGATGCCACACCGAATCCGTTTCACGTGAAACCGGCCCCGCTTCCGGGACCGGCTCCCATGTCGTCCAATCGCGAGACTGATCTCCCATGGAACAACGTCGCCTGATCCTGATCATCGCCCTGGGCTTTGTCCTCATCCTGCTCTGGCAGGCATGGCTGGAGGACAACCGCTCCGAGACGGACAGCCAGCGGGCTGCCACGAACTCCGAGCAGGCGGCCGACGACCTGCCGACGGGCGATGGTCCGGACACGAGTCTGGATGAACCGGCGGAGGGCGGCGTTCCCGGAGGGGGGGGCGACGTGCCCGGCGGGTCCGCATCCGACGGGGAACTGGTCACCATCGAGACCGACGTGCTCTCGGCTGAACTCGATCCGGTGGGCGGCACGCTCGTCCGGGCGGATCTCCTGGATTACCCCGTCTCGCTCGATCAGCCCGACCAGCCGGTGCGCCTGCTCGAAGACCGTCAGGGCTTCACCTACATCGCGCAGTCGGGCCTGCTTGGCCGCAACGACGCCCCTGCGCCCGACCATCACTCCCAGTTCGAAGTCCAGGAGTCGAGCTACCGTCTCGCGGACGGCGAGTCGGTGCTGGAGGTGCCGCTGGTCTGGGAACAGGACGGCGTCCGCGTCACCAAGACCTACATCTTCAAGCGGGGTTCCTATGCCGTCGACGTACGCCACACCGTGGAGAACACCACGGACGCGGAGTGGCGCGGTCAGCAGTACCGGCAGCTGACACGCTCCGGTTCCACCCCGGGCATGCAACTGATGTACACCTACACGGGCGGCGTGTACGCCGGCACGCCGGCCGGCGGGGGTGATCGGCTCAACTACGAGAAGATCGACTTCGAGGAGATGGGCAAGATCCGTCTCGACAAGAACCTCCAGGATGGCTGGGCCGGCATCATCCAGCACTATTTCATGAGCGCCTGGGTGCCTTCCGATGCCGAGCAGGTCAACCAGTACTACACCCTGAAGAGCGATCGGGACGGCTTCCCCGTCTACACGCTGGGGCTGCTGTCACCGTCGGCCACAGTCGCCCCGGGCGCGACCGAGACGCTGGAGTCGATCCTATACGTGGGCCCGAAGATCCAGTCCAACCTCGAGCCGCTGGCCACCGGCATGCACCTGGCGGTCGACTTCGGCATCCTGACCTTCATTTCCGAGCCGATCTTCTGGCTGCTGGACCTGTTCCACGACTGGGTCGGCAACTGGGGCTGGGCGATCGTGATGGTCACGCTGGTGATCAAGCTGCTCTTCCTCTGGCCGTCGGCGGTGAGCTACCGTTCCATGGCGCGCATGCGGGCGGTGACGCCGAAGATGCAGGCCCTGAAGGAGCGTTTCGCCGACGACAAGCAGCGTCTCTCCCAGGAGATGATGAAGCTCTACCAGAAGGAGAAGATCAATCCCCTGGGCGGCTGCCTGCCGATCCTGATCCAGATCCCGGTGTTCATCGCGCTCTACTGGGTGCTGGTGGAGTCCGTGGAACTGCGGCAGGCCCCGTGGATCCTGTGGATCGACGACCTCACGCAGAAGGATCCCTACTTCATCCTGCCGTTGCTGATGGGCCTGTCGATGTGGGCTCAGCAAAAGCTCAATCCGGCGCCGATGGACCCGATGCAGAAGAAGATCTTCCAGTGGCTGCCGGTGGTGTTCACGGTGTTCTTCGCCTTCTTCCCGGCCGGCCTGGTGCTGTACTGGTTCGTCAACAACCTGCTCTCGATCATCCAGCAGTCCATCATCACCCGCCGCGTCGAGCGGCAGATGGAGGCGCGGAAGGGGTCGAGCTGAACCAGCGCGATGTTTCCCGTGAAACATCGTCGGGCCAGCCGGGATGACTGAGCCGACGGTCGACACGATCTGCGCCGTGGCCACGGCCGCCGGGCGGGCCGGCGTCGGTGTGGTCCGCCTGTCCGGGCCGGAAGCCCGGCGGATCATCGAAAGGCTGTCGGGCGTCGACCCGCGACCCCGACATGCCCACTACGCCACGCTCAAGCGTTCGTCCGACGGCGGCGTGCTCGACGACGGCATCGTCCTGTACTTCCCTGGGCCGCATTCCTACACGGGCGAGGACGTGGTCGAGTGGCAGGGTCACGGCAACCCCGTGCTGCTCGATGAAGCCGTTCGCGAAATGATCCATGCCGGGGCGCGCATGGCGAGACCGGGCGAGTTCACCGAGCGGGCCTTTCTCAACGGGCGCATGGACCTGGCACAGGCCGAGGCGGTCGCCGACCTGATCGAGGCGGGGTCGGCCCAGGCGGCCGACGCCGCGCGCCGTTCCCTGACCGGCGTCTTCTCCCGACGCATCGACGCCTTCGTCGAGCACCTCGTCCAGCTGCGCATGTACATCGAGGCGGCGCTGGACTTCCCGGAGGAGGAAATCGACTTTCTCTCCGATACCCGGCTGAGCGATCAACTCGACGCCCTGCGCGGGGAGCTTGCCGACCTGCTGGCCCGCACTGGCGAAGGGGTGCGGCTGCGCGAGGGGATGCAGCTGGTGATCGTCGGCCAGCCCAATGCCGGCAAGTCCAGCCTGCTCAACCAGCTGGCGGGCGAGGCGCGGGCGATCGTCACGGAGATCGCCGGGACGACTCGCGACGTGCTGCGCGCCGAGATCATGATCGACGGCCTGCCGCTCCACGTGATCGACACCGCCGGGCTGCGCGACAGTCACGACCCCATCGAGCAGGAGGGAATCCGGCGCGCCTGGGCGGAGGTCGAGCGGGCCGACCTGGTGCTGCTGCTGATCGACGGGACGCGCGGACGTACCCCGGCGGACGACGAGACGCTAGCCCGCCTGCCCGACAAGCCGCGGCTGACCGTGGTGAACAAGATCGACCTGACGGGTGAGTCGCCTTCCGAGGCCGCGGAAGACGGGGTGCTGCGACTTTCCGCGCGCACGGGGGCGGGTGTCGACGCGCTGCGTCGAGAGCTGCGTCGCATCGCCGGGGTGGCCGAACGCAGCGAGGATCCCTTCATTGCCCGCCGTCGGCACCTGGACGCGCTCGAGCAGGCGCAGTGCAGCCTCGACGAGGCCCGGGATGCCCTGGTGGGGCTGGGCGCGGGCGAGCTGGCCGCCGAGAGCCTGCGGCGAGCCCAGGAATCCATGGAGATCATCACGGGCCGGTTCACGGCCGACGACCTCCTGGGCGAGATCTTCGGCAGCTTCTGCATCGGCAAGTGACAACCGCGAAGGGCGGGAGAAAGCCGTTCGCCGATCGGGATTGGCATAGCGCGTCACTCGGTTGAAAATCGCGGTCGCCAGGGATTTAATGGGGGATGGTTTTTCACCTTTTGGGAGGGCTGTCCTCATGCTGTCGATGGGATACGAACCGCCGATCGATATCCGGCAGGTGACCGGCAACGTGGTCGGTCTGGGAACCCACCGGGCGCTGCAGTCCAAGACCGACCTGAACGGCATCATCACCCAGGCCAGCCGCTCCCTCGCGGAGATCTCCGGGTTTTCGGTCGACGAGCTGATCGGGCAGCCGCACAACATCCTCCGTCACCCGGACATGCCGGACACCGTCTACTACCTGATGTGGAAGGCCATCCAGAACGACGAGGAGTTCTTCGGCGTGGTGAAGAACCGCTGCAAGAACGGCGATCACTACTGGGTGCTCACGCGGGTGGCGCCGATCGTCCGTAACGGCGAGAAGGTCGGCTACACCTCGGCCCGATTCCTGCCCCGTGCCGAGCTGGTCCCCGACTGGGAAAAGCTCTTCGCGGACATGCGCCAGGCCGAACAGTCGAGCCAATACGCGGACGAGCGCCGTTTCAAGCCTGCGGTCGACGTCATCAACCGTTTCGTTCATCGTCACGGCTACGAGACGCTGCAACAGATGGTGCTCTCGGCCCGGGCATGATCCATCGGCGGGACTGCGGAGCCTTCCCCGCGGATGCCGGCCGCAATTCGCCGCAGCTCCCCGTCAGCGTCGACCTGCCCGCGGCGCGGCCGTGGTTCCGCCTGGAGCCCGTGACCGCGTCGCGACTCCCCCGGCTGGCCGCGCTTGCCGAGTCGATCTGGTGGCAATGCTACCCGCCCATCATCGGCGCCGAGCAGGTGCACTACATGCTCGGGCGCGGCTATTCGCTTCCCGCCCTGCGAGAGCAACTGCGCGCCGGCGTCCGCTTCCGGCTCCTGGTCGCCGGCGTCCGAACGATCGGTTTTTTCGCCTGGGAGCCCCTGGAGCGCGAGGCATTCCTCGACAAGCTGTATCTGCTGCCGGAGTACCACGGAGTCGGCCTGGGCCGGATGATGCTGGCCGCGGTGGCGGACGAGGCGGTCGGCACCGGACTCGAGGCCGTGAACCTGCGCGTCAACCGGCACAACGCACCGGCCATCCGCGCCTACCGCCGGGCCGGCTTCGCCGTGGTCGCCGAGGACGTCAAGTCCATCGGCGGCGGCTTTGTCATGGACGACTACCTCATGCGGCTGCAACTGGACCGGAGGCGTTTGATAGAATCACGCGACGATTGACCGCAGGCGTGCCGGCAGCGGAACCGGGGGCAAAGGGATGCAGGGCAATTTTCCAGACACGAGTCCGCCCGCGGTGTTTCCCGACGGGGTGAGGCTGGTCACCTGCCGCAATTGCCTCGCCGAGGCGACCGAACTGGGCATCGACTCGGCGCCGGGCGTCAATTTCATGCCCGATTCGGTCTACCGCCCCCGTTCCAGCATCCGGGCGACCCTGGAAGCCGCGCGGATCGACGGGTTCGACCCGGGGCGGCTGATCTTCGAGGTCACGGAAGCCGAAGCGATAGCGGCCGGCTCAACCTGCGCCGGATCTTCGACGAGTAGCGGGAACAGGTCCTGAAGCGGGCGAGCGCCGAGGGCGTCGATATCCGCGAGGAATACGAAACCCCGAGGGGCATTGTCCTGTCTATGTTCCACGGCTACCTGTTCGCCCGCCCCGGCTTCGAAAGCCTTCCTCGACCGACCATGCCGTGAACATCATGCTGAGGGCATCGCCTTGACTACCGAACGACGTGAAACCACCACCATCCGCCTGACCCAGTACAGCCATGGAGCGGGTTGCGGTTGCAAGATCGCGCCCGCGCTGCTCGACGACATGCTGGCCTCGACGCTCACGCCGGTGCAGCCCGACGCACGCCTGATCGTGGGTAACGATTCACGCGACGATGCCGCCGTGTTCGATCTGGGGGACGGCACGGGCGTGATCAGCACCACCGACTTCTTCATGCCCATCGTCGACGACCCGTTCACCTTCGGCCGAATCGCGGCGACCAACGCGATCAGCGACGTCTACGCCATGGGCGGTGAGCCCATGCTGGCCATCGCCATCCTCGGCTGGCCCATCGACAAGCTCGGGCCCGAGGTGGCCGCCGCGGTGATCGACGGCGGGCGCAGCGCCTGCATCGAGGCCGGCATCACGCTCGCGGGCGGACATTCCATCGATGCCCCGGAGCCGATCTTCGGCCTGGCGGTCACCGGACGGGTCGATCTCGACCAGCTCAAGTGCAACGACCGTGCCCGGGAAGGCGATCTCCTGTTCCTCACCAAGCCGCTGGGGGTGGGCATTCTGACCACGGCCCAGAAGAACGGCGTGCTCGACGAGGCGCACGCGCGGCTCGCGCCCGAGAGCATGATGCGCCTCAACCGCATCGGACGTGACCTGGCAGGCATCGACGCGGTGACGGCGATGACCGACGTCACCGGCTTCGGGCTCGGCGGGCACCTGCTCGAGCTGTGTCGCGGAAGCGACCTCTGCGCACAAATCGATGTGGATGCGCTGCCCCTGATCGAGGCGGTGGCCGACTACATCGCCCAGGGCCAGATGCCGGGCGGCACGGGGCGCAACTATGCGAGCTACGGCCATGATCTCGGCGAACTGAGCGATCATGCCCGCGCCATCGTCTGCGATCCCCAGACGTCGGGCGGCCTGCTGGTGGCCGTCCGGCCTGACGCGGCCGACCGCGTCAGCGCCCTGCTCGAGGCCGAGGGCCTGCACGCACGGCCGATCGGTTCCCTGGCGGCCGCCGGCGACGGCCCTCGCGTGACCTTCCGCGAGCGAAGCGGATCGTGACAGGGACCGACGACCTGCCCCTGGTCACGGACCTGGCCGAGATCTTCCTCGGGGACCGGCCGATGATGGACGTGCGCGCTCCGGTGGAATTCGAGCAGGGGGCCTTTCCCCGCGCACAGAACCTGCCGCTGCTGACCGACGAGGAACGCCACCGGGTCGGTATCCGCTACAAGGAGGCGGGTCAGGCGGCCGCCATCGAGCTGGGCTACCGCCTGGTCGACGAGGGGGAAAAGGCGCGGCGGATCGAGCGCTGGCAGGCGTTCGCCCAGGCCCACCCCGAGGGGGTGCTGTACTGCTTCCGCGGCGGGCTGCGGTCGCGGCTGACCCAGCAGATGCTGTTCGAGGCCACGGGCATTCGCTACCCGCGTGTGGCCGGTGGTTACAAGGGGCTGCGCCGGTTTTTGCTCAACAGCATCGAAGAACTTTCGCCGACGGCGCCGCTGATCATGCTCGGTGGCCGCACCGGGGTGGGCAAGACGCCGTTTCTCTTCCGCTTCGAGCGGTATATCGACCTGGAGGGGCGCGCCAGGCACAAGGGCTCGGCCTTCGGTCGCGAGCCCGTGCCGCAGCCGACGCCCATCGATTTCGAGAACCAGATCGCAATCGACCTGCTTCGCTTGCGCCACGACGCAGCCGAAGCAGCGATCCTGGTCGAGGACGAGGGCAAGATGGTCGGGGCCCGCCAGGTGCCGCCGTCTCTGTTCGAGCGTATGAGCCGCTCGCCGCTGGTGGTCATCGAGCGCCCGATCGAGGAGCGCGTGGAGCAGAGCCTGAAGGACTACATCATCGACCTGGAGGCCGGTTACCGCGAGACGCTCGGCACGGGCGCCGCCGGGGCCGAGCCTCACGTGCGCGAGCACATCCTGGGGGCCATCGACCGGGTGGCCAAGCGCCTCGGCGGTGTGAGACACCGGCAGGTCCGCGGCATGGCCGAAGCGGCGCTCGACGCCTGGTATCGCCAGGGCGACCGCGAGGGCCTGCGCGCACTGATCCGGGTGATGCTGGTGGAGTACTACGACCCGATGTACGACTACCAGCTCCGTCACAAGCGTGACCGGATCCGCTTCACCGGATCGCCGGACGAGGTTGCCGACTGGCTCGAGACGCAAGGCCTGGCACCCCGCTGATCACCCCGGCGCGCCTTGCCGGGCTTCCCCTTCGGGCTGTGCCGGGGACGGTTTTGGTAGACTTGGCGCCCGTCGAAATCCAGCGGAACCAGAGCAATGCCCGCATCTTCCGATTCAATGGCTGACAGCGGCCGGGACGAGCTGTTCCGGTCGCCCCGGTCGCCCGCCGCATTTCGCTTCGACGAGGCGGTGGCCGCCGTGTTTCCGGACATGATCTCCCGCTCGGTGCCCGGCTATCGCTTCAACCTCGAGCTGGTCGCGGCGATCGCCCGCCGCCACGTGCTGCCGCACACGCGGGTCTACGATCTGGGCTGTTCGCTGGGGGCGATGACCCTGTCGATCCGCTCGGCACTGGCCTCCCTCCCCGAGCCGCCCGAGGCGGTCGAGATGGTCGGCGTGGACAGCTCCCCGGCCATGATCGACCGCGCCCGCAGCCAGCTGGCCGCTTTCCAGTCGCCGTACCGCACCGACCTGACCTGCGGCGACCTGCAGCAGGTGACCGTGGAGAACGCATCGCTGGTGGTGCTTGGCTATACTCTGCAGTTCATTCCCGAGGAGGAGCGCGCCGCGGTTATCGGGCGCATCCGAACGGGACTGGTGCCCGGCGGCGTGCTGGTGCTGGCCGAGAAGGTCCACGAGCCGGATCCAGCGGCCGAGCGGCTGATGACCGACCTGCACCACGACTTCAAGCGCGCCAACGGCTACTCGGAGCTCGAGATAGCCCACAAGCGGCAGGCGCTGGAGAACGTCCTGCGGACGGAAACGGTCGCCGAACACGAGTCGCGTCTGAGAGCCGCCGGTTTCGACCACGTGGTCATGCTCTCGCGTCACTACGGGTTCTGCCTGTGGCTGGCGCAGGTGGGCGAAAAAACAACGTTTCGGCATCCGTCCGGCTCCGGGAAACCGGGATCGAGGGAACCGGACGACGAACGACCGGACATATCTGCAGCGGGCGAGATTTCAGCCCCTGACCGACAGGGAAACGGTTGATGAACGAACATCGCAGACCCATGCCAAGCGTCTCAGCCCGCCTTGCCGCGCGGATGCTCGCCATGTCGGTACTGTTCGTGGCCGGCGGCGCGAACGCCCAGACGGGGCCCGTTGCCGACGAAACGGGCTGGTCGGGCCAGCTCACCCCGCTGGTGGGCGTGATCTCGAGTCGTTCCAACCTCTCGGTCTCCAGCGACCAGAAGGAGATCGACTCGCTCTACCGCCTGTCCTCGCGCGAGTACCGACCGGTCGCCGGCGTCCTGGGTCGCGTCGACTACACCATCACCCCCCGCCGGCTCGGACTGTATGCGGGCACTCCGCGCACGGCGGTCCAGGAAGGCGAGATCTCGCTGGAGTTCGGCGCCCGCTACCGGCTCGGCAACGCGGGGGTGCTGAGCGCGGGCGTGATTCCCACCACCTTCGCCGGCAACGAAGTCTGGTCGGATCCGTTCGTCACCGACGAGCCGCGTCGTGCCACCGACGCCGACCGCCGCGGCCTGCACCTGGGCGTGGCCGGCATCGCCGGGACGGGCCTGTCGGTGGACTATCACCTGTTCCGCCACGATATCGACGAAGAGCGTTCCGGTAAGGCGCTCGGATTGTCCATGGCCGAGCGGTCCCTGCTCGACCGCGACGCCACGGAGCACCGCTTCGACCTGGCCTATCGTCTGCCGGCCGTGTCGGGCGTGACGCTGACGCCCGGCCTGCAGTACCGGCGCATGGATGCCGACGGCGCCGCCAATCGCGGCTGGCTCCTGCGCCCGCAGATGACCGCCCAGTGGCAGGTCGACCGGCTGAGCCTGTCCCTGACGGGCTTCTACGGCGTGGATCGCTATGACGTGCGACAGCCGGTCTACGACGAGTACCGGGATGCCGAGCAGCTGGGCGTGGTCGCGGGCGTGCGCTACGCCGAGCCCTTCGGCTGGTCGAACTGGTCGGTGGATGCCTGGGGTGTCTGGTCCGAGACCGACTCGGACATCCGCTTCTACGACCAGCAGACCGGGGTGTTCGCCGTCGGCCTGGGCTATCGATTCTGACGATGCGGGGCGGGCAGCACGATCCCGAGGTGCGTCTCGGGGCGCAACGGCTCGCGGCACGCAACGCCGTGACCCTGCCCCGGTTTGGTGTGCCGCTCGACGAGTGGATCGCCCGTGACTGGCTGGCGATCAATCACGGTGACTGGCCGCGCTGGCTGGCCGCGCTGGGCCGGCTGACGGAACGCCCGGCCGATGCCGTCAATCACCTCGACCGTCCGGCGATCACCGTCACCGCGCCGTCGGGCACCCCGGCGGGGCTGGAGGACGTGCTGCGGCAGCTGATCCCCTGGCGGAAGGGCCCCTATGACCTGCTGGGCGTCCACATCGACACCGAGTGGCGCTCGGACCTGAAATGGGACCGCCTGGTCGACCACATCCAGCCGCTGGCCGGCCGTCGCGTGCTGGATGTCGGTTGCGGGAACGGCTATCACCTCTGGCGCATGCTCGGGGCCGGCGCGGACGCCGCCCTGGGCATCGATCCCACCTGGGTGTTCGCCGCGCAGTTCCACGCCGTGGCGCATCTGCTCGACGAGACCCGCGCCGGCATCGTGCCGACCGCGCTGGAGCGCTTCCCGCATCGACCCGTGTTCGACAGCGTCTTCTCCATGGGGGTGCTCTACCACCGCCGGGATCCGTTCACCCACCTCTCCGAGCTCAAGGCCTGCCTGCGCCCCGGCGGGGAGCTCGTCCTCGAGACCCTGGTGGTCGAGGGGGACGAGCAGACCATCCTCACCCCGGCCGATCGTTATGCCGGCATGCGCAACGTGTGGTTCCTGCCCAGCCCGCCGGCGGTCGAGCGCTGGCTCTCGCGGATGGGCTTCGTCGAACCGCGGCTGGTGGACGTGTCGGTGACCACCGGGACCGAACAGCACCGCACCGAATGGTTCGGCGACCGCCAGTCCCTGGTCGATTTTCTCGACCCCGAGGACCCCGCCCTCACCCGCGAGGGCCTGCCCGCCCCGCGACGGGCCATCTTCACCGCCCGTCGACCGGGCTGATCCCCATCCCCTGGGAAGATCAGCCGGACGCCGTGAACCATCGGTCCAGGTTGCGGTAGCCGATCGCCTCGCCCAGGGCGGTGGCGTCGATCTCGTCACGCTGGTCGTAGTCGGCGATGGTGCGCGCGAGCTTCAGGATCCGCTCGCGCGCGCGGCCCGACAGACCCAGCTTCTCGATCGCCCGGTTGAGCATCGTCCGCTCCGCGGCTCCCAGGCGTACGTGGTCGGCCACGCCGCGGGCGTCCAGCCGGGCGTTGATCCTCCCCTGTCGTTCCAGCATGCGCCCGCGCGCCGCGATCACGCGGGAACGCACCGCCGCACTGTCTTCGCGATCCGGCTCGGCCTGGTCCAGGTCCGTGGCGGGGACGCGCGGGACTTCCAGGTGGATGTCGATGCGGTCGAGCAGCGGGCCCGAGATCTTCGCCCGGTAGCGCTGCGCGGCACGCGAGTGGATCTCGGTCCCCTGCGGGGAGGGATTCATGGCCGCGATCAGCTGGAAGTCGGCGGGGAAGGTGGCCTGCCTGGCCGCGCGGGAGATCACCACTTCCCGGGACTCCATGGGCTCGCGCAGCGCCTCGAGCACGCGACGGTCGAACTCCGGCA
>JAWLHL010000022.1:0-25468 GCA_041690375.1 Guyparkeria sp. | reverse complement strand
CATGCTGCGCATGCCATGATGGCAAATGCACACGATTGGCTTGTGCTTGTCCAAGTGCGCGACATTGGTGGGAACGGCGTTCATCGGCACGCTCTGCGAGCCGTCGATATGACAGAGCTGGTACTCCCACGGCTCCCGAACATCGAGTAGCACTGGGCTGGGACTGGTTTCGTCGTTGAGCCAGGCGGCCAACTCTTTTGCCGTCATGTTTTGCATGGGTTCTATCCCGGTTTATCGATAGGTCGTGTCCCTTCGGCAACCCTGGTGCGATATTTGAAGTGAGAAGGTGGCCGGCGAGCCCGTTTGCCGGGGAGGGGATTGATTCGATCCGAGCACGCCCACGCCGGGGGACGGACAAGTCAGCCACTCCCCGCAATGGCGAACCCAAAGCGCCGAACGGGCATGTGGGTAAAGCGATCACTCCAGATAGGAGCGCTTGCCGGGTACGCCGTCCCACTCCTCGGCGTCGGCCGGCGGGTCTTTCATCTCCGAGATCGTGGGCCATTGTTCGGCCAGCCGGCTGTTGAGTTCGATGAAATCGGTCTGGTCCTCGGGAACGTCGTGTTCGTCGAAGATCGCCCCGGCAGGGCATTCGGCGACACAGACGTCGCAATCGATGCAGGCCTCCGGGTCGATCACCAGCATCTCGGGCCCTTCGCGGAAGGCATCGACGGGACACACGGAGACGCAGTCCGTGTACTTGCACTTGATGCAGTTCTCGGTCACGACATACGTCATTCGTTTCTCCTCCAGCCCTTCAATCCAAGGGCAATGGCTGGTGGTGCTGCCCCCATGGGGATTCCCATCCCCGAGCCACGCGACACGGTCCGGGTGCAGAAAGCCCGAGTCTATCACTTGGTATTTTCCGATCGACCCGACTCCCGCAGAGGCGTTGGCCATTTCGTGGGGCCCTTCTCCAAGGCTGGCGGCTGGCTTGGCTCCATCGCTTGCGGAAGGGGCGCCGCTGCGATCGGCTGTTCGCGTTGGGGGCGAACTTGCTCGATGTGGGGGTCAAGACGGCTTCGTCGCCCGATCGAGCGAATGCTGCTACCGCGAGCGTAAACAAGGCCTTAGCTTGTGAAAACGGAGTGGCGGCGAGCTTTGGCGTGTGGGTTCATCCGTTTTCAGGCATCGGCCCTCGCTTGAGTGGCGCGAGGGCCGCGATGTGCTCAGGAGACAGGCCGCAACACCCCCCGATCACCTGCGCGCCCTGTTCGATCCATGCCTCGGCGTAGCGGCGAAGTTCGCGGGGTTCGATCACGTCCTCGAACTGCCAGTGGGGGGACTTGAAATACCCCGAGTCCGGGTAGGCCATCAGCGGGCCGTCGAAGGTCGCGCGCAGGATTTCCAGGGCATCGGTTACCAGGTTCGCTGGCGTGTGCATGATGCCGGCCGCGTCGACTTCCCAGTCGTGCAGGATCGGGATGATTTGCGCGAATGGGACATCCTCACCGGGGCCGAATCCGAGCAGCTGTCCATCCTCGCCGCGCCGGGCGGAGAATCCGGCCCAGACGGGCAGGCCGGTCTGGGCGGCCGCCTCGAAGACGAGCGGCATACGGGCCGGGTCGTACATCATCTCAAGCAAGAGCAGGTCGCAGCCTTCGTCGCGCAGCAGACGGGCCTGTTCGCCGAGTGCATCGGCCATTTCGTCGAGGCCGATGGCGGCGGTGCTGTCGGGCCGGGCGGAGCCCTCGCTGATCGGCCCCCGGTGGGACAGCGACCCGGCGATCATCACGTCGGGACGGTTGCACCGCTCCCGGGCCCTCCGTGCCGCGTGGACCGCGGCCCGGTTGATCTCCTCGAAGCGATCGCCCAGGCCGTCGAGTTGGAGCAGCGCGCGCGAGGTTGCATAGGTGTTCGCCGTGATGATGTCGGCGCCGGCCTCGATGTAGTCCCGGTGGATCGCTTCCAGGGTCTCGATGTGGTCCAGCGATGCCTGCCCGCTCCACGCGTTGGAACTCATGGGCACGCCGCGTTTTTCCAGCTCCGTGCCGGTCGCGCCGTCGAGCAGCCTTACCTCGCCTTTTCGCAGCGCTTTGTACGTCATGCCATGCCATCTCCACTCGATGTTGGGCCTGTACCATTGTGGCAGACAGGCCCGCCGAGGAGTCCGGGAGCCATCGTTTGATACGTCCCGTCCACCCGGGTCCGACGATTGAACCTCCCGGGATCAGACAAGCCGGGCAAGATCGGCTGGCTCCCTTCCTGTTTCCCGTACATTTCCATGCTCGTCGGTCTGGCTGGATAGTCAGGTCGAAGGCGCCTGCCAAGGGCGCCAGGACGGCGCTTTGCCGGGGTCCGGCGGCACGCCACGGCTTTGGTAAGATGTGCCGCCCCCGACATGGACGATCTCCCTGGAGCTTCCTGTGACCGATATTTCCGAGCCCCTCCCCAGGATCAATCCTGACCTCGGCGAGAGGGTCGCCGCCTATCTCGACACCCTTACCAAGCCCCCGGGGAGCCTGGGTCGCCTGGAGCAGCTGGCTGTCCGCCTGGCCTCGATCACCGATGAGGCCTTCCCCCGGGTCACTCCTCCAGCCGTGCTGGTCTTTGCCGCCGACCATGGCATCGCCGAGGAGGGGGTTTCCGCCTTTCCCGCCGAGGTGACGGCGCAGATGGTCGCCAATTTCGTCGCCGGCGGGGCGGGTATCAATGTCCTGGCGCGGCGGATCGGCGCCTACCTCGAGGTGATCGACGTGGGGGTGATGACCGCGCTTCCCCTCGAGGGCGTGGTCGACGACAAGGTGAGGTTCGCCACCGCCAACTTCGCCAGGGAGGACGCCATGACGCGCGACGAGGCCGAGTCGGCCATCGCCGCCGGACGGCGAGCCGCCCGAAGAGCCGTGGAAGCCGGCTGTCGCTGCCTGATTGCCGGGGAGATGGGTATCGGCAACACCACCGCCAGCAGCGCCATGCTCGCGGTGCTCAGCGGCGAGCCGGTCTCCCGCCTGGTCGGCCGTGGCACCGGCATCGACGACGGGCACCTCGCGTTCAAGCGGGCCGTGATCGAGGCGGCCATCACGGCGCGGGCCGCCGACCCCGACGATCCCCTCGGCGTGCTGTCGAGCCTCGGCGGCCTGGAGATCGCCGCCATGGCGGGGGTCTGCCTCGAGGCGCCCCGGCATCGGGTGCCGGTCCTGATCGACGGCTTCATCGCCACCGTGGCGGCGCTCCTGGCCTGCCGGCTGGTCCCGGGCGTCCGGGACTTCCTGGTCTTCGGCCATCGATCCCGGGAGCCGGGCCATGACGTGGCCCTGGCGATGCTGGATGCCGACCCGCTGCTGGATCTCGAGCTGCGTCTCGGCGAGGGCACCGGAGCGGCCCTGGCCTTCCCCCTGCTGGATGCCGCCTGCGGACTGCTGTCGGAGATGGCGACCTTCGACAGCGCCGCCGTCGCGACCGGCGGGCGGCCGGCCGAGTGACGCTCGAGCCGTTCACGCTTTCGGGAACGACACTGCTGCTGGCGGCGACCGCCCTGGACCTGGCCGTCGGCGACCCGCGCGGCGTGCCGCACCCCGTGGTGGCGATGGGCGCGGTGATCGGCCGGTGCGAGCGTCTCTGGAATCGAGGCAGTCCCCGTGCCCGCCGCCTCAAGGGCATGCTGATGACGGCCCTGGTAGTGGTGGGGGTCTACCTGCTGGCATGGGCGACACTCTCGCTGCTCTACCGGCTGCATCCCGGCCTGGGCCTGGTCGCCGAGCTGTGGCTGCTTGCCACGACACTGGCGATCAAGGGCCTGGTCGACGCGGCCCGGGCGGTGGCCGAGCCCCTCGGCAGGGGAGACCTGGCGGCCTCGCGCCTGGCGCTTTCCCGGATCGTCGGGCGAGATACGGCGCAGCTGGACGAGGGCGAGATCACCAGGGGGACGGTGGAGACGGTCGCCGAGAATACCGTGGATGGCATCACGGCCCCGCTGTTCTGGGCCTTGATCGGTGGGGCGCCCCTGGCGCTTGCCTACAAGGCGGTCAATACGCTGGATTCCATGGTCGGCTATCGCAATGCCCGCTACGCCGACTTCGGCTATGCCTCCGCCAGGCTCGATGACCTGGCCAACTGGTTGCCGGCGCGTCTCACCGCCCTGGCGCTGTGGCTGGGTGCCCTGGTGATGCCGGGCATGCGCGTGCGGGGAGCGCTCCTGTCGACCCGTCGCGATGCGCGACGTCATCCCAGTCCCAATGCCGGTTGGCCCGAGGCGATGGTGGCTCGCCTGCTGGGCGTGCAGCTGGGAGGCACGAACCACTACGCGGGCGAAGTCTCGCACCGCGCCACCCTGGGAGATCCCCTCGAGCCGCTGCGGGTGGGGCATATTGCCCTGGCGATCCGCCTGATGCACGGGGGATGGCTGGTCTTCCTGCTGATGCTGCTGCCCCTGGTACTGGTGAACGAATGGCCGACATGACGCGACACGGGACCGACTGGCCGAGCCATGGCGGCGAGGCAGCGCCGTTGCTGGCGCGCCATGGTCTGCCCGAGGACCATCCGCTGCTCGATTTCAGTACCAATCTCAACCCGCTGGGGCCGCCGTCCTGGCTGCCGGAACGGTTGATGAACGCCCTTGCCGGCGTGGAGCGCTATCCCGACCCGACGTATCGCGAGGCCTGCGAGGCCATTGCCGAGGCCGAGGGCGTGGCGCCGGAAGCGGTGCTCCTGACCAATGGCGGGGCCGAGGCGATCTTCCTGGCCGCGGCGCTTCATGCCGGTCGCCGGGCCGTCATCGTCCAGCCGACCTTCTCGGAATATGCGCGCGCCTGCCACCAGCATGGCCTCGCGGTATCCTCGCTGGACCTGGAGGGTGAGGCGTTCGCGCTGGATGACGAGCGGGCACAGGGGGCCATGGCCCATTGCGACGTGATGTTCCTGTGTCGCCCCAACAACCCGACCGGCAACCTGGTGTCCGCTGCGGTTGTCGAGCGACTCCTTGCCGCCGGGCTCGAGCATGGCAGTTCCCTGGTGGTCGACGAGGCCTTCATCGATTTCATCACGCCCGACCAGCGCCTGACCCCCCTGTTGGCGCGCTACCCGAACCTTGTCCTGCTGCGTTCGCTGACCAAGTACTACGCCATTCCCGGGTTGAGGCTCGGTTATGTGCTGGCCAGCGCCGAAAAGGTCTCCCGCTTGCGGGAGCTCCAGATGCCCTGGAGCGTCAACCAGTTGGCGGCCAGCCTGCCTCCCTTGCTGCTGGCCGATCGGTCCTTCGCGGCGAGGACGCAGCGCTGGTTCGTGACCGAGCATCCGCGCCTTCACGACAGGCTTGTCGCCGCCGGGCTTCGGGTCGTGCCGAGTCGGGCCAACTTCTTCCTGGTGCAGCCCGAGGCGGGCCCCGAGGCGAGCGACGCCCTGTTCGCGTTCCTGTTGCGATCGGGCATCCTTGCCCGGCATACCCGCAATTTCCCGGGCCTGGATGGGGCCTGGCTTCGCCTGGCGCTGCGGGATTCAACGGAAAACGATCAGCTGTCGAGGGTACTGAGCGCATGGCAGGACGGCGGGAGCGGGACATGATCGCCTTCGTGAGCGGTGGGGCGCGTTCCGGCAAGAGCCGCTTCGCCGAACGGCTGGCTCGGGACCGGCACCGCCAGGGTGGGGGAAACCTTTACTACCTGGCGACCGCCAGGGTCGCGGATGACGAGATGGCTGACCGGATTGCGCGCCATCGCCGCGAGCGCGGTGAGGGCTGGATCACATTGGAGGAACCCCTGATGCTCGACGAGGCACTCGACAGGGTGGCGCCCGGCAGCGTCCTGCTGCTCGATTGCCTGACCCTCTGGGCCAGCCAGTGGCTCTTCGGCAGCGGGTTTTGCGAGGCGGAGGGCGAGCGGATGCTGGCGGCCGTGCTGGGCAAGGTCCGGCAGAAGGCGGTCGACCTGGTCCTGGTCTCCAACGACATCAACGAGGACCTGCCGCCGGCCGACCCGGAGACCTGGCGCTACCTGGCCTTCCTGCAGGGTCTGCATCGCCGGGTGGCCGTCGAGGCGGATCGTGTCGTCGAAGTGGTGGCCGGTATGCCCGTTGACTGGAAAGGGGTGGCCGAGCGATGAGAGAGGCGGGCTTCGGGCTCTTGCTGGCCATCCAGTTCCTCACGCGGGTACCGGTTCCGGTCGCCTGCCCCTGGACGCCGGCCACCAGCCGCTGGGCCGTTCGTTGCTATCCCCTGGTGGGTCTGCTGCTGGGCGTCTTCCTGGCGGTTGCCGCAAGCCTGTTGCAGGGCACGCTCGCCGATCCGCTGCTGGCGCTGCTGCTGCTCAGCGGTTGGGTGGCGCTCTCGGGTGGCCTGCATCTCGATGGCCTGATGGACGTTGCCGACGCCCTGGGCAGCAATGCGCCGCTGGAACGTCGCTGGGCGATCATGAAAGACCCCCAGGTCGGCAGTTTCGGCCTGCTGGCGCTGGTCTTCCTGCTGGCCTGGAAGGGCATGCTGCTCTGGGCCCTGCTCGACGCGGGAATCGATCCGGTACTCCTCGCCCTGGTGCCGGCCCTGGGCCGTTTCGCCGCCGTGGCGCTGCTGGTCGAGATGCCCGCGGCGCGACCCGAAGGGCTGGCCTGGTCCTGGAAGCGGCATCTCGGACGGTGGGACCTGTGGCTGTCGATGCTGCCCCTGGTGGCGGCGGCATTGGCGATATCCGGCGGGTTGCCGTGGCTCGGCGTGTTGCTGGGGGCGCTGCTGATCTTTCTGCTGTTCTACGCGGGACTGGTGATGCGCGCCTTCAGGGGAGTGAACGGCGACATCATCGGTGCGGCCATCGAGGGAGGAGAACTATGGGTACTGCTGATCGCCTTGAGCTGGTGGTCGTTCGTCATGGCCTGACGGCCTGGAACCAGGAGCGTCGCTACCAGGGGCATCGGGACGTCCCGCTGTTGTTTCCTCAGGCGCTCGAGGGCCTGAACCGCCTGCGCGATTCCGTGGCAGGAGGAAGCTTCGACGCCGTTCACTGCAGCGACCTGACGCGTTGCCGCCAGACCCTGGCCCACCTGCGCGAGGGCCGGGATGCCGGGGATGGGGTCGTTTATGATGCCAGGCTGCGTGAACTGGACTTCGGTGACTACGAGGGCCGCTGCCACGACCAGCTCAAGGACGATCCCTCCTACCGGGCCTGGATCGACAGTCGAGGCGAGCGGCCCACCCCGGGCGGGGAGTCCATCTTCGCTCTGCGCGAGCGGCTCAACGGCTGGCTGGGCGAGGTCTTCGCCGCCGCCCGGGGCGCAGGGCACCGGCGCGTGCTGGCGGTGACGCATGGCGGGGTCATTCGCGAGCTGCGGCGACGCTTCGAGACGATCGATTTCTGGGAAGGCGACGTCGTCCACGCCCAGGGCCGTCACTTCGTGCTCGTGAACTCATCAGGAGGCTGGCAATGCAGCTCTTCATCGGCGGTGCCTGCGCCGGCAAGCGAGACATCGTAAGGTCCCGATTCCCCGGGGCCACCTGGTGCCACCTCGCGCCCGGCAGGTCATTGGACGTATGGCGTGAGCTGGCGATGCCCGGCACCGTGCTGGTGGTCACGGGGTGGCTGCCCTGGCTCGAGGCGGCGCTCGGGCCCGAAACCGACGACGACGCCTTGCGCCTGGTACTGGTCGATCAGTTGCGGGCGCTGCTCGTGGCCGAGCGCCAGGACCTGCAGGAGGTCGTGCTGATCCTGCCGGAAGTGGGGCGCGGCATCGTCCCCATGGCGGCAAGGGATCGTCGCCTGCGTGACCTGGTCGGGCGGCTGGGCCAGGAGGCGGCGGCTCTCGCGGCGCGAGCCTGGTACGTGCGCCATGGCCTGGTTCAGCGCCTCGGTCACAAGGATGGCGCCGACGATGCGCGTTGACGGCTTGTGCATCGGTTGGTAGCTTACCGTCGCTCTCGGGTGCCGGCGGCAGTCACTGTCGCCGGTTAAACGGGAAATCGGTGCGCTCCACGAGCTATTCCGATGCTGCCCCCGCAACGGTGATCGAGACAAGAACGGCTACAGCGCCACTGTGCCCCTGGCATGGGAAGGCAGTCGTTCGGGACCCAGGCGTTACCCGCCAGGATGTCCACTCGTCAGCCCGGATACCGGCCCGAGAAGTCATGCCGGGTTGCGGTGGGCAACGTCGAGGCAGGGTAGGCGTGTTCGTCTTTATTCGTTTCCCTTCTCCTCGGTGCCTTGCCGTCCCGGCGATACCATCGCCACAGGTCGTACGGGTGCGTACGACGCGCAAGGGACAACCAATGAAAACGACACTCACCGCTTGTCGGCTGGCCGCCTTCGGTCTCGCCGCGCTTCCGCTTTGCGTCCAGGCCGAGGCCGACGACGCCGAGGAGACCCTGCGTCTCAATCCCATCGTCATCACCCCGGCTCTGGCGCCGCGCACCGCGGACGAAACGCTCGCGTCCGTCACGGTTCTCGACGAGGAGACGCTGGAACGCCAGGACCCGGCCAGCGTCACGGATCTCTTTCGCGCCCAGCCGGGTGTGGACGTGACTTCGAATGGCAGCTTCGGCAAGAGCAGCAGCGTCTATATCCGCGGTACCAGCAGCGATCAGAACGTCCTGCTGATCGATGGCATCCGCCTGAGATCGGCTACTGCCGGTGGCGCCGCCTGGCAGTTCCTGGACCCTCGCCTGTTCGAGCGCGCCGAGATCGTTCGCGGCCCGCGTGGCAGCCTGTACGGGGCCGATGCCGTGGGCGGCGTGATTCAGCTTTTCACCCGTGATGCCGAGGAGGGCGGGCCACACCCCGGCGTTTCGTTGGGAGGCGGCTCCTTCGATACCCAACGAGCCAGCGCCACCCTCTCGGGTAGCAGCGGCGGCACGCGTTACAGCCTTGCCGCCAGCCGTTTCGACACGGATGGCGTACCCGTTCGACGCGGTGGCGACGACAAGGGCTACGACAATACCTCGGCCCTCGCCAAGGTATCTCATACCTTCGACAGCGACGTGGAAGTGGGCGTTCTGGCCCTGCACGCCCGCGGGAATACCGAGTTCGACGGCGGCGAGACCGACTTCGTCCAGCAGGTCGCGGGCGTCTATGCCGAGGCGCCGCTCACGGATAGCTGGAGCAGTCGTCTCACCCTGAGTGAAGCGAGGGATGAGGATGATACTGTCGATAGTTTCGGGGATTCGGTATTCGACACCCGCACTCGGACGGCGCGCTGGGAGAACACCCTGTACCTGGGGGCTCATGAGCTGGTGGCCGGCGTCGAACACAGCGAGGATCAGGTCAGCGGCACCACGGATTACGCTGAAAGCAGTCGCGACAACACGGCGGTCTTCGCTCAGGGCCTGCTGGACTTTTCGCCGCTGTCCCTTCAGGCCGGCCTGCGTCATGACGACAACGAGGCCTTTGGCGAGGAAGTCACCGGTAGCGTGGCGCTGGGTTACGATCTGGATGACCACCACACCCTGCGTACCAGCTACGGCACGGCCTTCAAGGCGCCGACCTTCAACGATCTCTATTTCCCCAGTTTCGGGAATCCGGATCTGGATGCCGAAACCTCCGAGACCATCGAGGTGGGTGTCCGGGGTCAATACCAGTCCGTATTCTGGGACATCGCGGCCTACCAGACCGAGATCGACGATCTGATTGCTTTCACCTTCCAGGATGGCAGGTTTGCCGCCTTCAATGTCGACAAGGCGAGGATCCGGGGTGCAGAGCTGTCCGGCGGCGCCGAGATCGATGACTGGACCGTCCAGGCGGCGCTCACCTACACCGATCCGGAGAACCGGAGTGGTGACAATGCCGGCAATCGGCTGCCACGCCGGGCGACCCAGGGGCTGCGGCTGGACATCGACCGCGAGCTGGGGGACTGGTCCCTGGGTGGCTCCTGGATCGCCCAGAATCATCGTTACGACGACGCGGCCAACGAAGAGCGATTGGCGGGCTATGGTCTGGTCAACCTGCGTGCCGACTGGCAGTTCGCCCCGCGGTGGTCGGCTCGGCTGACCGTCGAGAACGCCTTTGACAAGGAATATGCAACTGCCCGTTTCCTCGATGGCGATGACTATCTCAACGCCGGTCGCGGCGTCTTCTTGAGTGTGCACTTCGGTGCCCAATGACAGGTTCCCCGGTCGCTGGGGGTGGCGCGGCTCTCCCTGCTGCCGGTGTCGGCGGTCGGGGAGCGTCAGCCGCATCGCGCGACGGCCCTTCGGGAGGCATGGAATCGGGATGGGACGTGAAATGCCCGCCATGCCGTCCGGAGCGGGCGAGTCGGGTAGCGGTCACGAGAGCGTGGGACGCATGTATCGTGACCCCGAGGACGGATGCTTGATCCTGATGGATCCGGGAGCGGAACAATGAAGCGCACCTCGAGAAACCTCTTGCGCCCCCCGGTTGCGGCGTCGCGTGCTCGCTCGCTCCCCGCCTATCCTGTTGACATGTCTCGTCGCTCGCTGGATGCGAAGCAGGCGCAAGCCAGCGGCTCCTTGCACTGGGGCGGCTCATGACGGTTTTTCGAGGCGCCCTGAAGTGCCGTCGTCTTCGCTGCTGGTTGCGCCTGGCCGCCGTGCTCTTGCTGGCGGGGCATGCGCTTCCGGGCTGGGCTGCGATCTGTGCTGTCGATGATCGCGATCGCGAGGTGTGTCTCGAGTCGCCCGCCGAGCGGATCGCGGCACTCTCGCCCGGGGCCACCGAGCTGACCTATGCCGCCGGGGCCGGCGACAAGGTGGTGGCGGTGGTGTCCCACAGCGACTATCCGCCCGAGGCGAAAGAGGTCGCCTCGGTGGGCAGCCATACGCGGATCGATATGGAAACGCTGGTGTCGCTGGAGCCGGACCTGGTGATCGGCTGGGTGACCGGCAATCCCGCCGAGCAGCTGGAAACCATCGAAGCGCTGGGCATCCCGGTGTTCTACATCGAACCGCGCGACTTCGAGGGGGTGTCGACCGCCATCGAGCGCCTGGCGCGGCTGGCGGATACTCGCAGCGAGGGAGACCGGGCGGCCCGGGCGTTTCGTGACGGCATGGCGGAACTCGCGGCGCGTTATGACGGCGTTGCGATGGTGCCGGTGTTCTACCAGGTCTGGGACGAGCCGCTGATGACCGTCAATGATGCTCATCTGATCGGCAAGGTCATCGAGATGTGCGGCGGACGCAACGTCTTTGGTGAACAGTCGCGACTGGTGCCGCGCATCGATGAAGAGTCGGTGCTGGAAGCCGACCCCGAGGCGATCATCGCCGGCGGCATGGGCGAAGAGAACCGGGACTGGCTGACGCACTGGACCCGGTACCCCGACCTCAGGGCGGTCGCCAGCGACAACCTGTTCTTCGTGCCGCCGTCGCTGATCCAGCGTCCCACCCCGCGATTGCTCGAAGGCGCCCGGATTCTCTGCGAGAAACTGGAGGTGGCCCGTGACAGGCGTTGACCGGGAGGCCTCGTGCCTCGCCTGACCCTCCCCCTGGCAGTGCTGCTGGCCGCTTCCCTCGCGGCGATGGGGCTGTCCGTCAGCGTTGGCAGCGCCAACCTGGCGCCCGGCGAGCTGTGGTCGGTGCTAGGCGGCGGTGGCGATGCCCTGTCGCGCACCCTGATCATCGAGTTGCGCCTGCCGCGCACGCTGGCGGCCTTCGCCACGGGCGGGCTACTTGCCGTCGCCGGTGCGCTCATGCAGGTGCTGCTGCGCAATCCGCTCGCCGATCCCTACGTGCTGGGCCTTTCCGGTGGCGCGGCGGTCGGCGCCCTGGCAGCGATGCTGGCGGGGCTCGGTGGCATGGTGGTCTCCGGATCGGCCTTCGCCGGTGCGCTGCTCTCCACGCTGCTGGTGTTCGGCCTCGCCCATGGCACCGGCAGCTGGACCCCCTCGCGTCTGCTGTTGACGGGTGTGGTGGTTGCCGCCGGCTGGGGAGCGGTGGTCACCCTGATGCTGGCCCTGAGTCCTGCCGAGCGCCTGCCGGGCATGCTGTACTGGCTGATGGGGGATCTGGCCTATGCCCACACGCCCATGCCTTCGCTGCTGGTGCTGGCGCTGATCTGCCTGCTGGGCTTTCCGCTGGGGCGCAGCCTGAACGTGCTGGCTCGCGGGTCGATGCAGGCGGCGGCGCTGGGGGTCGCGGTTCGCCCGCTGGAGTGGACGATCTATGTCACCGCCAGCCTGCTGACCGCGATGGCTGTCACCACGGCCGGAAGCATCGGCTTCGTGGGCCTGGTGGTTCCCCACATGCTGCGCCTGGTGCTGGGCAACGATCAGCGCCTGATCCTGCCCGCCTGTGCGCTGGCCGGCGGCACCCTGCTGGTGCTGGCCGACACCCTGGCGCGCACCGTGATCGCCCCGGAGCAGTTGCCCGTGGGCGTGATCACCGCGCTGATCGGCGTGCCGACCTTCCTCTACCTGCTTTACCGGAGTCGCTGATGAGCCGACTCGAGACGCGCGATCTGGTTGTCGACGTCCCCGGACGAGAGGACGGCAGGGCGCTGAATCTCTGCCTGGCGGCGGGACAGATCTGGGGAGTGCTGGGACCCAACGGCGCGGGCAAGACCACCTTGCTGCATACCCTGGCCGGGCTGCGGGCCCCGCGCTCCGGCGAGGTGGAGCTGGACGGCCGGCCTCTGGAGCAGCTGCGGCGCAGGCAGGTCGCCCGCCAGCTGGGCATGATCTTCCAGGAGCGCCAGGATGGCTTTCCCGCGACGGTGCTGGAAACCGCCTTGATCGGTCGCCATCCCTACCTCTCGGCCTGGCAGATGGAGCGTGGCGATGACGTGCGCCTCGCCGAGCAGGCGCTCGAGCGGCTGGACGTGGTCCATCTGAAGAACCGCCTGGTCAATACGCTGTCGGGAGGCGAACGCCAGCGCGTCGCCATCGCGACCGTGCTGACGCAGTCGCCGCAGCTGTGGCTGGCCGACGAGCCCACCAACCATCTCGACCTCCACCACCAGACGGCGGTCATGACACTGCTGGCCGGGCAGGCCGCCGCGGGCAGGGCGGTGATGATGTGCCTGCACGACCTGAACCTGGCGGCCCGCTGGTGCGATCACCTCCTGCTGCTGTATCCCGACGGCGAGGCCTGCTGGGGGCCCGCTGCCGACATGCTGGTGCCGAGTGTCCTGGAACGGCTCTATGACCAGCGCCTGGCGACCGCCGAGATCGATGGCGCACCCATTTTCGTCCCTGCGAGGTAGGCATGTCCCGTTCCCACCGGCTGATACGCGGCGAGGCCCATGCCGCCCTGATCACCGCTCCGGGCCCCGGCCAGGGCAAGTCGATGGTCACGGCCGCCCTGGCCAGGGAAACAGTGCACGAATCGATGGTGCCTCTGGCTCGCGGGTCTGTTCGCAATCGAGGCGCCGGGCCGAAGGCGGGCTCATTGCCCGCCGAGGGACGGCAACGACGAGTGCGGGCAAACCCGCGAGCCCCACACGGGCGGGCCGCCAAGGGCCCACCTGCGGCGTTGCGGCGCTTGCGAATGGCGACGGCCATTCACGGCGCACCGCGCCTTGCATCTGGACCCTTGGCGGTCCCGCAGAGGCACTATCGATTCGTGCAGAGTTTCCCTAGGCTGCATCGCAACGCCGGTCGCCGTGTGCGCGTGTTCAAGCACGGACCGGACTTCCTCGACCCGATGGTCCAGGAGGTGGCCTCCGGGGCGCCTGTCTACCAGCTGCACCCGTGGATGACCGGAGAGGCCGAATACCGCTGGCGTCTGGCCGAGGCCGCGCGGGACGCCGACGTGATCCCGGTCGAGGGATCCATGGGGCTCTTCGACGGCGACTCGTCGAGCGCCGACCTGGCGGTTCTCGCCGGCCTGCCGGCATTGCCGGTGATCGACGCCAGGGGCATGGCGCAGAGCTTCGGCGCCGTGGCCCTGGGACTGGCCCGCTATCATCCCGAACTGACCGTCCATGAGGTGATCGCCAATCGTGTCGGCAGTCCACGCCACGGCGAGATGCTGCGCGAGGCCATGCCGGCGGGGCTGTCGTTGCTGGGTGCGATCCCGCGCAGCGAGGCCATGGCGATTCCCGATCGCCACCTGGGGCTGGTGCAGGCAAGCGAGCTGGCCGGACTCGACCGCCAGCTGGACGCCGCCGCCGAGGTGCTCGAGGCCGCCGGACTCGACCGGCTGCCGGCACGGGTCACGCTCGAGGCCCCTGCGCCCGAGCCAACTGACCGACAGATGGACGGAGTGCGCATCGCGGTGGCCCGCGATGATGCCTTCGCCTTTATCTACCCCGCCAACCTAGACCTGCTCGAGGCCATGGGGGCGCGCTTGCGCTTTTTCTCGCCGCTGGCCGACGAAACACTGCCCGAATGCGATGCCCTGTGGCTGCCGGGCGGTTATCCGGAATTGCACGCCGCCAGGTTCGCCGCCAACGCCCCGATGCGGGCGGCGATACGCGACCACCATGCGGCGGGCAAGCCGTTGCTCGCCGAGTGCGGCGGCCTGATGGCCTGCATGGAGCAGCTCCACGACGGCGAAGGTCGCGCGCATGCCATGCTCGGCCTGTTGCCGGGTCACGCCCGCATGGCCGGCAAGTTGACGGCGCTGGGGATGCAGAGCCTGGCGTCGCCGCAGGGTGGATTGCGCGGCCACACCTACCACCATTCCCTGCTCGAAAGCGACGCGCCGCCGGTCACCCGTACCCGGCGGCTGGCCGGTAGCGAAGCCGAACCGGTGTATCGGCACCGCGGCCTGGTCGCCAGCTACTTTCATGGCTACTTCCCCTCGGCGCCCGACCTGGTCGGCGCGCTTTTCCGTGGCCAGCCGCCCTGGCCCTGACCCCGAACCGGAGATCCCCATGCGAGACGATGCCAAGGACCCCGACCGCCATGCCCGGCGTATGGCTCACAAGCAGAAGATCATGCACGAGCGCATTGCCCGCGCCGACAAGGAGCAGGGCGTACTGCTGGTGCTCACCGGCCCCGGCAAGGGCAAGAGCAGCTCCGGCTTCGGCATGCTGGCGCGCGCCCTGGGCCATGGCATGAAGGTCGGGGTGGTGCAGTTCATCAAGGGCAAGTTCAGCACCGGAGAAGAAGCCTTCTTTCGCGACCTGCCGGGCGTCGACTACCACGTGATGGGCGAGGGCTATACCTGGGACACCCAGGATCGCCAGCGCGACGTGGAGGCGGCCGAGGCGGCGTGGGAGATCGCCCGTCGCATGCTCGCCGACGATAGCTACGAGCTGGTGCTGCTCGATGAGCTGAACATCGCCCTGCGTCACGACTACCTCGACCTCGACCGAGTCCTCGACGACCTGCAGGCGCGGCCGGAAAAGCAGCACGTGGTCGTCACCGGGCGTCATGCGCCTGGGCAGTTGATCGAGCTGGCCGATACCGTCACCGAAATGAAGGTGGTGAAGCACGCCTTCAAGGACCAGGGCATCAAGGCCCAGAAAGGGGTGGAACTCTAGGCCATGGCCACCCTGATGATTCAGGGCACTACCTCGGATGCCGGCAAGAGCACCGTGGTGGCCGCGATCTGCCGGGCGTTGTCGCGTCGCGGGGTATCGGTGGCGCCCTTCAAGCCGCAGAACATGGCGCTCAACAGCGCGGTAACCGAGGATGGCGGCGAGATCGGCCGGTCCACCGCGCTCCAGGCGCTGGCCTGCGGGCTCGCTCCCCACAGCGACATGAACCCGGTGCTGCTCAAGCCCGAGAGCGACCGTGGCGCCCAGGTGATACTGCGCGGCCGGGTTCACGGCCGCATGGATGCCCTGGATTACCATGCCTACAAGGCGGAGGCGAGGCGTTCGGTGCTGGCTGCCTGGAAGGCATTGTCGAG
Organism: Guyparkeria sp.; assembly: GCA_041690375.1. Classification (GTDB taxonomy): domain Bacteria; phylum Pseudomonadota; class Gammaproteobacteria; order Halothiobacillales; family Halothiobacillaceae; genus Guyparkeria. Next base: position 9,807 of record JAWLHL010000022.1, on the reverse strand, counting down.
CCGTTTCGAGGTGATCGTCGCCGAAGGGGCCGGGAGCCCCGCCGAGATCAACCTGCGCCATAACGATATCGCCAACATGGGCTTCGCCGAGATGATCGATTGCCCCGTGCTGCTGGTTGGCGATATCGACCGCGGCGGGGTCTTCGCCCAACTGGTGGGGACGCTCGAACTCTTGAGCGAGAGCGAGCGCATGCGTACCCGCGGGTTCGTGATCAATCGCTTTCGCGGCGACATGGCATTGCTGCAGCCGGGTCTCGACTGGCTCGAGGAACGCACCGGCAAGCCGGTGGTGGGCACGCTTCCCTATCTGCAGGGCCTGCTTCTGGACGCCGAGGACGGCGTCGGGCTGACGGGCGTGGAAAACCCGGAGCCGACGCTGAGGGTCGTGCTGCCGGCCCTGCCGCGGATCAGCAACCACAACGATTTCGATCCCCTTCGCCTGCATCCGCAGGTCCAGCTGACGTTCGTGGGCCCTGACCAACCCATCCCGCCCGCGGACCTGATCATCCTGCCGGGCAGCAAGAACAGCCGCAGTGACCTCGAGTGGTTGCACGCCCAGGGCTGGAATGAGGCCATTCGCCGCCATTTGCGCTATGGCGGCAAGCTGCTGGGGATCTGCGGCGGCTTCCAGATGCTGGGTAACTGGATCCATGACCCCGAGGGGCTGGAGGGAGCGAGCGGTTCAACACCGGGACTCGGGCTGCTGGAGTTCGAAACCCGCATGGTCCCCGGGAAGGTGCTGCGCAACGTGACCGGGCACCTGCATCTCGGGGGCGTGCCGATCAGCGGCTACGAGATCCACAACGGGGTGAGCGAAGGGCCGGCACTGCAACGCCCCTTGTGCCATATCGAGGGAGTGGCGGAAGGCGCCATCAGTGCCGATGGCCAGGTGATGGGCAGCTACCTGCACGGTCTGTTCGACCTCCCCGATGCCGCCGCGGCGCTGCTGGCCCACTGCGGCCTCTTCGCCGACGAGGGAGTGGATTACCACGCCCACCGCCTCGCCGAGCTCGATCGCCTGGCAGATGCCGTGGAGGCCCGGCTCGACATGGCGGCCATCGAGGGGTTGCTGCGACTCTAATAGGCCACCCGATTGCGGCGTCGCGTGCTCACTCGCCGCTCGCCTATCCTGTTGGTATGTCTATTCGCTCGTTCTGCGGCTCCTGGCATGGTCGGACGTTCAAACCGTCGAGGCCTTCATCCTCGAGATCAAGCGCTACATCCGCTATTACAACCACGATCGGAGCAGGGAGAAACGAAAAGGCCTGAGCCCCGTGGAATACAGGACTCAGGCCTTGGTGCCCGGCTAAGGAAACTCTGCACGAATGCCATGCCACTCTGGCCTGGCGAGCCGTCCGTGATCAAGGCGCCTCAAAGCCGGCGTGCCGGTGGCCACGTCAAGACGGCGCAACGCGGAGCACGGGCGGCTCGCAAGGCCCCGCAGGGCGGTATGGCATTCGTGCAGAGTTCCCCTAACCAACCGTCCATCTTTTGGGGGTCAGTTCAATCGTCGGTGGCGTTCCTTTCGTTCAGAGGGCAGGGTGATGCTGCCCCGGGGGCAGGGCTCAGCAGCGGCCCTGCTTGGCCAGGCCCGGCGGGCAGAAGCGCCCGCGCGAGTGGTCGCCGTGGCCATGGCGGTGACGATATTCCCGATCGTGGCGGTAGTCTTTGGGCTCGGCGTGGTCCCGGGTATTGACCGCCGTGCCGGCGGCGGCCCCGACGCCGGAGCCGATGATCGCGCCCTCGCGGCCGCCGACCTCGGCGCCGACGACACCGCCGAGCGCGCCGCCGATGGCCCCGCCGATGGCGGCGTCAGTGTGCAGGTCGCTGGCCATCGCGCCGGAGACGGGAAGGATGAGTGCTGCCACCAGGGCAGGGATACGTACCGACATCGTCAATGCTCCTTTTTCGTAAAAAACTGTGGCATCCCGGTCGCGGCGCGGCTCCATGCGCGTTTTCGATGCCGGGATCTCCTTTTAACCGATCGTTGGCTTAGATGGCAAGAATCGATCCGAGTTCCGTCGGGGATCCGGTGTCAATCGCTGTCTCCGGCCTCCGGCCCCACGATGACCACGACGCGACTTTCCGGGTCGATGTGCCGCGCGAATGCCTGGCGAACGTCGTCCGGGCGGATCGACTCGATCCGGTCGACGTAGCTGTCGAAGTAGTCCAGCGGCAGGCCGAAGAAGTCCAGCTTGCCGATCTGTTCGACGATCTTGCTGTTGCTGTCGAGGCGCATCGGGAAGCCGCCGACCAGGTTGGCCTGCGAATCGGCCAGTTGCTCGTCGCCGGGGCCCTGGTCGATGAAATCGCCCAGTTGGTCGCTCATCAGCGACAGCGCCCGGTCGACCTGGTCGTTGCGGGTCTGGATCCCCATGACAAACCGGCCACCGGCCCGCAGCGGGAACAGGTAGCTGTAGGTGCTGTAGGCCAGTCCGCGCTTCTCGCGCAACTCGGACATCAGCACCGAGGCGAAACCGCTGCCGCCGAGTATGTGATTGCCGACGTAGAGCGGCAGGTAGTCCTCGTGCTTTCTCGGTATCCCTTCATGGGCGATCAGGAGCGTGGACTGCTCGGAGGGGAAGGGCACGCGAACCACGCGGTCCCCCTCGAGCGCCGGGACGGGGGGTAGCGGCTCGGCGGGACGGCCTTCCGGCAGGTCGCGAACGAGGGTGTCGGCCAGCCGTCGGGCCTCGTCCTCGTCGAGCGCGCCGACGATCACCACGGTGGCGTTGCGGGCGACGTAGTGGCGCTCGTGGAAGGCGCGCACCTCGTCGTGCGAGATCTTCTCCACCGATTCGAGCGTACCTTCGGTCGGGTGGCCGTAGGGATGGCCCTCGAAGGCCACCTCACGCAGGGTGTCGCTGGCCACCGAGGAGGCGGACTGCTTGCGCGATTCGATCCCTCGCAGCTGACGCTCGCGTTCGCGCTCGAAATCCTCCCGGTCGAAGGCGGGGTGAGCGATGACCTCGCCCATCAGTTCGACGGCGGGCCAGAGCCAGTCGGATTCCGTCAGGCTGCGCAGGCGCACGGCGCTGGTTTCGAGGTTCGCGCTGGCGGAGAACTCCGCGCCGACCCGGGCGAAGCCGTCGGCGATCGCCTTGGCGTCTCGCTTCTGCGTGCCTTCCTCCAGCAGGTCGGCGGTCAGGCTGGCGGTGCCGCCCTTGCCCTCGGGGTCGCGCGCGCTGCCGGCATCGAAGATCACTCGCGCATCGACCATCGGCAGGGTGTCGGTGGGGTAGAAGAGCACGGTCGCGCCATTGTCGGTTTCCCAGGTCTCCAGCGGCAGGACCGGCTCGGCGCGAGCAGTGGCCGCCAGCAGCAGGACGCCGAGGACGGCAACGGGCTTCCATACGGCATGGCGGAGATCAGTGGACACGGTCGATACCTCCGGTCGGGCTGGGCAGGGCGGGTTGGGTGTCGTCGGATTCGGGCTCGAGGATCGCCACGGTCAGGCGCCGCTCGTCGAGGTACTTGCGGGCCACGTCCCGCACATCTTCCGCGGTGACCTCCTGGACGGCCTCGACGAACCGGTCGGCCTGTTCGTAACCCAGGCCCACGGTCTCGTAGATGCCTACCTTCATCCCCTGGTAGAACAGCGAGTCGCGCTGGTAGACCTCCGAGGCGACCACCTGGGCCTTGATGCGGTCGAGCTCGTCCTCGCCGATGGGCTCTTCTCTCAGGCGCTCGATCTGCTCGCGCAGCAGGGCCTCGACCTCGTCGAGCGGCTGGCCGTCCTTCGGCGTGGCATCGACGGTGAACAGCGTGGTCTGGCGGGCATTGAGGTTGTAGCCCGCCGAAGCGTTCGCCAGCTTGCCCTGGCGGACCAGGTCGTTGGCCAGACGGGCGCCGGAGTCCCCCGAGAGCACCCCGGCGGCCACGAGCAGGGCGTAGGCCTCGCGGGGATCCTCGGCGGTCACCAGCGACGGGGCCTTGTAGCCCATCGACAGGTGCGGCAGCCGGGCGGGGATGACCAGTTCCGCCCGGCGGATGCCGTGCTGCGCCATCTCCTCGCGCGGCTTGGCCGGCGCGAGTTCCCGCGGCTCGATCGGCCCGTAGTGCGTCTCGGCCAGCCGGAACACCTCGTCGGGGTCGACGTCGCCGACGACGATCAGCGTGGCGTTGTTCGGCGCGTAGTGCGTCTCGTACCAGTCGCGCAGGTCCTCGACCGTGTAGGCGTCGATGTCGGTCTTCCAGCCGATGATGGGGTGGTGGTAGCCGCTGCTGTCGAAGGCGGTGGCGTGGAGCAGCTGGCCGAGGCGGGCATTGGGATTGTCGCGCACGCGCGAGCGCCACTCCTCCTTGACCACCTCCTTCTCGCGGGCGAATTCCTCGGGGTCGAGCTCGAGGTTGGCCATGCGGTCGGCCTCCCAGCGCATGACCGTCCCGAGCTCGGCTGCCGACAGGGTCTGGAAGTAGGCGGTGAAGTCGCGACCGGTGAAGGCGTTCTCGTCGCCGCCCAGCCGGGCGATGATGTCGGAGAACTCGCCCGGTCCGAGATTCTCGGTGCCCTTGAACATCATGTGCTCGAACATGTGGGCGATGCCGGTGATCCCGCCCGGCTCGTCGGCCGAACCCACCTTGTACCAGATCTGGTGGGTGACGACCGGGGCACGGCTGTCGGGCAGGACCAGCACCTTGAGTCCGTTGTCGAGGCTGCGCTCGTGGACCTCGCTGGCGGCTGCCTCGGCGCGGGTCGTGCCGAGCACGAGACTCGCCAGCGCGAGCAGGGCGACGAGAACGGGGGACAGTACCTGGCGTTGATTCAGCATGCGTGTCGAATACCGTTTCTGTTGTCGGGATCAAGTCTGTCTGCCGACGACCGCGGCATGCTCCGGCGACGTCCGGGCGATGATTTTCGACCGGGATGTCGTCACTTGGTTTCAAAAACGCTTGCGGCGGTCCAGACTCCGGACAGGTTCCCATCCGCATCGACGACGGAGGCGCCGATGGACTTCACGATCATACAGGGCAATATCGCCGAACAGTCGGCCGATTGCCTGGTCAATGCCGCCGGGACATCGCTGGCGATGGGAAGCGGGGTGGCCGGCGCCCTGCGCGAGACCGCCAACGGGCCGATCAACGAGGCGGCGATGGCGCAGGGACCGGTGCCTCTGGGTGGAGTGGCGGTGACCGATGCCTACGACCTGCCGGCGAGGTGGGTCATCCACGCCGCAGCCATGCCGCACTACGGCGACGGCCGTGCCACCGAGCAGAGTATCCGCGAGGCGACGCGCCATACCCTGGAGAAGGCCGACGAGCTGGGCTGCCGGTCGCTGGTGATCCCGCCGCTGGGCTGCGGAGTGGCAGGTTTCGACCTGGCTGTCGGCGCGAGACTGATCCTGGAGGAGATCGCCCGCTTCGAGCCGCGCTCGCTGGCCGACGTCCGGTTGATCGTCTACCGGCACGAGGACCAGCAGACGGTTGAGACCGTGGCCCGCCAGGTGCGGGAAGCCTAGCCCCGGCTTCCCGGGCTGCCCGTCGACACCGCGGCGGAAACGAAAAATCCGGCACGATGGCCGGATTGGACTGGCGGTACGGACAGGGACCGCCGGGGCGGGCGCTCAGCCGTTGACCACGCCCCTGAGGCCGGTGCGCGGCGCCTCGTCAGTGGCCGGCGGCCTGCCGCCGCGCGACTTCTCGGCGTAGGGCCTGCCGGGGCCGTTGACCAGGAAGTCGACCAGGTGGTTGCGAAACGGGTAGTAGTGCCCGTCGTGGTGCATCTCCTGGCGCGAGCGCGGCTTTTGCAGCGGGTTGTAGGCGCACTCGGCGACCTCGGCGAACGGCCCGTTGGTCATCAACAGGATCTTGTCGGCCAGCAGGATCGCCTCGTCGACGTCGTGGGTGATCATGAACACCGTCTGGCCGGTGGCCTGGCAGATCGCGAGCAGCTCGTCCTGGATCACCCCGCGGGTCAGGGCGTCGAGCGCCCCGAAGGGCTCGTCCATCAGCAGCATCTTCGGTTCGATCGCGAACGCCCGGGCGATCCCGACCCGCTGGCGCATGCCGCCGGAGAGCTGGTGCGGCTTCTTGTCGATCGCGTGCGACAGCCCGACCATCTCGACGTATTTCTCGACCTGGGCGTTGATCTCGGCCTTCGAGTGCTGCTTGAAGCGCGACTTGACCGCAAAGGCGACGTTCTCGCGCACGGTCAGCCACGGCATCAGGGCGTGGCCCTGGAAGACCACGCCTCGGTCGAGGCCCGGGCCGGTCACTTGCCGGTTCTCCATGAAGACGTACCCGTCGCTTGCGGCGTCCAGCCCGGCGAGGATGTTGAGGATGGTGGACTTGCCGCAGCCCGAGTGGCCGATCAGGCAGACGAACTCGCCCTTCTCGATCTCGAAGTCGAGATTCTGGAACACCGTGACCGGTTCCTGGCCCAGCGGGGCGGGGAATGTCTTTTCCAGGCCCTCGACCTGGATGAAGGCGGGGGTAGTCATGTTCAGACCTCCTTATAGCTGACGACGCGGCCGAGCAGGCCGAAGATGGCGTCGAGGATCATGCCGACCACGCCGATCAGGAGAATGGCGAAGATCACGTTGGCCAGATCGAGGTTGTTCCACTCGTTCCAGATGAAGTAGCCGATGCCGGTGCCGCCGACGAGCATCTCCGCGGCGACGATCACCAGCCAGGCGATGCCCATGGAGATGCGCATGCCGGTGAGGATGGTCGGCGCGGCGGCCGGCAGGATCACCTTGAAGGCCTTCTTGAGCGGGCTCACTTCCAGGGTCTTGGCCACCGCGAGCCAGTCGTCGCGCACCGAGGCGACGCCGTAGGCGGTGTTGACCATCATCGGCCAGATCGAGCAGATGAAGATCACGAAGATCGAGGAGAGCGAGGCGTCCTGGATGACGTACAGGGCCAGCGGCATCCAGGCCAGCGGCGAGATGGGCTTGAGGATCTGGATGTAGGGGTCGAGCGCCTTGTGCATCAGCGGCGACATCCCGATCAGGAAACCCAGAGGCACAGCGACCAGGGCGGCCAGGGCAAAGCCGGCCAGCACGCGCCACAACGAGTGGGCGAGCTGGATGCCGATGCCGCTGCTCGACCCGTCGATCTCGAACGGGTCGGCCAGGTGCATGCCGATCGCCGCGGCGATGTCGCCCGGGGTCGGCATGTCCGATTCCTGGACCGTGTCCAGTCCCATCATCTTGGCGTACTCGGGATCCATGTCGCCCAGGTCGACCTGGGTGGGCAGGGTCGCCCCCCACCACGCGCCGACGAAGGCGAGCAGCAGGAGGATCGAGACGATGCCGGCGCGCAGGGAGAGTGACTGGCTCATGGCTCAGGCCCTCCCGATCTCGAACGATTCCAGGTATTCCTGCGGGCGCCCCGGGTCGAACTCCTTGCCCATGATGGTGTGCTTGCGGCTGTTGGTCTCCGGTGCCGGCAGGCCCATCTCGGCGAGGCGCTGGCGGGCATCCGTGGCGCGGAAGATCTCCTCGGCGATGTCGGCGTAGTCGATCTCCTCCTCGATGTAGCCCCAGCGCTTCATCTGCGTGAGGATCCACACGCCCATCGACTCCCAGGGGAACGGGTCGAAGTCGGCGCGCTCGGGCTCCTCGATGATGTTGCCCAGCCCGTCGGCGTAGCGGCCGGTCATCACCTGGTCGAGCACGATCTTGGGCTGGTTGAGGTAGTTCTTGGGCGCGATCGCCTCGATGATCTCGGGACGATTCTCCTTCTTGTGCGCGTAGGCCGTGGCGCTGGCGATCGCGCGGAACAGCGCGGAGAAGGTGTTGGGGTTCTCCTCGACGAATTCCCGGGTCGCGCCGAAGGCGCAGCAGGGGTGGCCGTCCCAGAGATCCTTGGAGAGCACGTGGATGAAGCCCGCACCCTCGTAGACCGCGCGCTGGTTGAACGGCTCGGGGCCGAGGAAACCGTCGATGTTGCCCGCCTTGAGGTTGGCGACCATCTCCGGCGGGGCGATCACCTTGAGCTTGACGTCGCGGTCCGGGTCGACGCCGTGCTCGGCGAGGTAGTAGCGCAGCAGCAGGTTGTGCATCGAGTGGTCGTAGGGGATGCCGAAGGTCATGCCCTTCCAGTTCTCGGGCTCGCGATTGTCCTTGTGCTTGTTGTGCATCGTGATCGCCTGGCCATTGATGTTCTGGATGGTGGCGACGTAGGTGTCCTGGCGCCGCGCACCGACCCCGAGCGAGGCCGAGATCGGCATCGGCGAGAGCATGTGCGAGGCGTCGAGCTGGCCGTTGTTGACGTTGTCGCGGATCAGTGCCCAGCCGGCGGTCTTGACCACCTCGACGTCCAGGCCCTCGCGCTCGTAGAAGCCCATCGGGTGGGCCATGATGATCGGCGTGGCGCAGGTGATCGGGATGAATCCCACCTTGAGCTTCTTCTTCTCCAGCGGACCGACCGGGTCGGCAGCGACGGCCCGGGCGGCGGCCATCGGGAAAAAGGTGGAAACCGCGGCCATCGCCGTGCTCACGCCCACGGCCTTGAGGAAGTTGCGTCGGGTACGGTCCTCCGGGAACAGCGAGCGCATCACCGCCGAATCCACCGCGCGGTTGAGAGCGGCTTCCTCGTCGGTCGGCATGGCGCTCTCGCCGAGTGCGGCGTTGTGATCGGCCTGGCTGCCGTGTTTGCCGCAGGTGCAGCCGCGGCGCAGGGAGGTTTCGGGATCGAAGGGGTTATCGAATGTGGACATGGTTTCGCTCTCGGGTCGGTGAGTGACGACCACGAGGTTGCAGAAGCCGTGCCACTCGGCACGTTTGTGTCATTTCAGCATCTTTTGACGGTAATTGGCGTGTTTTCGCACCATGGAGGAGCGGCGTGGCGCGGGCTGTCCCGCTATTGGTGCGCCGGATTCCGGCGGATCGTCGCGCAATGCCCGCCAATGGCGGACAAAGTTGCGGGCCTGCTTCTTGCAGCAGAAGGGAACTATCACTCGTCCCGGAGTTGCCCATGCCCCGTACCCACGCTGTCCAGCCGTCGTCCCGCTCGGAATCCGCCGACGCCGAACTCCTGGTCGTCCACGAGGCCACCCAGTGGCTCTCTCACATGAACGACCCGGACACCGTCATCGGACGCATGTTGCGGCTGCTTTCGCAGATCACCGGGCTCAACCGCGGGCGGGTGGTGCTTCCGGATACCAGCGGCGAGTTCATGGAGATCCGCTATGCCTACGGCCTGGTGGCCACCGAGCGAGAGCGCGGGCGCTACCGGGTGGGCGAGGGCGTGACCGGGCGGGTAATGCGCACGGGACAGGTCGCCGTGGTGCAGGACATCGATGCCGAACCCGTCTACCTGACCCGGGCGGTCGATCGCGACACGCTGCCGAACGAGACGGTGGCCTTTCTCGCCGTGCCGATACTCGACGAGGATCGCCCCATGGGCGTGCTCGGCGCCCACCGCATCCGCGAACGCCACCGCCCGCTGCATCGAGACATCACCCTGCTGCGCATCATGGCCGCGCTGATCGCGCGGGTGCTCAAGGTCGACGACCTGATCCGGGAGCAGACGGCCGCACTCACGCGGGAGAACGAGTCGCTGCGCGAGGCGCTCTCCAGCCAGGGCGAGTCGAACCACGGCATCCTCGGCGAGAGCCCGGCGCTGCGCCAGGCCGTGCGCCAGACGCTGTACGTCTCGCCCACCCAGGCCACGGTTCTGCTCAATGGCGAGTCCGGTACCGGCAAGGAGCGCTTCGCCCGCATGGTGCACCTGACCAGCCCACGCTGCGACGGGCCGTTCATCGCCATCAACTGCGCGGCCATCCCCGACGCCCTGCTGGAATCCGAACTGTTCGGTCACGAGAAGGGGGCGTTCACTGGGGCGGTCTCGGCCAAGAAGGGC
>JAWLHL010000021.1:0-26807 GCA_041690375.1 Guyparkeria sp. | reverse complement strand
GGTCTTCCCGGTCGTTTTCTCCGCCGCCTTTCGGGCGGCCTGCTCGCCGGCCTTTCCCGGGTGATCACTGCTGACGTCGGCGGCGAGCAGCTCGATCACGGGCTCTTCCTCGATCTCGCGGCGACCTTCTTCCAGCTTGACGGTGAAGTTCTGCTCCATGTCGAAGAACGACTTGCAGCCATCCGAGGTGATGTAGATGGTGTCGGAGATGCCGCAGGTCTTGTCGCCGTCCACGCCCCACGCCCAGGGGATGATGTGGAAGGTCATGCCCTCGCGCAGGACGGTCTTGTCGCCGTGCATGAGGCTGAGGATGTAGCCCTCGTCCCAGCTGGGCGGGAAGGCGATGCCGATGGAGTAGCCCGAGCGGGTGATCAGCTTCCCGTGGGCGTCGTCGACGGTCATGATCGAGCGGACCAGGTTGTCGGCATCGGAGACGGTCACGCCCGGGCGGATCAGCGCCTTGACCCGTTCGAGCGCCTCCTTCATGCGCTCCTGCGCCTTCCACATCAGCTCGCTGGGCTCGCCCATCACGGCGGTGCGCATCATGGCGGTGTGGTAGCGGCGGTAGCAGCCGGCCACTTCCAGGAAGACGTGCTCGCCCGGCTTGACCACGCGCCCCTCCCAGGTGGCGTGGCCGATCATGGTGCGCGGCCCGGAGGTGACGTAGGGCATGACCGCGGGCGGCTCGCCGCCGGCGCGGAACATCGCCGCGCTGATCTCCGCGCCGATCTCGTTCTCGGTCACGCCCGCCTTGCAGGCTTCCAGCCCCGCCTTCATGCCTTCCTCGGTGGCGATGGCCGCGCGGCGCATGATCTCGATCTCGTGCTTGGACTTGGTCCGCCGCCCGCACTCGACGATGCCGAAGCAGTCCAGCAGTTTCGCGCCGGTGAGCGTGGTGTGCAGCGCGTCCTGCTGGTAGGCGGGGAAGAAGTAGCTGTTGCGCTCGTAGCCGATGTACTTGTTCGCCAGCCCGAACTCCTTGAGCGAGGAGACCAGCATCTGGATGGCGTCCCCGGTGTCCGGGTACGGCCGGGTGATCTCCACCCAGGTCCGGGCGTGGACGTTGGACTCCTCCATGGTGCGCGTGATCATGAACGGCTCGTTGTCGAGCGGCACCACCAGCGCCTGGAAGAACGAGTACCCCGTGGTCTGGTAGTCGGTGAGGTACATCAGGTTCTCGGGGTCGGTGATGATCACCGCGTCCAGCAGCCGCTCGGCCATGCGCATGCGCAATTCGCCGAGCCGGCGCTCGTACTCTTCCATCGGGAAGGTCATGTCGTCGCGTTGGCGCATGGGTCAGCCCTCCACCTGTGCATCGACGGCCTGCTCGAAGAGGTCCAGCCCCTCCTCGAGGTCGTCGTCGGGAATGGTCAGCGGCGGGATCAGCTTGATCACCTGGCCCTTCGAGCCGCAGACCGCCGCCAGCAGGCCGCGGTCGAAGCATTCGCGCGCCACGCGCTTGGAGAGATCCCCGTCGATGAAGTCGATCGCCTGCATCATGCCGCGGCCCCGCACGGCGAAGCGCGGGTACTTCTCCGCGATCTTCTCCAGGCGCTTGCGGATCACCTCGCCCTTGCGGCGGGTCTCGTCCATGAACGACTGGTCCTCGAAGTGGCCCAGCGCCACGGTGCCGGCGATGAACGACAGGTCCTGGCCGCGGAAGGTGCCGGTGTGCTCGCCCGGCGCCCAGTGCTTGTCGTGCTCGGGCTTGTTGAGGTTCATCGCCATGGGGGTGCCGAAGCCGCCGATGCCCTTGGCCAGCGTGATGATGTCCGGGTCGAGTCCCATCTCCTCGAAGGAGAAGTACGGCCCGGTCCGACCGCAGCCGACCTGGATGTCGTCGACGATGAACAGCGCGCCCAGCTCGCGGGCGAGATCCTGCACGCCCTTGAGCCATTCCTTGGAGGCGACGCGCACGCCCCCCTCGGCCTGGATGGTCTCGACCAGGAACGCCGCCGGCTTCGGGAAGCCTGAGGACGGGTCGGCGTAGATGTCGCGCATCCGCTCGAGCGAGGCCATGCCGCAGCCGAGCGAACATCCGGGACACTGGCTCTCGCAGCCGAAGGCCTGGTGGACGACGTTGTCCAGCGGCACGCCGGCGGCGTTGCGGAAGTGCGCGTTGGTGGTCGCCGCCAGCGCGCCGAGCGTCATGCCGTGGAAGGCGTGGTGGAAGGAAACCACCTGCGTGCGCCCGGTGACGCGGCGGGCGAGCTTGAGCGCGGCCTCGACGGCGTTGGTCCCGGTCGGGCCGACGAACTGCAGCCGGTAGTCCATGTTCCGCGGCTCGAGAATCGTGTCGACGAACTTGGTGATGAAGGCTCGCTTGGCGCTGGTGTACATGTCCAGGCTGTGCGCGACGCCGTCGTTCTGGATGTAGTCGATCAGCGCGCGCTTCATCCTCGGGTCGTTGTGCCCGAAGTTGAGCACCCCGGCGCCGGCGTAGAAATCGATGTAACTTCGCCCCTGCTCGTCGGTCTGCCGGGCGTTGCTCGCCGAATGGAAGACCGTGGGCGCGGCGCGGCAGTACGCGCGGATCTCGGATTCCCACTGCTCGAACACCTGCATGTGCATTCTGTCTCTCCACTGGTTGGGGGCGGGGTCGGGGCCGCCGGGGTTGCCGGCGGACCGCCAGGGCCGGAGGTCCGGCATCTCTCAGGGCCGACAGGCGGGGCCTGCCTTCGTTCAGTCCGCCTCGGTCATCACGGGCGCGCCGACCAGGTCGGCGAAGATCCGGCCGACCGGGTCGATCAGCCGGTCGTTGAAGTCGTAGCGCGGGCTGTGGCAGGGCTCGTGATGGCCCTGCCCGTCGTCGGCGCCGATCAGGGCAAACGCGCCGGGCACCTCCCGAAGGTAGTAGCTGAAATCCTCCGACGCCATGATCGGCACCGGCAGGCGGGTGTCGCGCCAGCCCGCCCCGAGCACGCGACCGAGCGTGCTGCGATAGGCCGCGGCCGCTTCCGGGTGGTTCTCGGTGGCGTGGTAGCGCGGGGTGAACACGACCCGGGCCTCGACCCCGTAGGCCGCGGCGGTGTCCTGCGCGATCTGCTCGAGGTGCGCGGCCACCGCGTCGCGGTCCTCCGTGCGCGCGACGCGCACCGAGCCGGCCAGGCGCGCCGTGTCGGGGATGGCGGTGATCGCCCCGCCGGCCTCGAAGGTTGTCACGCTGACCACCGCCGGCGTCTGCGGGCGCAGGCGACGGGAGACGATCTGCTGAAGGGACTGGACCAGCGCGCTGCCGGCCAGCACCGGGTCGCGGCAGGCCTCCGGCTGGCTGGCGTGGCCGCCGCTGCCGGTCAGGTGGATCTCGAAGGTGCCGTTCGCGCCCATCACCGGGCCGTCCGGGCAGACGGCCTGCCCGTAGGGAATGGCGGGCCAGTTGTGCCAGCCGAACACCCAGTCCACGCCGTCGAGCGCCCCGTCGCGGATCATCTCGCGCGCGCCGTGGCCGCCCTCCTCGGCCGGCTGGAAGATCAGCGTGACCGGACCGGGGAGTTCGGCCTCCCATACTTTGAGCCAGCGGGCCACTGCCATCAGGGTGGCCGTGTGGCCATCGTGCCCGCAGGCATGCATGATGCCGGGCGTGGCGGAAGACCAGTCCTTGCCGCTGATCTCGTCGATGGGCAGCGCGTCGATGTCCGCGCGCAGGGCAATGTGGCGGCCGGAGGCCTCCGGGGCCAGCTTGCCGATCGTGCCGGTGCCGGCGCAGACGCGCCAGGCGATGCCCAGTCCGTCGAGCTCGCGGCGGATGGTGTTGGCCGTGGCATGTTCCTGCCAGGTCAGCTCGGGAGCCTGGTGCAGGCGACGGCGGAAGGCCGTGGCGTCGGTGGCAATGTCCGTCCAGATCGAGGGCACCGCAGGCCTCCTTGTCCGGTGTGACGCGAGATCACACGCTGAGTGAGTGGATAGTGATCCGAGCTAATCACAGTCCCCGCCCGGTGCGCAACAACCGCATGGCCGCGGCGTTGCAGGCGCGCCACGGGGCGCGACCCGGCCCGGAATGGACCGGGGAACTCTACCCGCAACCCAAAGTCTGCTGATGCAAGCCACAAATTTTCTGATAGATTCACCGATCCACGACTCAACCGATCCGGGGAGCGCACTCATGCTGTTTGAAGCATTCGAAGAAAAAGGCCTTTCGCAACTGAGCTACGCGGTGGGCTGCCAGCAGAGCATGGAACTGGCCATCGTCGATCCGCGCCGCGACATCGACATCTACCTCGACTTCGCCGAGCGCGAGGGCTACGTCATCCGCCACGTGCTGGACACCCACATCCACGCCGACTACGCCTCCGGCGCCCGCGAGCTGGCCGAGGCGACCGGCGCCAAGCTGCACCTGTCGGCCTACGACGACAACGAGATCTTCGAGGTCGACTTCGACCACCTGCCCATGCAGGAAGGCGACTCGGTGCAGATGGGCAACGTGCGCATCGAGGCGATGCACACGCCCGGTCACACGCCGGAGCACATCTCCTTCCTGGTCTACGATGGCGCCCGCTCGGTCGATGAACCGGCCGTCTTCCTGACCGGCGACTTCCTCTTCGTCGGCAGCCTGGGCCGCCCCGATCTGCTGGGCGAGGAAGCCACCCGCGGGCTGGCCAGGCAGGCGTTCCACAGCGTGCGCGAGAAGATCAAGGACCTGCCCGACGGGCTGGAGATCCGCCCGGGCCACGGCGCGGGTTCGGCCTGCGGCGCGGGCATGGCCGGCCGCACGGTCTCCACGCTGGGCTACGAGCGCGCCGCCAACCCGCTGCTCGACCCGTCACTGAACGAGGACGAGTTCATCGAGCTGCTGATCGGCAACCTGCCGCCGGCGCCGGACTTCTACCCGCGCAACAAGGTCACCAACTCGGAAGGCCCCAAGCCGGTCCAGGCGATGGTCGACCTCCACCCGGAGGTGATCGAGGCCTTCGACGTCGAGGACCTCAAGGAGCAGATCGCCAAGGGCGCGGTGATCGTCGACGTCCGCGACCGCCTGGCCTTCAACGCCGCGCACATCAAGGGTTCGCTGGGCATCGAGTTCGGCGCCGACCTGTCCACCTGGGCCGGCTGGATCGCCCCGCCGGACAAGCCGCTGATTCTCGTCGACGACGACGGCCTCGACGAGCTGATCAGCGAGTCGATCCGCTGCCTGGTCCGCGCCGGGCAGGACAACGTGGTCGGCTTTCTCGAGGGCGGCTTCGACGCCTGGCTGAAGGCCGGTGAACCCTTCGCCCATATCCCGCTGGTCGACGCCGAGACCGCCAAGGACGATCTCGAGCACGACCGCCGCCCGCTGGTCGACCTGCGCACGAAGAACGAGTGGCAAGACGGCCATGCCCTCGGCGCGCGGCACGTCCAGACGCAGGATGCGCGCGAGGGCATCGAGGGCATCGGCAAGGACGACCCGGTCATCCTCACCTGCGCCTCGGGCATGCGCTCGACCGTCGCCGCCAGCCTGCTGATGCGAGCCGGCTACAGCAACGTCGCCAACCTGATGGGCGGCATGGACGCCTGGGTCGAGGCCGGCCTGCCGGTGGTCTCGAAAGACTGAGGCAAAGCCCCGGGCTCAACGAGGAAACCCCGCTCATCGAGCGGGGTTTTTCTTGTCTGCCGCCCGACCTAACCCCATGAAAAAGGCCCTGTCGCTCGACAGGGCCTTCTCGTTTACATTTGCTCTAAGGTGACTCCTAAAACGGGATATCGTCCTCGCCGAAGCCGTCGTCGATGGACTTGGCCGGGCGCTCCTCCTGGCGCGGCGGCGGGGGCGGTGCGCCGTAGTCGGACTGGCCGCCACCGTAACCCGCGCCGGCAGCACCACCGGCGGCGGCGCCACCGTAGCCGCCCTGGCTGGCCTGGCCACCGCCGTAGCCGCCACCCTGGCCGCCACCGGCTCCCGGACGGCCGCCGAGCATCTGCATCTCGTTGGCGACGATCTCGGTGGTGTAGCGATCCTGGCCGTCCTGGCCCTGCCACTTGCGGGTCTGCAGGCGGCCCTCGATGTACACCTGGCTGCCCTTCTTCAGGTACTCGCCGGCGATCTCCGCCAGACGGCCGAAGAACACGATGCGGTGCCACTCGGTGTTCTCGCGGTTCTCGCCGGTCTGCTTGTCGCGCCATTGCTCGGAGGTGGCCACGCGGATGTTCGTGACCTGCCCGCCGGAAGGCATGTAGCGCACGTCCGGATCAACCCCGAGGTTGCCGATGATGATGACCTTGTTGACACCGCGGCTTGCCATAATTTCGAGACTCCTTGGAAGTTCCTGCCGGCCGACTGGTCATCGGCCCCCTGCGTGTACAAACACTCACTATAAAGGATGCGCTGATCGATTCCGAGACGCAGGTGGCAAATCGCCGACCGACCCGGACGGGCGGCACGGGCCAACGAGATCGAGGCCCTTTCGACTACACTACCCGGTTCCGCGCCGAAAGCCGGTGGCGAGCCCATTCAAACGACCCAAGTACCTGACCATCATGGCCGATCCGTTCATCCGCATCCGCGGCGCACGTACGCACAACCTGAAGAACATCGACGTCGACTTGCCTCGCGAGAAGCTGATCGTCTTCACCGGGCTGTCGGGCTCGGGGAAGTCGTCGCTCGCCTTCGACACGATCTTCGCCGAGGGGCAGCGGCGCTACGTCGAGTCGCTGTCGGCCTACGCGCGCCAGTTCCTGTCGATGATGGACAAGCCGGACGTCGACACCATCGAGGGGCTGTCGCCGGCGATCTCGATCGAGCAGAAGACCACCTCGCACAACCCGCGCTCGACGGTGGGCACGGTCACCGAGATCTACGACTACCTGCGCCTCTTGTACGCCCGCGCCGGCATTCCGCGCTGCCCGGAGCACGACATCGACCTGACCGCGCAGACGGTCTCGCAGATGGTCGACCACGTGATGGACCTGCCCGAGGGCTCGAAATGGCTGCTGCTCGCGCCGGTGATCGAGAACCGCAAGGGCGAACACCACAAGCTGTTCCAGGAATGGCAGTCGCAGGGCTTTCTGCGGGTGCGCATCAACGGCACGGTCTACGAGATCGACGAGATCCCGACCCTCGATCCCAAGACCAAGAACACCATCGAGGTGGTGGTCGACCGCTTCAAGGTGCGCGACGACCTGCAACTGCGGCTGGCCGAGTCCTTCGAGACCGCGTTGCGGCTGGCCGACGGGCAGGCGATGGTCGTGTCCATGGATTCCGACGAAGAGCATGTCTTCTCCTCGAAGCACGCCTGCCCCAAGTGCGGCTACTCGCTGGGCGAGCTCGAGCCGCGGCTGTTCTCGTTCAACAACCCGGTCGGCGCCTGCCCCGGCTGCGACGGGCTGGGCGTGAAGCAGTTCTTCGACCCGCAGAAGGTGATCATCAACCCCGAGCTGTCGCTGGCCGCCGGCGCCGTGCGCGGCTGGGACCGGCGCAATGCCTACTATCACGCGCTGCTCTCCTCGCTGGCGCGGCACTACGACTTCGACCTGGAGACGCCCTGGGAGGAGCTGCCCGAGACCGTCCGCGAGATGGTGCTGCACGGGTCGGGCAAGGAAAAGATCGCCTTCACCTACGTCGGTCCGGGCGGGCGGACCCGCGAGCGCAGCCATCCCTGGGAGGGCGTGCTGCCCAACATGGAACGCCGCTACCGCGAGACCGAGTCGCAGGCGGTGCGCGAGGAACTGGCGCGCTACATCTCGGAACAGGCCTGCCCCAGCTGTCACGGCACGCGGCTGAACCGGGCGGCGCGGCACGTGTTCATCGAGGGGCACAACCTGCCGACGATCACCCGCTGGTCGATCGGCTACTCGGCCGCCTTCTTCGCCGAGCTGGAACTGGAGGGCGCCCGCGGCGAGATCGCCACGCCGATCGTGCGCGAGATCCGTTCGCGGCTGAAGTTCCTCAACGACGTCGGACTGAACTACCTTTCGCTGGACCGCAGCGCCGAGACCCTTTCGGGCGGCGAGGCGCAGCGCATCCGGCTGGCGAGCCAGATCGGCTCGGGGCTGGTGGGCGTGTCCTACATCCTCGACGAGCCGTCGATCGGCCTGCACCAGCGCGACAACGACCGCCTGCTGGGGACGCTCACCCACCTGCGGGACCTGGGCAACACGGTGATCGTGGTCGAGCACGACGAGGACGCCATCCGCGCGGCGGACTTCGTGCTCGACATCGGTCCGGGCGCCGGTGCGCACGGCGGCCAGGTGGTCGCGCAGGGCACGCCCCAGCAGATCGAGGCCAACCAGGACTCGCTCACCGGGCAGTATCTCTCCGGCAAGCGGGAGATCGAGGTTCCCAAGCGCAACCGCGCCGATGCCGAGAAGATGCTGACGCTGGAGGGGGCGAGCGGCCACAATCTCCAGGGCGACCCGCTGCGCATCCCGCTCGGCCTGTTCACCTGCATCACCGGCGTGTCCGGCTCGGGCAAGTCGACTCTGATCAACGACACCCTCTACAAGATCTGCGCGCACCAGCTCAACCGGGCCAGCGCCACGGCCGCGCCGTACAAGAACATCCACGGGCTCGAGCAGCTCGACAAGGTGATCGACATCGACCAGTCGCCGATCGGGCGCACGCCGCGCTCGAACCCGGCCACCTACACGGGGCTGTTCACCACCATCCGCGAGCTGTTCGCCGGGACGCAGGAGGCGCGCTCGCGCGGCTACACGCCCGGCCGGTTCTCGTTCAACGTCAAGGGCGGGCGCTGCGAGGCCTGCCAGGGCGACGGGGTGATCAAGGTCGAGATGCACTTCCTCCCGGACGTCTACGTGCCCTGCGACGTCTGCGGCGGGGCGCGCTACAACCGCGAGACGCTCGACATCCGCTACAAGGACAAGACCATCGCCGACGTGCTGGAGATGACCATCGAGGAGGCGGCCGCGTTCTTCGAGGCGGTGCCCAGCCTGCACCGCAAGCTGACCACCCTGATGGACGTGGGACTGGGCTACGTGAAGCTGGGACAGAACGCCACCACGCTCTCAGGCGGCGAGGCCCAGCGGGTCAAGCTCTCGCGCGAGCTGGCCAAGCGCGATACCGGCCATACCCTCTACATCCTCGACGAGCCGACCACCGGCCTGCACTTCGAGGACGTCGCGCAGCTGCTCAAGGTGCTCTACCGCCTGCGCGATCACGGCAACACCGTGATCGTGATCGAGCACAACCTCGACGTGATCAAGACCGCCGACTGGATCGTCGACCTGGGCCCGGAAGGCGGCTCCGGCGGCGGGCGCATCATCGCCTCGGGCACGCCCGAGCAGGTCGCCGAGGTGGAGGGCTCGCACACCGGGCATTACCTCAAGCGGATGCTGGCACCGGCGAAGGCGTAACCGACCCACAGGGGCAACTGTCCGGGCGTCAACCGATTGTGGGAGCGGGCCTTGCCCGCGAAAGCCGCGTCAGCGGCTGTGCCGGCACAAGGTGGCCAAGGATCGATTCGTGCGGGACCATTCGCACGGGACACGCGCCTGTGGCGCGTTTCGCGGGCGAGGCCCGCTCGCACAGAGGCCCGGTGTCATTCGAGCGTGCGCTGCAGGCTCTCGAGCACGTCGCGGGTCTTTTCCTTGGTCTTGTCGATGACGTCGGAGGTGGTCTCCCTGGTCGCCTGCCAGGCGCTGGAGGCGCCGGACTTGGTGCTGTCCCAGATATCGGCCGCCGCGGCCTTGGTCTGGGCCCACCAGTCGTTGTCGACGCGCGGGTAGTCGCGCACCGCGTCGAGATCCTCGTGGAGGAACACCGCGTAGGAAACGCGATCCAGTCGGTCGCCGGCGCGGGTGGCAACTGAAAACTGCTGCACCTCGACGAAACGGTGGTCGTCATCGCCCACCCCGTCCAGGCTGTCGTCAAGCTCCACCACCAGCCCGTGGACCTTCATGTTCTCGGCGACCAGCACGTCCTTGACCTCGCCCGCCTCTCGGTTGTCCTCGGCGGCCAGAAAGACCTCCGCCCCGATCAGGGCGTCCATGGAATACAGCCCCTCCGGCTCGTCCTCGGCGAGCGCGACGGCGGGGATGGCGAGGAGAGCGGCGGCAAGGCCGGCCAGCGACGGGTTGCGAAATGTCATCTGGATATCGAGTCTCATGGATGGCTATCGGGAATCGGCCGTCGGCACAGCGCGTCACGCCGACATCGTTCCGCTGGAAGTCAGTCGATCTTGATCTTGGCATAGCCGCGCTGGGCATAGGCCGCGGCGGTGACGAAGGTGTTGCCCACCTCGACCAGCGGCTCGACGAGGTCCTCCTGCGTGATGCCGGCACGGCGGCTGGCGATGGAGCAGACCTCCATGCGTTCGACGCCGTCGAGTTCGTGGAGTTCGGCGAGCTTCGAGTGTATCTGCAGAATGGTCTGGGCGTGATCGATGTCGCGCTCGGGAGCATTGCGGGTCAGCAGTCGCACCGAACCACCGCGAAAGGCGAACACCATCCGCGGCGTCACGTCCTGGCGCTCGAGATCGCGCCAGGTCTGCTCGATCACCTCCAGCCGGGCCAGCAGGACGTTCGGGTCGGAGGCCGTGACGTCCCAGAGGATGCGACCTTCCTCGATGCCCTGCAGGGCGTGGGCGTCGTCGGGCCGAGGCACATCGGCGGGCAGCGCGACCCCCGGCAGCAGACAGATCATCAGGCCAAGGATCAATCGGTGCATGGTGACTCCCTCCTCGTGCACGCCGGCAAAGCCGTCCAACCAGTAAAGCCGATCTGCTCGACGGTTCCAAGCCGCCGCGCAAAAGAAAACCGCCCGCGGGTTTCCCCGGGGCGGCTCGTCGAAGGCGACGCGGTCGGCCGGTCAGAACTCGAATTCCATCTTCTCGAAGACGCGGCCGGCATTGCGCGAGGCCAGCTCGTCGTAGGTGTGCCAGTGGGAGAACTGGCTCTGGTCGAGCTCGTAGGCGTCCTGCAGGGTGCCGCCCTCGTCGATGATCTTGCCGATCTCGGTACGCAGGAACTCGAGGTAGTCGGCGGTGTAGTGCTCGACGGTCTCGAGATCGGTCGGCCCGCCGTGGCCCGGAATGATGGTCTTGCCCTCGGCGACCTCGACGAACTTCGGCCAGGTCTCCAGCCAGGCCTTGGTGTCGGTGTACTCGAAGATCGGCAGCATGCGGACGTTGAAGGCCATGTCGCCGGCGATCACCACGTCGCGCTCGGGGATGACCACGGAGATGTCACCCGGGGAGTGCGCCTCGCCGAAGTAGATCACCTCGGCGGTCAGGCCGCCCAGGTCCAGCTCGATGCGGTCGTCGAAGGTGCGACTGACGGGCACGGCCTCGTCGGTGCCCTCGGCCTTCTCCTTGGCGACGTCCTTGAGCTGCTCGAGATACGCGGCGGCATGATCGTCGTAGTACTCGGCGGAATCGCTGTGGGCGATCACCTCGGCGCCCTGCTCGATCCAGTAGCCGGTGGCCATGGCCGAGTGCAGCTGGCCGTTCTCGTTGACCACGTACTTGACCGGCACGTCGGTGCGCTTCCTGATCTCCTCGTGCAGGGCCTCGGCCAGCTGGTAGGAAGCGCCGGCGTTCATCACCAGCACCGCGTCCTCGCCGATGACGAACGAGAGGTTGTTGTTGTGCAGCGAGTTCTCGTAGGTGTAGGGCTGGGTCGCGCCGATGGCCGACCAGACGTCGTCGGTGACCTCCTGCGGCATGTCGTAGAGGATCGAATCCGGCGCCTTGTCTTCCGGGTTGTCGTCCTCGGCCAGCGCCGGGCCGGCGATCAGGCCACTGGCGGCCACCGCCAGCGCCATGCCGCGTGCCAGTTCACGGGTCTCTCTCATCCACTCGGTCAGCATGTCGTCGCTCCTTGTCCTGTCGATCGCCCCGGCATCCGGATCGGGCCGAGGGGCGTCATGTGTCTTGTTGATCGCGGAAGGCCTGCACGCATCCCCTACCCCTTCAGGGCCGTTTCAGGCTTTCCTTAGCCACCTAACCATCCTCCGGAACGCCCCGTAAAACAAGCCCGGATCCATTCAGGTTTTTGATTCGAAACAACATGCACTGATCGGCAAGTGAAGAGCCATCAGTTCCAGGCCAGCCCTCCCCGGGTTCGCCAGTAGACCTTCGCCGGCTCGGCCAGGGCTCCCAGGGCGTCCATATCGGCGGGCGACAGCGTTATCTCGAGCCCGCGGACGTTGGCCGCGAGCTGGGCCTCGGTGCCGGCGCCGGAGAGCACCATGTCCACCCAGGGGTGGGCCAGCAGCCAGGCGATCGCGACGGCGTCCCGGGTCGCGCCGTGGCGAGCGGCGATCTCGTCGAGCAGCGCCATGCGCTCGGCGTCCTGCCGGCGGTCGTTCCGCGCGGTCAGCCGGCCGTTGGCCACGCCTTCCTTGACGATCACGGCCATGCCGGCGCGGCTGGCCGCCTCCAGCGCCCCGCCCGCGGACGGCTCGAACAGGTTGGAGGTGGCCTGCACGGCGTCGAACAGCGGTCGGCCGTCGATCTCGACCGCCATGGCCCGTTCAAGGGTGTCCGCCTGCCCCGGCCCGCTGGTGGTCAGGCCGATGGCCGTGCCCGAATCGCGCAGCTCGGCCAGGCGGTCGAGGACAGCGGTGTTCTCCAGCACGCCGGAGTCGAGCGTGGCCGAGTGGATCTGGTAGAGATCGGGCGGACCACCCAGCGCCTCGAGCGTCTCGCCCCACTGGCGGTCAAGCACCGCGCGGCTGTGCTCCTTGACCTCGTGCACCTCGGCGTCAACCTGCCAGTCGGCGGTGTAGGTATAGCCCCACTTCGAGCCGACCACGGGCCGCTCGCCCCCCGGACGTCCGGCCAGCCAGTCGCCGAGAAACGCCTCGGCCCGCCCGTAGGACCGCGCGGCGTCCACGTAGCGCAGGCCGTGCTGCCAGGCCGCGTCGAGCATGCGGTGGCAGTGCGCGCGCATGGCGTCGACGTCCCGGCGGGCCGGCATGTCCGTGCCGTGGCCGAGGTTGATGTAGCCGGGGCGTCCGAGGGCGGCCAGCCCGAGGCCGATGCGCGGTTGCGGCAGTGTCAGTCGCTTGAGGGTCATGACAGGGTCCTGGGTCGTCGGTTATAAGGGGAGAAGGAACGGGGAAGAGGCATGGCCGAAGGCCGGACTCTCCCCTCGTCGAACGCAGGAGGCTAGCATGCAGCGATTCCGTCTGAGCCACCCCATCCACCGGGTTGTCCATGCCCTCGAGCTGTTCGGGCTGATGGTCATCCTGGTGGCGACCTTCGTCGCCGGTTCGCAGGCCGTGTGGGAAATGATTCTCGCCCGGAGCGTGGATCTCGCCGACCTCCTGCTGCTGTTCCTGTACCTGGAGGTGCTGGCGATGATCGGGGCCTACCTGCACACCGGCCGGCTGCCGATCCGCTTCCCGATCTACATCGGCATCATCGCGCTGGCGCGCTACCTGGTGCTGGAGGTCAAGGACCTGGACGCCTGGAAGATGCTGGCCGTGGGCGCGACCATGCTGATCCTGGCCGCCACGGTGCTGGCCCTGCGCTACGGCCACCTCAAGCTGCCCTACGCGGACAAGGACGCGGAGAACGACGGGAAGCAGGACGCCCGCCAGACGCCGGACCGCCTCGACTGACGGCCCGAACGAAAGAAGCCGGCAGAGCCGGCTTCCTGGCTTTCCGGTACGCGCCCGGTCAGATCTGGGTGCGCTCCTTGGCCTCGTCGCTCTCGCCGCGGTGGGTCTCCACGCCCTTGCGCTGGAAGATGACGTACTCTGCGATGTTGGCGCAGTGGTCGCCGATGCGCTCGATCGCGCGCATGCAGTAGAGCATCCGCAGGCTGAGATCGCCCTTCTCCGGGTTCTCCGCCATGAAGTCGAGCAGCACGTCGTGAACCAGGTTGTACTCGTGGTTCACGTGCGTGTCGCGACGGCAGATTTCCTCCGCGGCGACGTCGTCCTGGCGCACGAACGCGTCGAGCGCGTCATGCAGCATGCCCTTGACGATCCGCCCCATGACCCGGAAGTGGGTGGCGAACTTGGTGGACTGCAATGTCGGCCCGACCTCCTCGGCGATGCGCGCGAGTTTCTCGGACTTGTCACCGATGCGCTCGAGGTCTGTGATCGCCTTGACGATGGCCATGATGGTGCGCAGGTCGCCGGCCGCCGGTGCGTAGCGGGCGATGATGTGGATCGCCAGTTCGTCGATGGACGTCTCCAGGCGGTCGATCTCGTAGTCCTGTTCCATCGCGACCCGGCCGCGTTCCGCGTCGCCGTCGAGCAGGTAGGCCAGCGCGTCGTCGAAGTGCTGTTCGGCCACACCGCCCATGTTCATCAGCAAGGAGCGCAGCGCCTCCAGGTCGTCGTCGTACCGGGTCAGCGTGTGGGGGGTCAGCTTGCTGGGATCTTGTCGTGTCATTTCCCTGAAATCTCCTGTGGGGCCCGTGGCGGGCGTTTCCGGCTTGTCTCGCCTCGACTGCTAGGGTTTACTCGTGGAACGAGGCAGCTTCACGAGCCGGTCATGCCCGGCGGGCAGACTGGCTCGATCCGCCCGACCCGGGCCGATCAAATGCATCTACTCTAACCGACTTCACGTTGCAGATTAATGACGAACACCACCGAACCATCCCTGCCGTTCATCAACCGTGAACTGAGCCTGCTGGGCTTCAACCGACGGGTGCTGGAGCTTGCCCAGGACCGGAACGTGCCCCTGCTCGAGCGACTCAAGTTCCTCTGCATTTCCTCGTCGAACCTGGACGAGTTCTTCGAGGTGCGAGTCGGCACTCTCACCCAGCAGATCCGGGCCGGCATCAGTCGCCCCGACGACGCCGGGTTCACGCCGCAACAGCAGCTCGACCAGGTGCTCGACGCCTCCCATGCCCTGGTCCGGGACCAGTACGAGACCCTCAACAAGGAAATCATCCCGGCGCTGGCCAGGGAGAACATCCACTTCCTGCGCCGCACCCACTGGACCGAGGCCCAGGCGCTGTGGGTCAAGCAGTACTTCCGCCGCGAGCTGCTGCCCCTGCTGACTCCGCTGGGGCTCGACCCGTCGCATCCCTTCCCCCGGATCCTCAACAAGTCGCTCAACTTCATCGTCTCGCTGGAGGGCAACGACGACTTCGGCCGCGAGGCCTGGCTGGCGATCGTGCAGGCGCCGCGCGCCCTGCCGCGCATCATCCAGATGGACGAGGACCCCGCCGAGGGGCCGGCCGGCTTCGTCTTTCTCAGCTCGGTCATCCATGCCCACGTCCACGAGCTTTTCCCGGGCATGACGGTGACCGGCTGCTACCAGTTCCGCGTCACCCGCAACAGCGACCTCTCCGTGGACGTGGACGACGACGAGGACCTGCTGCAGACGCTGCAGGGCGGCCTGTTCGAGCGCAACTACGGTGACGCCCTGCGCCTGGAGGTGGCCGACAACTGCCCGCCGGACATGATCGACTTCCTCTGCGAACGCTTCGGCCTCGACGCGCGGCAGGTCTTCCAGGTTCATGGCCCGGTCAATCTCCACCGGCTGATGTCGCTGCCCGACCTGATCGACCGGCCGGAACTGAAGGACCCGCCGTTCACCCCGCGGCTCGATCCGGAGTTCGATCCGGATCGCGACATATTCGAGACCATATCCCAGCAGGGCAGCGTCCTGCTGCATCACCCCTACCAGTCGTTCATGCCGGTGGTCGAATTCGTTCGCCAGGCCGCCGAGGACCCGAAGGTGGTGGCCATCAAGATGACGCTCTACCGCACCGGGCGCGACTCGGCGATCGTCGACGCCCTGGAGGCGGCGGCGCGCGCGGGCAAGGAGGTCACCGCCGTGGTCGAGCTACGCGCGCGCTTCGACGAGGAAGCCAACATCAACATCACGACGAGGCTGCAGAAGGCGGGGGCCTACGTCGCCTACGGCATCGTCGGCTACAAGACCCACGCCAAGATGACGCTGGTGGTGCGCCGTGACGGCAACCGGCTCAAGCGCTTCGTCCACCTGGGCACTGGCAACTACCACCCGGGCACCGCGCGCCTGTACACGGACTTCGGCCTGATGACCGACGATCGTTTCATCGGCGAGGACGTCAACAAGCTGTTCATGCAGCTGACCGGACTGGGCCGCGGCATCCGTCTCAAGCGGCTGCTGCAGTCGCCGTTCACGCTGCACGACGGCATGCTCGAGCGCATCCGACGCGAGACGGCGCACGCCCGCGCCGGGCGCAAGGGACTGATCCGCGCGAAGATGAACGCCCTGATCGAGCGCCGGGTGATCGAGGCGCTCTACGAGGCGTCGCGCGCCGGCGTGACCATCGAGCTGGTCGTCCGCGGCGTCTGCTGCCTCAAGCCCGGCGTCCCGGGCGTGTCGGAGAACATCCACGTCCGCTCGGTGATGGGGCGCTTCCTCGAGCACCCGCGCGTGTTCTACTTCCACAACGACGGCGACGAGGAGCTCTTCCTCTCGTCCGCCGACTGGATGCCGCGCAACTTCTTCGCCCGCGTGGAGACGGCCTTCCCCGTCGACACCCCGGAGATTCGGGCACGGGTAATCGACGAGGCCTTCGACCGCTACCTCGCCGACAACACCGGCGCCTGGGAACTTACCGCCGAGGGCGAATACCGACGTATCTCGCCTTCGGGGCGCCAGAAGCCGTTCAATGCACAGCAGTCGCTGATCGCCGACCTGGGACGCGGCTGACCCGGGCTTCGCCGCCGGTCCGGCAACGGACCGCGGGCATTCCCCGAGGTTGGGCCCCGGGCCGGCCAATGCGATACTCTGCCGCACACCAACCCCGGACCCAGGCCCGTCGAAACCCCATGCTCAAGCTGCTTTTCTGGCTCGTCGTCGCCCTGATCATCGGGCTGTTCTTCGCCATCCGCAACGCCAACCGGGCCCGCGCCAAGCAGCTCGAGCGCGAGCAGACCCGCGAGCTCGAGTCCGTGCGCTGCGCCCAGTGCGGCGTGTTCATCCCGGAAGAAAAGGCCGTGCGACGTGACGGGCAGGACTTCTGCAGCCGCGAGCATGCCGAGCAATGGCACCGCGAACACCACTGATCAGCCCGGCCGGAGCCGAGAACTGGCGCGGGCTGCGACTGGCCAACGCCTACCGGCTGCTGCTCGCGCTGGCGCTGACGGCGGCCGCCATCACCGACCGGGGGCCGGCCCTGTTCGGCCAGACCGCCCCTTCCCTGTTCATGATCACGGCCTGGGCCTACCTGTTCCTGGCCATGGCCTTCGAGTGGCTGCTGGAACTCCGCGTGCTGCCGTTCCGGCCCCAGGCGCACCTGCACACCATCGGCGATCTCGTCTGCCTGATCCTGGTCGCCTACGCGTCGGGCGGGCCGCAGGGTCCGATCGCACTGGCACTGATCATCGCCGTGGGGATCGCCGCCGTGCTCCATGGGGGACGGGCGGCCATCGGCTACGCGGCCGCCGGCGGCCTGCTCGTGCTCGGCGAGGCGGTGTATTCCTCGTGGTTCCAGGCGGATGCCGACCACATCACCAATTCGGGCTTTCTCGGCGCGGCCCTGCTGCTGATCACCGTGCTGGTGATCGCCTTCGAACGGCGGGCGGCCGCCTGGGAGCAGCGCTCCCAGACCCAGGAGAAGGAAGTCCGCTACCTCTCCGAGCTGGCCCTGCGCGTGATCGACCAGACGGACAACGGCATCGTGGTCACCGACCCCGATGGGCGGATCGAGTACATCAACGACGCCGCCCGCCAGCTGCTGCGGAGGCCGGAAGGGGATGAACAGACCGAGGAAACCGACCCGAACGACCTGGGCGACGTCTGCCCGACCGTGCTCGACGCGCTGCAGGACTGGCTCCGCGGCAGCGGCCCGCAGCTGGCCGACCTCGACCACCCGCGCCGCATCCGCGCGAACTTCCACCGCATCGAGACCGCCCTCGGCCCCCGCGCGCTGGTCCTGCTGCTGGATCTCACCGCCGAGGACGAGCGCGTTCGACGCGACAAGCTCGCCGCACTGGGGCGACTGATCGCCTCGATCGCCCACGAGGTGCGCAACCCGCTCTCCTCGATCCGGCAGGCCGCCGAACTGCTGCCCGACTCGGACACGCCGGAGGAGCGCGAGCAGCTCACGACCATCATCACCCGCCACAGCGACCGCATCAATCGGCTGGTCGAGGACGTGCTGGGCGCAGCCCGGTCCCCGGTGGTCCACCCGCAGCCGGTCGAACTCGGCCAGTGGCTGACGCAGTTCGTCGCCAGCCGCCGGCAACGCTGGCAGAATGCCGACCCGGCCCCGGAGCTCGAGACGAGGCTCCCCGACGAGTCGGCGACAGTGCAGGTGGACGCCACTCACCTGTGGCAGATCATGGACAATCTCTGTGACAATGCCGAGCGCCACGGCCGCCCCGCGGACGGCCGGCTGAAGATCGCGATCATGCTGTCCCCCGCCGGCCACTCGGGCTGGCAACTCCGGGTCTGCGACAATGGCCCGCGCATCGAGGCCGCCCATCGCGATGCCCTGTTCGAGCCGTTCTTCACCACGCATTCCCAGGGCACCGGGCTGGGCCTGTTCGTCTCCCGCGAGCTGGCGCTGGCGAACCGGGGGGAACTCGGTCTGGAGGATCCGGACCGCGGGCCGGAGCAGGCGGGAAACTGCTTCGTCCTGACACTGCCGACCCCCGCCGGGGACAGCGGAACCGACCGACACAAGCAGACACAAGGATAAGGAATGACCGAGATGGGCAGTTGCCTGATCGTGGACGACGAACCGGACATCCGCACCCTGGTCGCGCTCTTCATGAAGCGCGAAGGCGTGCCCACGCTGGAAGCGGCCAGCCTGGCCGAGGCGAGGGAACAGCTGGCAGCGCATGCCGAGGACATCGACCTCTGCCTGGCCGACATGCGGCTGCCGGACGGCAACGGGCTGGACCTGGTCGACGAGATCCGCAACACCCGCCCCCAGCTTCCCGTGGCCGTGATCACCGCGCACGGCCAGGTCGAGGCCGCCGTGCGGGCACTGAAGGCCGGCGCGTTCGACTTCATCAACAAGCCCATCGAGCAGGACACCCTGCGCCGGCTCCTGCGCGATGCACGCAACCTGGAACCCTCCCCCGGGACCGCGACGACCCGCCTCGCAACGCCGCCACCGGCTGCCCCCGACCGACATGATTCCCCGCTGATCGGCCGCTCGCAGGCCATGCAGCAGATGCGCGAAATGATCGGCAAGCTGGCCCGGTCCCAGGCGCCGATCTTCGTCCAGGGCGAGTCCGGCACCGGCAAGGAACTGGTCGCCCGCGAGATTCACCACCACAGCAGCCGCGCGAAGGGCCCGTTCGTCCCGGTCAACTGTGGCGCGATTCCGGACGACCTGATCGAGTCGGAACTGTTCGGGCACCAGAAGGGCGCCTTCACGGGCGCGAGCCGCGACAAGCCGGGACTGTTCCGTTCCGCCGAGGGGGGCACCCTGTTCCTCGACGAGATCGCCGAGCTGCCGCTCAACCTGCAGGTCACCCTTTTGCGGGCGCTTCAGGAACGGCGGGTCCGTCCCGTGGGGGCGACCCAGGAGGTGCCGGTGGACGTGCGCATCGTCTCCGCCTCGCACCAGGACCTGAACCAGGCGGTCGCCGAGGGCCGATTCCGCCAGGATCTCTTCTTCCGCCTCAACGTGATCGGCCTGCGGGTTCCGCCCCTGCGTGAGCGTCTCGACGACCTGCCCGAGCTGGCCCGCGCCATCGTCGCGCGGCTGGCCGAGCGGGACGGGCGGCCGGTGCCCGAGATCGAACCGGAGGTCATCCACTGGCTGTCCGGCCAATCGTTCCCGGGCAACGTGCGCGAGCTCGAGAACCTGCTCGAGCGCGCCATGGCCCTGACCGACGGCGAGCGCATCACCGTGGAGGCCGTATCCCCCGACCCGATGCTGGCCGGCGGCGAGGAGACCCCGACGACCATGGCCGCCTGCCCGGGATTCATCCCGGAGACCGACGAACAGCGGGAGGTGATCATGGCACTGCAGCAGACCCGCTGGAACCGCAGCGAGGCGGCCCGCCAGCTCGGCATGACCCTGCGCCAGCTGCGCTACCGGCTGCAGAAGTGGGGAGTCGAATAGCTTTCAGCTGGAAGCTGGAAGCTGGAAGCTGGAAGCTGGAAGCTGGAAGCTGGAAGCTGGAAGCTGGAAGCTGGAAGCTGGAAGCTGGAATGAATGGTCGTCCTCAGGGCATCCCCGATCAATGTCCTGATTCTTGCTGAATTCAACGCCCTCTTCGGGCTTCAAGCTGTCAGCTTCGAGCTTTTAATCCGCCAATGCCCGCAAGACGGCCGGGGGGATGGCCCAGACGAGCTTGCCGCTGCCGTAGCCGATGGCGTTGTCGAAGCGGATCAGCATCATGCCGCCCTTCTTCAACGGCATGTTGCCGCTGGCCCGTCCGGCGATCAGGCATTCGCCGATCTGGCCCAGGTTCGGTTCGTGCCCGACCACGGCCATGCCGTCCACCCGCGGCTGCTTTCTCAGCCATTCGACGGCGCTTTCCACGGGAGCATCGGGGGCGAACACCCCTTCCTTCTCGCTCTCGCGGACCTCGAGTGCCGGGGCGACGATCTCGGCGGTCTGGACGGCACGCACCGCGGGGCTGGAAATCAGCCGCTCGATGGGCAGGGCCAGCGTGGTCAGCCCACGGGCGGCCATCTTCATCCGCTCGATACCGCGCTTCGTCAAGGGACGCTGGTCGTCCGGCAGGCCCTCCCGGGCGAATTCCTCGCGGTCCTGCGCGGCGGCGTGTCGAATGATCAAGAGATCCATGCTGATTCCGTTTTTCGATTTGGCGGCCAGCGGCGCACTCGGCGACTGGCGTGAATGACACCGGTATCTGCGGGCGCATCCGGGTACCGCTTCTTCGCCCGTTGACGATCGACGGCCCGCCCGTCCGACACGACATGCCGACGGCCCCGAGACAATCCGACCGGCAGGGTGCCCATGGCAGACTACCGTATCGTGACACTATGACCGGCAAGGCAGTCCCGGGTTCGTCCCGATTCATATACGCTATAGTAGAACGGCCGCGGACATGTCCCGGCTTCGCCATGCATGGCGATGACAGCCTGATTCCGGGAATCCGCCGGATCGGAGTCCCGAGACCTCATCCAATCGACCGGAGAAGGAAGCACGCATGGAAGGCAATCGACGGGCCGACACAGGCAGGATCAATCGCTCGGCGGGACCGCAGGGAACGATGCTGTTCCAGGCCGACACGCTCCAGAACCGGGCCGGGGAGGCCCAGTCCCGCGAGGAAAACGCTCGCGCCACGGTGGCCGAGCCGGTCCTCGAGGGACGCAGCCCCGGCATCGACGGGCGGCGCTTCACCCTGCGCGCGGGCCGGCAGACCATCGGACGCCGGGGCAACAACGACATCATCCTGGAAGACGCCTCGGTCTCCTCGTCGCATGCCTGGATACTCAACCAGCAGGGGCACCACGTCATCATGAACATGCTGTCGACCAACGGCACCTTCGTGAACGACAAGCGTGTCCACGAGGCCACCCTCAAGCATGGTGACCGCATCCGGCTGGGCCAGGCGGAATTCGTCTTTCTCACGCGCGAGCCGGGCGCCGGCCGCGTCGGGCCTCGCCACTGGCTGGTCGGCGGCCTGCTGGTCGCGGCCATGGCGCTGGCGCTGTACCTGATCTACAACCCGTAGTCGGGACCGTGGCGGAAACTGCGCTGCCCGCCCACATCGGGCGCTACCGCATCGAGGGCGTGCTCGGTGAAGGGGCGATGTCGATCATCTATGCCGGCTTCGATCCCAGCATCAACCGGCACCTGGCGATCAAGTGCCTCAAGGACGAGTTCGCCCGGGACGAGTCCTATCGGCGCCGCTTCCTCACCGAGGCGCGTGCGGCCGGCACCCTCACCCACCCGAACATCGTCACCATCTACGACGTCGGCGAAGCCGACGGTCGACCCTATATCGCCATGGAGCGGCTGGCCGGGGACACGCTGGCCAACCGCGTGGCGCAGGAGGGCTTTCCGCCGATCGGCGTGGTGATCGAACTGGCGGGCCAGGTCGCCGCCGCCCTGGACTTCGCCCATCGCCACGGCGTGGTCCATCAGGACATCAAGCCCGACAACATCATTCTCGTCGAAGGCTGGAGCCACGCGAAGGTCAACGATTTCGGCGTCGCCCGCCTGCACGAGGCCCCGCTGGAAGTCGACGACGGCCTGGTCGCCGGCACGCCCAGCTTCATGTCCCCCGAACAACTGCGCGGCCAGAAGACCGACGGCCGCAGCGATCTCTACTCGCTGGGCGTGATGCTGTACTGGCTGCTCGACGGCCACCTTCCCTGGGAAGAGACCGACGTCGACCTCCTGCTCAAGCGCCGCCTCGAAACCCCGCTGCCCCCGCTCACTCCCCGCGACCCGTCGACCCCCGACGTGCTGGTCGAGATCGTCCGCGGACTGCTGCGGACGAATCCGGCCGCTCGCTACCAGCGCGGACACGAGGTGATCGACGACCTGCGCCACGCCCAGCGCGAACTCGAGAGGCTGCGGGACAATCCGGTCGCCACGCGGATCGTGCCGATGCGCGTGCGCTGGGCCGGCATACTCGGTGTCGTGCTCACGGTGACCCTCCTCTCCGGTCTGGCGGCGGTCTACGTCAAGCAGAATCAGGCGATCACGGGGCTTGCCGTGGACTACGGCGCCTCGCTGGGACGCACCATCGCCAGCGAGGCGGCCGAGGACCTGCTGCTCGGCGACCGGGTGGCCGTGCGGGCCCTGGTCCAGGACATGCGGCAGAACAGCCAGATCCGCTATCTCGCCATCGCCGGTCGTGACGACCGCGTGATCGCCAGCGGCGCGGCGGGAGACGTCGGTGCACCGCTGGGCGA
Source organism: Guyparkeria sp. (assembly GCA_041690375.1). Classification (GTDB taxonomy): domain Bacteria; phylum Pseudomonadota; class Gammaproteobacteria; order Halothiobacillales; family Halothiobacillaceae; genus Guyparkeria. The sequence continues at coordinate 4,125 of JAWLHL010000021.1, read as the reverse complement.
ACTCCCGGCCGAGCAGCGACTGGCATCCCGCGAGGTCGTCCCCGACGACGAACAGCCCCCGACCGAAGCGGTCGCTCGTGACGGGGGAATGCTGCTGTTCGACGTCCCGATCCGTTACCAGTCGCACACGGTCGGCATGCTGCGCCTGGGCGTGAGCGACGACCGGCTGGAAGCGGCCAACCGCACCACGCTGGTATCGATGCTCGCCGCGCTGCTGGTGACGCTGGGGGTCGTGCTCGGTGCCGCCTGGTGGCTGTTCCGCCGGCTGCTCACGCCACTGGAGGTGCTCCGCCATGCCCTGCTGCGGGTGGCGCGGGGTGACACGCAGCACCGCATCCGCCTGGAGCGACGTGACGAGTTCGGCCCGCTGTTCGGGGCCTTCAACCTGATGAACGAAACGCTGGAGTCCCGCAAGCCGCCGCGGGTTTCGGACACGCCGGGCCAGCGACAGGATGCCGCCGGGACCGAGCCGATGCCGACGCGAATCGTTCCGCCGGCAAGGCCGATCGACGACCACGAGCCGGAGGCGGAACGAACCGGCTGACCCCGGAGAGCATCCCGCGAGGACGTCAGAGGCGGTCGAGGCGGCGCTGCAGTTCCCTCGCACGGGCCCGGTAGGTGCGCGCCGGCTCGAAGTCGGGGTCGATCGCGAGGCAGCGATCCCAGAGATCGATCGCCTCGTCGAGGTCCTGGTTGCGGTAACGCAGGATCGCCTGCTCGTGGTAGCGGTTCACCAGTCGCCCGCGCAGGTCCTCGGCACGGCTGCCGGCCGGCTCGAGATCGGGGTCGATCGCCAGCGCCGCATCGAACCGGGACAACGCTTTTTCGCGGTGCCCCGCGTCGGCCAGTTCCAGCCCTTCCTGCTGCAGGCGCTCGGCGCGGGCCGAATCCGGCGAGGACTCGTCCGGCCGATCGGCCGCCGGCTCCATCGCCCGCGACGTACCGCCCACCGAGGGCAGGCGGTCTTCCGGAAGGGACAGGGCGGCGACGGTCCGGCGGGTCGGCACGGGGGCGGCCGGGGGGTCGGCCATGGCCGGCTCGCCGTCGACATCCGGCTTGTCGCCGGCCTGTTCTGCCGGCTTTTCACGTTCGGCCGGGCCGGGGAGGCGCAGCACCTCCCCCACGCGCAGGTCCGACGGATTGCCGGCACCGTTGTAGCGGGCCAGGATCAGGAACAGGCCCGGGTCACCGAGACTGCGAGCGGCGAGCGCGCTGTAGGAGTCCCCGGGCTGCACCACGTAGCGGTGCGACTCGCGTCCGAGCATGGCCTGCGGGTCCTCGGTCAGCTGGCGCAGGATCGCCCGCGCCGCCATGTCGTCGGGATGCTGGTCGAGGTAGCGGTTGAGCGCCCGTTCCCCGGCCTCGTAATCGCCTTTCTGCAGGTCGGAGAGGATCGCGTTCAGGGAGCGCACGTCCTTGACCTCGGCCGGCTCGGGGTCCGGCTCCGGCTCGCTGCCGACGAACCGGCCGAGCAGTCCGCCGGACTCGCCCAGGTCCCGCTTGATCTGCGCCTCGAGCTCGCCGAGCTGGGCGCAGCCGGCAAGACCGAAGGCAAGCAGGCCCGCACCCAGCAGTGTCGCGGTCATGCGCCAGTGTCGCCTCGGCGGGGCCATCCCCCTTCTCGGTGACCACATGCTTAGTTTTCCCTCGGTTCGTCCGGTCGGCGGCCGGTGGCCTGCCGACATTCAATCGTGTTCATCGGGTGTCCGCGTCCGGGAGCCGACCACGGCCGAGCCACTGCTGCCAGAACGTGGCCGGCGGAGTGGCGGCCAGGATCAGCGCGACATTGTCCCCCGTCTCCCCGCCGCAGGTCGTGGCCCGGGCGAGTCCCGTGCGCACGGCGTCGAAGAGGTCTTCCTGCCGCAGCAGGCCGGCCAGTTCCCGGGTACTCAGCGTCTCCCAGATGCCGTCGCTGCACAGGGCGAATCCCTGGCCGGGGCGCAGCACCGCGTAACCGTGATCCACCTGCGGGGGCTCGGCGCCGCCCAGCCCCCGCAGCAGCACATGCTGGTCCGGATCGCTGGCCATGTCTTCCACCGACAGCTCGCCGCGCTCGACCTTCAGCCGGGCAAGACTGTGGTCCTCGGTGCAGGCAAGGCAGCGCCGGCCCTGGAAGTGGTAGAGACGACTGTCGCCGACGTGCGCCCAGTAGGCCTGGTCACCGCGGATCAGTAGAGCGACGACGGTGGAGTGCGGCTCGCCGTCCACCCAGGCGTTGCGGCGACGGATCTCGGCGTGCGCCTCCTGGCAGAGGGTCTCGAGAAAGAGCGCCCCGGGCTGTTCCTGCCAGACGCGCTCGTCCCACAATTCGCGCGCGGCGTGGATGACGCCGCCGGATGCCAGTTCGCCGGCACCGTCGCCGCCCATGCCGTCGGCCAGCACCATCAGGCGGGTGTTCTCGCGACGGTCGTGGAAGCAGATCAGGTCGTCCTGCTGGGATGGACGTCCGCCCCGGGCCCGCCCGCAGGCCATGCGGGGCAGCTCCCTGATCTCCGTGTCGACATCCATATCCGCTCCCCGGCAGGCTCCTTCGCCTTGACCAAACCATCACCCGACACCCATCGGACACACGATCAGCAGTATAGACGCCGCAGCGCGACAAGCGGAAACCGCGGGCACGGCCGCCGTCAGCCGGCCTCGTCCTGCCGCTCCAGCCAGTCGTTCTCCAACGCGTCGAGCCGCTCGCGCGCCTGCTCCCGCTCCCGCTGCAGCCGGGCGACGTCCTCGTCATGCTGGCCGTCGTAGAGCGCCGGGTCGGCCAGGGCCTGGTCGATCGCCTCGAGCCGCTCACCCGTCTTCTCGACTTCGGCCTCGAGCTTCGCCAGTTCGCGTTCCCGCTGCTTGCCGCTCTTGTCTCTCGGCTTGCCCCAGCTCTTCTTGCCCGCCGTTGCCTTTGCCGGCTTGGGCTCGGCCTGTTCCCGGTTGTGGGCGCGCCGTCGCTCGGTGACCGCGCGACGGTAGTCGTCGAGGTCGCCGTCGAAGGGCACCGCCGCGCCGTCGCGCACCCACCAGAAGCGGTCGCAGACCAGCTCGATCAGGGTCTTGTCGTGCGAGATGACCAGCAGGGAGCCCTCGAAGCTCTGCAGGGCCTCGGCCAGCGCCTCGCGCATGGCCAGATCCAGGTGGTTGGTGGGCTCGTCGAGGATCAGCAGGTTGGGCGCCTTCCATACCAGCAGGGCGAGCGCCAGCCGCGCCTTCTCGCCGCCGGAGAACGGCTCGATCGGCTCGAAGATGCGATCGCCGACGAAACCGAACCGGCCGAGGAAGTCGCGCAGCTTCTGGGTGCTGGCCGTCTTGCCGGCGACCCGCTCGAGCGCGATCAGCGGCGTGTCGCGCGGATCGAGCTGATCGAGCTGGTGCTGGGTGTAGTAACCCACCTGCACGCCCGGGGCGACAAAGCGGTCGCCGGACAGCCAGGTCGGCCCGCCGTCGGCGATCACGCGGATCAGGGTGGTCTTGCCCGCGCCGTTCGCCCCCAGCACGCCGATGCGATCGCCGGCACGGATCTGCAAGGACACGTCCTCGATCAACGGCGTGCCGTCGTAGCCGATCGACACGTCCTCGAGGGTGACCATCGGGTCCGGGGCGCGCTTTGGCGTGGGGAAGTAGAAGGAGAAATCGTCGCGGTCGGCGTGGCTCGCGGCGATAGTCGGCAGCCGCTCGAGGGCCTTGACCCGGCTCTGCGCGGCGCGTGCCTTGGTGGCCTTGGCGCGAAAGCGGTCGATGAAGCCCTGCAGGCGCTCGCGCTCCTTGGCGATCTTGTCAGCCAGCGCGGCATTCTGCGCCAGGCGCTCGGCGCGCATCGCCTCGAAGTCGCTGTAGTGCCCGGTGTAGAGGTTGAGTTTCTGGTTCTCGATATGCGCGATGTGCGTGCAGACGTGGTCGAGAAAGTCGCGGTCATGCGAGACCACGATCAGGGTGCCGGGGTAGTTGACCAGCCAGTCGCCCAGCCAGAAGACCGCGTCGAGGTCGAGGTGGTTGGTCGGCTCGTCGAGCAGCAGGATGTCGGAGGGCGCGATCAGCGCGCGCGCCAGGTTCAGGCGCATGCGCCAGCCGCCGGAGAAGCTCGAGACCGGGTTGTCGATCGTCTCGGGGGCGAAGCCCAGCCCGTCGAGCAGTCGCGCC
>JAWLHL010000020.1:24482-27086 GCA_041690375.1 Guyparkeria sp. | reverse complement strand
GCCGCGAAGGTGAAGCGCAACGCGTCGGTGCCGAAGCCCTCGATGCCGTCGGGGAATTCCTCGCGGGTGTGCTTCTCGATCTGTTTCGCCTTCTTCGGCTGCATCAGGCCGGTGGTGCGCTTTTCCACCAGCGGCTCGAGGTCGATGCCGTCGATGATGTCGATCGGGTCGAGCACGTTGCCCTTGGACTTCGACATCTTCTGCCCGTGGGCGTCGCGCACCAGCCCGTGCACGTAGACCTCGCGGAAGGGCACGTCCCCGCCGAAGTACTTGCCCATCATCACCATCCGCGCGACCCAGAAGAAGATGATGTCGAAGCCGGTGACCAGCACGCTGGTGGGGTAGAAGCGCTCCAGCTCGGCGGTCTTTTCCGGCCAGCCCAGCGTGGAGAACGGCCACAGCGCGGAGGAGAACCAGGTGTCGAGCACGTCCTCGTCCTGGGTCAGCTCGGTCTCGGCGGGCACGTCGTACTTCTGGCGCACCTCGTCCTCGTCGCGACCGACGAAGATGTTGCCGTCCGTGTCGTACCACGCCGGGATGCGATGGCCCCACCACAGCTGACGGCTGATGCACCAGTCCTGGATGTTCTCCAGCCACTGGAAGTAGGTGTTCTCCCAGTTGCCGGGCACGAAGCGGATGTCGCCGGAGCGCACCGCCTCGATTGCAGGCTCGGTGATCGCCTTTTTCCCGCCCGGGGTGCCCTTGGGCGTCTCGTCGCGGGTGAGATCGACGAACCACTGGTCGGTGAGCAGCGGCTCGATGACCGTGCCGCTGCGGTCGCCGCGCGGGACCATCAGCTTGTGCTTGTCGATCTGCACCAGCAGGCCCTCGGCCTCGAGGTCCGCCACGATCTGGCGGCGGGCCTCGTAGCGGTCCAGCCCGCGGTAGCGCTCCGGAATGTGCGGGTCGGCGTTCTCGGCGGCCGTCCCGATGCACTCGGCGGATTCGCGGATCGCCGCGGTCTCGGTGAGCACGTTGAGCATCGGCAGATCGTGTCGCTGGCCGATGGCGTAGTCGTTGAAGTCATGCGCCGGGGTGATCTTCACGCAACCCGAGCCGAACTCGGGGTCGACGTAGTCGTCGGCGATGATCGGGATCCGGCGGCCGACCAGCGGCAGGGTGATGGTCTGGCCGATCAGCCCGTTGTAACGCTCGTCCTCCGGGTGAACGGCCACGGCGGTGTCGCCGAGCATCGTCTCCGGGCGGGTGGTGGCCACCGTCAGGTGACCGCTGCCGTCGGACAGCGGGTAGCGCATGTGCCAGAGGTGGCCGTCTTCCTCCTCGCTGATCACCTCGAGGTCGGAGACGGCGGTGCGCAGCACCGGGTCCCAGTTGGTCAGGCGCTTGCCGCGGTAGATCAGGCCGTCCTCGTAGAGGCGCACGAAGACCTCGCGCACGGCCTCGGAGAGGCCCTCGTCCATGGTGAAGCGCTCGCGCGACCAGTCGCAGGAGGCCCCCAGGCGCTTCATCTGCTCGGTGATGAAGCCGCCGGACTGTTCCTTCCACTCCCAGACCTTCTCCAGGAACTTCGTCCGGCCGATGTCGTGGCGCGAGATGCCCTGGCCCTCGAGCTGGCGCTCGACAACCATCTGGGTGGCGATGCCGGCGTGGTCGGTGCCGGGTTGCCACAGGGTCGCCTCGCCGCGCATGCGGTGCCAGCGGGTCAGCACGTCCATCAGGGTGTCCTGGAAGGCATGGCCCATATGCAACCGCCCGGTGACGTTCGGCGGCGGCAGCATGATGCAGTAGGCGCCCTCGGCCTGCATGTCCGGCCGGAACTGGTGGCTGTCCATCCAGCGGGCGTAGCAGTCCTGTTCGATCTGTCGGGGGTCGTAGGTCTTTTCCATGCCGTTGCTGATCTTGTCTTGTTGGTAACTGGGGGCACGCGAGCGGGTCCCGCGGACTCTGAAACTGTCTGCTCGTCCGGGCGGTGCCGGTCTGTCCTATTCCCCCGCGTCGGGCCGCACGGTGGGAACGGTCTGGTGGCGCACCGAGGCGCCGGCTGCCTTGTACGCCCGCCAGCGGGCACGGGCCCCCTCGCGATTGGGTTCGCCGGCCGGGACGACCTCGTCGATGCGTTCGCGGTCGCCCGGGCGCGGGATCTCGACGCCCGCGAGGTTGATCACGTGGGCGAATCCGCCCGCTTCCGGATCGCATCCGATGAACACCGGCGCATGTGCGGCGTCCTCCGGGTCGGCGGTGTGGGGCACGAAACGGTCCCCGCGGTACGACCAGAGATAGTCGTCGAACCCCTCGACGTGAGCGAGGCCGGCGCAGACCACGTAGGTCGGACGCTCTTCGTCGGCCGACTCGGCGCACAGCTCGGCGGCGTAGTACCAGAACGCGTCGTCCGCCGGATCGTCGATCAGATGAAATACAATCTCGCTCATGAAGCCTTCTGCGGTCTCGTGATGTGGTCGCGGGGGCCGGAGGGCGGGGCGCCCGACTGACGAATCCTCGGTGGCGGCATCCGGTGCCGGACGGCACGATCGCTCTCTCGACGCCCGCCCCGGGCGCTGGCCGACCGGCCCCGAGCGAGCAGGACGGAGCAGTCGCTCATTATGCCCAATTACCTGACCGCGCCCAAAGCCGGCTTGCCGCCCG
>JAWLHL010000020.1:0-24382 GCA_041690375.1 Guyparkeria sp. | reverse complement strand
CGCCCCGGGCGCTGGCCGACCGGCCCCGAGCGAGCAGGACGGAGCAGTCGCTCATTATGCCCAATTACCTGACCGCGCCCAAAGCCGGCTTGCCGCCCGATGGGACGGAACGGCGCGCGGGTGGGTGGTGCCTTGCCCGGGGTCCCGGCCGCCGGAGTGCTTTCCGGTAGGCGTTTGCACAGCTACCATGAGTTCAGCAAGATGCGCGTGCCGGTTGCCTGCCCGCCCGCCACGGCCGGGAGGTCGAGCACGACGTCTTTTCACATGCCCGCCGCCTCGGCGCGCGCGAAAGTCCGAAACAACGGGGAGCCCAGTTCATGAGCCATGTCAGGCACCGGCTGCACGATCCCGACCCGAGTGAGCAGCTGACACTCGCCTTCGCCGTCACGGCTACCATTGCCATGGTCGTGGTGTTCGCGTGGCCGGGCGGTCGGGAATCCCTGTTTCACCACTTCAACGCGCTGGGTGGCGTGGAGGAGATGGTCGGCTTCTGGGCTGGCCTCAACGCGTTGTCCAATATCTGGCTGACTCTGGGTCTGCTGCTCCCGTTCGTGCTGTGGCGTCCGCGCCTGGCCATCCTGATGCTGTTTTCCGCCATCGTCGCGGCCGTGGTCACCTACGGTCTCAAGCCCCTGCTTGACATGGCCCGCCCGCCGGGCGTCTACGAGCAGGGGATGTTCAACCTGATCGGCGATTCCATCCGCTCCGGGAGCTTTCCTTCCGCCCATGCCGTCACCGCCTTCACTTTTGCCGGGCTGCTGATCTTCGGCCTGAAATTGCGCATGGCGGGCACCGCGTTGCTGCTGGTCATCGCCAGCCTGATGGCGGTTTCCCGCATGGTCGCCGGCGTCCACTGGCCGACGGATGTGCTGGCCGGATCGGTCGTCGGGCTGGTCTCGGTCTGGATCGCGGTGTGGATCACCGACCGGTGGCCCGCGGCACGACATGCCCGCTGGCCGGTGCCGCTGGCGGTGTTCGCCGCCGCCGTCTGCGCCCTGAGCGCGCCGTGGGTGGACGTGGGTTACCCCGAGGGCGCCTGGGCCAACTGGCTGGTGGCGGCGATGGGGTTGTTGGGCCTGCTGGTCGGCACTTTCCGTTACTGGCCCGGACCGTGGCGCGGCCGCTTCATGCCCGATCGGCACCGCTGAGTGCCTCGGGGGGATCGTCAAACGGGTTGCTGCCGGGCTATAATTCCACCATGTCACTGATCGCTTTCGGGGTTAACCACAGGACCGCACCTGTCGACGTGCGCGAGCGCATCGCGTTCGGGCCCGAGCGCGTGCATTCGGCGCTGCAGGACCTGATCGACGACTGCGGCGCCCGCGAGGCGGCGATCGTGTCGACCTGCAACCGCACCGAGATCTACACGCACTCCGAATGCGTCATCGATGCGCTGGTGGAGTGGCTGGCGACCTTCCACCGGATTTCCCCCGAGTCGCTTCGTCCCTACATCTACGCCCATACGGACGAGGAGGCCATCCGTCACCTGATGCGCGTGGCCTGCGGGCTGGACTCGATGGTGCTGGGCGAGCCGCAGATCCTCGGCCAGATCAAGGACGCCTTCACGCTCGCCCAGGACGCCAACGCCCTGGGGCCCATTCTCGGCCGGCTTTTCCAGAACACCTTCGCCGTGGCCAAGCAGGTGCGCACCGACACGCAGATCGGCGCCTCGCCAGTGTCGGTGGCCTTCGCGGCCGTGAGCCTGGCGCGGCAGATCTTCGGTTCGTTCGAGGAAAAGACGGCCCTGCTCATCGGCGCCGGCGAGACCATCGAGCTGTGCGCGCGCCACCTGCAGACGGCCGGGCTGGGCAGGGTGATCGTCGCCAACCGCTCGATCGAGCGGGCCCACATGCTCGCCGAGCAGTACGAGGGGACGGCGATCGGCCTGGCCGACATCCCCTCCCAGCTGCACCAGGCCGATATCGTGATCTCCTCGACCGGCAGCTCGATCCCCGTGCTGGGCAAGGGCGCGGTGGAGCAGGCGATCCGCGAGCGCAAGCGGCGTCCCATCTTCATGGTCGACATCGCGGTGCCGCGGGACATCGAACCCCAGGTCGGCTCGATGCAGGACGTCTACCTCTACACCGTCGACGACCTGCGCACGGTGATCGAGGAAGGCCAGCGCAGCCGCCGCGAGGCCGCCGCGCAGGCCGAGGAGATCATCGACGTCCAGGTCGAGCATTTCCTGCAATGGGTGCAGCTGCAGACCGGCGCCGAGCTGATTCGCGGCTACCGGGAGCGCGCCGGGAGCCTGCGTGACGACACCCTGGCCCGTGCCCGGGCGATGATCGACTCCGGGAAGGATCCGCAGGAGGCCCTCGAGTATCTCGCCAACACGCTGACCAACCGGCTGATCCACCGGCCGACGGTCGTGCTTCGAGAGGCCTGTGTCAGCGGCGACCTGGCAACCGTCCAGAGCGTCTCCCACGTCGTCGGCCTCGACGAGGACGCGCAGGCGCTGGCGAATCGCTCCCTGCCGGTCGGCTCCTGGAACGGCAGCTCCGGCGAGTCCTAGCCCGACCCCCGCCGTCCCCTTCCGGCCGCCCGCGCGGCCGGCGTCTTTTCCTTTTGCCGAATGTTTCCGCCACATGCACAAAGCACTGGTCACCCGTCTCGACAATCTCGTCGAACGCTTCGAGGAAGTCACCGCGCTGCTTTCCGATCCCGAGGTCATCGCCGATCAGGATCGCTTCCAGCGCCTCTCGCGCGAATACGCCCGCCTCGAGGCGCTGGTGAAGAACGTCGATGCCTGGCACGCGACGGAGAAGGCCCTCGAGGAGGCCCGTGCGCTGCTCGACGAAGGGGACGCGGAACTGGCCGACCTGGCCCGCGAGGAATTGCCGGAACTCGAGGCACGTCATGCTGAACTCGACGCCGAGATCGAGCGTCAGCTCCTGCCCGAGGACCCCAATGACGAAGGGGACGTCTTTCTCGAGATCCGGGCCGGGGCGGGCGGTGACGAGGCGGCCATCTTCGCCGGCGACCTCTTCCGCATGTACGCCCGTTTCGCCGAGTCACGCGGCTGGCAGGTGGAGGTCCTTTCGGCCTCCGAAGGGGAGCATGGCGGTTACCGCGAGCTGATCTCGCGCGTGAGCGGAGACGGCGTGTACTCCTGGCTGAAGTTCGAGTCCGGGGCGCATCGGGTTCAGCGGGTGCCGGTCACCGAGACCCAGGGACGCATCCATACTTCGGCGGCGACGGTGGCGGTGATGCCGGTGGTGCCGGCGGCCGAGGCGCCGGAAATCAACCCCAACGACCTGCGCGTCGACACCTTCCGCGCCTCGGGGGCCGGCGGCCAGCACGTCAACAAGACGGATTCGGCGGTGCGGATCACGCACCTGCCCACCGGCGTGGTCGTCGAATGCCAGGAGGAACGCTCCCAGCACAAGAACCGCGCCCGGGCGATGGACCTGCTCGCCGCGCGCCTGGCCGACGACGTCCGCCGCCGCCAGGCCGAGCAGACCGCCGCGAGCCGCAAGGCCCTGGTCGGCACGGGTGACCGCTCCGACCGGATACGGACCTACAACTTCCCGCAGGGGCGCGTGACCGATCATCGCATCAACCTCACCGTCCACCAGCTCGACCGGATCATGGGAGGCGACCTCGAACCCGTTTTGGTTCCGTTGCGCCAGGCCGACCAGGCGGCGCAGCTCGAGGCGCTGGCCGAGCAGGGCGCCTGATCGTGATCACCCGGTATCCGGGAAGCGGTGAACCCGCCACCGAGCCGCTCTCCCTGGAGGCCTGCCTGCGCGCCGGTGCTCGCCGAATGGCCGCCGCGCGCGACTGTGACATGGCCGAGGCGATGATGGAGGCGCGGCTGATCGCCGCCCACCTCACCGGTCTGGATGCCGCGGGCCTGATGATGCGGGGCGCCGATCCGGTGGAAAACGAGCTTTTCGCGAGGCTTCAGGCGGCCTTCGACCGTCGGGCCGCCGGTGAACCGGTGGCCTACCTCACCGGTGAACGCGGCTTCTGGGAACATCGTTTTCTCTGCCGGCCGGGGGCCCTCATCCCCCGGCCGGACACCGAGATCCTCGTCGAATGGGCGCTGGAACTGATCCCGGTGTCGGCGACCGGCTTCCGGGTGGTCGACCTCGGCACAGGCACCGGCGCGATCGCGCTGTCGCTGTCGGCTGCCCGTCCGGAGGCCGACGTCTTCGCCGTCGACCGGAGTCCTAGGGCGGTGGAACTTGCCCGGGAGAACCTCGCCTTCTTGCGTGCGCAAGGGGCAACGCCCGCGGTCGCGATCTGGCGCGGGGACTGGCTGTCGGCCGTGGCGCCCGATTCCGTCGATCTGCTGCTGGGCAATCCGCCGTATCTCGCCTCGGACGACCCGCACCTGTCGCAGGGCGACCTGCGCTTCGAACCCCGCGAGGCGCTGGTTGCCGACGAGGCGGGGCTGGGCGATTACCGCCGACTCCTGCAGTCGGCAAGGGAGGTGCTGCGTCCCGGCGGAATGCTGCTGCTCGAGCACGGCGCCGAGCAGGCCGACGCGGTGGCGACACTGATGCGCGAGGTCGGGCTCGAGGTAGTCGGCACCCGCAGCGATCTGGGCGGCAACCCGCGCGTGACCGCAGGCCGGAGTCCGGGTCGAAGCGGCTGAACGGGCGTTATCAGTGCCCGATTTCCGGTGCTTGGTAAGCCGGTGCAAGTGCGCTAGTCTTGAACGCGTACTGGGCGGGATGGAAGGCGCCGGCATGGAAGACAAGCAGCTGATCAAGACGCACGAGATTTGGTTTCGTGGCCCTCACCATGAAGGTGAGCAGGCGCGTCATGCGGAGCATTTTGCCCGCTGGCTTCCCGGGGTGATCTCCGCACGCCGGCGGGGGCCGCTCTGCGTGGAGGTCGAGTACGACCTGTCGGTCATCTGCCACAAGGCACTGCGCCGGGCCCTGCAGGAAGCCGGTTTTCACCTGGATGCCGCCCTGATGGAAAAGGTCAAGTGCGCCCTGGTCGACTACATGGAACAGAACCAGCGCGAAGCGCTGGGCATCGAAGGCTGCGGCATGCCGACGCAGCGGTATCGGGCCTCGGGGGAGGCTTCCGTGATCCGAGACCGCCACGAGGATTCCCCGGAGGGCCCGGACGACCCCTGGAGGCATTACCTCTAGCGCGTCGGCGGGGTCCCCGCTCGCGTCACGACCCGGATGCCCGGCCTCGGCCGGGCATTTGCGTTGCGCACCAGCCACCACCGGACGAGATCGGAATGCAAGACGAACAACTGCTGCGCTACGGGCGGCACATCATGCTCGACGGCCTGGACTACGAGGGCCAGGAACGGATCATGCAGTCGCGGGTGCTGGTGGTGGGGCTCGGGGGATTGGGCTCTCCGGTGGCCCTGTATCTTGCCGCAAGCGGTGTGGGCGAGCTGCACCTGGCCGACTTCGACCACGTGGATATCAGCAACCTGCAACGGCAGATCGTTCACGACAGCGACAGTGTCGGCCGACCCAAGACCGAATCCGCCGCCGAGCGCCTGGGACGGATCAATCCGCACGTCGATATCCACCGCATCGACCGGCGGCTGGAAGGCGAGCCGCTCGACGCGGCGGTCGCGGGGGTCGACCTGGTGCTCGACTGCTCCGACAACTTCGAACTGCGCTTCGCCCTGAACGCCGCCTGCGCCCGTCACGGCACTCCCCTGGTGTCCGGCGCGGCGATCCAGTGGGCCGGACAGGTCACCGTCTTCGACCACCGTGACCCGGACGCGCCCTGCTACCGCTGCCTGTACCGCGAAGAGGGCGAGGACGCCATGCGGTGTTCCGAGACCGGGGTGCTCGCCCCCCTGGTGGGGATGATCGGCAGCCTGCAGGCCGCCGAGGCCATCAAGGTGATCACCGACAGCGGACGTCCGCTGGTCGGTCGGCTCGCCCTGTTCGACCTGCGGGATGCCGAATGGCGCACCGTGCGCTTCCGCCAGGATCCGGACTGCCCCGTCTGTGCCTCCCGTCGAGCCGCCCGGGGTGTCACCGGCTGGTGACGCCCGACCCGGGCCCGCGGGCGCGACCGCCGTCACACGGTGACGTTCAATTCCATCGGTCCTTCCCGCCGCTCGATGTTGACCGCGATGTCCCTGCCGTGCCGGCGGACGACCAGGTCGAGCTCTCCACCGTGGTGACGGATGCGCCGGATGCGCAGCCAGTTCAGGTAATCCGGCAGACGGGGATGGTCCAGGGCCACACGTGGCGCTTCCGGTTCGAAGCGCAGGCCGAGTATCGATTCCAGCAGCATGAACACGGTGCCGGCGGCCCAGGCCTGTGGCGAGCAGGCCACCGGGTAGTGCGTCGGCGCCTGCCCGGATATGCGCTCGAATCCGCAGAAAAGCTCCGGCAGGCGGTGCAGGTCGAAGTGGATGGCGGCATTGAACAGGCCCTCGAGCAGCACCAGCGCCTCGTCCTTGTATCCGCAGGCGGCCATGCCCGCGGCCGCCAGGGCGGTGTCGTGCGGCCAGACCGACCCGTTGTGGTAGGACATCGGGTTGTAGCGACACTCCTTCTCGAAGATGGTGCGTACCCCCCAGCCGTTGAAGGCCGCCGGGGACGTCAGCCCGCGGCTTACCCGGGCGGCCCGGTCCGCGGAAGCGATGCCGGAGTAGAGGAGGTGGCCGGGGTTGGAACTGCGTACCGCGCAGGGTCGGTCGTCGCCGTCGATCGCCAGGGCGTAGGTATCGATCTCGTCCAGCCAGAAGCGCTGCTCGAAGCGTCCCCGCAGGTCCTCGGCCGTCCGGCGCCAGCCGCGGGCCTGCGTTTCGTGCCCGAGCAGGTCGGCCAGCCCGGCGGCCCGGCGGAGGGCATCGAAGGCATAGCCCTGTACCTCGCATACCGCGATCGGCGGGCGGGCCGGCCGCCCGTCGGCATGAAAGACGGCGTCGTCGGAATCCTTCCAGCCCTGCTGCACCAGGCCCTTGGCGTCATGCCGTGCATAGACGAGAAAGTCGTGGTGCTCCAGTTGATCCGTGACCCATGACAGTGCCCGGACGATGTTCGGCCAGATGCGCGTGATGAATTCGCGGTCGCCGGTGCGACGGTAGTAGCGATCAGCAAGCACCACGAACAGCGGCGTGGCGTCCACGGAGCCGTAGTAGCGCCGGAAGGGGACTTCGCCGAGCGCCGCCATCTCGCCATCGCGCATCTCGTGAATGATCTTGCCCGGTTCGGCCTCGTTCGAAGGGTCCTCGCTGTCGGCCTGGGTCTCTGCCAGGAAGGCGAGCACGCCGCGCCCGATCTCCGGCTGCGACCAGAGCGTCTGCAGGGCCGTGATGATCCCGTCTCGCCCGAAGGGGGTCGAGAACCACGGCACGCCGGCGTAAGGGTAGGGACCGTGGGGGGTCCGGGTGGTCAGCATCTGCAGGTCGGCCACCGAGCGGTTGATCCAGTCGTTGAACTGCTCGTTGTCGGTCATCACCTCGATGCGCGATTCCCGGTCGGACGCCACGTCCCGCTCGATCGCCCGCAGGGTCCGGGCGTGGCCCGGGGCGTGGAACCCGGTTTCCGCGATATCGCTCGAGACCGTCGTCTCGATGTGGAACCTCTCGCCGGGGGCGAGCTCGATATCGAAGCTCGCCGCGTCGGCGTCGATCCGGGCAGGCGGGGGAGAGAAGGCGACTCGCGTGCGTCGGACCACGCCGTCGAGCCCCTCGTAGGCGAAGGTCACGGCGCTGGCCTCGATGCCCGGTTTCCGCGCCTCGCCCCGTCGTGGCCGGGCGTTGCCACGGACCTCGAAGATGTCGCTGAAATCCGCGCCGATCCGGTAGGTCAGCTCGAACGGGCGCGGCTGCTGGTGGTAGTTGGTCAGGGTGAGAAGCTCGGTCAGCACGCAGTCGTGAACCCCCAGTTCACGGCGCATGTGCAGGCTGCCCTTCGGCAGCCAGCAGGCCCCGTCCGCGAACAGGTCGGGGGTCGTCTGGTCGATCACCAGCCGACTGTTGTCCAGGTGGACCATGGAGTTGAGCAGTACCGGCTCCCGTCCGGCAAGCAGCAGGTGCCAGTAGGAGATGTGCCGGGTCCCGCGGTAGTAGAACCCCTGGTCGCCGAAACCGGCATGTCCCATTTCCCCGTGGCGGCTGAAGACCACGAAGCCGTCCCCGGATTTCAGGACGCGGTTGCGGTCGTCGGCCCGCGCCGACATGGCGGGGATATACCAGCGGTTGTCGATCTGAATCGCGTCGTCCATCGGTCAATCCCCCTCGTTCGGTCGTGCCGAAGGAAGCATTCCCCTCAGGCCGGACCCGTAGCCTGTCGGTACAGGTCCAGGTATCCATCGAGCATATGCTCTGCCGTGAAACGCTGCTCGAAACAGGCGCGGCAGTCGACGCGATCGATCCGGTCGATCCGGTCGACGGCCTCCACGGCCTCGTCGATCGACGTGACGATGAAACCGCTGACGCCCTCGGTTATCACCTCGGGCACGGCCCCGCGGGAGTAGGCGATCACCGGCGTGCCGCAGGCCATGGCCTCGATCATCGCCAGGCCGAACGGCTCGGGCCAGTCGATCGGGAACAACAGGGCCAGCGCCCCGCCGAGCAACTCGTTCTTGCCGCGGTCGTCGAGCTCGCCCACGTACTCCACCAGCGGATGCGACAGGCGGTGGCGGATGCGAGATTCGAAATACTCCCGGTCGCTCGCGTCGGTCTTGGCGGCGATCTTCAGCGGAATGCCGGCACGAATCGCGATGTCGATCGCCGCCTCAATACCCTTTTCGGGTGAAATCCGGCCCAGGAAGGCGAGGTAGCTGCCCCGCTCGGGACGGAAGATGTAGGAGTCGGCCGGGATGCCGTTGTAGACGGTGCCCGCCCATCGGGCCACGTCGCGGAGCGGTTCGCGCTGGCTGTCGGAGATCGAGACGACGCGGATGTCGTGGAACTCCTCGTAGAGGGGGCGGAGGTCCGGCAGGTCCAGGCGGCCGTGCAGCGTGGTCAGCTGGGGGACCGTCATCCGGCGCCAGAGCGGGTAATGCAGGAAGTCGGTATGGAAATGGACGATATCGTGATGCGCCGCCTCCCGCGCCACCTGAGCGAGCTGCAGGACCTGCCACGGCAGGGGATCACGGCGTGTCGGGGACGACCTCAAGGCCTCGCTCACCGCCGGCCGCAGTCGCGCGCCGGTCCGTGAATCTCCACTGGCGTAGAGGGTCACCTCGTGTCCCTCGCGGGCCAGGGCTTCGGTGAGGTAGTGCACGATGCGCTCGGTTCCCCCGTAGGCTCGAGGCGGAACGCTTTCGTGCAGCGGGGCGACCTGGGCGATTCTCACGGCACCACCTCCACCATCGAGCGGATGTCCACAGGCCCTCCGGTGGCAGACGGTGACAAGCCCCCGTCTCGTCGGACGAGTTCCCGCCGGTCGATTCACGGCCTGACCTCCTGCGAGGCCGGTCAGGCTGATCGTGACGAAAACCCGCCGGGCCGAGGCCAAGCCGTCGGCCCGAGTTCGAGTATAGTCAGGAAAGAGAAAACGTCTGGCGAATTCGGGAGAAAATCCCGTGATTCTGGCGGGGAGAGCTAGGTCGGCGAGGGTTCCGGTTGCGCGAGCGCTCCGGCAATTTCACCGACGAGGGCGGGCCCGCGATAGATCAGACCCGTGTAGATCTGCACCAGGTTCGCGCCGGCCTCGATCTTCTCCTGTGCGGCCTCGGCCGAATCGATGCCGCCCACGCCGATGATGGGGAAGTCTTCCGGCAGGTGTTCGCGCAGGGCGCGTATCACGCGCGTGGAACGGTCGCGCACCGGCCGGCCGCTGAGACCGCCCTTCTCGTCGGCGTGCTCCAGGCCCTCGACCTCCTCGCGCGCGAGCGTGGTGTTGGTGGCGATGACCCCGTCGATCCCGTGTTCCACCAGCGCCTCGGCCAGCTCGGGCAGCTCCGCCTCCTCGATGTCCGGGGCGATCTTGATCACCAGCGGCACGTGCCGGCCGCTCTCGTCCCATAGGCGATCCCGTTCGTCGGTCAGGCCGCGGAGCAGGGCGGTGAACGCCTCGCCGCCCTGCAGGTCGCGCAGGTTGGCGGTATTGGGCGAGGAGATGTTGATGGTGACGTAGTCGGCGTGCGGGTAGACCGCGGCCAGCCCCGTAAGATAGTCGTCCAGCGCACGCTCCATCGGCGTGTCGAAGTTCTTGCCGATGTTGATGCCCACCGGCACCTCGCGCCGGGCATGCGCCAGGTTTTCCAGCGCGCTGTCCAGCCCGTCGTTGTTGAAGCCCATCCGGTTGATCAGGGCCTCGGCCTCGGGAATCCGGAACAGGCGCGGGGCGGGGTTGCCCGGCTGCGGGCGCGGGGTGATCGTGCCGACCTCGATGAAGCCGAAACCCAGGCAGGCCAGGCCGTCGACGTGGGCGGCGTTCTTGTCCAGCCCCGCGGCCAGCCCGACCCGGTTGGGAAAGTCGATGCCCATCACCGAGACCGGGTTCCCGGCCACGCGCTTGCGCTGCCAGCCGCACCACGGCGTGCGGGAGGCCAGGTCGAGCATGCCCAGGGTGACGCGGTGGGCGGTCTCCGGGGCGAGACGGAAGAGCAGGGGTCGAACGAGCGAATACGGCTTCATCGGTGGTTGTCGATCACGTTGGTGACGCCTCCCGACGGGCATTCGCTCCGGCGGGGCCGCACCCATCATATCGCGTTCGGGCCCTGCCGTTGTCGTGATCCCGGTGGGAATGACCATCGGGCCTTTCGGTGGCCTCTTGGTCACATCCACCCGGGCAAGCCGGGGCGGATCTTTGCCGGTGGACCGGGCGGCGCGGGGTGGAGGAGTCACGCCTCGATCGATCCTTCCCCGGTGGCTGATCGGCCGGCAGGGCGACTGATATACTCGCGGCCATCCACAATGGCGGGGCCCTTCGGCACGTCCGCTCACCCATCCGGTATTTCCATGGCCCGAACCGAGACCAGCGCCGATCCCGCGACCGACTGGCTGGACCGCCGGCAGGTCCATGTGTTCGTCCTCGCGCTGGCCGTGGCCATCGGCTACGTCTGGGGCATCGGCTCGCTGCCCTTGTTCGACCTCGAGGAAGGGGCGTTCACCCGGGCGACCTGGGCAATGTTCGACCGGGGCGACTTCCTTGTTCCCTACCTGAACGACGAGCCGCATGTCGCCGGACCGGTGCTGGTCCACTGGCTGCAGGCGGCCTCCGTGGCTGTCTTCGGATTCCAGGAATGGGCCTTCCGGCTGCCCTCGGTCCTCGCCTCGATCCTGTGGGTGGCGATGATCTACCGGTTCGCCGATCGCTACCTCAATCCCCGCGCGGCCTTCTTCGCGGCGCTGATCCCCGCCACCGCCCTGATGACCACGCTGGTGGGCAAGGCAGCCACTTCCGAGGCGGTGTCGCTGCTCCTCCTTAGCGGGGCGGTCTTCGCGACGTTCAACCACTGGGCGTCGGACGAGCGGCGCTGGATACGCTGGGCGTACCTCGCCATGGCGCTCGGCTTTCTCGCCCAGGGGCCGGTCGCGTTGGTCATCCCCGCGGCCACGGGCCTCCTGTTCTACCTCGTGACCGGCAAGGGACGGGCCTGGTGGCGTGCGTTTCTCGACTGGCGGGGTCTGCTGCTGTTCATGCTGGTGGTGATGCCCTGGCACCTGCTGGTCTGGGTCGAGCACGGCCAGGCCGCCATCGAGAGCAGCCTGGGCAGGTTCGACGAAACCGGGGAAGGTCATTCCGGCGGGCTCTGGTACTACCCGGCGGTGGCCCTGATCGCCCTGCTGCCGTTCACCGGCGTGGTCCTGACATCCCTGCGACATTTCCGCAGCGACTGGATCAGGCCCCTGCAAGCGCCGGAATCGCTGCCGGTGGCCCTGCGTCGTCTCGGCTGGATCTGGTTTTTGGTCACGCTCCTGCTGTTCTCCTTCTCCGCCGCCAAGCAGCCGCAGCATCTCGGCTACGGGCTGGTCGGGCTGATGCTGGTGATGGCCTCCCACCTGCCGCAGGTTCGTGTGCGCGCGCTGCACCTGCTGCCCGTGGCGGCCTTCCTTGTCCTGGTACTGGCCTTGCCGACGCTGGTGAATGTCTTCCTCGACGAGATGACTTCCGGCGACATGCGGGGCATGCTCGCCGAGCGCGATCGGCATTTCGGGCCCGCCTGGTACGTGGTGGCCGGGCTGTCGTTGCTGCTCGTGCTCATGCCGCTGACGAGCCGCCGCTGGCCGTTGCCCAACGTGCTGGTGCCGGCGGCGCTCTCGTTCGCCATCGTGGCGAATACCCTGCTGCTGCACGCCGTCGCCCAGATGCAGCAGGGTCCGATCCGGGAAGCCGGCCTGACGGCGCGCGACCTGTCGGGGGATCTCGTCGTGCGCGACATGAACACGCCCAGCTTCGGCGTCTACGCGCAGCGCATGGTCGAACGGCGCGAGCCGCGGGAAGGCGACCTGCTGCTGACGCGCAACGAGCGTGCCGCCGGGACCCCGGGCGAGGTGCTCTATGCCCGTGGCGGCATCGTGCTGATGCGGGTGGGCGAGGCCGGGGACAGCCCGTAGGACTGGTCTATCCTTTCCGTCAATGGCAAGGTGACTACTTTATTAGCGAAAACTGATGGACGGCCGCCGAGGCATTACCGCCCGGCCGGGGGCGAATGTCCCGGGCCGGCATCGACTCAACCCACGCCGGGTGGGACGCCCGGCGCCAACGAACAGGAGACTCACATGACCGATACCCGCAACAACCGTCGACGTTTCATCGCCACCATGGCCGGTGCCGGCACGGCCGCCCTCGGCATCGGGCAGGCACGGGCCCAGGACGAAATGCGTTTTCCCGGCGACGACCCGGAGCATTTCGTCATCTACCAGCTCAACCACGGTGACCTCGACTACCAGACCCACGTGCTCAACTCGATGAACGCCATGATCGGCAAGTACGGCGACAACGTGCAGATCGCCGTGGCCTGCTTCGCCAAGGGCATCCACATCCTCGCCAAGGAGCCCAAGCGCGAGGTCGACGAGGAGATCTACGCCCGCGTCAAGGGATTCGCCGAGAACTACAACGTGGAATGGATCGCCTGCGGCAACACCATGGACACGGTCGGCTACTCCGAGGACGACATCCGCGACTTCGCCCGTATCGAGCAGGTCGGGGCCGCGGCGCTGATGGAATACCAGGAAAAGGGCTACGCCTACATCGCCTGGTAAGGTGCCCGACTTGAACCCTTGAATCGATACAAGCGACAGGACTGAACATTGGACGAGCTGATCATCCGCCAGCCCGACGACTGGCACCTGCACCTGCGTGATGGCGCCATGCTCGACGCCGTGGCGGGTTTCTCCGCCCGGCAGTGCGGCCGGGCCATCATCATGCCCAACCTGGTCCCGCCGGTCACCACGGTGGCCGAGGCCCACGCCTACCGGGACCGGGTGCTCGCCGCCGTCGGACGAGACAGCGACTTCCATCCGTTGATGACCCTCTACCTCACCGACCGGACCACCGCCTCGGACATCGAGCAGGCCGCGTCCGATCCGGCGATTCACGCGGTCAAGCTCTACCCGGCCGGTGCGACCACCAACTCCGAGAACGGCGTCACCGACCCGCTGGCGATCGAGCCGGTCCTCGGCGCCCTGGAGCGCACCGGCCTGCCGCTGCTGGTGCACGGCGAGGTGGTCGACCCGGCAGTGGACATCTTCGATCGCGAGGCGGCGTTCATCGAGCGCGTGCTCACGCCGATGCTCGAACGCTACCCGCAGCTGCGCGTCGTCATGGAGCACATCACCACCGCGCAGGCGGCGGAGTTCGTGCGTTCGCAGGGCGACCGGCTCGGCGCGACCATCACGGCGCACCACCTCATGTTCAACCGCAACGCGATGCTCGCCGGCGGCATCCGTCCGCACTACTACTGCCTGCCGATCCTCAAGCGCGAGAAGCACCGCGAGGCGCTGCTCGAGGCCGCGGTGGATCCCTCTGGCAAGTTCTTCATGGGCACCGACAGCGCCCCGCACCCGAAGGGCGCCAAGGAGTCCGCCTGCGGCTGCGCCGGCGCGTTCACCGCGCCGGTGGCGGTCGAGCTCTACGCCCAGGTATTCGACCGGATGGGTCGGCTCGACGCCCTCGAGGCCTTCACCAGCCTCAACGGCCCCCGCTTCTACGGCCTGCCGGTCAACGAGCGTCGTCTGCGGCTGCAACGCCGCGGCCAGGTGGTGCCGGAGCCCATCGACTGCGGCGGCGACGTGGTGGTGCCGTTCTTGAGCGGCGAGACGATCGACTGGACCGCCGAGCTTGTCGATGAGTGACGGGCAGGGCACGGATGACCGTGTCGACGAGCCGCCGCTCGACTGGCCTGGCGCGCCGGGGTCGGACCGTCCACGCGTCTCGGGAGCGCCTTCCTGGCGGGCCGGGCTCAAGCAGAGCCCCGAGTCCTTTCGCGTCGACGAGGAGCTCGGCTTCGCCCCGACCGGGGCGGGCAACCACTGGCTGATGCGGCTGGAAAAGCGCGACAAGACCACCGGCGCGCTGGTCGACTGGGTCGCGAAGGTCACCGGCACGCGTGCCCGCGACATCGGGTTTTCCGGGCTCAAGGATCGCCAGGCGGTCACCACGCAGTGGCTGAGCGTCCCGCACGAAACCTTCGACCCGGCGGCGTTCGAGCGTGCCTGCCAGATCGAGGGCGTCGGCCTGCTGGCGCTCGACCGCCACGACCGCAAGCTGCGCCGCGGCACCCACCGGGCCAACCGGTTCCGCCTGCGGTTGCACGGCGTGGAACACGTCGGCGGATCGGATCCTGACATGGCGGGCTATCTCGAGGACCGCATCCCGTCCCTGGCTTCCCGGGGGATGGCCAACTACTTCGGCGAGCAGCGCTACGGTCGCGGGTTTGGCAACCTGCGCGGGCTGGTCGAGTGGGGGCAGGGTGTCCGTACCGGTCGCCCCAAGCGCCAGGCGCGCAACTGGCTGCTCTCCACGCTGCGCTCGGCGATCTTCGACCGCGTGCTCGCCGAGCGCCTTAACACCGGTGGCATCGACCGCATCGAGCCCGGCGACCTGCTGCAACTGGCCGGCTCGCGCAGCCGGTTCCTCGCCGAGGCCGATGAGATCGCCGCCCTGCAGGCACGTCTCGAGCAGGGCGACGTCACCCCCACCGGGCCGTTGTGGGGCGAGAACGGCTCGCCGGCCGGCGACGGCGTGGCCGAGCGCGAGGAGTTGCTGGCCGCCGAGATGCTGGCACGCTTCGGCGAGACGACCTGGACCAGGTGGCTGGCGGACTGGCGGGTGGAAGCCGACCGGCGGCCGTTCGCCGTGCGTGTAACCGATCTTGATTATCGACTCGATGGCGACCAGGTGGAGCTGTCGTTCTCCCTGCCGCCGGGGAGTTACGCCACCGAGCTGGTGGCCGAGCTGTTTGCCGTCAGGTCGACCGATTGAGGGGGCTTTGCCTCACGGCAGGTTGGCGTCGCGACGACTAGGCTTTGGCCAAACCAGATTCTTCAAGGGAGTTTTCCATGCTCGAATCCATTGCCATCCTGATGGGGTCGATCGTCCTGGTCGCGCTGACCGCCCTGACCGGCGGCATCTTTCGGCCGGATGGCTGGTACCGCGCCCTGGCCAAGCCCTCCTGGACGCCGCCGGACAAGGTGTTCCCGATCGCCTGGGCGGTGCTGTACCTCCTGATGGCCGTCGCCGCCTGGCGGGTGTTCATGGCCGACGAATCGACCGCGCGGACCGCCGGGCTGGTCCTCTACCTGCTGCAACTGGTGTTCAACGCCGCCTGGTCGTGGCTGTTCTTCGGCCGTCGGCGCATCGTCGCCGGACTGGTCGACATCCTGCTGCTGTGGATGGTGCTCAGCCTGACCATCATCCTGTTCGCGCAGGTCAGCGTGCTCGCCGCCTGGCTGCTGGTTCCCTACTGGTTCTGGATCGCCTTCGCCGCGCTGCTCAACGCGCGCATCTGGAAGCTCAATCCCTTCGAGTCATCGCCGCGTAACGCGTAGTTGCGAGACTTGGTATTCGTCCTGACCGGTCGCGCGAGTCCGACTCGCGGGCACAATTGGGTAGAATCCCGGCTTTGACGTCAACGATGGCCACCACGGGCCACCGCCGGGAGCCGCTCATGTCCGATCACCAACTGCCGCCCGACTCGTCGGGCGAACACGACGAGGAATACCTCGGTCCGAGCAAGTCCCAGGTCAAGCGCGAGGCGCACGCCGCCCAGGCGCTGGGCGTGGGGCTGGCCGAACTGGACGCCGAGGCGCTGGATCGCCTGCCAATCACCGATCGGCTCCGTGACGCAGTCGACCAGCTCAAGGCGACGCGCTCGCGTGGCGCGGCCAAGCGCCAGCGCCAGTACATCGGCCGGCTGATGCGCGAAGAGGACGTCGAGGCGATCGAGGCCGCCCTGCAGGGCCTCGACCCGAACTCGCCGGAGAACCAGCGCCGGCAGATGCAGGCCGAGGCCTGGCGGGACGCGCTGATCGAGGACGCCGAGGCGATCACCCGCTTCGTCGACAGCTACCCGGCCGTCGACGTGCAGCACCTGCGGCAACTGCAACGAGGCGCCCGGGCGGAGTCGGCGCGCGAGGAATACGGCAAGGCCAGTCGGGCCCTGTTCCTCGAGGTGCGCGAGGTGATCGAGGCGGCCGGCGAGATCAACCAAGAAGGAACCAAGGACACATGAAGGTCACGATTTTCGGCACCGGCTACGTCGGCCTGGTCACGGGCGCCTGCCTCGCCGAGGTGGGGCACGAGGTCACCTGCGTCGACGTCGATCCCCGCAAGATCGCGCGCCTGAACGACGGCGTCATCCCCATCTACGAGCCGGGCCTCGAGCCGATCGTGCGCGAGAACCACGAGCAGGGCCGTCTGCACTTCACCACGAATGCCGCCAAGGGTGTCGCCTTCGGCGAGCTGCAGTTCATCGCGGTGGGGACGCCGCCGGACGAGGACGGCTCGGCCGACCTGCAGTACGTCCGCGCCGTGGCCGCCACGATCGCCGAGCACATGGACGGGTCGAAGATCATCATCGACAAGTCCACCGTCCCGGTGGGTACCGGCGACCAGGTGCGGCAGGTGGTGGCCGATATCCTCGCCAAGCGGGGGGTCGAACTGGACTTCGACGTGGTCTCGAACCCGGAATTCCTCAAGGAAGGGGCCGCGGTCAACGACTTCATGAAGCCGGACCGGATCATCGTCGGCACCAGCGACCCGCACAGCGAGGCGGTGATGCGCGAGCTCTACGCGCCGTTCAACCGCAACCACGACCGCGTGATCGTGATGGACCTGCGCTCGGCGGAGCTGACCAAGTACGCCGCCAACGCCATGCTGGCGACCAAGATCAGCTTCATGAACGAACTGGCCAACCTGGCCGAGCGCCTGGGAGCGGACATCGAGAACGTGCGCCTGGGAATCGGCTCGGACCCGCGCATCGGTTATCACTTCATCTATCCGGGTTGCGGCTACGGCGGCTCCTGCTTCCCCAAGGACGTGCAGGCGCTTTCGCGCATCGCGCACGCTGTCGACCACGAGCCGCTGCTGCTCGACGCGGTCGAGGCGGTCAACCGCCGGCAGAAGGACCGCCTGTTCGAGCTGCTGCTCGAGCACTACGGCGGGCGCGAGCAGCTGGCCGGGAAGACCTTCGCCCTGTGGGGCCTGGCCTTCAAGCCCAACACCGACGACATGCGCGAGGCTTCCTCGCGCGTGCTGATGGAATCGCTCTGGGATGCCGGGGCCAGGGTGCAGGCCTTCGACCCCGAGGCGATGGAGGAAACCCAGCGCATCTACGGCCAGCGCGACGACCTCCTGCTGGTGGGCACCCGCGATGCCGCGCTCAAGGGGGCCGACGCCCTGGTCATCTGCACCGAGTGGAAGGCGTTCCGTGCCCCGGACTTCGACCTGATGCGCGAGTCCCTGGCCGAGCCGGTCATCTTCGACGGCCGCAACCTCTACGACCCGCATCGCCTGGCCGAGGAAGGCTGGGCCTATTACGGCATCGGTCGCGGCCGTAGCGTGCGCCAGGTCATCTGACCGCCAATCCTGCATTCCGTCGTCCCTGTGCCTAGACTCCTGATGGGTTCACCGGATGCTCGGGAGGCAGGCATGATGATCAAGAACTTGCTGGTCGGAGCCGCGCTTGCGTGCGGCGTGGCGGGGTTGGCTGTCGCGGACGAAGAGATGAAGGTCAAGGTGACACCGTCGCTCGAGTCGGTCACCGTGGAGCACGACGGCGAACCGGTCGAGATCAAGCGCAACCAGGACCCGGACAACCGCATCCACGAGGACTACCAGCAGACGGCCCGGGAATGCCCGCCGTTCTGCGTGCAGCCCATGGAGATCGTCCCCGGCGTGCACACCATCGGCGAGATCGAGATGCTGGAAATGCTCGAGGCCGCGCGCGACGACGATTCGATCCTGATCATCGACTCGCGCACCCCGGACTGGTACGAGAAGGGCACGATTCCCAGCGCCGTCAACATTCCCTGGACGCAACTGCACCCCGATTCGTCCACCTTCGACCCGTTCGTCGCCGAGACCCTGCTGCTCGACGAGTTCGGCGTGAAGAAGGAAGACGGGCTGTTCGACTTCCGTGACGCCAAGACGCTGGTCCTGTTCTGCAACGGCCCCTGGTGCGGCCAGTCGCCGACGAACATCAAGGCGCTGGTCGGCATGGGCTACCCCGCCGACAAGATCTACTGGTACCGCGGCGGCATGCAGGTCTGGCACGTCATGGGGCTGACCACCGTCAAGCCCTGAACCGGGCGGTCGACGGGGCCTTCTGCGGGTCCCGGCGACTTCCGTGAACGACGATGGTGCCGCCTCGCTCCCCTGCTATAGTGGGGCGGCATGCACCGGGCCTCGCCCCGCGTTCGAGATCGCTTCCCGATGGATCGTCGTCGTTTCCTTCTCTACAGCAGCCTGGCCGCCGCGCCGCTGATCGGCGCCTGCCGCGAAGGGACGGGCCTCCGGGTCTCCTACCATCCCTGGATCGGCTACGAGACCCTCTATCTCGCCCGGGAACTCGGCTGGCTGCCCCCGCTCGTCGAACTGACCCGGCGCGACTCCGCCTCGGAGTCGCTCGCCGCGCTGCGCGAGGACCGTGCGGACGCCGCCGCGCTGACGCTCGACGAGGTCGTGCGCGCCCGCGTTCAGGGCCCCGATCTGGCCGTCGTGCTGGTCTTCAACGCCTCCGCGGGCGCGGACGTGGTCGTGGCCCGGCCGTCGGTCGGCTCGCTTGCCGGACTCGCGGGCAGGCGCATCGGCGTGGAGACCAGCGCGGTGGGCGCGGTGATGCTCGACCGCTGCCTCATGGCCGCCGGGCTGGAACGCTCCGAGGTGACGGTCGTCGACCTGCCGGTGGACCGGCAGCTGTCCGCCTGGGAGGAGAGCCGCATCGACGCGGTGGTGACCTACGAACCCACCGCCTCCAGGCTGTTGCAGAGCGGCGGGGATCGGCTGATCGACAGCCGCTCCTTCCCCGACACCATTTTCGACGTGCTCGCCGTTCGCCGTGATCGTCTGGATGGGGCAAGGACGGCACTGCAGGCCTTGGTCGATGCCCACTTCCGGGCCCTCGAGCACCTGCGGGTCAACCGGCAGGACGCGATCTACCGTATCAGCGAGGTCGAGGGAATCGACACGGAGGCAGTGCGAACCTCGCTCGGCGGGATACTGCTGCCCGACCGGGCGACCAATCGTCGCTACCTCCGGTCGGATGGCCGCCTGGCCGAGGTGGCGGCGGAGTTCGCCCGGCAGTTCGGCGGCGAGTCCGGAGCGGGCGAAGGCGGCTGGCTCACGGACGCGTTCGTCCGCGCGGAGGGACGGGATGCGGCCTGAGCGTCCGGGCATCCGGCGACTCCTGGGCGCGGCCCTGCAGGCGGCGGTCCTGCTGGGGGGCGTGTCGCCCTGGGGACTGGTGCTGGGCAAGGACGAGCCGCTGGTGTTCGGCGTGCTCGCCGTGCGCGAGGAGACGCGCACCGAGAATCGATACCGGCCCGTGATCGAGTACCTCGAGTCGGCCATTCCCGAGCGGGATTTCGAGTTGCGGGTCTTCGATCCCGATGCCCTGGACAGGGCCCTGCAGCGCAACGAGATCGATCTGCTGCTGACCACGCCCACCCACTACGAGGTGGTGCGCAGCGAGAACGCGCTGTCCGGCGTGCTGGCCACGCAGGTCTCGCGCTACGGCGGAGAAGAGACCCGCAGCCTGGGCGGCGTGATCCTCGCCCGGTCGGACCGGGCGGACATCGGCACGCTGGCCGACCTGGAAGGCAAGCGGATCGCCTCGCCGGGCGACTGCTGCCTGGGTGGATACCAGGCGCCCGTCTTCGAGGCCGTCAACGCGGGCATCGCCCTGCAGGAAAGCGCCTATTTCAATTTCCTGGACAACCACGACGCGGTAATCGACTCGGTGCGCGCGGGCAAGGCCGACGTCGGGTTCGTCCGGTCGGGGATACTCGAGGAGATGATCGAGCAGGGCGAGCTTCCCGGCGACGAGCTCAAGGTAATCAACCCGCAGGCGCTCGGCGCCTATCCCTACCGCGTCTCCACGCGGCTCTACCCCGAATGGCCGCTGGTCACCGTCGCCCACGTCGGAGCGGAGATGGAGCGACGTCTCGCCGCGGCGCTGTTCGCCTACCAGCCCGACGGGGAGGTCGTGCGCACGACCGGTGTGGCCGGCTTCGGGCCGCCGGCGGACTACCTCTCGGTCGAGCGACTGACCCGCGCGCTGGGGATGCCTCCCTTCGAAGGCGCCGACCAGGTCAGCTGGCGTCAGGTCTGGGAGCAGCACCGGGTCGAGATCCTCGTTCTAGCCGCCGGAGCGGCCCTCGTGACGCTTCTCTCCCTGGCCCTGCTGATGCGCCATTTCGCCCTGCGACGCAGCGAGGAGCGTTTCCGCCGCTTCTTCGAGGACAACGCATCGGCGATGCTGCTGATCGACGTCGACCGCGAGCGCGTGGCCGATGCCAACCATCGCGCCGCCCGGTTCTACGGCTGGTCGCGAGAGGAACTGACCGGCAAGCCCCTGCGCGAGCTGTGGCCGGAATCCGAGGGCGCGGACGACCTGGCGCGCGACCTCCAGGCCAAGGCCGGCGTGCATACCCATTGCCTGGCCACGGGCGAGCCCCGTCGGGTCGAGGTACACGCCACGTCGCTGCCGGCGCGGAGCGGGCAGCGGCGCCTGTTCGTGATCATCCACGACATCACGGAGCGGGAACGCGCCGAACGCGAGCTGCAACGCGAGCGTTTTCGCCTCGGCAACGTGATCGAGGGCACGGACGCGGGGACCTGGGAATGGGACATCATCAACGGCGAGACCAGGATCAACGCCCGCTGGGCGGAGATGCTCGGCTACCGGCTGGGCGAACTCGAGCCGTTGAGCCGGGAGCGCTGGCGCGAGCTGCTGCATCCGGCGGACCGGCGCAAGGCCGAGCGTCTGCTGGTCGCCTGTCTCCGCGGCAGGACACGCAGTTACGACGTGGAACTGCGCCTGCGCCACCGCAGTGGCCGCTGGGTGTGGGTGCTGCTTCGGGGCCGTGTGCTCGAATGGACCGCGGACGGGCGACCGGCGGGCATGTGGGGCACGCAGCTGGACATCACCGAGCGCAAGCGCATGGAACGGGATCTGCAGCTGGCCGCCTCGGTGTACGTGCATGCCCGCGAAGCCATCCTGATCACCGACCTGAAGGGCCGCATCGTCGACGTCAACGCCGCGTTCACGCGAATGACCGGCTGGCAGCACGCGGAGGTGGTCGGTCACACGCCCGGCTTCCTGCGCTCGGAGCGCCAGGACGATGCGTTCTATCGCCGCCTCTGGCAAGCGCTGCGCAACGAAGGATACTGGAGCGGGGAGCTCTGGAACCGGCGCAAGGACGGCAGCCTGTTCGCCGAGCGGTTGACCATCAGCCTCGTCCGCGACGCGGAGGGAAGGCCGGCCAACTACGTCGGGCTGGCCACGGACATCACCGATCTCAAGACCTACCAGCAGCAGCTCGAGCACCGCGCGAACCACGACCTGCTTACCGGGCTGCCCAACCGGGCACTGATGGCCGACCGGCTGCGCCAGGCTATGGCCGAGTCCCGTCGCAAGGGCGGTCACCTGGCGGTCGCCTTCCTCGACCTCGACGGCTTCAAGGGCGTCAACGACCGCCACGGCCACGAGATGGGCGACAAGCTACTGGTCGAGGTTTCGCAGGACTTCGCCGCCCAGCTTCGCGAGGTCGACACCCTCGCGCGGATCAGTGGCGACGAGTTCGTCGTCGTGCTGGGCTCGCTGGAGGACGAGGAGGACGCGGTTCCGGTCATCGACCGCCTGGTCGAGACCGCCGCCCGCAAGCGGGTGATCGACGGCAAGGCCGTCAAGGTGACCGCGAGCATCGGCTACACGTTCTACCCTCAGGACGAGCCCGTCGACGACGAGGACCTGCTCAAGCAGGCCGACACGGCCATGTACGCGGCGAAGGAGGGGGGACGCAACCGCGCCTGTCGTTATCCCCCGGACCGACTGTCCGACACTCCGGCCGCCTCGGGCCAGGGGTAGTCCATCTGTCGGGCGGTGGCTTTCGCGGCCGCGGCCCGCTCCCACAGCCACCGGATCCCTGTGCGAGCGAGCCTTGCTCGCGAAACGCGCCAACGGCGCGTGCCCCGGGCGGGAAAGCGCTGTGGGTTGGGCTTCAGCCCAACGTCGGCCGATAGGCCGACTTGTTGGGGCGAGATAAGTCTGGTTGCCAATCCGGGAACGGGACAACCGCATAGCGGCTTTCGCGGCCAAGGGCCGTTCTCACAGCCACCGGATCCCTGTGCGAGCGAGCCTTGCTCGCGAAACGTGTCGCGGGCGCGTGTCCCGGGCTGGAAAACGCTGTGGGTTGGACTTCAATCCAACGTCGCCCGGTAGTGCTTTGGGCGGGTCGTTGGGCTCAAGCCCAGCCCACAACGATCTGGCTACGAATCATCGGGTTGGGATTCCCCATTCGCCCTTGCTGACCGTCGCATCGAGCCGACCTGTTTGCGGCACCCCGCCCGGGAGGGGAGCCCGCCGAGACAAGGCGAGGGGCTTCTCTTTGGGTGCTTTCTCTAGGGCAGGCAGGAGAAAGCACCTCGCGCGCCTGGCACGGCGGGTGGTGATCGGCACTCGCGTTGGGTGCGAGCAAAATCGCAGAGGCGGTTAAATGCTTCTGACTCCTTTTATGGCACAGCTGTATGGCACACCGATCGGTGGGCATTCGTTCCGGTATGGAACGGGGTTGTGGATGATTCGGATCGACGCGCACAGCCACGAGGCCGCCGCTGGCCGTGGAGCGCGGAGGACAGATTGAACGAATGCCAGAGGGGGCGGGCAGTTCACGCTGCCCGGTTGCCCTTGAAAGGAACTACCTCGGCATCGTCATAAGCGTCGACCTTGAATCAGCCGAATCACGATCACGATGACCGCGATGACCAGGAGGATGTGGATGAACCCGCCCATGGTGTAGGAAGTGAAAAACCCCAGCAGCCAGAGGATAACCAGAATGATGGCAATGGTCTCGAGCATGATGTTTCTCCTTTATCTCAGAAACTTGCCGAAAAGCAGACCGCGCGATCTACACCCATTGGAAGTGTAGGTCGTTTGGGAGGCATTGCTCGTTTACTTGTGGAGACTCAATGGCTTAGGGGGTATTCATTGCTGCCGGGGGAGGCAGAGTAGTGCGTTGGCGATGATGGCACCCAGCGCCCGTGTGGGGACGAGCCTTGCTCGCGAAATGCGCCAACGGCGCGTGTCCCGGGCTGAGAAGCGTTGTGGGCTGGGCTTCAGCCCAACGTCGGCCGATAGGCCGACTTGCTGAGCGAGGTTGTTCGCTTGAGAGCTCGGGGCAGGACGCCTTTTGCAGGAGGTGGAACGGGTTTCGGGCGTTTGTTTCACTTGGTGGTTTTGATCGAACCGCGTTGCCCACGCCCGAGGCACTTTCTATTGTTTGTCCAATAGAAAGTACCAAAGACAAGGACACCCCGGCGCCTTGGCCCTCCGGGCTTCCCTCGACGCCGCCGGGTTGCGGACGGGGCGGTTCGACGCGACGTCGTGTCGCGGCGAACCTCTGGGCGGCGTCCATGCCGCCCAGACCCTGCAACCCGGCGGTGACGAGGCGAGGCGCAGGGGCCCCGAGGAGTGCCAGCCAGCCACTAATTTGATGCCGCTCGCTGGTCTTGTCAGCAGCCGGAGAGCAGAGGACAGTCGCACGGCGGCCTTCGCTACACTCTGTGGGTTGGGCTTCAGCCCAACGTCGGCCACCGGGCCGACTGCCACGACAAAAAGTGAACCAATATTCATCCGTCCCAAAGGACGGATTGTTGGGCTAAAGCCCAACCTACAAAGATGTGGCACCGAGTTATCAGACACGAGATTCCCCTTCGCCCTTGCCGAGCGGCCGGGGTGCCGCAGGGTCGGCGCCACAGGGACGTGGCGCCGAGGTTCGCCGCGACACGACGTCGCGTCGAACCGACCCGTCCGCGGCACC
>JAWLHL010000019.1:0-30265 GCA_041690375.1 Guyparkeria sp. | reverse complement strand
CGACCATCGATCGGCTGACCGAGGGTGTTGACGACGCGGCCGAGGAGTTCCTTGCCGATCGGCACTTCAAGGATGCGCTGGGTGCACTTGACCTGGTCGCCTTCCTTGAGATGCTCGTAGTTGCCGAGCACGACGGCGCCGACAGAGTCGCGCTCGAGGTTCATGGCCACGGCAAAGGTGCCGCCCGGCAGCTCGAGCATCTCGCCGAGCATCACTTCGCTCAGGCCGTGGATTTTCAGGATGCCGTCGCCCACCGAGACGATGGTGCCGACGGTTTGCGCTTCCGCGCCGGCATCGAAGTTTTCGATGCGCTCTTTGATCAGACTGCTGATTTCAGACGGGTTGATCATGGAAGATCTCCTTAGCGACTCATTTGTACGGCAAGATGCTCGAGCTCTCCGCGCATCGAACCGTCGATGACCAGGTCACCGGCGCGGATGATCGCGCCGCCGACAAGGTCCTCATCGACGGTAATTTCGAGCTCTACGGTGCGATCGAGTCGCTTGCCGAGCGCTGTTTTGATTTGGTTCGACTGCTCGTCGGTCAGGGGCTTGGCCGAGACGACCGAGGCCACGACGCGCCGCTCCGCTTCGGCACGAAGCTTCTCGAACTCCGCGGCGATCTCGGGCAGCAGGTCGAGGCGATCGCGTTCACCGAGCAGACGCACGAGGTTGAGCGCCTTCTCGTCGACGGCGTCCTCGACCACCTTGACGAATCCGGCGAGCCGGTCGTTACGGGAGCGCTTCTCGTCGCCCAGAAACGCGACCATGTCGGCGTTCTGCGCAACGGCAGACAGCCCGGCAAGCGTCTCGGACCAGTGCTTGGCCTGCGCGGCATCCGCGCAGAGTTCGTGCACTGCCTTCGCGTACGAGATGGCGACTGTGGTGTGGTCAGACATGAGGCCTCCGCTTGTCCTAGATCCGAGCGATCAGATCTGAGATCGCGGATTCGTGGTCCTTGTCCGTCACCTCGCGCTTGAGGATCCGCTCGGCACCCGTGGCGGCCACGTCGGCCACCTGGGCCCGCAGCTCTTCCTTGGCGCGGTTTACCTCGCGGTCGATCTCGGCGTTCGCCTGGGCGACGATGCGCTCGGCCTCGGTCTTGGCGTTGTTGCGCGCCTCTTCCAGGATCTGGTTCGAACGGGAGTTCGCCTGAGCGATGATGTCGTTCGCCTTGTCCTTCGCCTCGCGCAGCAGCTCGCTGGAGCGTTCCTGGGCGAGCTTGAGCTCGTGCTTGCCGCGCTCGGATGCGGACAGGCCGTCGGCAATCTTCTTGCGGCGCGCCTCCATGAGTGCCGAAAGCGGCGCCCAGAGGTACTTGTTGACCAGCCAGATCAGCACCACGAAGGCGATCAGCTGAGCAACCAGTGTGATCGAAATATTCACGATTTCCCCTCGCGTATCTACGAATTGGGTTTCCGGTCAGCAGGACGCGGCGGGACGGGCCGCCGCGCATGCCGGATCGTCAGTCACGTAGTGGCGCGACCTTAGAGTGCGCCAATCGCGGCGGTCAGGGCACCGACGAACGGGTTGGCGAACAGGAACCACATGGCGAACGCGAGGATGATGAACGGGAAGGATTCCATCAGACCGGCGAAGATGAACATGTTGGTCATCAGCTGCGGACGCATTTCCGGCTGACGAGCGATGCCCTCGAGGGTCTTGGAACAGATCAGGCCCCAGCCGATGGCCGAACCCAGGCCGGCGGCAGCGAGGATCACACCAACGCCAACAGCAGTGTAAGCGTAGATCGTGGCGAGCATATCAGGGGTCATAGCGTCTTCTCCTAATCAAGAAAAACAAAGGGTCAAAGGAAACTTGTCCGGTACGTCAGTGATCTTCCACGTGGGCCATGCCGATGTAGACGATCGTGAGCACCATGAAGATGAATGCCTGAAGCGTGATGATCAGGATGTGGAAGGCAATCCACGCCATGTCCAGCACGACTTGCAGCGGGAACCAGATGAGCAGGCTGGCACTGATGCTGGCGCCCAGGGTCAGCAGGGCGATCAGCAGGAATACCAGCTCACCGGCGAACAGGTTGCCGAACAGACGCAGCGCGAGGCTGATCGGCTTGGCCAGCTCGTCGATCGCGGTCATGACGATGTTGACCGGGATCAGGAACTTGCCGAACGGGTGGAACAGGAACATCTTGATGTAGCCGCCCAACCCCTTGACCTTGATGTTGTAGTAGATGGTCAGGGCGAACACGAACAGCGCCATGGCGAGCGTGGTGTTCAGGTCCGTGGTCGGAACCACCTTGAGGTATTCGATACCCAGGCCGGAGGCGATCGCCGGCAGCAGGTCGACCGGAATCAGGTCCATGAAGTTCATCAGCCAGATCCACAGGAGCACCGTCAGCGCCAGCGGCCCGAGGATCTTGGGCGCCCGGCTGCTGAAGGTGTCCTTGATCTGGGCATCGACGAACTCGAGTATCGCCTCCGCGGCGTTCTGCATGCCGTTCGGCGTGTCGGCCCGCAGGCCGCGACCGATGCGCATCGCGACGAACACGATCAGCGCCCCGAGCAGGACACTGAAGAAGATCGTGTCGATGTTCAGCTGCCAGAAGCCCTCGCCAACATGGAGGTTGGTCAGGTGATGCTGGATATATTCAACCGGGCCGCCGCCCGCATTCTCCGTAGCCACTTGCGCACTCCTCAAGACTTGAAAATCAGTTTTCGTTATCCGTGGCCGGTCGGCCCGAGTCCCGTCCTCGTGCCGCGAGGACGCCGGCGATCATGGCGAGAACGAACGCTCCCACCATGAAGCGCGCGTCCAGGCCAAGCACGCCCAGGCCGACCGCCATCAGGGCGAGCAGCGACACGAACCGCATCGCTGCTCCGAGATACATCGTGTTCATGCTCCGCTGCGGAGCTTCCACCGCCAGTTCGGTGGCGCGCGCCATGCTTCGGCGCAGCATCCAGGCGAGAATCATCGCCACCAGAACGCCAGCGATCGCCGACACGGCGGCGTGCAGCGAGTAAAGCAGCGACGCCCCGCCAAGCAGCGCGAGCGCGACCAGCTGCACCAGCACCACGAGCCGGCCGCGGCGGTCGATCGCGTCCGCCATCCGACTCATGATCGATCCGAATCCTTTTCCTGTTCGTCCCGGCTCTCGGTGAGCAGGCTGTTGCGGGCGTTGCGAATCCCGCCGATGAAACCGAGCGCACCGATGACCATCATGAAGATCGGCGCCGTGCCCAGCCAGCGATCCAGGCCGAATCCGATCAGCAGCCCCGCGATGACGCTTGCCGCCAGCCGGTTGCCGGCGCCGACGTGCAGCAGACCCTTGAAACGCGACTGCCAGTAGCTGCCGTGCATTTCGTTTGGCGGCTTCTTGTGCGGATCAGTCATTACGGGGCCCAAAAATTGGCGGCCAGTGTAGCGAGTCGGGCCCCCGACGACAACACTTTATGCCTTCCGGACCTAACCAACGTCATTCCCCGCCGCCTTCCAGGCGTGCGATCAGCCCGTCGAGCTGATCGAGGCTGTCGAAGGCCAGCGTCACGCGCCCCCGCCCTTTCCTGTTGGCATGAACGGACACGGCCAGGCCGAGGGCATCGGCCAGGCGGCGTTCGAGCGCCCGGGTATCGGCATCGGGCTCGGCGGCTTCCGGCTGCGTGACCTGCTTGAGATAGCGGCTGACCATCGATTCGACCTGGCGGACGGTCAGCGTGCGGGCCGCCACCTTCTCGGCAAGCGGCAGCTGTTCCTTCTTGGGCAGAGCGGCCAGGCTGCGGGCGTGGCCCGCCTCGATGGCGCGCTCGCGGAGCAGCTTCTGCACGGGGGCGGCCAGGTCCAGAAGCCGCAGGGCGTTGCTCACCGCCGGGCGGGAAATGCCGAGGATGTCGGCCACCTGCTGGTGGGTCAACGAGAACTCCTGGACCAGCCGCTGCATCGCCTTGGCCTGCTCGATGGCGTCGAGGTCCTCGCGCTGGAGGTTCTCGATCAGCGCCATTGCGGCGGCCTGGTTGTCATCGATCTCGCGGATCACCGCGGGAATGCGCGTCAGTCCCGCCTTCTGCGCGGCGCGCCAGCGGCGCTCGCCGGCGATCAGTTCGTACTCGCCCGAGCGACGGCGGACCACCACCGGCTGGATCACGCCCTGGGCGCGGATCGAGTCGGCAAGCTCGACCAGCGCCGCCTCGTCGAAGTGCGTACGCGGCTGGAACGGGTTGGGGTTGATCAGGTCGACGGCGACCTCTCGCAACTGGGCGCCGGCTTCCTCGGGATGATCGGCGGTACCCAGCAGTGCGTCCAGCCCCCGGCCCAGTCCCTTGCGTTTCGTGCTCATTCGACAGGTCCCCAAACTCGATTCCGTAGTTGCCGGCAACCGGCCTTCCCGGCTACTGGCGCAGCGCGGCAGGCCGGCCCAGACGTCCCCGTTTGCGTGCCCTCTTGACCAGCTCGCGGGCCACGTCCGCATGGGCTTCGGCCCCGGTCGAGCCCTTGTCGTAGAACATCGCCGGCAGGCCATGGCTCGGCGCCTCGGCCAGCCGCACGTTGCGCGGCACCAGCGCGTCGAACACCCGTTCGCCGAAGTGGCTGCGCAGCTGGTCGCTGACATCCTGGGCCAGCCGGTTGCGGGAATCATACAGCGTGCGCAGCACCCCGGCGACGCCCAGGTCCGGGTTCAGCGCCAGGCGCACCTGCTCGATGGTGTCGAGCAGGGCGGAGAGCCCCTCGAGGGCGAAGTATTCGCACTGGACCGGGATGAGGACGTCGTCGGCGGCGGCCAGGCTGTTGATGGTGAGCGTGTTCAGCGCCGGAGGGCAGTCGATCAGGACGAAGTCGTAGTCGGCGGTCATCGGGGCGAGCGCCTGGCGAAGCTTGGTCTCCCGGCCGATGCGCGTGACCAGCTGGAATTCCGCCCCGGCGAGATCGATGGTCGCCGGGAGCAGGTCGTAACCACCCGGATCGGTTTCCAGGATCACTTCGCCGGCGGGCAGCTCGTCGAGCAGGACCTGTCCCACGTGGCGGGACACGGCGTTCTTGGCGAAGCCGGAACTGACGGTGGCGTTTCCCTGCGGGTCCATGTCCACCAGCAGCACGCGACGGCCGAAGGATTGCAGCGCAGCGGCCAGGTTGACCGCGGTCGTGGTCTTGCCCACGCCGCCCTTCTGGTTGGTGATGGCCAGCGTCCAGCTCACGGGGTCACCGCCCGCCGCAGCACCAGCAGATGTCGCTCGGCATCGAGGCCCGGCACGTCGAGGGCGTGTCGGCCGACGATCTCGAACCCGTCGGGCACGGCCGCCAGCTCGTCCGGATCGAGACGTCCCTTCATGGCGAACAGGCGCCCGTGCTCCGCAAGCAGGGGAGCGGCCAGCCGCACGAAGTCCGCCAGCGAAGCGAAGGCCCGCGAGATGATGCAGGCGTAGCCATCGGCGGGCTCGAGGCGCTCGACGCGCTCGCGCCGCACCTCGACGTTGGGCAGCCCGAGCGCCCGCTGGGCCGCGGCGGCGAAGCGCGTCATCTTGAGATTGGAGTCGACCAAGGTGACCTCACTGTCGGGGCGACATGTCGCCAGAATCATACCCGGTATGCCGGGACCACTGCCAATGTCGAGCAAGCGGGGGCAATCTGGCAGGTGAGCAAGCACGGCGAGGGAGTCGAGCAGGTGCCGGGTGACCATGTCCTCCGGGTCACGCACCGCCGTGAGATTGTAGGCCCGGTTCCAGCGGGCGAGCAGTTCGACGTAGTCGATCAGCCGTGCCTCCGCGCCGTCCGGCAGGCCTATGCCCAGGCGGGCGACGCCGGCGACCAGGCGTCGCTCCATGCGGCTCCGCCGTTCCCCGTCCAAGGTGTCGGCCATCGGTTGCACTACGCCGAGCGTGCCAGGTGACCGTGACGCTTGAGGTGCACCAGCAGCAGGGAGACGGCCGCCGGGGTCACGCCGGGGATGCGCGCGGCCTGGCCTACCGTGGCCGGCCGCTGGGAGGCGAGCTTGTCGCGCACCTCGTTGGACAGCCCGGCGATGGCGGCGTAGTCGAGATCCGCCGGGATGCGCTCCTGCTCGAGCTTCAGCGAGCGGGCCACCTCGTCGCGCTGCCGGTCGATGTAGCCGGCGTACTTCGCCTCGATCTCCAGCTGCTCGATCACCGCCGGGTCTGGCATGGCCTCGGGGGCCAGCTCGTCGACCGAGGCGACCGCGGCGTAGTCCAGTTCGGGACGGCGCAGCAGGTCCAGCGCCGTGACGTTGCGCGAGACCGACCCCTCGAGCTTCTCCGCCGCCGGATGGCCGGGGTGCACCCAGATGTCGGCCAGCCGGCCGCGTTCGGTCTCGATCGCCTCCATCTTCTCGTTGAAGGCGCGCCAGCGGCGCTCGTCGACCAGGCCGAGCTCGCGACCGATCGGCGTCAGGCGCTGGTCGGCGTTGTCCTCGCGCAGCATCAGGCGGTATTCCGCCCGGCTGGTGAACATGCGGTAGGGCTCGAGCGTGCCCTGGGTGGTGAGGTCATCCACCAGCACGCCGAGGTAGGCCTGGTCGCGGCGCAGGGTGAGCGGGTCGCGCTCGAGCACCGCGGCCGCGGCGTTGGCGCCGGCCATCAGCCCCTGCGCGCCGGCCTCCTCGTAGCCGGTGGTGCCGTTGATCTGCCCGGCGAAGTACAGGCCCTCGATCGCGCGGGTCTCCAGCGTGGGCTTCAGCCCGCGCGGGTCGAAGAAGTCGTACTCGATCGCGTAGCCCGGACGCGTGATATGCGCGTGCTCGAAGCCGCGGATCGAGCGCACCAGCGCCAGCTGCACGTCGAAGGGCAGGCTGGTGGAGATGCCGTTGGGGTAGACCTCGTGGGTGTCCAGCCCCTCGGGCTCGACGAAGATCTGGTGGGAGGTCTTGTCGGCGAAGCGATGGATCTTGTCCTCGATCGACGGGCAGTAGCGCGGGCCGACCCCCTCGATTTCCCCGGTGAACATCGGCGAGCGGTCCAGCCCGCCGCGGATGATCTCGTGGGTGCGCTCGTTGGTATGCGTGATGAAGCACTCGACCTGCTGCGGGTGCTCCTCGCGCGACCCGAGGAAGGAGAACACCGGCGTGGGCGAGTCGCCCGGCTGACCCTGCATCACCGAGAAGTCCAGCGAACGGGCGTCCAGCCGCGGCGGCGTGCCGGTCTTCAGCCGCGCCACGCCCAGGTCGAGCGAGCGCAGGGTGTCGGCCAGCCTTTTCGCCGGCGGATCGCCGGCCCGGCCGCCCTCGGAGCGCTCCAGCCCGACGTGGATCTGCCCGGCGAGGAACGTGCCCGCGGTGAGCACCACCGTCTCGCCGAGAAACTCGATCCCGCCGGCGGTGCGCACCCCGGTCACCCGCTCGCCGTCGAGAACCAGGTCGTCGACCGCCTCCTGGAAGATCGTCAGGTGGGGCTGGTTCTCCAGCATGTGGCGGATGGCGGCCTTGTAGCGTACCCGGTCGGCCTGGGCGCGCGTGGCGCGCACGGCCGGGCCCTTGCGGGCGTTGAGCGTGCGGAACTGGATACCGCCGCGGTCGGCGGCGTGCGCCATCGCCCCACCGAGCGCGTCGATTTCCTTGACCAGGTGCCCCTTGCCGATCCCGCCGATCGCCGGGTTGCAGCTCATCTGGCCGAGGGTCTCGATGTTGTGCGTGACCAGCAAGGTTTCCACGCCCATGCGCGCGGCGGCCAGCGCCGCCTCGGTCCCGGCATGGCCGCCGCCGATGACGATCACGGAAAATCGATCTGGATAGCGCATGGAAACCTCCTGCCGCGAAGACGGCTGACAACCCCCGCCGCGAAAGATGATCATGGGCGCGGGGGAACACGTCAGTATAACGGTAACCGCTGTCAAATCCAGCAGTTACCCTCCGTCGACGGGGCAATCATCGGCAACGACCGACCGAGGCCGACAAGCAGATCGCCTCTCGGTTAGGGAAACGCTGCACGAATGGTTTGTCACGCTTTTGGCAACGCATGAGGCGAATGCACCGCCTTTCGCCGGCGTTCACGTGCTTATCGAAGGGGCGTGCCCCTTGGCGTCCTGCCTCACGAGCGAAGGGCGGCAGGGGCGAAGCGACATGGACGTCGCTTCGAGGTTCGTCGCGACACGATGTCGCGTCGAACCGGCCCCGATCAGCCGCTCTTCGCTCGTGAGGCCGGGAGCCTCGTGTAACGAGGCTCCCGGGTCCGAAGAACCAGGGCGCGGGGCGTCCTTCTTTTCGCCCGGCACCGGTCGTTTCTTGTGTTTTCGCACATCAACAGGCGTGCGAAATCATCCACTGCAGGTCACTCAAAGGCTCAATCGCCCGCGACGAATTCATCTCCTTCGACGTTCACGTTTCCGACCACCGAAACATCCCCCCGTTCCCAGGCCCGCCGCAGCCGCGCAACCCCGCCGCGCAGGGCGTGGGCACGGAAACCGGCCTGCTGCATGCGCTCGGCGAGCACCGGGGCGTTCGCGCCGCGCAGGCAGTAGAGCAGGTAATGGCGGTCCTTCGGCCAGCTGCGAAAGCGCCGGGCCAGCTCGTCCGGCGGGCAGTTGACCGCCCCGGGCAGGTGCCAGTTCCGATAGCGCCGCGGCGGCTGGCAGTCGATCACCTCGGCGTCGGCCGGGATCGAGTCGACCAGCACGTCCGGCTCGGCCAGCGCGGCGCGGTCCATGTCGAGCAGGTCGATCTCGCGGGCCTCGAGCACGGCCTGTTCGAGCAGCGAGGCGTCGAGCTTCGCCTCCTCGGCCTCGATGCGTCCGCGGCGGCTGGAGACCAGGGGCTTGCTGTTCGACAGCGCACAGAATTCCGGCACGCCCTCGCAGAGCTCATAGGTGCCGATCCGCCGGGCCAGGGACAGGATCTCGGCCTTGTCGAAGCCGATCAGCGGCCGGAGGACGGGCAGGGTGCTGGCCGAGTCGATGCTGTTGAGGTTGGAGAGCGTCTGCGAGGAGACCTGCGAGAGCGCCTCGCCGGTGACCAGGGCCTGGGCGCCGCGTTCGCGGGCCAGCGACTCGGCGGCGCGGTACATCAGGCGTTTCAACACCACCTGCCATACCTCGCCGGGCAGTCGGCTCCGCATGTCGGCAACCACCGGCAGGAAATCGACCACGAACAGGCGCGGCCGATCCCCGTGTGCCCAGCGCTCGGCCACCCGGTGGGCCACGTTGAGCACCATGTTCTCGTGAGTCGCCCCGCCGAGGTTGCAGAACAGGTAGTCGACACCCACGCCGCGGCGCATGGTGTACCAGGCCGCGACCGGCGAGTCGAAGCCGCCCGACATCAGGGTGATCGCCCGGTCCTGCACGCCCAGCGGCACGCCGCCGGGACCGGGGTAACGACGGCCGAACAGCCAGGCCCCCTGCTCGGTCAGGTCGATGCGCACCTCGATGTCGGGGTCGCCGAGGTCCACGCGTCCGGGGCCGTCCAGCGCGGCGCCCACCTGGCGCTCGACCTCCCGCTGAGACAGCGCCGGACCACCGTGCCGCTTGCAGCGCACCGCGTAGGTCCGCCCGCGCACGACCTCGGTGAAGTGCGCCCGGGCCGCTTCCCGGAGCGAGGCCATGTCCGGCTCGTTCACCACGGCCTCCACGGGCGACCAGGAGGCCACGCCGAAGACCTGCTCCAGGGCCTTGCCGGCTGCCTCGATTTCCGGGGTCTCGAGCAACAGCCGCCCCTGGTCGACGCGGATCCCGTGCGGGATCCCGCCCAGTGCGGCGCGGATGTTCTGCATCAGGATGTTGCGGAAGCGCCGCCGGGTCGGCTGCGACTTCAACTGCATCTCCGGGGCGGGACGGACGATGATCAGCGGGGGACGATGGGCAAGGGGTTCGGACATGCGGAAACGGCAATAGGTATTGGACCCGGACACCGCTTGGGGTCCCGGGTCGGGGGTTTCAAGTCGTTACGGGTAGCGGGGCAGGCGGCTTCAGAGGGCGTCCAGGGCCTCGCGCATGAAGCCCGGCGTCTCGAGCAGGCCGCGGTGCAGGGCGGTGCTGTAGTAGCGCGTGGCGATCTCGTCGGCCAGCGGCCGGATCTCGTCGAGCGAGCCGGACTTTCTCGCCAGCGTGGCGGTGATCGACCCGCCCGGGTAGACCGGCTGGGGAAACAGCAGCGAGCGACGTTCGGAGAAGCCGGCGGCCTTCATCGCTCGATGGTAATCGATCATCAGCGGCATGTGGTAGAACGGCGACTCGCTCTGGCCGACCATGATGCCGTCGGCGCGCAGCACGCGATGGCAGTCGGCGAGGAAGTCGGGACCGAACAGGCCGGTACCGGGACCGATGGGATCGGTGGAATCGACGATGATCACGTCGGCGCTTTCCGCGGGGGTGTTCCTCATCCAGGCCACCCCGTCCTCGAAACGCAGGTCCACCCGCGGGTCGTCGTTGCGCGCGGTCAGTTCGGGGAAGAACCGCTCGGCGGCGCGGGTGACCGCCTGGTCGATGTCGATCTGCACCACCGACTCGACTTCCGGGTGCCTGAGCACCTCGGTGAGCGTCCCGCAGTCGCCGCCGCCGATGATGACCACGTTGCGCGGGTTCGCATGGGTCTGCAGGGCCGGGTGGGACATCATCTCGTGGTAGAGGAAGTTCTCCAGCGAGGAGAGCATGATCACGCCGTCGAGCAGCATCAGGTTGCCCCAGTGCTCGGTGCGCCAGACCTCGAGGTGCTGGTAGGGCGTCTGCTCGTCGAGCAGCTTCTCGGTCACGCGAATGCCGAAGCGCGCCCCCATTTCCTCGACGGTCTCGTGGACCCAGCCGTTGTCTGCCGACATGGTCGTTGTCTCCCTCTCAGGTTCTCGTCTGCCATACGCCGCCTCCCCCGGCCGACCGGAAGCCATGCGGGGCATAATTGTGACAGAATACCAGTCGCCCGCCCCGTGATAATCCCAGGCCCGTCGAAAGCGACGCTTCCGCCGCTCGTCGGGACCCGGGGCGCCGGCTGCATGCACCAACTAAAACACACTGCAGAAAACGGAACAGCCCACCCAATGAAAACCTGGCAGGAATCCCGACTCACCGCCTTTCTCGTTACCCTCGGACTCGCCATCATCGGCGCTCTGGCCATCGGCCAGATCTACGACTACATCGACCAGCGGCTGCTGCAGTTTCTCGCCTCCGCCGCCGTCATCCTCGTCATCGCCCTGCTCGCCGGGCGCCTGACCACCCGGCCGGCCAAGCCTGGCCTGCGCCCCAAGGAAGTCGCCGTCGAACACGCCCCGGTCCGGGAAACCGGCACGGTCAAGTGGTTCAACGTCGACAAGGGTTTCGGCTTCATCATCCGCGACAACGGCGAAGACCTGTTCGTCCACTTCCGCGCCATCAGCGACGGCAACAGCTCGCGCCTGAACGAGGGCCAGAAGGTCGAGTACCAGATCGGCCAGGGCCGCAAGGGTCCGCAGGCCGAAGAGGTCGTCATCCTCGACTGACCGCCTCCGTTCCCGCCCGGCCGTCCAGGGGCTCGCAGCAGTCCGGCAGTGTCTCGCGGATCGACCGGGCGAGGACTTCCACCGCCTTCGGGCGGGAGAAGCGCTTGCGCCACGCCAGCGCGATGTCCCGCGTGGGCACCTCGCGGGAAAAGGGCAGGTAGCGGATCAGCGCCTGCGCCCCGTCGTCGTGCGACCAGGTCGAGGCGCAGGGCAGCACCGTGATGCCCGCCCCCGTGGCCACCATCATGCGCATCGTCTCCAGCGACCCGCCCTCCAGCGTCCGCTGCAGGCGACCCAGCGCCCGGCCGTCGGCGCAGGCCGGGCAGACCCCGAGCACCTGGTCGCGAAAGCAATGCCCCTCGCCGAGCAGCAGGAGATCGTGGTCGGCCAGCTGAGCAGGCTCGATCGTTTTCTGCCGGGCGAGGGGGTGGTCGACCGGGACGGCGACCGTGAACGGTTCGCGGTAGACCGGCTCGACGTTGATCGAGGGCGCCTCGAAGGGCATGGAGAGCGCCACCACGTCCAGCTCCCCGTGTTCGAGTCGGTCGACCAGGTCGGCGGTCAGCCCCTCGCTGATCTCGATCGGCATCTTCGGGGCGAGCTCGTGCAGGCGGCCTATCAGCCTCGGGAGCAGGTAGGGCCCCACCGTGTGGATCAGGCCGACACGCAGCGGCGCCCCCAGCGGATCGCGACGGGTGAAGGCCAGCGCTTCCAGCCGCTCCATTTC
The DNA here is from genome assembly GCA_041690375.1 of Guyparkeria sp. Classification (GTDB taxonomy): domain Bacteria; phylum Pseudomonadota; class Gammaproteobacteria; order Halothiobacillales; family Halothiobacillaceae; genus Guyparkeria. Next base: position 18,176 of record JAWLHL010000019.1, on the reverse strand, counting down.
CGCGAGCACGCGCTCGGCCTGCTCGATGATCTCCCGGCCCTCCGGGGTGACCTGCACCTCCGAGCGGCTGGCCCGCTCGAAGATCTGCACACCGAGCGACTCCTCCAGCCGCTTGACGCCCACGCTCAGGGTGGGCTGGCTGACGAAGCACCGCGCCGCGGCCCGGCCGAAATGCCGTTCCTTGGCGACGGCGACCACATAGCGAAGCTCGGTCAGTGAGGCCATCTGTCTTAATGCACCATCGGTTGCGCCGGGGAAACGCCCGGGCCATACTCGGGTCGTCAGGCTGACAGGGTAGCACCGCGGCGGCCTGAGCCTGCTCTGCCCCGCTCGCTTGAAATGCAGCGTTAAGGGATTAACAATTGTTCAGCATCATTCTCTAATTCAGGAGTCAGCCGTGAGCGACAACATCGTCTACGTATCCGACGCGGATTTCGAAACCCAGGTCATCAACAGCGACAGCCCTGTCCTGGTGGACTTCTGGGCCGAGTGGTGCGGTCCCTGCAAGATGATCGCGCCGATCCTCGACGAAGTGGCCGACGACTACGCCGGCAAGATCAAGGTGGCCAAGGTCAACATCGACGAGAACCCGGAAACCCCGCGTCAGCACGGCATCCGTGGCATCCCGACCCTGATGATCTTCAAGAACGGCAAGGTCGAGGGCACCAAGGTCGGCGCCGTCTCCAAGTCCCAGCTGACCGATTTCATCGATTCGGCCCTCTGATCGAACGTCCGGCACCGGCAACCGGCGGGGACGCGCCCTCGCATGACCCCGCCGGCGCCGCGGCTGCTTTTTATTTGGCACGCAGCCGGTTATGTGCCACACTCCCGCCAACTGATTATTGACGACGAGCCCCTTTTGTCGTCCGGTCGCACCTCGGCGACCATTCGTCCAGCATCCTCGAACACCCCATTGATCACCAATCTGTGGCCCGCTGCGGTCCCCACGACGAATCCATCCGAATGAATCTGACCGAACTCAAGAGCAAGCCCGTTCCGGAACTCATGGACCTGGCCCGGTCGATGGGGCTGGAGAACATCGCCAGGACCCGCAAGCAGGACGTGATCTTCGCCCTGCTCAAGGCCCACGCCAAGACCGGTGAATCGATCCACGGCGACGGCGTGCTGGAGATCCTCTCGGACGGATTCGGCTTTCTGCGCAGCGCCGACGGTTCCTATCTCGCCGGACCGGCCGACATCTACGTCTCGCCCTCGCAGATACGGCGCTTCAACCTGCAGACCGGCGACACCATAACCGGCACGATCCGCCCGCCGAAGGACAACGAGCGCTACTTCGCACTGCTGAAGATCGAGAAGATCAACTTCGAGAAGCCCGAAGCCTCCAAGAGCAAGATCCTGTTCGAGAACCTCACCCCGCTGCACGCCGAGCAGCGCATGCGCATGGAGCGCGGCAACGGCTCGACCGAGGATCTCACCGCGCGGATCATCGACATCGTCTCGCCGATCGGCAAGGGCCAGCGCGGCCTGATCGTCGCCCCGCCGAAGGCCGGCAAGACGCTGCTGCTGCAGAACATCGCGCAGAGCATCGCCCACAACCACCCCGAGTGCGACCTGATCGTGCTGCTCATCGACGAGCGCCCCGAGGAGGTCACGGAGATGCAGCGCACCGTGCGCGGCGAGGTGGTCGCCTCGACCTTCGACGAGCCGGCCCCGCGCCACGTGCAGGTCGCCGAGATGGTGATCGAGAAGGCCAAGCGCCTGGTCGAGCACAAGCGCGACGTGGTGATCCTGCTCGACTCGATCACCCGCCTGGCGCGCGCCTACAACACCGTGGTGCCGTCCTCGGGCAAGGTGCTCACCGGCGGCGTGGACGCCAACGCCCTGCACCGTCCCAAGCGCTTCTTCGGCGCGGCGCGCAACGTCGAGGAAGGCGGCAGCCTGACCATCCTGGCTACCGCGCTGGTCGATACCGGCTCGAAGATGGACGAGGTGATCTACGAGGAATTCAAGGGCACCGGCAACATGGAGCTCCACCTCGACCGGCGCATCGCCGAAAAGCGCGTCTACCCGGCGATCAACATCAACCGCTCCGGCACCCGCCGCGAGGAGCTGCTGACCGACCCGGAAGAACTGCAGAAGATGTGGATCCTCCGCAAGTTCCTGCACCCGATGGGCGAGCTCGAGGCAGTGGAATTCCTGCTCGACAAGCTTCAGCAGACCAAGACCAACAACGAGTTCTACGACTCGATGCGCCGCGGCTGACGCAGGCGTTCCCCGCTGAAACGAGAAACTCCGGCGCAAGGCCGGGGTTTTTCGTTGCACTCCCGCTCAGTCGGCCAGCCACTCGATCCGTCGACCTTCCTCACGGACCATGCCTGCTTCACGCAGCCGGCGCAGGGCGCGGTAGAGGGCCTCGTGGGTCAGCCCGAGCTCGGCGGCCCATTCCTTTCGAGTCTGCTCGAGGACGAGGGCGTTGCCGTCTCCTTCCGTCACGATCGCGTGACGAACTCGTTCGGCCGCCGACGAGCAGGCCAGACGCTCGTTGCGGGATCGCGCCTGGCGCAACTCGCGAGAAAGGTGCGCGATCCACGCCCGGTTGAATTCCCGGGACTCGGCAAGCGCCGGCTCGAAGTCGCGCCGGGGGAACACCAGCGCCTTCCCACTGGCCCCCGCGACCAGATCGCAGTGATAGCAGGGGACATCCAGGCTCGCCTCCGCCACGAATCCCTCGCGCACGCGCTGCACCACGGCCTCCCGGCCACCCGGTAACCGGCGCAGCAGACGCACCTCCCCTGACAGCACGAAGAACATCCGCATCGGCGCCTCGCCCTGGTGGGCGAGGGACTCCCCCGCCTCCACGCATCGCTCCACCGCCCGCTCCCGCAGCATCGTCGGCAGGCAATTCAGGATCGGGTAGTCATCGCCCAGGTGCAGCCAGTCGATCATCGCGCCAGTTCTCGCCATCATCCGTCGAATGATCCAGATCATATGCGATTCGCGATCGGCGGGCCGATGCACCTGGCCTTCGAGGAGATCGTCATCCGCGCGGAGACCGACCCGCTCGAGGACATCACCGCAATGACGGCCGAGGCCATGAACCAGTGCATGGCCTGCCACGCGAAGTTCCGCGTCGACTGAGCCTCAGCCGGCTTCGCGCAGTTCCTTGAGGTCATCGAGCACGTCACGGACGTGCTCGTCCGGGTCCACCTTGCGGTAGATCGTCGCGATGTTCCCTTCGGGATCGATGATGAAGGTCTGGCGCTTGGCGAACTTGACCACCATGAAGTCACTCAGCGCACCGTAACGCTCGACCGCCTCCCCCTCGGGGTCGGCGAGCAGCGGGAAGGGCAGATCGTGCTCGGCGGCGAAGTCGGCGTGACTATCCACCGTGTCCATGCTCACCCCCAGCACCGCGGCATCCTGCGCGATCAGCCGGTTGATGTTGTCGCGGAAGCTGCAGGCCTCGGTGGTGCAGCCGGGGGTGTCGTCCTTGGGGTAGAAGTACAACACCAGCCACTGCCCGCGGTAATCCTCTAGGCGGCGGGTCTCGCCGTCCTGGTCGGGCAGGGCAAAGGCCGGGGCGGGATCGCCCACGGCGAGCTCGGCGGCATGGGCCGCGCCGGCGAGAAAGACAGAGGCGATCAGCGGGAGAAGGCGGCGCATTGCGGGTTCACCGTGACGGTTTGTCGGGCCACGAAGTAAAGCAGCTTTTGCGCCGTTCGCCAGGCCATATTCGCCGGTCAGGCGCGGCCGATCGCCCGCCAGCCAATGTCGCGCCGGCAGAAACCGCCCTCGAAGTGCACCTTGTCGACCCCGGCGTAGGCGGCCTGTTGCGCGGCCTCGACGGTCTCGCCCAGCGCGGTGATGCAGAGCACCCGCCCGCCGTTGGTGACGATCTGGCCGTCGGTCTCCGCCGTGCCGGCGTGGAAGGCCTTCACGCCCGCGGGCAGATGGTCGAGGCCGGTGATCACGTCACCCTTCGAGGAGCTTTCCGGGTAGCCGGCCGAAGCCAGCACCACGCCCACGGCGGCCTGGTCGGTCCACTCGGCGGTCACCTGATCCAGCTTGCCCGCGACGCCCGCCTCGATCAGATCGACCAGGTCGCTCTCCAGTCGCATCAGTACCGGCTGGGTCTCGGGATCGCCGAAGCGGCAGTTGAACTCGAGCACCTGCGGCTCGCCGTCCGGGCCGATCATCAGCCCGGCGTAGAGAAAGCCGGTGTAGGGCAGGCCGTCGAGGGCCATGCCCTTCACGGTCGGCTCGATCACGGTTTCCATCACCTTCGCGATCATGATCTGGTCCAGCACCGGTGCGGGGGAGTAGGCGCCCATGCCGCCGGTATTGGGGCCGCGGTCGCCTTCGTCGCGTGCCTTGTGATCCTGGCTGGAGGCCATCGGCAGGACGTGCTCGCCGTCGACCATGACGATGAAGCTCGCCTCCTCGCCCGCAAGGAAGGATTCGACCACCACGCGCGCGCCGGCGGCGCCGAACTGCCCGCCGAAGATGTCGCGGATGGCCGCCTCGGCCTCCTCGATGGTCTGCGCGACGATCACGCCCTTGCCGGCGGCCAGGCCGTCGGCCTTCACCACCACCGGGGCACCATGCTCGTGGACGAAGTCGATCGCCGGCGCGGCGGTGTCGAACACCCGGTACTTGGCGGTGGGGATGCCGTGGCGCTCCATGAAGTCCTTGGCGAAGGCCTTGGAGCCCTCCAGCTGGGCCGCCTTCTGGGTCGGACCGAAAATCGCCAGCCCGGCATCGCGGAAGGTGTCGACCACGCCCTCGACCAGCGGCGCCTCGGGACCGACGACCGTCAGATCAACGCCGTTCTCGGCCGCGAAGGCGACCAGCTCGGCGACGTTGGTCGCGGAAATCGCCACGTTCAGGCACTTGGGCTCGGCGGCCGTCCCGGGGTTTCCGGGGGCGACGAAGACCGTTTCGACCCGTGGCGACTGGGCGATCTTCCACGCCAGGGCGTGCTCGCGACCGCCACCACCGATAACCAGTACCTTCATGCCTTCACCTCTTGATGCGTGTCTCGTTGGCGGGGAGCCGTCGTCCCCGCCGGGGTTGGCCCTATAATGCCAAAATGCCGTCGATCATGCTGTTCGAACCCGAGATCCCGCCCAACACGGGCAACCTGATCCGCCTGTGCGCGAACACCGGGTCGAGCCTGCACCTGGTGGGGCCACTGGGGTTCTCGCTCTCGGACAAGGCGCTGCGACGCGCCGGACTCGACTACCACCAGCTTACGCACGTGCACCGCCACGCCGACATTGACCGCGCTCGTGCGGCCGTGCCTGGACGGGTGCTGGCATTTTCCACGCGCGGGACCACGCGCTACGACCGGATCGCCTACCGTGAGGACGATGTCCTGCTGTTCGGCCCCGAGACCCGCGGGCTGCCGGACGACGTGCTGGACTCGATCCCCGGCGGGCAACGGCTCTACCTGCCGATGGCGCCGGGTTCGCGCAGCCTCAACCTGGCCAACGCCGCCGCGGTGGCGTTCTTCGAGGCCTGGCGGCAGCTGGGGTACCCCGGCAGTGGAGGAAGAGCATGAACGACGAATGGAACCTGCGGCCTGTCGCTCACATTCGCAGCCCGTACCGTGAAGGCTTCGGCATTCCGCGCCAGTCCGGGGTGGTGCCCGCGGCAACCGGCCTGCTGATCCCCACCCCCGAGTGGCAGCAGCCCGCCGCCTGGCAGGGCATCGAGACGTTCTCGCATCTCTGGCTCGTCTGGGTGTTCCACGCCAAGCGCTGCATGCGGCCGGGCGACAGCCCCGCCGTCCGTCCACCGCGGCTGGGCGGCAACCGGCGGGTGGGGGTGTTCGCCTCGCGCGCGCCGGTGCGCCCCAATCCCGTTGGGCTCTCGGTGGTGCGCCTGATCGACGTCACCGAATCCGATGGCGCGGTACGACTGCACCTGGGCGGGCTCGACCTGCTCGACGGCACGCCGGTGCTGGACGTCAAGCCGCACGTGCCCTACGCGGACTGCCCGCCCGACAGCCGTGGCGGCTGGGCGAGCACGCCGCCGGAGCGGCTCGCGGTGGTCTGGGGGGCGGCGGAATCCTGGCTGGAACGGCTCGACGCGGCCACTGTGGCCCTGATCGAGCAGAGCCTGGCACAGGATCCGCGCCCGGCCTTCCACGACAACCCGGAGCGCGTCTACGGCATGCGCATCGAGGACATCGACGTGCGTTTCGTGGTGCGGGAACACCGGGCGGAGATCCGGGAGATCGTCCCGGTCGGGGAGTGAGACGAACCGCGCTTTCAGGTCTCGCGGGAGCGAGGCTCGCGCGAGAGCAGATCGGTGACCGCCTGACGGGCCGGAAGCCCCTCGAACAGGACGCGGTAGACGGCCTCGGTGATCGGCATGTCCAGGCCGCGATCGCTCGCGAGACGATGGCCCTCGCGGGCGGCGCCGATGCCTTCCACGGCCTGGCCGATCGCGGCGACGGCCTCGTCCATGGATTCACCGCGCGCCAGCCGCAGGCCGAACTGGCGGTTGCGGGAATGGTCGTCGGTGCAGGTGAGCACCAGGTCGCCCAGCCCGGCCAGGCCGAAGAAGGTCTCGGGCCGGGCGCCCATCGCCTCGCCCAGGCGCATGATCTCCGCCAGCCCGCGGGTGATCAGCGCCGCACGGGTGTTAGCGCCGAAGCCCAGCCCGTCGGAGACGCCGGCGGCGATGGCCAGCACGTTCTTCAGCCCCCCGGCCAGCTCGATGCCGATCACGTCGTCGTTGGGATAGCAGCGGATGTGATCGTTGCGCAGCGCGGCGGCGACGGACTCGGCCACGGCCGCGTCGCGGCTGCCCACCGCGATGGCCGCCGGCTTTCCGTGTGCGACCTCGATAGCGAAGGTCGGGCCGGAGACCACCGCGAAGGCGACGTCACCCAGCGCCCGCTCGACCAGCTCGTCGATGCGGGCGCCCGATCCCGGCTCGAACCCCTTGGAAGCGCTGACGAAGATCGCCGAGCGGGGCAGCTCGGCGGCGTGCTCGGCGAGGAAATCGCCCAGGATCTTGGTCGGCAGCACCAGCCAGACCTGCTCGGCCCCCTCGACGGCCCGCGACAGGTCGCTGGTCGCCAGCAGGCCCGCGGGGAGGACCACGCCGGGCAGGTAACGGGCGTTCTGGCGCTCGGTGTCGATGCGGGCGGCCTGTTCGGGGTCGCGCGCCCAGAGGCGCACGGATGCGCCGTTGCTCGCCAGCAGGGCCGCCAGCGCCGTGCCCCAGGAGCCCGCGCCGAGAACCGCGATCCGCTTTTGCTCCGATCGAGTCATCGGACCCATGCGCTCCGGAAGGCCTACTGCGGACGCGTTTCGGCGCCTTCGCCCTGCGCCGCCTGCTCCTGCATGTGCTGCTGGTAGAGGGCATCGAAGTTGATCGGCTGGAGCACCATCTGCGGGAAACCGCCCTTCATCACCAGGTCCGCCACCGTCTCGCGGATGTAGGGGAACATCAGGGTGGGGCAGTAGGCGCCGAGCAGCTGGCGACGGGTGGCGTCGTCGAATCCCTTGATGGTGAACACGCCGGCGTACTGCACCTCGGCGAGGTAGATGGTCTTCTCCTCGTGCGTGGCGGTGACCGTGATGGTCAGCTCGGTCTCGAAGGCGGTGTCGGCCAGGCGGGTGGCGTTGTTGCCGACCTGCACGTTGACCTCGGGCGTCCAGTCGTTGCGCGTGAAGATGTCCGGCGCCTGCGGCGACTCGAAGGACAGGTCCTTGAGATAGATCTTCTGCACGAAGAACTGCTGTTCGTCCTGGCCCTGGTTGCCGGCCGCGTTCTGTTCACCCTCTGCCATGATCTGCGTTCCCTGGTAGTCGTTGTTCGATGGGGTTCAGCGGATGCCGTGCCCGGCCAGCCACTGGATCAGCTGGGCGGTCGGCAGCGCGCCGGAGAGGCGGTCGACTTCGCGGCCGCCGGAGAAAAGGATCAGTGTCGGAATGCTGCGGATGCCGAAGCGCGCGGAGACGCCCGGGGCCCGCTCGGTCTCGAGCTTGGCGACCACCAGTCGCCCGTTGAAATCGCGGGCGAGTTCGTCGAACACGGGGGCCATCATCTTGCAGGGGCCGCACCACTCGGCCCAGAAGTCGACCAGCACCGGCAGGTCGTTGCGCCCGACGTGCCGCTCGAATCCCGCCTCGTCCAGCGTCACCGGCCGGCCGGGAAACAGCGCCTCGCCGCAGCGCCCGCAGGTGCCGCTGCCGAGTCGCTCGACGGGCACCCGGTTGACGGCCCCGCAGGCGGGGCACACCACGTGTCTGGTCTCGCTCATCGCCGCGTTCTCCCTGTCCTTGCACGGACCCTCATGATAGCGCCATGAGCCGTGGCGTCACGCCCCGTCGACGGGCGGCTCGCCTTGTCCCCGGCGGGCCTCGGCCTCGACGAGCCGCATCAGGCGATCCTCGCGGTCGAGAGCGGCGAGCTCATCGTAACCGCCCACATGTGTCTCCCCGATGAATATCTGCGGCACCGTCAGCCGCTTGCTGCGCTGGATCATCTCTTCCTTCTTCGCCTGGGAAAGCTGCACGTTGATCGACTCGAACGAGAGCCCCCGCTTCTTCAGCAGGCGCTTGGCGAAATGACAGAAGGGGCAGAGCGGGCTCTGGTAGACGACGATCGGCGGCTGGCGTGGCGACTCTCCCATCCCCGGGGCCTTACTTGCCCTTCGTGACGGGATAGTTCTGCGATTCCCAGTCGATGATGCCGCCACCGAGGTGACTGACGTTCTCGAAACCGTTCTTGACCAGAAGGCTGGCCGCCGTGGCCGAGCGATTGCCCGAGCGGCAGTACAGGACGATTTCCTCGGGCGCCTCGCTCTTGAGATCGGGCAGCTTCTTTTCAAGCTTGCCCAGCGGGATATGCCGCGCTCCCTTGATGTGGCCCGCCTTCCACTCGTTGTCCTCGCGCACGTCGATCAGCGCCACCCCGTCACGGCCCGCCTTGCGGGCGACCTCGGGCGGGTCGATGGTCCCGAACTTCTGCAGGCGTCGGGAGAGCTCGTTGGCGACGAGCAGCACGATGAGAACGAACGCCGCCAGGGAGAGGACCCAGTGACGTGCGAGAAAGTCGAAAAAGGTTTCCATGGAGCCTTCTCAGTAAGCACGGGAAGTGCGCCATACAATGGCGGGGTGTGCAGAAAAATTCAAGGCGCCGGCGGCGCACCGGGGGAGGGTGCACCCGGGAGAGGCCGCCGACCGCGGCCTGCTCGGTCTTCAGGTGGCGCGGCGCACGCCCATCTTGGCAAGGATCGAGTCCAGCGGGCAGAAGCGGGTGATGCCGCTCTGGAACAGGTTCAGGCCGATGAACGCTGTCAGCCACAGCCAGGAGACCTGGCCGAGATCGGTCTGGCCGGTCAGGTGGGCCAGCGCGAGGGTGATCAGGATCATCAGGCCGGCGACGATACGGACGTAGCGATCGGTAGTCATGAGAGGTTGCTCCGGTAATCGATTCAGAAAACGCGCTTGCATGAAACAAGACACCCGCCGCGAGGGCGGGCGCTGTGCGCTATATAAGTATTTTATAATAGAACTAGGTGAGCGGGCAAAAGACTTCCTGCATCATGCTGATCAGGCGGAGCGTGCGCGCATCCGACACCCGGTAGAAGACACGGTTGGCGTCCTTGCGGGAAGCCAGGATGCCCTTGTCTCTCAGGATGGCGAGATGCTGCGAGATGTTGCTCTGGGTGGTCCCGACTGCCTCGACGATCTGCTGAACGCTGAGCTCGCCGTCGCCGAGCACGCACAGGATCTTGAGCCGAAGGGGGTGCGACATGGCCTTGAGCGAGCGGGAAGCGCGCTCGATGTCCTCGGAGCGACCCATCAGTCGGGTGGCGGGATATTCCTCGGGTTCCAGATTCATGCCCTTGACCAAAGTAAGTTGAAAAATGCTACGGAAGTCGTCCCAATCGGCGGCCCGGGAAGAGGGCCGACGCTCGGCGAAATCCCTTCTGATTCCGTATACTACCGCTTTTCGTCTCATTTGTTGCGTTCTGGCCGATTCTGGTCGTCGCATCACCACCGGCCAGGGACAGCCTTGTTTCCATTCCCGCCCATGATTCGGCCGACTCTCTTCGCCATCCTCTGGCTGGCCGGCATCGGATCGTGCCTGGCCGTGGCGGCCCCTGCCGGGGCGGAAGAGATCAAGCAGGAAATCGAGTCTCAGCGCGAGGCGATCGAAGCGACCCGCTCCGAGCGCGAGCGCGCCCGAAAGGAACTCGAACGTCAGGAGGAGAAGCTGGCCGATCTCCAGCGGCAGGCCCGTGAGCTCGACGAGCGACGCCGCGAGCTCGAGGAACGTCGCGAAGCACTGGACATCCGCGAGGCCGAGCTCCGGCAAGGCCTGGCCGAACGGCAGGCCGAGCTCGAATCCCGGCTGCGTTCCGCCTACCCGTTGACACGCGGCGGCGCCCTGCAGGCACTGCTCGCCGAGGGCGATACCCTCCAGGCCCAGCGTGACCTCCAGTACCTCAAGGCGACGATCAGGCCGATCCGACGAGCGCAGGAGTCCCTGGACAGGCAACAGGCCGCGCTGGAGAAAAACCGTCGCGAAGTCCGGGCCAACGACACGAAACTGCGCAAGGCGGGCGACGCCCTGGAGGCGAACTACCGCGAGGTCACGAAGAATCTCGACCGGCAGGAGACGCTTCTGGCCAGTCTCGGCGAGACGCTCGACCAGCAGCAGGCGGACCTGCGCTCCCTGCTCAAGCGAAAGGAGCGGCTCGACCGGGAGGTCCGAGCGGCCCAGGAGCAGAAACAGGCCCGCGAGCGCGCCGCGGAACAGACCCGGCAAGAGGCCGGCGGTGACGGCGAGAAGACTCCCGTCCCGTCCGGCGGGATTCCCATCGACGGTTCGGTGATGCGGGCCTACGGCGACTCCCTGCCCAACGGGCGACTACGGCACGAGGGCATCTCCTTCAGCGCGGAAAGCGGCCAGCCGGTGCGCGCCGTCGACGCGGGTACGGTGGTCTACGCCGGATCGCTCAAGGGATGGGGCAAGCTCGTCATGCTTCGCCACCGCGACAGCTACCTCTCCCTCTACGCCCACTGCCAGGAGCTTGATGTCAGCAAGAACGACCGCGTGGGTCGAGGCGACCAGCTCTGCAAGTCCGGGGTGATGGATGCCGGGCAGAGCGGCCTGTACGTCGAGATCCGGCACAACAATCGCCCCGTCAACCCGGGGCGCTGGCCGGCATGGCGGAAGGTCGCCGGGGGATGAGCCGCCTTCCCCGTTCAACCGCCGATCAACAACAGGCGTTGACGATCGTCAAAGCCGAGGTGATACCCTATTCTTGCAGGGAGTTGCGCGGACGCCGGCCGAAGCCGGGAGACGAGTCGTCCCGGAAGACATCGCCACGAGTGCCCTTGCATTCGGCACAAGCGTCCCGAACATCGGAATACCAGCCGTTGTCGACGAAAGCGGTTCCGCCCTCCGGGCCGGCGCTTCGTCCGCACGGCCGGCCGACTGGCCACATTGCCGTACACGCCCAGAGAGAACCCACATGACCACCTGGATCCGCAAAGCCTCCACCCTGGGCATCGCCGCCTTCTTCGGTTTCGCGATCGCCATCGCCATCAACGCGGTGGCCGAACGACCCGGGGCAGAAGAACTCGACGTGCCGCTCGATCTGCTGCGCACCTACTCGGACGTGCTCGACCGCGTGCGTTCCGACTACGTCGACGACATCAGCGAATCGGAGCTGATCGAGAACTCCATCCGCGGCATGATCTCGGAACTCGATCCGCACTCGGGCTACCTCGACGACGAGGAGTTCAAGAGCCTGCGCGAGTCCACCAGCGGGGAATTCGGCGGCCTGGGCATCCAGGTGGGTCTCAAGGACGGCGTGCTGACGGTCATCGCACCGATCGACGACACGCCGGCCGACGAGGCCGGGCTGAAGGCCGGTGACAGGATCATCCGCATCGATGGCGAGCTGACGCAGGACCTGGACCTGGAGAACGCCGTCAAGAAGATGCGCGGCAAGCCGGGCTCCGACATCGACCTGACCATCGCTCGCGAGGGAGAGAGGGAACCGCTCGAGTTCACCATCACCCGCGCGGTCATCAAGACCGAATCGGTCAAGCACGAACTGCTCGAGACGGGCATGGGCTACATCCGCGTCTCCCAGTTCCAGTCGCGGACCGTCGAACAGATGCTCGAGGCGCTCGACCAACTGGTCGAGGAAAACGACGGCGAGGCGCTCAAGGGTCTGGTGCTCGACCTGCGCAACAACCCCGGCGGGGTGCTGGAAGGCTCGGTCGAGATGGTCGACGCCTTCCTCGAGGAAGGGCAGATCGTCTACACCAAGGGCCGCATCGCGGACGCCAAGATGAGCTTCGAGGCCAGCCCCGGCGACAAGCTCGACGGCGCGCCGATCGTGGTGATGGTCAACGGCGGGTCGGCCTCGGCCTCCGAGATCGTCGCCGGGGCACTGCAGGACAGCGGCCGGGCGCTGGTCGTAGGCGAGAAGACCTTCGGCAAGGGCTCCGTCCAGTCGATCATGCCGCTGTCGGACGGCGGCGCCCTGCGGCTGACCACGGCGCGCTACTACACGCCGGAGGGTCGTTCGATCCAGGCCGAGGGCATCGAGCCGGACGTCACCGTGCACCAGCTCAAGGTCAGCAGCATCGAAGAGGCCTTCTCGGTCTCCGAGGCCAGCCTGAGCGGGCACCTGAGCAACGGCGACTCCGAGATGATGGACGCGATCCAGCAGGCCCAGGAGGGCGACGAGGACGACGAGGAGAAAGAGCCGCTGGTCGTGCGTGACTACCAGCTCTACGAATCGCTCAACCTGCTCAAGGGCATGGTGATCGTCAGCAAGAACACGCGCCGCTGATGGCGCGAGCCGGCGGCCGTCAACCGCCGGCGTCCTCTCAATCGAACCGGAGGGAACGACCCATGGCATGCAAGGCACTCATCCTTCTGGCGCCGGGCTTCGAGGATCTCGAGGCCATCACCACCGTCGACATACTCCGCCGGGCGGACATCGACCTCACGGTTGCGAACCTGCACGATGACTGGACCACGGGCGCGCGCGGCACGGCGGTCATCGCGGACACCAGGCTGACACTGATCGATGAGAACCGGACCTTCGACGCCATCATCCTGCCGGGCGGTCAGCCCGGGGCGAACAACCTCGCGGCGGACAAGCGCGTCATCGCCCGGCTGCAGGAGCAGTCGCAGGCAGGCCGCCTGATCGCGGCCATCTGCGCCGCGCCGAAGGTCCTGGCCGCCGCCGGCCTGCTGAAGGGACGACGGATCACCCACTTCCCCGGCGCGCTGACCGCCGCGGAAACCGCCGGGGTCGAGGTGGTCGACGAGCCCGTGGTCGTCGACGGCAACGTGGTCACCGGCCGGGGTCCCGGCACGGCCCTCGACTTCGCCCTCGCCGTGGTCGAACAGCTCGCCGGCAAGGAGACGCGCGACAGCGTCGAGTCCAAGCTCGCCCGCTGACGCTCGCCACCGGCTCCTCCCACCGGCGCCTGCCACCCGGCAGGCGCCTTAACGTTGGCCGCGATGTCAGACGCCACCCCCTTCTACACACCCGCCGGGACGATCGAACGCGAGCTCGAGGTCAAGAAGAGCCGCTTCATCGCGCGGGCCGGCGGCGTGTCCAGCCGGGCCGAAGCCATGGCCTTCGTCGCACGGGCGCAGGCCGACCACCCGGACGCACGCCACCATTGCTGGGCCTATCTCGTCGGCAATCCGGTCACCGCGGCCAGCGCGGCGATGAGCGATGACGGCGAACCCAGCGGCACCGCGGGAAAGCCGATCCTCAACGTGATCCGGCACAAGGACATCGGGGACGTGATCGTGGTGGTTATCCGCTATTTCGGGGGAGTGAAGCTGGGAGCCGGCGGACTGGTCCGGGCGTACGCCGGAGCCACCCAGCTGGCATTGGCCGATCTCCCCCTGCGCGAACATCAGCCGCTGCGCAGCTACCAGCTGCGTCTCGACTTTGCCGACGAACAGCCCCTGCGCCACTGGCTCGACAATCACGGGGGCGCGCTCATCTCGATCGACTACGGGCAGCAGGTTACCGCGAGCGCCAGCGTGCCCGAGGAGCAGGCCGAGTCGTTCGAGGCCTTTCTCGGCGCGCAGTCCATCGAGCGGCTCGTCCCGCCGGACGCGGGCTGATCGGGCGAGGCGAAAAAAAGCCCGGGCGACTGCCCGGGCCTTGTTCCTGCCCGGCACGTCCCTGTGCCGCCGAGTCCCTGTCGGGACGTCCCTACTTGTTGGTGAACTCGGGGTAGGCCTCCATGCCGCACTCGACCGAGTCGACGCCTTCGCGTTCCTGCTCGTCGTCGATCCGAAGACCCATCACGGCCTTGAGGATCAGCCAGATAACCAGGCTGGCGACGAAGACGAAGCCGCCGATCAGGGCCAGGCCGGCCAGCTGGCCGCCGAGTGTCGCCTCGTCGTTCGACAGCAGCACCGCGAGCACGCCCCAGATGCCGGCCACGCCGTGGACCGACAGCGCGCCCACCGGGTCGTCGATGCGGATCTTCTCGAAGCCGACGATGGAGAAGACCACGATCACGCCGCCGATCGCACCGATGACCGTCGCCAGCAGGGCCGAGGGCGAGGCGGGATCGGCCGTGATGGCCACCAGGCCGGCCAGCGCACCGTTGAGCACCATGGTCAGGTCGACCTTGCCGAAGGTCAGCTTGGAGACGATCATCGCCGCGACCACGCCACCGGCAGCCGCCAGGTTGGTGTTGGTGAACACCTGGGCGACGGCGTTGGCCGAACCGACGTCGGAGACCTTGAGTTCCGAGCCGCCGTTGAAGCCGAACCAGCCCAGCCAGAGGATGAACGTACCCAGGGTCGCCAGCGGCAGGTTGGCGCCCGGCAGGGCGTTGACCTGGCCGTTGGGGCCGAACTTGCCCTTGCGCGGACCGAGCAGCAGCACACCCGCCAGGGCGGCGACCGCACCGGTGAAGTGTACGATGCCCGAGCCTGCGTAGTCGGAGTAGCCCAGGTCGCTCAGGATGCCGCCACCCCAGCTCCAGTAGCCCTGGATCGGGTAGATCAGGGCGGTCAGGACCACGGTGAAGGCGAGGAAGGCCCACAGCTTCATCCGTTCGGCGACCACGCCGGAGACGATCGACATGGCCGTGGCCACGAACACGACCTGGAAGAAGAAGTCGGCCATGTTCGAGTAGTAGATCTCGCCACCACTCGCCGCGACCTCGGCCGCCGTGTTGTCGCCGCCGATGAAGAACGACAGGCCCGGGATCAGGCTGGAAATGCCGTCGCCGTACATGATGTTGTAGCCGACGATCATGTACATGATCGAGGCGATCGAGAACAGCGCGATGTTCTTGGTCAGGATCTCGACGGTGCTCTTGGTGCGCACCAGCCCGGCCTCGAGCATGGTGAAGCCCGCCGCCATCCACATGACGAAGGCACCGGCGATCAGGAAGTAGAACGTATCGAGGGCGTAGCCCAGTTCGATGACTTGTGTTTCCACGGTGAAATCCTCCGCTTACAGGGCGTCCGAACCGGTCTCGCCGGTCCGGATCCGAATGGCTTCGTCGACCGGCGAGACGAAGATCTTGCCGTCGCCGATCTTGCCGGTGCTCGCCGCGTTGGTGACCACCTCGATCACCTGGTCGGCCAGGTTGTCGTCGACGACCATTTCCAGCTTGACCTTGGGCAGGAAGTCGACCACGTACTCGGCACCCCGGTACAGCTCGGTATGGCCCTTCTGGCGACCGAAGCCCTTGACCTCGGTCATGGTGATGCCCTTCACGCCCACCGTGCCGAGCGCCTCGCGCACGTCGTCGAGCTTGAAGGGCTTGATGATTGCCGTAATCAGTTTCATGGGTCTCTCCTCGGATGCGGGCCGACGATCGGCCCGGTTGTCCGTGTCGGGGGCGGGATCAGAACGACTTCGACCAGCTGATCCAGAGCTTGGGATCATCCGAATTGGAATCACCGAAGCCGTGGTTCTCGTCGATGTCGGCCAACTCGAGGTTCAGGCCGAACGAGCCGAAATCCCCGGCGTCCTTGGAAACCCCTGCGCTCCAGTGCCCGTAATCGAGCTCGTTGGTCGAGCTGTCGGCATCGAAAGCGTAGTACCCGTAGTACAGGCTGGCACTGTAGCCCGACTCGCCGAACGGCACGTCCACGCCGGCGTAGTAGTACATGTCGCCGGTGTCGAAGGCGCTGCCGCTGCTCGCCTGGGAGTTGACCGTGTAGGCCATCCCCGCGGTGAGGTAGCTGTAGGAAAGCGAGCCGTAGATCTCGCCGAAGTCGAGGTCGTCGCCGTCGGGGTAGGCGTAGTAGATGTAGCCGACATCGTAGCCCAGGTCGCCGACGCTGCCGCCGTAGCCGGCATACAGGTCGAGTTCGTAGCTGGTGCCGTCACCGAAGTCGACGGTCGATCCCCAGGTCCCCGCGTAGAAGCCGGACTCGTGCCCGTAATCTAGGCCGCCCTGGACGGCCGCGCCGTCGTCGGTCTGGGTGACGCCGCGGAAGAAGTAGTTGGACACGACGCCGACATTGGCCGACACCTCGGCCGCCGCCACGGAAGGCAGGGTGAGGGCCGACAGGCTGACGGCAGAAGCGATGCTCGTTGCGATGAGGGTCTTTTTCATGGGTTTGCTCCATCAGGTGAACGTTCGGGTTCACCCCCTCTATTGCATCCGCCGTGCCACTTTGTTTTTTTGTTTCTGTTTCATACAGTTAAACCGGTTTCGATTGGATCGGGCGGGACGACTCGACCAGCCCGTCCCCAAAATGGGGCCCGGTATCCGCCGGCCTGCTCCGCGTTGGTGCAAATACTGCCGCGGCAAGCGCCTGCCACGCCCATTACACCTTCCGGGTCCGCGGTTGCATCCCCGTCGGGTATGCCCAACAATCAGGGTTCGAGCGGCCCCGAGCTTCGATAAAAGGGCCGGCACGGACCACCCGTAGAGCCCAGCAGGCAGAGGTAGCGAGATGTCCATCACCAACACGATCGAAGAGATCTCCCAGCGCATCGAGCAGGCAATGCCCGAAAGCCTGCGCGAGGGGAAGCATGAATTCGAGAAGGCCGTGCGACAGGCCGTGAGCAACGGATTCTCCCGCATGGACCTGGTCACCCGCGAGGAATTCGACGTCCAGACCCAGGTGCTTGCACGCACCCGGGCCAAGCTCGAGGCCCTCGAGCAACGGGTGAGCGACCTCGAAGCGCAGCTCGAGGGACGCCACCCGCACAAGAACTATCCCGAGGAAGGCGACCTTTCCAGCTGACGGAAGGGGCGCCATGCCCCCGTTTCCTGTCCCATCGCGAGGCATACGGACATGCCCATCGCCAAGATCCACAGCCGTGCCCTGCTCGGCATCAGCGCCCCGCTGGTCACCGTCGAGGCACATGTCTCATCCGGACTGCCGGCCTTCACCCTGGTCGGCCTGCCCGAGACCGCCGTGCGCGAGAGCCGCGACCGGGTACGCGCGGCCATCCTTTCCTCCGGCTTCGAATTCCCGCCACGCCGTCTGACGGTCAATCTCGCCCCCGCCGACCTGCCCAAGGAAAGCGCCCGCTTCGACCTGGCCATCGCCCTGGCGATTCTCGCCGCCACCGATCAACTGCCGAGGACCGCACGCGAGGGACTGGGGCGGATCGAATGCCTGGGCGAACTGTCCCTCGACGGCTCCGTCCGCTCGATCCGGGGTGCCCTGTCGGCCGCCCGCGCGGCGCGGGACGCCGGGCGCGATCTCGTGTTGCCGGGGGAGGGGCGACGGGAGGCCGAGCTGATACCCGGGGTACGGGGTCACACCGTCGGCCATCTCGCCGAGCTGGTCGGCTTTCTCGCCGGCGAGCGTGAGCTCGAGCCGCTGGCGCACCGTGTCCCCGAGGGCATCGACCCGGCGGCCGACGGCGACCTCGCCGACGTCCGTGGGCAGCCGCGGGCCAAGCGGGCGCTGGCGATCGCCGCGGCCGGCGGCCACAACCTGCTGCTCGTCGGGCCGCCAGGCGCCGGCAAGAGCATGCTGGCAAGGCGTCTGGCCGGCATCCTGCCGCCGATGACCGAAGAGGAGGCGCTGGCCGCCGCCGAAGTGGCGACCGTCACCCCGGCGGGTTTCGACCCGGCGCGGTTCGGCCAGCGCCCCTTCCGCGCACCGCATCATTCGGCCTCGGCGGTCGCGCTTATCGGCGGCGGATCGCTGCCGGGCCCGGGCGAGATCTCGCTGGCGCACCACGGCACGCTGTTCCTCGACGAGCT
>JAWLHL010000018.1:0-30394 GCA_041690375.1 Guyparkeria sp. | reverse complement strand
GGCAGCAGACGCTCGATCGAGGCGGTCACGGCATCGAGGAATTCCGGGTCCGGCGCGACCAGGATCGACTGGGCCTGCTCGTCGTGTTCCGCCTGGGAGAACAGGTCCATGGCGATCCAGTCCGGGTCGGTGTGCCCGTCGCAGACGATCAGGATCTCCGAGGGACCGGCGATCATGTCGATGCCCACCCGGCCGAAGACCTCGCGCTTGGCCGCGGCGACGAAGATGTTCCCCGGGCCGACGACCTTGTCCACCGCCGGGATGGTCTCGGTGCCGTAGGCCAGTGCACCGACGGCCTGGGCCCCGCCGACGGTGAAGACGCGATCGACGCCGGCGATGCGCGCGGCAGCGAGCACGGCGTCGTTGAGCACCCCGTCGGGCGTGGGCACGACCATGATCACCTGCCCTACGCCGGCGACCTTGGCGGGAACGGCGTTCATCAGCACGGACGACGGGTAGGCCGCCTTGCCGCCGGGCACGTAGAGCCCGACGCGGTCGAGCGGCGTGACCTGCTGGCCCAGGACGTTGCCGTTGGCCTCGGTGTAGGACCAGCTCTCGCCCTTCTGCCGCTCGGCGTAGGCGCGCAGGCGATCGGCCGCCAGTTCGAGGGCCTCGCGCACCTCCGCGGAGATCGACTTGAGCGCCAGGTCGAGGCGTTCGGTCGAAAGCTCCAGCTCCTCGGCAGTGCCCACCTCGAGCCGGTCGAGCCGACGGGTGTGTTCCAGCACGGCCGCGTCCCCGCGGTCCCGCACGTCGGCGAGAATGTCACGGACGATACCCTCGACCCGATCGTCGGCGACCCCCGACCAGTCGAGCAGCTCGTCGAGTTGCCGATCGAAACCCGTGGCCCGGGCGTTCATGCGACGGATCATGAGCGTTTCTCCTCGAGGTAGGCTTCCACCCGCTCGACGAAATCGGAGACGCGAGCGTGCTTGAGCTTCTGCGCGGCGCGATTGACGATCAGCCGCGAGGAAATGTCGGCGATGTGCTCCAGCGGCTCGAGCCCGTTGGCACGCAGGGTATTGCCGGTGTCGACCACGTCGACGATGCAGTCGCCGAGATCCACCAGCGGCGCGAGCTCCATGGACCCGTAGAGCTTGATCAGCTCGATCTGACGCCCGCGGTCGGCGAAATGCGATTCCGCGGCGCGGGTGTACTTGGTCGCCACCCGCAGCCGGCCCGGCCGGTCGAGCGCGCCGGGGCGGCCGGCGACCATCAGCTTGCAGCGCGCGATCTCCAGGTCCACCGGCTCGAACAGACCGTCGCCGCCGTGCTCGAACAGCACGTCCTTGCCGGCCACGCCGATGTCGGCCGCGCCGTGCTGCACGTAGGTGGGCACGTCGGAGGCGCGCAGGATCAGCAGGCGCACGCTCGGATCACTGGTCTCCAGGATCAGCTTGCGGCTCGTGTCGGGATCGTCGAGCGGCTCGATGCCCACGGAGGCCAGCAGCGGCAGGGTTTCCTTGAAGATGCGCCCCTTGGAGAGGGCGACGACGATCTCGTTGGTCGGGTCAGGTCGGGACATGGCGATCAGCTGTTGATCCGTTGGATGTTGGCGCCGAGACGGGAGAGCTTCTCCTCGATCGACTCGTAGCCGCGGTCGATGTGGTAGATGCGGTTGACGACGGTCTCGCCGCGCGCCACCAGCCCGGCCAGCACCAGGCTGGCCGAGGCGCGCAGGTCGGTGGCCATGATCGGGGCGCCCGACAGGGACTCGACCCCGCGGATCACGGCGGTATTGCCCTCGATGTGGATATCCGCCCCCATCCGCTGGATTTCCTGGACGTGCATGAAGCGGTTCTCGAAGATCGTCTCGACCACGGTGGAGGTGCCCTCGGCCACGGCGTTCATGGCGACGAACTGGGCCTGCATGTCGGTGGGAAAGCCCGGGTGCGGCGCGGTGCGGATGTCGACCGCCTTGGGCCGTTGCCCGTGCATGTCCAGGCGGATCCAGTCCTCGCCCACCTCGATCTCGGCGCCCGCCTTTTCCAGCTTGGCCAGCACGGCGTCGAGCAGGTCCGGGCGCGTGTCCCGGGCGAGGATGCGGCCGCGGGTCATGGCCGCGGCCACGAGATAGGTGCCGGTCTCGATCCGGTCGGGCAGCACGCGGTAGCGCACGCCGTGCAGGCGCTCGACCCCGTGGATGCGGATCACGTCGCTGCCGGCGCCGCGGATGTCTGCACCCATGGCGTTGAGGAAGCGCGCCAGGTCGACGACCTCCGGCTCGCGCGCGGCGTTTTCCAGCACCGTTTCCCCCTTGGCGAACACGGCCGCCATCAGGAGGTTCTCGGTACCGGTCACGGTCACCTGGTCGAGCACGATCCGAGCGCCCACGAGCTGCTCGGCGGACGTCTCGATGTAGCCGCCCTCGACGCGCACGTCGGCACCCAGCGCCTCCAGCCCCCGCAGGTGGATGTCCACCGGGCGGGTGCCGATCGCGCAGCCGCCCGGCAGCGAGACCCGGGCCTTGCCGAAACGGGCCAGCATCGGCCCGAGCACGAGGATGGAAGCGCGCATGGTGCGTACCAGATCGTAGGGCGCCTCGAGGGTGTCGACCGTGGTCGCGTCGATCTCGACGCTCATCTGGTCACCCACCGTGAGCGTCGCGCCCATACGGCCCAGCAGCTCCATGGTCGTGGTCACGTCCTGCAGGTGCGGGACGTTCTCGATGGTGACCGGCGAATCGGCCAGCAGTGAGGCGGCCATCATGGGCAGCACGGCGTTCTTGGCGCCGGAGATGCGAATCTCGCCGTCGATGGGAACGCCACCGCGAATCAGGAGCTTGTTCATGGGTTGCGATCAGGTCTCAGCCGGATGTGGGCAGATCGTCCAGGCCGGATTTGAGGTTCATCAGGTCGGCAAGACCGTAGACACCGATCATCTGGCGCATGGAACTGGGGGCGTGAGTGTATCGCAGACGGACCCCTTTTGCCTCCGCGCGGGCCTGCAGGGCCGTCAGCCAGGCCAGCCCGGCGGTGTCCAGGCGATCGACCTGGCCGAGGTGCACGTCGAACTCGGGCCCGACGATACCGTCGGGCAATGCCGGCGCGACCCGGTCGAGAGACGCGCGCACCAGGTCGCCGGCGATCCGCATCTGGCCGGCCTCGATGCGCAAGGACCAGGCGGGTGACGTCTCGCTCATGCGCCCGTCACTCCTCGTTCTGTTCCCGCAGCGTGCGGATCAGTCCGTCGACCCCGTCGCGCTGGATCTTCTGCGCGAAACTGCCGCGGTAGTTGTTCACCAGGCTGATGCCGTCGACGACCACGTCGTACGACTTCCATTCGTCGTCGACCACCACCAGGCGATAGGCCACGGGCACCGTGCCCAGGTCGCCGCCGGAAACCTCGGTCTCCACCATCAGTTCGTTGTCGCCGGCGCCGCGAGTCGTTCCGACGATCTCTATCTCCTGGTCACCCAGCTCGGAGAGCGGTCCGGCGTAGGTACGCACGAGCAGACGCTGGAATTCCTTCGTGAACGCCCGGACCTGTTCCCCGCTCGCCTGGCGGTAGTAGCGGCCCAGCACGAGACGGGTCATCCGTTCGGAATCCACGTGGGGCAGCAGGATGCGATCGACAATCGCCAGGAGCTCCTCGGGGTCCGCCTCGACGGCGCCCTGGTTGTCGCGGATCTCGGCAATGACCCGCTCGGCCGTTTCCTCGACGAGCTCGCGGGCCTCGGCCTCGGTGGGTTCGGCTCGCGCGCCCAGCGACAGCGCCAGGAGAAACGGCAGGGCCAGTGTCGCCGTGACCAGGCGCGCGACGTTCGATCGGTGGATGAGCGGAATGGTTGCTTGCATGGGGTTCACTTACTGCTGGGGGTAGTCACCGGTCGCCACGGCCAGTTGGGCGACGCTCATGTTGAAATCGTTGATGGCGCGGAAATAGTCGGCCTGGGCCTCGGTGTTGGCCCGGACCGATGCGGCCAGCTTGCCACCGTCGATCAGACCGGCCTGGAAGTCCATGAAACTGGAGATCATCCATCGCCGCGAGTTGTCCCGGGTCCGGGCGAGCGCCTCGATCTGGCGATCCAGCCCCACGCTCTGGTGGTAGGCCTCGGCCACCTGGAAGGGAATCCCCTGGCGGGCCAGTTGCGCCTTGGCCACCACTTCCTGCATCTGGGCCTCGGCCTCGCTGACGCGGGCACGGTGGACGCCGGGGTTGAACTCCCACTGCAGCCCGATGACCGGCGTTGCGTAGACGTTGTTCAGCGGCTGGTGGATGTAGGGATTGTCCAGCCGCTCCCGGCCGGGCGTGTAGGCGCCTCCGGCCACCAGCCCCGCGTACAGGTTGGGATACTTGTCGCTCTTGCGGGCCTCGATCAGGCTGCGCACCGCCTCCTGCCCGGTCTCGGCCATGAACATCTCCGGGCGAGAGGCCAGCGCCTCCTCGGCCAGTTCGCCCAGCGAGGCTGAAGGGTTCTCTACGGGCTCGATCCGGCGCGCGGCGACCTCCAGTTCCTCGTCGATGGGCACGCCGATGATGGTCTTCAGCCCATCGAGCGCGACATCCTCGACCGCGGTGGCCTGGGCGATGTAGCGCTCCAATGTCCCGACGCCGGTTTCAAGGGCATACAGGTCGCTCATGGGCGCTTCGCCGGCATCCGCCTTCTCGCGCATGCGATCGCGCGTCTTCGTCACCTGGCGGAGCACGCCCTCGAGCATGCGGCGCGTGTCGCGGGCGGTCAGGTAGCCCCACCAGGCCCGGCGGACCGTCAGCCAGGTCTCGCCCCGGGCGATCGAGACCTCGGCGGCGCTCACGTCCCGGTTCAGGTTGGCCGCGCGCTTGTAGTTCTCGAGCTTGCCGAAGCTGTAGAGCGGCTGGATGAGCGTCGCGGTCACGCCCGTGGTGACGGTAATGCCCTCGTCGAGGTCCACCCCGTCGTCGCGCAGGGTGCAGCCCTCGGGCGGGCAGCTGTTCGTGCCGTTGGTGAAGATGCCGTCGGAAGCCTTCGGCGCGAGTCCGGCGTAGAGGTTGGTCGACACGCGCGGCCCGCCTTCGCCCAGCACACGCTCGATCAGCGCCTGGGCGCGCGCGACGTTCGCCTTCTGTTCGTCGATGCGCGGGTCCGAGGACAGGGCCATCTCGGTGGCCTCGTCCAGCGTGATCGGCTTGTCCAGCGCCTGGGCCATGCCCGGCAGCGCCGCACCCGCCAGGCCGGCGGCCAGCGCCAGGCCCCGCCCGAATGTCTGCAGTGCGTTGTTCATTGTCATTCTTTCGCCTTGTCGAACAGGAATCGCGAGACGACGCTCTCGAGAATGATCGCGGACTGCGTCATCGTGATGCGGTCGCCGTCACCGAGGGACTCGAGCGCACCGCCCGGGGAGATCTCCACGTACTGCGAGCCCAGCAGCCCCGCCGTGTAGATGTTCGCGAAGGAGTCGGTGGGCAGGTTGTCGTACTGGTCGTCGATGACCATCCGGACCTCGGCCTGGAACGTGTCCGAGTCCAGCTCTATCGACTCCACGCGGCCGATGGTCAGACCGGCGAGCTTGACCGGCGACTTGACGGTCAGCCCACCGACGTTGTCGAAGCGGGCCGTGATCTCGTAGCCGCTGACCCGGCTCGTCCCGAAGTTGCTCCACTGCAAGGCCATCACCAGCAGGGCGGCGATCCCGGCGAGCACGAACAGCCCGACCACCAGTTCCACTCCGCGTTGCACATTCATTACGTATCAGGCCCCAAACATGAAAGCGGTCATCACAAAATCCAGTCCCAGCACGGCAAGCGAACTGAGCACCACGGTCTGGGTGGTCGCCCGAGCCATGCCGCTGGCGGTGGGTTCGGCCTCGAAGCCCTCGAACACGGCGATCAGCGCGATGACCGCGCCAAAGGCGATCGACTTGAGCACGCCCTGCCCCACGTCGTCCCAGGGGTCCATCTGCTCGGCGATCTGCCCCCAGAACGAGGAGCCGTCCACGCCGAGCACCACCACCCCGATCAGGTAGCCCCCGATGATACCCACCATCGAAAAGAGCGCGGCAAGCAGCGGCACGGAAATCAGCGCCCCCCAGAAGCGCGGACCGATGACGCGTCGCATCGGGTCGACCGCCATCATTTCCAGCGCGTCCAGCTGTTCGGTGGTCTTCATCAGCGCGATCTCGGCGGTGATCGCCGAACCGGCCCGGCCGGCGAACAGCAAGGCGGCGACCACCGGCCCCAGCTCCCGAACCAGCGACAGCGCCACCATCACGCCCAGGGACTCGCTGGCATTGAACTTGTTCAGGATGTTGTAGCCCTGCAGGCCCAGCACCAGCCCGACGAATCCACCGGCCACGAGGATAATGACCAGTGACAGCACGCCGGCCGCGTAGATCTGCTGGACGATGTCGCGCGGCCGGGTCCAGGTCGGGAAAAGCACCCAGGCCAGGCGTGCGGCGAACAGCCCCATCGAACCGGCATGCCTGACGGCGCCGATCGCCATCCGGCCCAGCTTCGTCACCCGGTCGATCACGGCATTCATGACCGTCCCTCCAGGCCAAGCACCCTGCCCATCGACTCCCCTTCCACATCGGCCGTCAGGGGGCCGTCGGCGGACCCATCCAGGAACTGGGCAAGCGCGGGCTCGTCGTCCCGTTGCGCGAGCACTTCCTCCGGCGAGCCCGCAGCCAGTATGCGCCCGCCGGCGAGCACCACGACCCGATCGGCGATGCTCATGGCCTCCTGGACATCGTGAGTGACCACCACGCTGGTCAGGCCGAGAGCGTCGTTCAGGCGCCGTATCAGTCGCAGCAGGACGCCCATGCTTACCGGGTCCTGACCGGCGAACGGCTCGTCGTAGAGCATGAGCGCCGGATCCAGGGCCATGGCCCGGGCCAGAGCTGCGCGACGTGCCATGCCGCCGGAAAGCTCCGCCGGATACTTGTCCCGCGCGGCACGCAGCCCCACGGCTTCCAGCTTGAAGAGCACGATGCGATCGACCAGTTCCGGGTCGAGCCGCGAGTGCTCGAGGAGCGGAAACGCGACGTTCTCCCCAACGGTCAGATCCGTGAACAGCGCGCCATTCTGGAACAGCACTCCCATGCGGCGCCGGAGGTCATACAGCTCCCGCCGCCCCGCCCTGCCGACGTCCACGCCGTCGACCACGATGCGCCCCCGGGCCGCGCGCACCTGCCCACCGACAAGGCGCAGCAGTGTGGTCTTGCCCGTGCCGGAGGGGCCGAGCACGACGGTCACCCGGCCGCGCGGGACGGTCAGGTCGACATCCGAGAAGATCACCTGGGTCCCACGGGAAAACGACACGCCCTCCAGGCGGATCATCGCGTCGCCCCCCTCGGCCGGGGTTGTTTCAACCGTGTTCACAGCCCCATCAACTCCGCCAGGGTCATCAACCGGTCGACGGTGGCCGTCGAGGGCGGCTCGCCGTCGACGAACAGCGCGCCCGGCCCGGGACACTGCTCGAGGAACGCTTCCAGCCACTCCCTGAGCTGCGCCGGATCGTCCGAAGCCGGAATCAGGCCGACGCGCGCCGCCTCGCCGGCAGCCCCCGGGCCGGGCCGCCATACGGGGGTGCGGTCGTCACGGCGAACGACCAGGTGGAAACCGGCCGAGGCGAGCGACTCCCAGTCCTCGGACCACTGGCTGTCGTCCACCACGACGACCACCGGGGCTGGCGAGTCGGCCAGTTCGGCGAGCACCACGTCCAGGTCGTCGTCATCCGGGCCGACCCAGAGCGCATCATGCTCGTTGAGCAGGAAGCCGACCCGCCACTCCGCCGGCATCTCCGGGTCGAAGAACGCCGGGACCAGCGCCGGAGACCGGCGATTGCGAATACCGAAATGAATGGCCTTCATTGGTCGAAACTGCCCTGTCCGGAAGATGAATCGAACCGCGGCGCGGTCGCGGTCGACGGGTCGATGCCGCGCCAGACGGCGGCGCCAATGATACACAGCCCGTTCCGGAATTGCCGCCCGCGCCCGCTACCGCGGGCCTAGCCGATTTCGCGAACGAGCCGGAAACCGAGATTGAGGTCGAACTCGTTCTCGTGCCGCGGCGCCCGCGACGCACTGCGACAGGCCCCCGGCGAGTCGAACCATGATCCGCCGCGCACCGCGCGCAGACGCCGGTTGCGCGCGTCACTGCTCCGGTAGGGCTCATCGCCGATCCGCAACGCGGGGCCGTAGGCATCGCGCCAGTGATCCTGGGTCAGCTCCTGCACGTTGCCGTGGACCTCGTGGAGTCCCCAGGCGTTCGGCGGCAGACTGCCCACCTCCACGGGGCGCCCCACCCCGCAGAGGAACAGGCCACGGGTACAGTGCAGGCCGCCCGAACAGTTGACCTCCTCGCGCCGGATCTTTTCGCCGAAGCAGAACATGCCGTCCGTGCCCGCCCGGGCCGCGTACTCCCATTCGGCCTCCGTGGGCAGCCGATAGACCTGGCCGGTCTGCTCTCCGAGCCACTCGGCATAGGCCTCGGCGTCCCGGGCCGTGACGTTGAACATCGGGTAGTCCGGGTTCTTCCAGCTGTAGGGACGCGGCCGGCGGTGGTCCGTTTCCTCGAGAAAGCGGTCGTATTCCCGCCGCCGGATTGCGCCGCGTGTGATCGCGAAGGCGCGCTCGAAGCGCGCCTCGTGGCGAGGCTGCTCGCAGTCGCGGGCCCCGTACTCGTCGGCGCGGGATCCCATCCAGCAGCTCCCCGGGGGGATCACCGCGAGTTCCGGGGCGGGCTCGCCGTCGGAAAACCGGTCGTGAAAGAACGGCTCGAGACCCGCTGCAATCGCCGCCTCGCGCTGCCGTTCGACGAACAGGTCGGCCGTCTCCGCTGGGGGTGCAATCGCTGCAGCCTGCATCCGCATGTCCTCCGGCTGGTTCTCTTCGCGTGGAGATGGACAACGCCGGGGCGCCAGACGGCCCCGGACTGGTATAATCCGAAACCCGAAAATACTAGCATGCCATCCGGATCCTTCATGGAGCACCAAGCCATTCACCCCGACAATCTTCTCAGCATGGCCAGGGGCGTGGTCGAGATCGAACAGACCGCCGTCGCCGCTCTGCGCGAGCGCCTGGACGAGTCGTTCGTCGACGCCTGCCGGCTGATACTCGGCTGCGAGGGGCGGGCCATCGTCACTGGCATGGGCAAGTCCGGCCACGTGGGCGGCAAGATCGCTGCCACGCTGGCCAGCACCGGCACTCCCTCGTTCTTCGTCCATCCGGGCGAGGCCAGCCACGGCGACCTGGGGATGATCACCGACCGCGACGTGGTCATCGCCCTGTCGAACTCCGGCGAGACCGCGGAAATGCTCGCCATCCTCCCGGTCATCAAGCGCCTGGGCGTGCCGCTGCTCGCATTGACCGGTCGCCCCGACTCCACCCTCGCCCGCTCGGCGGACGTGCATCTCGACGTCGGCGTCGAACGCGAGGCCTGCCCGCTCAATCTCGCTCCGACGGCGAGCACCACCGTCACGCTGGTCATGGGCGACGCCCTGGCCGTGGCCCTGCTCGATGCGCGCGGCTTCCAGCCCGAGGACTTCGCGCTCTCGCACCCGGGCGGGTCGCTCGGCCGGCGCCTGCTGCTGCACGTGCGCGACGTGATGCACACCGGCGAACAGTTGCCGAAGGTCGGCCCGCGCCAGAGCGTCAAGCAGGCGCTGCTGGTGATCTCCTCCGGCGGGCTCGGCATGACGGCCGTCGTGGACGACGGGGACCGCCTGCTGGGGCTGTTCACCGACGGCGACCTGCGTCGCCTGCTCGACCGTGCCGACTTCGACCTCGACACCCCGATCGAACGGGTGATGACGCCGGGTCCGCGCACCTGCCGGGAGAACGTGCTGGCCGCCGAGGCCATGGCCATCATGGAACGCGACAAGATCAACGGCCTGCTGGTCGTGGACGCCGAGGGACGACTGGTCGGCGCACTCAACATGCACGACCTGCTCCGGGCGGGGGTGGCATGATGGCCCGTCACGAGGAGACCTGGCTCGAGCGCGCCCGCGGCATCCGCCTGCTGGTGCTGGACGTCGACGGCGTGATGACCGACGGACGCCTGCACCTGACCGAGGGCGGTGACGAGCACAAGATCTTCCACAGCCGCGACGGCCACGGCATCAAGCTGATCCAGTCGCTCGGCGTGGACGTGGCGATCATCACCGGCCGCTCCTCGCCGGCCGTCAGCCAGCGGGCAGCCGACCTCGGCATCCAGCACGTGGTACTGGGCGCCACCGACAAGGGACAGGCCATCGAGGAACTCGCCCAGCTGCTCGAACTCGAACTCGTCGAGGTGGCCGCCATGGGGGATGACGTGCTCGACCTGCCGATGCTCAACCGGGCCGGGCTCTCGGCCACCGTGGCCGACGCCCCGCAGGTGATCCGGTCCCGCGTCGACTGGATCAGCCCGCTTCCCGGCGGACAGGGCGCCGTTCGCGCCCTGATCGACACGCTGATCGACGCCCGCGACGAGTGGGCGGAGATACTGAACCGGTATTCCTGAACGTGCCGGCCCGGGTCTACCGTATCGCACTCGCCGTCGGCGGACTGGCCCTGCTCGCGTGGCTGGGCTGGCACAATCTCTCCGACCAGCGCAACCCGCCTGTCGAAGCGGCCGATGGCCACGCCCAGCGCATCGATGCCGCCCGCAGCTGGCAGTATGATGACCAGGGAAGCCTGGCGTACCGGCTGGTCTCTCCGCGGGTCACCCACCTCGACGACAGCGACCGCTACCTGCTCGACTCCCCGGTGGTCACCCTGTTCGAGGAAGGACCGGAGCCGCCCTGGAACCTCGCCGCCGATCAGGGCGAGGTGCGTGACAAGGGCGGCATCGTGGACCTGAGGGAGAATGTCGTCGCCCACCGCGATCCCTTCGAGGACACGGGCCGTCTCGAGATGCGGACCGCGGCGATGCGCATCCACCCGAACCAGCACCGGGCGGAAAGCCTGGCAGCCACCGGGCTGAGCGAGATCGACAACGGCACGACGCGCTGGACCAGCGACTCCGAACGGTTCGACCTGGACTGGGCGGCCGAGCGCCTGACGCAGACCGGCCGGGTGCGCGACCACATCGAACCGGCAACCGCTCCGTGACCGCCCGTCGACCGGGCCGACGGGACAGCCAACCAACAAGGGATGCCACCATGCTCCAGCACAGCCCTTCCCACCCCACGCCACGCCAACCGACACGGGCCGCCGACTCCGGCCGCCTGGCCGCTGCATGCCTGCTCGCCGCAGCCGCCACGTTGACCTTGACCCCGGCCAGCGGACAGGCGGCCCAGGCGGACCGCTCCGAGCCCGTCAAGGTCCAGGCCGACAAGAAGGTGACGCGTTACAAGGAAGGCAGCAGCGTCTATACCGGCGACGTGGTCGTCGACCAGGGCAGCCTGCACGCCACGGGTGACAAGGCCACGCTCTATCTCGAGGACGGCGAACTCGTCCGCGCGGTGCTGGAAGGCAACCCGGCCACCTTCCGTGAACGCGACGACGAGGGCAACCTGGTCGAGGGGGAGGCCCTGAACGCCGACTATCGCACCGCCGATCGCGAGGTCATCCTTACCGGCGAGGCCTGGATGACCCGCACGGGTGACCGGATCAGCTCGAACCGGATCATCTACGATCTTGCCGACGAGGTGATCGAGGCCGGCGACGACGAGGGCGAATCCCGCGTGGAGATGACGCTGCAGCCGCGCAACCAGAACGACGAGGACTGAGCGCCGCGATGGCCAGCAACCCGACCGAAACAACCCGGCCCCGCGCCCTGCTGGAGGCTCGATCGCTCTCGAAGACCTACGGGGCGAGAACGGTCGTCCGCGACGTCTCCCTGACGGTCGATGCCGGCGAGATCGTCGGCCTGCTCGGACCAAACGGGGCCGGCAAGACCACGAGCTTCTACATGATCGTCGGCCTGGTGGGCGCCGACCAGGGCGGCGTATACCTGGACGGCCGCGACATCACCAGTACCCCCATCGACCAGCGCGCCCGGCTTGGACTGGGCTACCTGCCGCAGGAAGCCTCGGTGTTCCGCAAGCTCAGCGTGCGGCAGAACATACTCGCCATCCTCGAACTGCGCGAAGATCTCGACCGACGCGGCCGCCGGGAGGCCCTGGAGGAACTGCTCGACGACCTGAACATCGGACACATCGCCGACTCCCGCGGACAGGCCCTGTCGGGCGGCGAGCGCCGCCGGGTGGAGATCGCCCGGGCGCTTGCAGCCAATCCGCGCGCCATGCTCCTCGACGAGCCCTTCGCCGGCATCGACCCCATTTCGGTGAACGACATCCAGCGCATCATCGAGCACCTGCGCGATCGCGGCATCGGCGTGCTGATCACCGATCACAACGTGCGCGAGACACTCGGGGTCTGCGAACGCGCCTATATCGTCTCCGACGGCACGATACTCGCCCACGGCACGGCCGAGGAACTCCTGGCCAACCAGTCCGTGCGCGACGTCTACCTTGGTCACGATTTCCGGCTCTGACCCAGTCGGCGTTCTACTGTCACTGCCCTACCGAATGGGCTAGACTGGTCCCATGCAAATTACGTGCAAGACCCGTGCCTCGTTCAGTTCGCCAGACGGACTGCCAGTCGAACAGGCATGCAGTTTCCCTGAGAAAATATCGTTAAAACAGTCTGTTGTCGGAGGCTTTTCATGGCAGGCATGAAGGCAGGCCTGGAGCTGAGGATGGGCCAGTCGCTGGCCATGACACCCCAGTTGCAGCAGTCCATCCGCCTCCTGCAGCTGTCCACCGTCGAGCTGAGTCTGGAGATCCAGCAGGCACTCGACAGCAACCCCCTGCTCGAAGTGTCGGACGAGGCGGAGAACGTCGAAACGCAGGCCGAGGAAACCGGCGCGACCGAGCAGGACCCGGGCGCCAAGGCCGGCGAGGACCTCCTCGAGGATCGACAGGACAAGCCCGCCGACGACAACCTGGTGGTCGACGCCTCCTGGGACGACTACTACGAGCCCGATGGCGGCACCGCCCTGAGCGCACCGGCAGCCGGTGACGGAGACTACGACCCGTTCGCCACCCAGTCCGGCGCCGAGGAGGATCTGCGCGACCACCTGCTCAGCCAGATTCACCTCGCCCCGCTGTCCGAGACCGACCGCCAGATCGCCACCGCCCTGATCGAATCCATCGATCCGGCCGGCTACCTGCAGGAATCGCTCGAAGAGATCGCCGCGCTGATCCGGGAGGACCTGCCCGACGTCGAAATCGACGAGATCGAGGCGATGCTGCATTACATCCAGCACCTCGACCCGATCGGCGTCGGGGCGCGATCTCTCGCTGAATGCCTGCTGCTGCAGATCGACCAGGAGCACGGGGACGACCCGGCCGCGGCCGACGCCCGGGCAATCCTCGAGGGGAATCATCTCGAGGCCATCGCCCGGCGGGAACTGCCCCAGGTGACTCGCAGCCTCGGCATCGACCGCTCGGCACTGGAGGCGGCCCTGCGCCTGATCCAGAGCCTCGACCCGCGCCCGGGGCTCTCCATCGGCGGGACGGAGGCCGACTACGTCAAGCCCGACGTGATCGTGACCCACCGCGAGGATGGCTGGCACGTGGACCTCAATCCGGAGATCGCTCCCCGCCTGCGGGTCAACCAGACCTACGCCGGCATGATCGACCGCTCCAGCCGCGGGGAGGACGCCACCTACATCCGCAACCACCTGCAGGAGGCGCGCTGGTTCATAAAGAGCCTGAGGAGCCGAAACGAAACGCTTCTCAACGTCGCGCGCGAGATCGTCCGCCGGCAGATCGCGTTCTTCGAGCAGGGCGAGATCGCCATGAAGCCCATGGTGCTGCGCGAGATCGCCGAGTCCCTCGAACTGCACGAGTCGACGGTCAGCCGCGTGACCACCCAGAAGTACATGCTCACCCCGCGAGGGGTGTTCGAATTCAAGTACTTCTTCTCCAGTCACGTCGGCACCAGCGACGGCGGGGAATGCTCCTCCACCGCGATCCGGGCCCGCATCAGGAAGCTCGTCGAGGAGGAAAATCCACGCAAGCCCTTGAGTGACGCGAAGATTGCAACCATGCTTGGAGACGAGGGGATCGATGTGGCCCGACGCACGATCGCCAAATACCGCGAAGCAATGGGCATTGCTTCATCCACGGACCGCAAGCGACTGATATAGCTGCAAATACGGGAGTTGATCATGCAAATAGACATCACCGGTCATCATGTCGATGTCACCGAGGCCCTCAAGAGCCACGTCCACGAGAAGTTCGCCCGCCTGGAGCGTCACTTCGACAAGCTGGTGGACATCCACGTGATCCTGACCGTCGAACGCAAGGACCTGCAGAAGGCCGAGGCGAACCTGCACGTGAGCGGCCAGGACATGCATGCCGAGGCGATCACCGACGACATGTACGCGTCCATCGACGCCATGATCAACAAGCTCGACCGCCAGATCGTCAGGCACAAGGAAAAGGTCACGAGCTATCGCTGATCGTGCCAGGCGACTCGCGATTCGGGTCGCCGCATCCCGGCCCGGGGGGAGAGCCCTCCCCTCCGGCGCCGGCCTCGCCCCGCCCGCCCCTCGTGGCCGAAGACCCTCCCCCTTTCGAGCGGATCTGCCAACATGGTGTTGCAGACCGGGCGCAAAACGCTATGATGCGCGCCGACCCGACAATTACCCGCAGCGACCCACGAGTGATCCTCGTGACCCGTCGACCGACAGAGTGACGCATGAATACTGCCGAACTGTTCCCGATCCACCACATCCGGATCGACGAGCTGTACCAGAGCCGCAAGCGCGTCCTGGAGGTCCTTTCCGGCCTGCTCGCCGACGACGAACTCGGTGGCGAACACGCCACGCGGATCTTCGAGGCCCTGATTGCCCGCGAACGGCTGGGCTGCACCGCGATCGGACACGGCATCGCCGTCCCTCACGGTCGCGTCGATGACATCCTGACTCCCCGGGGCGCCGTGATCCGCCTGCGCGAAGGCGTGGATTTCGGCGCACCCGACGGCGCGCCGGTGACCCTGGTGATCGGCCTGGTGATCCCCGAGGACTGCCCGGAGCAGCACCTCGAGATTCTCGGCCGACTGGCCCGGCATCTGAACGATCCCGACGAGCGCGAGACCATCATGCAGGCACAAAGTGCAGAGCGCGTGCAGAGCCTGATGGTAGAGTGGTTGAAGGACAGCACCGAGGCGCCGACCTCTTAGGGAAGACGGTGAGCCATCGGGAAGCGCCACCATCGCGGACAGGCTCGCCATGACCGAGAACACCCCACACCGACACGTCGCCAACTCCCGGAACGATGCCGACTGGCAGGATATCCTGCCATCGGACTGGTCGGAGAACCTCCGCGAGGGGGAACGGCTGGTCGGCCCGGCCAATCCCTGGATCCCCACCCGCATCGCCCTGATCGACCCCTACCTGCGCGAGAGCCTGAACGACCTCGCCCGTGCGAACGGCCCCCACGGCCCGGATTCGCCACAGCGGCTGATCGTGCTGAGCGACATCTCGAACGGCGACGCCGAACGCTGGCTCGCGAACCATTCGCCGGACAGCCTCGACTCGAACACCGCGGTCATCAGCACCCCGGAGGACAGCGACTCGATCGCGCGTCGGCTCCGGAGGCTCTGCGGCCGCTCTCCAAAGGACTGGCGCCACGGGGTGTTCATGGAAGTCAGCGGCCTGGGCGTCCTGATCCGGGGGGCCGCTGGAATCGGCAAGAGCGAGGTCGCGCTCGAACTGATCACGCGCGGCCACCGCCTGGTTGCCGACGACGCACCCTGCTTCCACGCACGCGGCAACGAGGTCACCGGCTCCTGCCCGGAAAGACTGTTCGGCCTGCTGGAAGTCCGCGGGATCGGCATCCTCGACATCCGGGAACTCTTCGGCGCGAATGCGCTAAAGACCCGCAAGTACCTGCGCCTGATCGTTGATCTCTACCCGGCCGACAGCGGCAGGCCCATCGGGCCCGAGCAACGTCTCTTCGGCGACCGCGGCACCGAGCGGATCGCCGGACACGACATCCCCGTCTGGCGCCTGCCGGTCGCTCCCGGTCGCAACCTCGCCGTGCTGCTCGAGGCCATCGTCCGGCAACGCAACCTGGAGCGACAACGGGGTTCGCGACCTGCCAGCGACCGCGTGGCGACCCTCCTCGGCGAAAGCTCCGACGCGGATTCGGTGGAGGGGTCGCGATGACGCGGACCACGCCGCGCCTGATACTGGTCACCGGTCAATCCGGGTCGGGCAAGTCGGTCGCCCTTGCTGCACTCGAGGACAGCGGCTTCTACTGCATCGACAACCTCCCGCCGGACCTGCTCGAACATCTTGCCGAGAGCTACCTCGAGGGAGGCATCGCCGCCCGCGGCATTGCGATCAGCATCGACGCGCGTGCCCCGGAACGGTCGCTGGCCGGCCTGCCCCAGAAAATCGAGAACCTCAGGGAACGACTGCCGCAGCTCGCCGTGAGCAGCGTGTTCCTCGAGGCCGACCAGCAGCGACTGGTCGCGCGCTTCAGCGAGACGCGGCGACGCCACCCCCTCTCCTACCAGATCGACAACCTGGTCGAGGCGATCGCCCGCGAGGGGCAGCTGCTGACCCCCATCCGGGCCTATGCCGACCTGGTCATCGACACCAGCCTGACCACCGTTCACCAGCTGCGCGATGACGTCCGCGCGCGTCTCGTCGGCGAGAAGGCCTCCGGACCGAGGATCCTGATCCAGTCGTTCGGCTTCAAGTTCGGCATCCCCCTGGACTCCGACTACCTGTTCGACGTGCGCTTTCTGCCCAATCCGCACTGGGATACCTCCCTGCGTCCCCACAGCGGACTGGACGAGGCCGTGGTCAACTACCTGGAACAGCACCCGGTCACCCACCAGACCCGCAGCCAGATCAGCGATTTCCTCGCCGGCATCCTCGTCCAGGCGATCCGCAGCGACCGCAGCTACGTCACCTGCTCGATCGGCTGCACGGGCGGCAAGCATCGCTCGGTATACGTGGTCGAACGGATCGCCCGCGACCTCAAGCCCAGCTTCGACAACCTCGTCGTGAGGCACCGTGACCTGGCCAATCGCTGACGGATCGCACCGGGGGATCGGGCAAGCCCGAATCCGCCCTGTGCCCGGACGATTTTTCGGTATGATGCACGTTTTGGAAACGGCGGGACGCCGGCCAGGCGGGCCGACCCGGCGTTTCCAGGGCGCTGCGTGAACGAGGAATCGACACGACGATGACCGTGGGAATACTGCTGATCTGCCACAACGACATCGGTGCGCAACTGATCGAGACGGCCACCGACATGCTCGAGCGTGTTCCTACCCGGCTCGCGCATATCGACGTCCGACAGGATGACGACCCCATCGACCTGCTCGCCAGCGCACGGCGACGCGTAGCCGAGATCGACGCGGGCGAAGGGGTGCTGGTCATGACCGACATGTACGGATCGACGCCGTCCAACATCGCGCACCGGCTGCGCGACCAGCACGACGTGCAGGTGATTTCCGGGGTCAACCTGCCCATGCTGGTACGCGCACTGAACTATCCCCGGCTGGGACTGAACGAGATGACGCAGAAGGCCTGGAGCGGCGGCCGGGACGGCATCATCCTGGACAACAGGCAGTAGCCGGCAACAGGAACGAGCATTCATGACCGAACCCACCACCGTGACCCGCCAGATGACGCTCTGCAACAAGCGCGGGCTGCACGCCCGGGCCGCCGCGCGGTTCGCCGCCACCGCCGAACAGTTCGAGAGCGACATCGAGGTGTCGTTCAACGACCGGCGCGTCAACGGCAAGTCGATCATGGGCCTGATGATGCTGGCCGCCGCCTGCGGCAAGACCATCGAGGTCACCGGGCGCGGAACCGATGCAGACAAGGCGGTCGAGACCATCGCCGAACTGGTCGGTGCCCGCTTCCACGAATCCGAATAGCGACAGACAGGGGTACACGATGCAACGCAGAGGAAACCAGGCGAAAGACGGCTACGTCGGACTGGACAACGACCGTGATGGCGGCATGACCTTCCATGGACGTCTCGTGCTCGACGCCCGGGTCTTCGGCCTGATCCCGGAAGACGAGACCTGCGAAGGCTGGGAGCTCGGTCGCCTGCAGGGGCTGGCGGACAAGGTCAACGCCGAGTGGGACAAGCACGGCGGCGGCATCCCGAGCCTGCTGCCGGACGACCTGCGCGCCCGGCACGCCAGGATCTACGAGCAACAGGTGGCCAGGGCCCGCGAGGCGGGATGGGATCCCGACGCCCAGATCGAAGAGGACTGACCCTCGTCACCGGATGAAAAAAGGCCGCCCGGTTCAATGCCGGGCGGCCTTTTTCATGGCTGGAACCCCCGACCGCCCCCGACGGCCGGATCATGACGTTCAGCCAGCCATGCGGCTGAACACGCGCTCGGCGGCGGCGACCGTCGCGTCGATTTCCTCCTGGCCGTGGGCCATGGAGACGAAGCCGGCCTCGAAGGACGACGGCGCGAAGTACACACCCTCCTCGAGCATGCCGTGGAAGAAGGCCTTGAAGGCCTCGCCGTCGCAGCCAGTCGCGTCGTTGAAGTTCGCCACCCGGTCCTTTTCGGTGAAGAACAGCCCGAACATCCCGCCGACGTTCTGCGTGATCATGGGGATGCCATGCTTCTTCGCCGCGGCCGACAGGCCGTCGCACAGTTCCCGGGTGCGGCGCGAGAGCACGTCGAAGAAGCCCGGCACCCGGATCAGTTCCAGGGTCTTGATCCCCGCCGCCATCGCGACCGGATTCCCCGAGAGGGTCCCGGCATGATAGACCGGTCCCATCGGCGAGATCATGGACATGATCTCGCGGCGGCCGCCGAAGGCGCCCACCGGCATCCCGCCGCCGATCACCTTGCCCATCGTGGTCAGGTCCGGCTTGATGCCGTAATGCTCCTGGGCGCCGCCGAGAGCGACCCGGAACCCCGTCATCACCTCGTCGAAGATCAGCACCGCCCCGTGTTCGTCGCAGACCTGACGCAGCCCCTCGAGGAAACCGGGTTCCGGGGGGATGCAGTTCATGTTGCCGACCACCGGCTCGACGATGATGGCCGCGACCTCGTTGCCGATCTCGGCGAACACCTCGCGTACCTGCTCGAGGTTGTTGTATTCCACGGTAGTGGTCAGGTCCGCGAATGCCTTGGGCACGCCGGGTGAACTGGGCACGCCGTGGGTCAGTGCACCCGAACCGGCCTCGACCAGCAGCGAGTCGGAATGCCCGTGGTAGTTGCCCTGGAACTTGACGATCCGGTCGCGCCCGGTGAAGCCGCGCGCCAGGCGGATCGCGCTCATGGTCGCCTCGGTGCCCGAGGAAGTCAGGCGCACCATGTCCATGGACGGCACCAGGTCGCAGAGCAGGTCGGCCATCTCGGTTTCGGTGGTCGTCGGCGCACCATAGGAGAGCCCGCGAGCAGCCGCCGCCTGCACCGCCTCGATCACCTCGGGGTGGGCATGGCCGAGGATCATGGGGCCCCAGGAGCCGACGTAATCGATGTAGGGCCGGTCGTTCTCGTCGTAGAAACGCGGCCCTTCCGCCCGCTTGACGAACACGGGATCGCCCCCGACCGAGCCGAAGGCACGCACCGGCGAGTTCACGCCGCCGGGGATGTGGGCCTGTGCTTTCTCGAATAGCTCGTGGTTGGATGCGGTCATCTACGAAGTCTCCGGATCGTCATGGATTTGCTGGATCTGTTCGGCCAGTGACGCGGCCGCCGCACGGATGTCGTTCGAGGAGAACACCTCGCTGATCACCGCGACCATGTCGGGGTGATACGGCAGCAGGTCGACAATGTTGTCCGCGGTCACGCCCCCGATCGCACAGACCGGCAGGCCGAGCGACTCCCGGGCCCAGGCCAGCAGGTCGGCCGTGGCGCTGGGCGCGTGGGGCTTGGTCGGGGACGGGAACATGGCGCCGAAGGCAAGGTAGTCCGCTCCGGCGGCCGCGGCGTGTTCGGCCCGTTGGCGGTCAGCATAACAAGACACGCCGACGATCGCATCGAGACCCGCGTCCTCGAACCGCCGACGCGCATCGACCAGGCCCTGGTCGTCGCGGCCGAGATGCACGCCGTCGGCGGCAACGTCGATGGCCAGCCCCACGTCGTCATTGACGATGAAAACGCGGTCATGGCGACGGCAGAGTTCGGCCAGTGCCGCGGCCTCCGCGCGGCGGCGAATCGCATCGTCGCTCTTGTCGCGGTACTGCACGATCCGCGCTCCACCGTCGATGGCCTCGCTGACCGCCCGGACCAGGTCGTCGCGGACGAAGCGCGTGGTATCCGTGATCACGTAGAGGCCCCGCAGCGCCGAGCGGCGGGCGTTCGATTCCGTCATGCGTTGAGCTCCTGTTCCGCCAGTTCCCGCGCACCGGCCAGCCCCAGGTCCGGCTCGGCCACCACCCACAGGGGCATGCGTCCGAGCAGTGTCGAAAAACGCCCCTTGTCGAGAAAACCCGCCAGGGTTTCCTCGCGCAGGAACGGCAAGACGTGCCCGGCGACCTCCCCGGCGATGAACACCCCGCCGAACGGCAGGGTCTTGAGCGCAAGGTTGCCCGCCTCCGCACCGAGGATGCGGGCGAAGAACCGGCAGGCGATCTGTGCGCACTCGTCCTCGCCGTTGATCGCCATGCGGGTCACCAGCGCATTGCGATCCTCGGCCTCCGCGAGCCGCCGGTCGGCATCCGGCGCAGCCCGGCCCAGTTCATGCTCCCGGGCGAAGGCGTAAAGCGCGGAAAAGCCGTCACCGGAGAGCAGCCGCTCGTAGCTCACGTGCCCCCCGCTACGCCGGCGCATGAAGGCGAGCAGCTCGTCCTCGCGCGTGTTGTTGGGGGCGAAGTCGCAGTGCCCGCCCTCGCTGGGCATGGGGAGGAAGCGATGGCCGTCGTGGTGGAAGATCGCCTCGCCCAGCCCGGTGCCCGGGGCGATCACGGCGACGTGTCCGCCATCGAAGGCGGCATCCGGGTTGAGCGCCTCCCGACGGCGCACCGGACTGGCCATCGCTCCCAGGCCGACGGCGACAAGATCGTTCACGATCCGCACCGGGACATCCGCCAGCAGTTCGGCCACGCTGGCGGCCGAGACCGTCCACGGCAGGTTGGTGGTCCGGGCCTTTTCCTCGCCGGGCCGTCCCGCCACCGGTCCGGCCACACCGAAGGCCGCCGACTCGATGTTCTGCCACTCGATCTGCCGGTCGGCCTCGATTTCACGGCGGAAATCCCCGAGCAGCTCGACCAGGCTGCCGTACTCCGCGCTGGGGAGGTGGCGCTGAACCACTGCACGGGATTCGCCCGCGCGGAACACGGCCAGCCGCGAACGGGTACCGCCGATGTCGCCGGCAAGGATCATCGTTCCACCTCCGATGTTGCTGCCACGTCCACGCCCAGCAGCATGTTGAGCGACCGGCTGACCCATTGCGCCACCTCGTCGGG
This sequence comes from Guyparkeria sp., assembly GCA_041690375.1. GTDB lineage: Bacteria > Pseudomonadota > Gammaproteobacteria > Halothiobacillales > Halothiobacillaceae > Guyparkeria. The sequence continues at coordinate 9,075 of JAWLHL010000018.1, read as the reverse complement.
AGACGTGCGGTAGAAGGCCTGCCAGGCCCGGTCGCGCACCTCGTCATACCGATCGCCGTCATCCGGGTGACCGTCGATCCAGGCCAGCCGCACGGCGTGCCCGATCAGGACATCCAGGACCAGCGGCTCCTCCACCGAGAGCCCCGGATGACGCCGGGTGATCTCGACCAGTGCCGCGAGCGCCTCGATGCACAGCTGGCGATATTCGGGGGCCGCGATCCGGTTGAGCAGATGCTCCACCGCGAGCGCGAAGTTGTGCTCCCCCGCCGTCGTCTGACTGCGATACAGCGCGCTGTCGAGCGTGTTCCTCGGATCATAGCGGTTACCGATGACGATCGCCGGCGCGTGACCGAGCAACGACCACAGCTGCCGGTAGAACCCCGTCGGCAGTCGGCCGATCGCCCCCTGTATCTGGCGATGATGCAACCAGTCGGCCCCGGCCTCCTCGGCGGCAAGCGCCTCGCGCATCTCCCCGGTGAACACCTCGCCCCCCTCGGTCGACGCAAGGCTCACCGAACCGGCGACGTCCGAGCGCAGGTGCAGTGCCTCGAGCTCCTCGGGCCGGTCTCGCCATTCCAGCGCCTCGCGCAGCATGTCCCGGATCGCGCTGGGCGCCATGCCGACGAGCCGATCCAGCGCATGGGCCGGGGAGACCCCCCGCTCGCGGGCATGCAGGGCGACCAGGATCTGCAACAGCGGCCCGGTGCGCAACGTGATTACGTCCTCGAACAGGCCCGGCTCGGCGCGGATCCACGCCCCCAGGTGAATGATCAGCTCCTGGGTCAGTATGCGTTCGCGGGGATCGTCGCCGCAGAACGCCTCGATGCGGCGGAGGATCTCCGCGTTGGACACGGGCTCGGCGATCACCGCCTCGCTGGTGTAGGAGCGCCCCACCGCGACGCGCTTGTGTCGCACGATCAGGTCCATCAGGGCGACTTCCAGGAAGGCGTCGACCTTGCCGGCCTGCTCGGAGGCCAGGCGCATGACCCGCCATGCCTGCTTCTGCTGGGCCACGCGAAACAGCATCGAGAGATGATCGCCGGCCGTGCGTACATGGCCGAAGGCATCGGGAAAGGCGCGACGCACCGGCTGCCCGGCTGCCTCGAGGCGTTGCAGCAGGGCAAGCTGTTCCTCCAGCCGACGCGTCCGGGCGAACGCTTCCTCGATAGCCTCTTGCGTCGGTTCCTCGCCCAGGCCTTTCAGGATCTCCTGCGCGTCCCCGTCGGCCAGCCATCGCGAGGCATCCACGCGGGGGCGTCGAGCCCAGCCGGGCATCGGGCCCGGCAGCCGGACGCGCGGGGCGGTGCTGGAAAGATTGTCCAGCTCGTCGAAATGAACGGGCACCTCGCCCACCGTTCCGCTGGCCAGCTCGTCCCGGCAGAAGGCCAGCAGCGCGTCGAATCCCTGCACCTCGATCATCCACTCGGAAACCAGCAGGAGAAACAGCGGCCGCCCGGCCGGCCGGGCATGATGGTGCAGGTACTCGAGGGTCGTGCGCAGTTCGTGGACCAGCAGGTGCAGGTCCCGCGCCAGGTAGAAATCATCGCTCTCGAACAGCTGGGGAACCACCGCCCAGGTCTTGCCGTCCGCCTCGACGATGGACGCCGTCGCCAGCCCCAGCACACGTCGCCGCGGCCGACCGCTCAAGCGAAGGCGCGGGTTCTCGCCCACGTGGGTCAGGCTCTCGGTCAACGCCCGGGCGGAGGTGATCTGTACCCACGAATCTCCAAGCCGGTCGACCGGCTCGACGCCCGCATCCGCCAGGCGATCCGCCACGAGACCGGTCTCCGCGATCACGGCCACGGAGACGGCCGGCGAACGCTTCACGCGCAGGTTTCGCCGACGGTTGAGCGGGTCGACATCCGAGACGTCCACCAGACCAAGGCGGAGCAGCCGGCCGACCACCCAGAGGCTCTGCGCCCAGACGAGCGGGCGGTTGTCGTTGGGGAGACGCTCGGTGCTGCCCGGACGGGCGCGCTCCTCTTCCACGTTCTCGGCCGTGACGTAGTAAAGCTCCGGAAGCAGGCCCTGCCCGTCGTCCTCGACTGCCAGCGCCTCGAGTCGACGGTCGATCGCGGCCGCCGTCCCGTTTTCGCCCGCGAACACCGCGTTGATCAGGCGGAAGGTCAAAAACAGCGGCCACTCGCATTCGATGCCGGCGAACGCCTCGAGCTCCTCCGGTTCGTAGTGCAGCTTGTTCTCGTCCTCGACGACCGTCTGGTGACCGTCTCGCAGGAAGCGCTTGTAGCCGTAGGGACCCGAAAGCCGCCTGTCGATGGCCGTACCGATCCGCTCGACCAGACCCGCATCGTGCACGGCGAAGCCGGGGAAACCGATCACGGCGAAGAGCGCCGAATCGAGCTCCTTCGAGCCGGACTCCCGGGGCAGCAGCGACTGCAGGCTCTGCTCGACCCGGACGATGTCGTCGGCGACCACCTTAAGACGCGTGCTGGCATCGCCCTCGCCGCCGAACAGGTCGAAGCCGTCGACGGCCTCGAGGGCCGCGAGTACCAGTCCCAGTGAACTGGCGTTGAGTTCCCGCACACCGCGGTTGATCTTGTTGCCGCGCTCCCAGATGCCGTAGTCGGGCGTGACATAGGCGCGTGACAGGTACCAGACGAGGTTCTGCAGGAAGTCGACCTCGTCCCGGCTCTGGACGATGCGCAGACCGCTGAGCGTCATCTGCACCAGCATCAGGAGGAACAGCGAGGTGGCGTCGAGTTGCAGGTGCCCCCAGTCCTCGTCGCCGACCACCGCGTCACCGGTGGCGGTGTCGTACTTCGCGTGCAGGGCGTCGACGGGCGCGAGACTGTGCTTGAACCGCTCGACCCGGTCGGACTGGCGCATCATGGCCGCCAGCAGGCCCCGCATGTTGCGCACCGTCGCCTGTTCGAGCTCGTAGGCGCGCACCGAGGAGTGACCGGCCCGCCGATAGGCCATGCCCAGCACCCAGGCGCCGAGTATGCTGTAGACGTTGTCACGCACCCAGGCGTCGGTGTAGTCACCGTGCGCGGTCACCGCCGTGCTGGCAGGCAGCAGGCCGGAGACCGGGTGCTGCCGGTCGAGGATGTGGCGGCGCACCTCGCTGTAGAGACGGTCGAGCGGGGCCGCGGGGTTCGACGCGGCGACCGAACCGGCTCGGCCAGCCCCTGGAGCGTTACCTGCACTCATGGTCGATCACCCGTTACGGCCCGGCCATGCCGGAAGGAATCCGCCCGGAGAATCGACCGGGCACGCAAGTCAAGTATGGAGGTTCCCGGCGGCGCCGGCCAGCCCGAATAGCGCGAAACGGGCCCGGGCGGCGATCAGTGCCGGGTCGAGCCGGGTGGCTCGACGCTGTCGCCACTGAGCAGCTGTTCGACGTCGACGCGATCGAACCGGTACAGGCTCCCGCAGAAGTCACAGCGGATCTCGAGGCTGCCGGGCGTGTCGACGCTCTCCAGCGATTCCTCGAGTTCCTCGCGCCCGAGGCTGGCCAGCATGGCGCCGACGGCCTCGCGCGAGCAGCCGCAGCTGAACTGCACCCGCGCCACGTCATGGATCCGCAGGGTCTCCTGGTGGAACAGCCGGTGCAGAAGCTCCGGGGCCGACACGGCCAGCATCTCCGCACGGCCCTTGTCGCCGATCAGGGTATCGATCAGCTTGCCGACGTGTTCGAATTCCAGCGCTCCCGGGCCGGAGGCGGGAATGATGCCGCCCGTCTCGGGCATCTGCTGAACGAGCATGCCGGCGGTCACCGCCTCGTCGGCGGACAGCACGAGCCGCGTGGGAAGCTGCTCGGACTGCTGGAAATAGCCTTCGATGGCGTTCTCGAGTCGCTCGCCGGCAAGCGGCACCAGCGACTGGTATCGGGCACCCTCCTCGGGTTCGATCGTCAGCACCAGCTGTCCGTGGCCCATGAGCTCCTCGAGCGAGGTCCCGGCCTCGGCCAGCCGCTCGTCGTCCCACTTGGCCATGCAGCGAAAGCGCCGGTCTGACCGAACCTGGACGACCAGCAGGCTGATCGGGCCATGCCCGGCGAACTGCAGGACCAGTCGCCCCTCGAACTTGAGGCTGGCGACCATCAGCACGGCCCCGGCCACGGCCTGTCCGAGCAGCGCGGCGACCGCCGGCGGGTAGTCGCTGTTCTCGATGGCCGCCTGCCAGGTGTCCTCGAGACGCAACGAGACGCCCCGGACCCGGCCGTCCTCGAAGGAAAACCGGAACAGCTCGTCGCTCTGCGGCAGCGACTGCCAGTCCACGATCGTGGTCGGTTCCTGGTCGGCCATCGTCTTACTCGCCGTCCAGTCGACGCTTGAGCACGTCGTTGACCGCCTTGGGGTTCGCCTTGCCCTTCGCCGCCTTCATCACCTGGCCGACGAAGAAGCCGAACAGCTTGTCCTTGCCGCCGCGGTAGGCCTCGACCTGCTCCGGGTTGGCGTCGATGACCTCGTCGACCATCGCCTCGATCGCGCCGGTGTCCGAGATCTGCTTCAGGCCCCGAGCCTCGATGATCGCGTCGACCGAGCCGCCCTCCTCGGCCAGGGCCTCGAAGACCTCGCGGCCGAGCTTGTTCGACAGCGTGCCATCATTGATCCGCTCGAGCAGATCGGCGAGCTTCTCGGCCGACACCGGGCAGTCGCCGACCTCCAGCTCGAGGCGGTTCAAGAGCGCGGCGACCTCGCCCATCACCCAGTTGGCGGCGAGCTTGGGATCCGCCCCGTCACGCGCGATGACCGCCTCGAAGTACTCCGCGGTCGCTCGGCTGGAGGTGAGCACGCCGGCGTCGTAGGCGCTCAGGCCGTACTCGGACTGGTAGCGTTCCGCCTTGGCGTCCGGCAACTCCGGCAGCTCTGCGCGCCAGGAGTCGATGGTCGCCTCACTGAGCACCACCGGCAGCAGGTCCGGACAGGGGAAGTAGCGGTAGTCGTCCGCCTCCTCCTTCGTGCGCATCAGGCGGGTCTCGTCGCGGTCGGGATCGTACAGGCGCGTGGCCTGGACCACCTCGCCGCCGGTCTCGAGCAGGTCCACCTGCCGCTCGATCTCGAACTCGATCGCCCGCTGCAGGAAGCGGAACGAATTGACGTTCTTGATCTCGGTGCGCGTACCGAGGGTCTCGTCGCCCGTCGGACGCACGGAAACGTTGGCGTCGACGCGGAACGAGCCTTCCTGCATGTTGCCGTCGCAGATGCCGAGGTACTGGACGATCGCGTGGATCTTGCGCGCGTAGGCCACCGCCTGCTCGGGCGTGCGCATGTCCGGCTCGGAGACGATCTCGATCAGCGGCGTCCCGGCGCGGTTGAGATCGATGCCGGTCATGCCGTGGAAGTCCTCGTGCAGCGACTTGCCGGCATCCTCCTCGAGGTGCGCTCGGGTCACGCGGATGGTGTGCTCCGTCGCCTTCTTGCCCTCGCCGGTGGGGATGGTCACCTCGCCGCCGACCACGATGGGCCGGGCCAGTTGCGTGGTCTGGTAGCCCTTGGGCAGGTCCGGGTAGAAGTAGTTCTTGCGGTCAAAGCTCGAGACGCGCGAGATCTCCGCGTCGATGGCCAGACCGAACAGCGAGGCCATGCGCACCGCGCCCTCGTTGAGGACCGGCAGGACGCCCGGCAGGCCGAGGTCGACCGCGCAGGCCTGGGCGTTGGGCTCGGCGCCGAAGGCGGTCGACGCGCCGGAGAAGATCTTGGAACGGGTGGCCAGCTGGGCATGGATCTCCAGCCCGATGACCGCTTCCCAGCCCGAAGGGATGACGTAGTCAGACATGTCGTTTTCTGCCCTTCGCTTAGTGGTTGGAGGAATCGGCAGCAACCGGCGGCATCCGGGTGTGCCAGTCGACGCGCTGCTGGTACTGGTGCGCGACGTTGAGCAGGCGCGCCTCGTCGAAGTGGCGACCGATCAGCTGCAGGCCAACCGGGCGGCCATCGACGAATCCCGCCGGCACGGACATGCCCGGCAGTCCGGCAAGGTTGACCGGAATCGTGAAGATGTCCTCGAGATACATCTTGGCCGGGTCGTCGCTGTGCGCGCCGCGGTCGAACGCCGGGGTGGGCGTGACCGGTCCGGCGATCACGTCGCACCGTTCGAAGGCACGGTGGAAGTGATCGGTCACCAGGCGACGCGCCTTCTGCGCGCGACGATAGAAGGCGTCGTAGTAGCCGGCGGACAAGGCGTAGGTACCCACCAGGATGCGCCGCTTGACCTCCGCACCGAAGCCCTCGGAACGGCTGCGCTCGTAGAGATCCTGCAGGTCCTTCGGCTCCTCGCAGCGATAGCCGAAACGCACGCCGTCGAAGCGCGAGAGGTTCGAGGAGGCCTCGGCCGGAGCGAGCAGGTAGTAGGCGGCCAGGGCGATGTCGGCGTCCGGCAGGTCGATCTCGACGGTTTCGGCGCCGGCGGCGCGCAGCTCGTCGATTGCCGCGGTGACCGCGTCACCCACCGACGGGTCGAGGGCATCGGAGAACCACTGCGTCGGAATGCCGACGCGCAGCCCGGCGATCGAATCGTTAAGCGTGGCGGCGTAGTCGGGTACCTCCCGGTCGGCGGAGGTGGAATCCCGCTCGTCGAAACCGGCCATCTCACCGAGCACGACCGCGCAGTCCTCGGCGGATTTCGCGATCACGCCGCCCTGGTCGAAGCTCGAGGCGTAGGCGATCATCCCGTAGCGCGAGACGCGGCCGTAGGTGGGCTTGATCCCGGTCACGCCGCAGTAGGCGGCCGGCTGGCGGATCGAGCCACCGGTGTCCGTTCCGGTCGCGAACGGCGCGAGGCGAGCGGCGACCGCCGCGGCGGAACCACCGGACGATCCGCCGGGCACCGCCTTCTCGTCCCAGGGGTTGGCCACGGCGCCGAAATGACTGTTCTCGTTGGACGAGCCCATGGCGAACTCGTCCATGTTGGCCTTGCCCAGCAGCACGCCCCCCGACCCGGTCAGCCGCTCGTGCACCGTCGAGTCGTAGGGCGACACCCAGTCGGCCAGCATGCGCGATCCGCAGGTCGTGCGCGTGCCCTTCGCGCAGAAGATGTCCTTGTGCACGTAGGGAATACCGGAGAGCGAACCGCCCGACGACGTCGGAGCGGCCGGCTCGACGCGACTGATCAGGCTGTTGAGTCCGGGATCGAGCGCCTCGATGCGCCCGACGAAGATCGCGGCAAGTTCGGCCGGGGAAACCTCGCCCGCGTCGATCAGGCGACGCAGTTCGACGATCGAGGCATTGACGATGGCCGATTCCCCGGTGGCGGAAGAGTGTTGGCTGTTGTTGGACACGACGTTGCTTCCCGAGATTCGTATGGGTGACAGGTAGCGAGCGGATGCGGGGCGGTCGACCCCGGTGGCCAGGCGTCTACTCGATCACCTTGGGCACGAGGAACAGGCCCCGCTCGCTGGCGGGCGCCGCCGCCATCAGTTCCTCGCGCTGGTCCGTCTCGGTAACCTCGTCGGCCCGCAGCCGCTGCGTCTGGTCGAGCGGGTGCGCCATGGGCTCGAGTTCATCGAGCCTCGGGTCGTCGAGCAACGAGGCCTGGTCCAGGATCGAGTTGAGATCCGCGCGCAACGCGTCGCGCCATTCGGATTCGATCGCGATGCGAGCCAGGTGCGCCACGGACTGCAGCTGGTCGTTCGTCAGCGACATGGACGGAACCCCCGGAAAAATGGTGTGTCAGTAAACCGCGGACTGCCCCCAGGGGCAGTCGCCGACTTCAAGGAAGACAGGCCGATCCGCGAGCCCTCTCGAGAGGCCCGCCCGGCCGGCCAAACCCGGCGCGAAGCCTATCACAGGCACGCTTGCTAAGGCACGCGCATGTTGCTACCTTAGCGGCTTATTTTACGGTCTCCGAGACACGAGATCTCACCGCCCGTAAACTCCTCGTCCGGCAAGGAGCACAATCAGGAAAACAGGAACGGATTCAGTGGCCGCTGCCGGCACACCAGGCGCGACACAGGCGGACACGCCACCAAGACAAGCACTTACACCAAGACACACTAGCTACCGGTTACATCCCCCATGTTCAAAGGCTTTCGCGGCATCTTCTCCACCGATCTCTCCATCGACCTCGGCACCGCCAACACGTTGATCTACGTCTCCGGTCGGGGAATCGTGCTGGACGAGCCCTCGGTGGTCGCCCTGCGCAACGACGGCGGCCAGACCGTCATCCAGGCCTACGGCAACGAAGCCAAGCAGATGGTCGGCCGCACGCCGAAGTCGATCCACGCGGTCCGCCCGCTGCGAGACGGCGTGATCGCCGACTTCCACGTCACCGAGAAGATGCTGCAGCACTTCATCAAGAAGGTGCACTCCTCTCACTGGTTCCGCCCCAGCCCCCGGGTGCTGGTGTGCGTGCCGGTAGGCGCGACCCAGGTCGAGCGCCGTGCCATCCGCGAATCGGTCCTCTCCGCCGGCGCGCGCCGGGCGTTCATCATCGAGGAGCCGATGGCCGCGGCGATCGGCGCCGGCGTCGACGTCGACGAGCCGCGCGGCTCGATGGTGGTCGACATCGGCGGCGGCACCTCCCAGGTGGGCGTCATTTACCACGACGGCATCGTCTATTCCGCCTCGGTTCGCATCGGCGGCGACAAGTTCGACGAGGCGATCATCGCCTTCGTCCGACGTCACTACGGCATCCTGATCGGCGAGGCGACCGCCGAACGGATCAAGAAGGAGATCGGCGCGGCCTACCCGGGCAAGGAACTCCGCGAGATCGACGTCAAGGGGCGCAACCTGGCCGAGGGCGTACCGCGCAGTTTCACGCTCAATTCCAACGAGATCCTCGAGGCCCTGCAGGAGCCGCTGTTCGGCATCGTGCAGGCCGTGCGCGCCGCGCTGGAGCAGACCCCGCCGGAACTGGGCGCCGACATCGCCGAGCGCGGCATCGTGCTGACCGGCGGTGGCGCCCTGCTCCGCGACCTGGACAAGCTGCTGATGGAAGAGACCGGCCTGCCGGTGGTCATCGCCGAGAACCCGCTGACCTGCGTCGCCCGCGGCGGCGGCAAGGTCCTCGACCTGATCGACCAGCGCAACAGCACCCTGTTCGCTGACGAATAACGGCGCCGGCCATGGCGCTGTTCGACACCCACCGGCCCGGCTTCAACCTGCTACTGGT
>JAWLHL010000017.1:0-37014 GCA_041690375.1 Guyparkeria sp. | reverse complement strand
GATGCCGCGGCTGTCGGCGGACTCCAGGCTGAAGTAGGCCTTCTGGGCATCCGGGTCGTCGGCATGGGCCCGGGCGCCGAAGCGCGCCCAGTTGGCCAGTCCGGCGAGGTTCAGCCAGGCCAGCACCCGGGGCGCGGTCTCGAAGAACCGGTCGAGCACCGGGCTGGGGTGGATCGCATGATGGCCGTGGATCGACGGCGTGGTCTCGCGCATCACCTCGAGACCGAGGTCTAGGAACCCCCGCATCGCCTCCCCGCACTCCAGCCGCCGCGCCACCGGCAACATGGACTGCAGGAACGGCGCCACGGCCGGGGCGTTGGTGGACGTGGCAAGCTTGTAGGCGTAATGGGCCAGGTCCTCGAGCATGGCGTCCCCCACCAGGCCGGCGGTATCGGGGGCCTCTTCCAGGTACAGCAGCACCGGCTCGACCCCCTGCCCCATCATGCACAGGAGATTGGCGCCCTGGAGGAAGTCGTCCACCGCCGACTCCGAGGAAAGCTTCTCCAGCGCATTGCTCAGGCAGGGATCGAAGATCTCCCGGGCCTGGTCGAAGCCGCACTTGAAGCGGTCGCGATAGGCCTGACGGATCGAGTCCTTGGGCATCGGTCGGCTCCCCGGCTCAGCCGAAGACGGTGTCGATGGCGTGATACAGCGTATCCCGGATGTCGGCATCGTCCGTCAGCGGCACGACCATGGCCATGCGGGCCGCCTCCGCGGGCTCCATGCCCTTGCCGATCAGGGTCGCGGCGTAGACCAGCAGCCGGGTGGAGATGCCCTCGGCCAGACCGTGCCCCTTGAGGTTGCGGGCCGTCTCGGCGATCTGCACCAGCTTGCCGGCAGTGGTCTCGTCGAGGCCGGTCTCGCCAATGATGATCTCCCGCTCGACCGCCGCCTCCGGGTAGTCGAACTCGAAGCCGGCGAAGCGCTGCTTGGTGGACTGCTTGAGGTCCTTCATCAGGCTCTGGTAGCCGGGGTTGTAGGAGATCACCAGCTGGAAGTCGGGATGCGCCTCGACCAGCTCGCCCTTCTTGTCCAGCGGCAGCGTGCGGCGGTGGTCGGTCAGCGGGTGGATGACCACGGTGGTGTCCTGGCGGGCCTCGACCACCTCGTCGAGGTAGCAGATCGCCCCGAAACGGGCGGCCTGGGTCAGCGGGCCGTCCACCCAGCGGGTGCCGTCGGCGTCGAGCAGAAAGCGCCCGACCAGGTCGGCGGCGGTCATGTCCTCGTTGCAGGCGACGGTGATCAGCGGACGGCCCAGCTTCCAGGCCATGTACTCGACGAACCGGGATTTGCCGCAGCCCGTCGGCCCCTTGACCATCACCGGCATGCGCGCCGAGTAGGCGGTCTCGTAGGCCGAGACCTCGCGGCCCTGCGCCTGGTAGAAGGGTTCCTCGGTAACGCGGTACTGCTCGATGTCGAATCGTTCGCTCATTGCCTGACCTGTCTGCTTTCTCGAGTGCTGTCCCATTCCCGAGCGTCTCCCAGTGAAACGCTCGGGAATGGGCGGAAAGAAAGGGCCGCCCGTCGCCAGGCGGCCAAATTGAATGTCGATGGCCGGTGGATCCCCGGCCATGCTGAGCGTGCTTACTTGTGCACGCCCAGCTTCTCGCGCCAGCCCGGGAAGATCTCGTCGGCGTCGTGCGGGAAGGACTCGAACGCGCGGGCGAACTCCTTGTGCTCCTTGGCCCACTCGATCGGGTCGGCGCCTGCCTTCCAGCACTCGTAGGCCTGGCGCAGGGAGGTCGCACCGGCGGCCGGCGAGTCGATGTGGCCGTAGGAACCGCCACCCGCGGTGTTGATCACGTTGGCGTGGCCCAGGTTCTCGAAGAAGCCCGGCAGGCGCAGCGCGTTCATGCCACCGGAGATGATCGGGGTGGTCGGCTTCATGCCGTACCACTCCTGGTGGTAGACCGGACCGTCGACGGAGTCACGCTCGATCATGTAGGCGATGTCGCGATCGTCCTTGCCGCCTTCCATCTTGCCGTAGCCCATGGTGCCCACGTGGATGCCGGACGCACCCTGCAGGCGGGACATCTTGGCCAGGACGAAGGCGGTGTAGCCGCGCTTGGCGCTCGGGGAGGTCACGGCGCCGTGACCGGCACGGTGGTAGTGCAGGTACTGGTTCGGGTACTGGCGACGGGCCGTGGTGATCATGCCCGGACCGCCGACGTAGCCGTCTACCAGGAAGGCGACCTTGTCGGCGTCCTCGCCGAAGGTCTCGAGGATGTAGTCGGCCCGCGCGCACATCTCGAAGTGGTCGTCGGCGGTGATGTTGGCGGAGAACAGCTTCGCCTCGCCGGTCTCGTCCTGGGCGCGCTTCATGGCGTCGGCCACCAGCGGCATGACCTTCTTGATCGGCGCGAAGGTCTGGTTGCCCTGCGGCTCGTCGTTCTTGATGAAGTCGCCACCCAGCCAGAACTCGTAGGCGGCCTGGGCGAACGGCTCCGGACGCAGGCCCAGCTTAGGCTTGATGATGGTGCCGGCGATGTAGCCGCCGTCGACGATCGGGCGGCCCAGGATGCGCCACATGTCGGAGATGTCCTTGGACGGGCCGTCGAACAGCTCGATGGCGCGCTTGGGCATGTAGAAGTCGACCATCTTGGCGTGCTCGACGTCGCCCATGCCCTGGTTGTTGCCGATGGTCAGGGTCAGGAAGGACACCAGCATCATGCGGCCGTCGGTCATGTTGCGGTCGAACAGCTCGATCGGGTAGGCGATCCGCATGTCCTCGTTCGCCTCGTCGATGTGATAGACGAGCGCGTCGACACCCTTGGTGAAGTCGTCGGTGGTCGAGACCTCGACGTTGGTGCCGGTGGACGACTCGGCCGCGAAGTGCGCGGCGGTCGCAAGGTAACCGTAGCCGGCGCGCGGCTTCATCTTGTAGGCGACGAGGATGTGCTTGCCGCCGGCAATCAGGTCTTCCTCTTTGAGGGTGAGATCGGCGTAACGGCTGGATTGATCGTGAGCCATGGTGTCCTCCGAATTGGCATGAAGGGACGGCGGCCTTGTCTCGGCCACCGGGGGTATGCGTTGCGGAAAGCACCATAATCGGTGGGGTTTATAAATAAAATTCAGAGTTTATAATCAGGGGCAAAATTCTAGCTTATAATCAGTTTTTCTTATGCTCAGACTAACCCTGCGCCAGCTCGAGATCCTCGAGGCCGTCGCCCATCACGGCAGCTTCTCCCGCGCCAGCAAGGACGTGCACCTGACCCAGCCCGCGGTCTCCATGCAGATCAAGCAGCTGGAAGAGTCCCTCGGCCTGCCGCTGTTCGAGCACGTGGGCAAGAAGATCCACCTGACCGAGGCCGGCCGCGAGACCCTCGCGGCAAGTCACGCGATCGGCCGGGAACTCGACAACCTCGAGCACACCCTGGCCGATCTGCGTGGACTGAAGGGCGGCACCCTGACGGTCTCGGTGGCGAGCACCGCCAGCTACTTCGCCGCGCGGCTGATGGCGCTGTTCCGCCAGGTTCATCCCGAGGTGCGGATCAGCCTCAACGTCGTCAACCGGGCGATGCTGCTCCAGCACCTGACCGGCAACGACATCGATCTCGCGCTGATGGGGCGTCCCCCGGAGGGGCTGGGCCTGTCCGCCGAGCCGTTCATGGACAACCCGCTGGTGGTCATCGCCTCACCGAACCACCCGTTCGCGAAGCTCCGCAACATCCCCCTCACCCGTCTCGCCAAGGAACCGCTGGTCGGCCGCGAGCCGGGATCCGGCACGCGCGGTGCGGTGGAGAAGGTCTTTGCCGAACACGGCCTCGAACTCAAGGTCGCCATGGAGATGAACAAGAACGAGGCCATCAAGCAGGCCGTCGAGGCAGGCCTCGGCCTGGGCGTGGTCTCCCTGCACATCGTGCAGTCGGAGCTGGCCTCCGGGGAGTTGTGCGTGCTCGACGTGCAGGGCTTCCCGCTGATGCGCCAGTGGTACCTCGTCCAGCGCGAGGGAAAACGCCTCGGCCCCGCCGCACGGGCGTTCTCGGAGTTCGTTCTCAGCGAGGCGAAGCACGCCGTTTCGCTCGGCACCAGGGCGTCATAAATCCCTTTCATGTCAATGGGTAATGCGTGCCGGTCGTTTCCCGACTATAGGTATAGGTCCATCACCACCGAAAAGGGGAAACACCATGATCAAGGTACGCGCAACTCTTCTCGCCGGCACCGTGCTGGCGATCGCATCTTCGCCACTCCATGCCGCCGAGGGAACCTTCGACACACCGGCCCTCGTTCCGGAAGTCGCCGTCAAGGCGGTGCAGGCCGCCGTGGAGGCCTGTCGTGACAAGAACGCCCAGGTGACAGCCGTGGTCGTGGGACCGGGCGGCACGCTCCAGGCCCTCAAGCGTGATCGTTACGCGGGCCCGCACTCCGTGGACACGGCCACCAGCAAGGCCTGGACGGCCGTGAGCTTCCGCACGGACACTATCGAACTGGGGGACAGCACCGGACCCGGCGAGGCAAGCTACGGTCTCCAGCACCTTGACGGCGTCACCATCATCGGCGGCGGCAAGCAGATCACCTCGGATGGCCGGATCGTCGGCGGTATCGGCGTATCCGGCTCGCCAGGCGGCGCCACCGACGACCAGTGCGCCGCTGCGGGCATCGAGGCGATCGAGGACGATCTGCTCTGATTCGTCCCGCACCCGGGACACCAGGACCGAGAAAGCCCTTCCGGATGGGAAGGGCTTTCGTTCGTCCCGGGCCGTCCTGGCTCGACGACCCTAGCGCCGGTCTCAGAAACGACGGCTCGTCAGCAACACCAGCCCGTGGTCCGCACCGGCCTCGAGACGGTCGGCCGCATTCTCCATCCGCATCACGTTGATGCCCAGCAGGGTCTTCTTGCCGATACGCTGGCGGTAACCCAGCTCGTAGTTGCGCGGGGTGTTCACGGCGGAAAAACCGAGTTCGTCGACGCGATAGATCACCTGCCCGTCCACGGTTCGCCCCGTGGCCAGCCGCATCGTCGCCTCGCCTCCGGTCAGGTGCAGGGGTTCGCTGGCGACGAATGCGATCCGTCTGCGTCCCTCGTCGAAGTCGTAGCTCGCACCGAGCGCCATCTGTTCGACATCGGCGCTCAGGTCGGTGATGACGCTCTGTTTCAGTCCCGCCTCGGCGCGGCCCGACTGGTAGTGCGCAAAGGCGCTGAAGCCACCAAGCCGGCCGTTGAGACCCAGTTGCATCAGGCCCATGTCCGAGCCGCCCCGGGTGGATACCCCGCCGCCCCCGGTCATGCCGAGAAATCCGGCCGTCTCGGTCAGTCGCGAATACCCCGCCGTGAGGTCGAGGCCCTCGCCAAGCTCTGCCTTGATCCCCATGGCGATGTCACTGACCCGGTTCGGCCGGTCGATCTCGGACAGCGACAGGCGCTTCTCGCCCTGCCAGTAACTCGATGTCAGGGACAGGGGCCCGGCGAGCGGCACGTCGACATTGACCCCGTAGGCCGAATCGATCTGGTCGGCCATGGGCGTGTTGCCGGCGTAGGAGAGCATCGACATGCCCGTGTATCCGCTCGCGTCCGGGGCGGAGGCGCCGTGACCAAAGTGATAGACGCCCAACCCGACATCGTGTGACTCCGGGTCGGTGCCGAAACCGGCCTGCGCCACCTGCCCCCCGGCATCCAGCCCGACCGTCTGGACGGTGCCGCTTTCCTCGTCGCGATGGCTGGCCACCGGATCGAACAGCCCCGCCGTGAGGAACTGGCTCATGCGAAAACCCAGCCCCTGGGTCGGGTCGACGAAGCGGTTGACCATGCCTGACAGGTCCGCGGTGTAGTTGCGGCCCAGGTCATCGAACACCTGGACGTCCGCCAGGGCGGCCGCGATCTTCTCGCCGGCGTCGCCCAACCCCGCCGGCACGGCCATGACCGTCTCGTCGATCGGCGCACCCGAACCCGCATTGTCAGCGTCCGGCACCGTCGAGGTAACCGCGACATCCGGGGTACCGGAGGGCTCGAGGGCGGCGGCGATGTCCACCCTGCCCTGGCCGAAATGGTACAGGCCGCAGTCGGTGTCGCCATCACTCCCGCAGGAGGTCTCGCCGTAATCGTCGTCGGGGTTCGCGTTCTCGTTGGCAAAGGAACGATCGGCCGTGTCCAGCAGGTGCTGCGCCGCTTCCTCCGGTGACCAGAAGTCCCAGTAGGCAAGCAGGGTCGCGAGTGCCGCGGACACCTCCGGGGTCGCCACCGAGGTGCCGAACACTTGCGCGTATTCGTCCCCCGTCCCGGCCTTGGCGGCGGTCTGGTATCCCCGGGCCAGCAGGAACCGTTCCTGAACATCCGCGTTCTCGCCCGCGTAGTTGGAATATCCCGCCAGCTGCTCGTTCTCGTCGAGCGCCCCCACGATCAGCGTCTGGGCATACATCGGGTTGGAGGAATCCCAGGTGGTGTCCGCGTCCACCTCGACCGAGAAGTCCGCGCTGGCGTTGCCCGCTGCCACGGCTGCCACGGCACGGCTGGAATCGATGGCGGCGAACCTCGCCAGGGTCGTCGTGTCGCCGGACTGCTCGGCGTAGTAATAATTTGATACCGGGTCCACAGCCACGGCGTCCATGCTCAGGTTGAGCACCGGATCCCCGGCAGAAGCCGCGTCGGCCGCCGCTTCGAGCACGTCCGAGGTGTAGTAGCCCGAACCACCACCGACCAGTGGAAGCCGGTACGACGAGAGCGTGGCGTTCCCTGAATAGCCGACCTCGCTGCCGGCGATGACGCTGGCAACGGCCGTCCCGTGCCCGTCCGTGTCGGTACCCGGATCGTCGTCGCCGGTGTAGTCGATCCCGCCGCTGTAGATGGGATCCCCGACGTCGTTGTCGCCCTGGAATTCCTGGTGTGCCGTGTCGATGCCCGAGTCGATCACGGCGACGTTCACCGATCCGGCGGCCTCGCCGTCCGCGGTTTTCACCACCGTCACGCGTTCGCCATCGAAGCTGTAGGGGGGTGACGAGTCGGTGTCGGACCCGGGTGGTGGCGAGGAACCGCCTCCCCCGCAGGCCGTCAACGTGGCCACCGAGGTGGCGGTGAACAGGATGAGGATCAATCGCGGACAGGTATGCATGTCACGGCCCTCCGCGCTCCGGCTCGCATTCGCTGGCATCCAGCACGAAGTTGCCGTCCTTGTCCCGGTACCAGATCGCCGCGTCCACCGCGATGCCTTCGCGGGTGGGGCGCTTGGTGTACTGGGTGCAGCCGCGGGAATCGACGCCAACCGGAACGAAAATCACGTCGGGATGTTCATCGGAAGGGACTCCCTCCGCCCCGGTACCGGGCTCGGAGTCCGAAGGGGCATGTCCGCCCTGCGAACAGGCGGTCATCGACAGGGGGATGACCAGCATGCCGGCCACAAGGAACTGCCTTGGATTCATGGTCTGCACGTCTCCACGATGGTGCAGCCGGCACATCCGGCCTGTAACCGAGAAAAGCATCAAAATCCGCGACTTGCCAATCAAATCGGTTCGACGCCATTGCGTCTCGGCAAATACCCGGCATTCGTCCGCTATTCCAGCACGGCGAGAATCCGCCCGAAATCCCACCAAAGTATGGCCGCGTGAAGACGAAACGATCGGACACGAAAAAGCCCGGATCGCGCAGCGGCGAATCCGGGCTTTTTCTGGTGTCTGGTGGAGCCAGGCGGGATCGAACCGCCGACCTCCTGCATGCCATGCAGGCGCTCTCCCAGCTGAGCTATGGCCCCTCGTTCCTGAGGAATGCGCGCATTGTACCTGCCCGGCCGGGCCTGTCAACACCCCGTTCCGACATCGTCGGGCCGCGACATCGAATCCTTCGGGGACTTACCCCGGCGCCCCGGATTTTGATTACATTACGGGTCACGAGCCGGGGTCCGTCCGTTCGCGGGCGCCGGCGACAGTCGTCATTCAAGAGCCGAGGACACGTCATGACATCAAGCGCGGATACCAGCGTCCTGTTCGTCTGCATGGGAAACATCTGCCGCTCACCCACCGCCCACGCGGTCTTCGACCGAATGGTCCGCGAGGCCGAGCTCGCCGAGCGCATCCTGATCGATTCGGCCGGCACCCATGCCTACCACGTCGGCAACCCGCCGGACGAGCGCGCCATGCAGGCTGCCCTCGCCCGCCAGTACCGCATGGACCACCTGACGGCCCGGCAGGTCAGCGCCGAGGACATCGATCGCTTCGACTACGTGCTCGCCATGGATCGCGCCAACCTGGAGATACTGCACTCGCTGGCCGGCGAGGCGCTCGGTCACAAGCCGCGGCTGTTCATGAGCTACGCGCCCGACTACGGACTCGAGGAAGTGCCGGATCCCTACTACGGCGGAGCGGGCGGTTTCGAACAGGTACTCGACATGATCGAGGCCGCCGCGGAGAACCTGCTGGAAGACATTCGCCAGCGGCACCTGCGCTGACCCGATATTTCCCCGCCGACAGAAAAATGCCCCGCGGACCCATGATCCGCGGGGCATTTTCGTTCCTCGGCGCGACGGCCTAGCTGCCGCGGCGCTCGTCGTCAGTCGTATCGGTACGACTGGCTTCCGACTCCCGACGGGCCTCCGAGACCTCGGCCTTCGCGGCGGCGGGCGCCGACTGTCGCTCCGCCTCGCCGGCTTCCGCCGTCCCGGTCTCACCGGGGCGGGACTCCTCTCCGGCACCCGCAGCCGGGGTCTTCTCTTCATTGCCCTGGTCGGTCGACGCCGCCTCGACCGGAGCGGCCGTCTCGGCATTGTCGCTGCCGGCCGACCCCGCCCGGGCCGGTTTCGACTCCGGTTCGGTCGATTCGGTCCGGGGCTGGGCCGGTTGGGTCGACTTGTCATCCCCTGCCGGCTTGTCGTGCGCCGTTGCACCCTCGGCCGGTTCACGACTTGCCGACGCGTCGCTGGACACCGAGGCCTGTTCCTGCCCGGTTTCCGTTCGCGCTGCCTTCTGCGCTCCGGCCTGCGTCGGCTCGGTGGACGGCGCCGCCACGGCAGGGACGGTATCGGGCGCCGCGGCCCGGGTCGTTGCGGCGTCCGCGGCCTTCACCAACCGGTCACTGCTTTCCAGGCGCACCGCGGCATTGGGCGGCAGCTCCTCCGCAACACCTTTCTTCTTCGAGACATCGAGCGGCAGGTCGGGCCCGTCGCTGACCGGTGCGGCGAGCTGCTGTTCGACCATCTGGCGCTCGCGCTCGCCCATCGGCGGCGGCGTACGGGGCTCGCCGCCCTTCGGTCCGCGCGGTGCGCCACCCCGGCCCGCCGGCTTGCCCTTGTCCGCGGCCTTCTCGGCGCGAGGCTGCTCGGCCTTCGGGGCCTTTTTCGGGGTCTCGGCCTGCGGAGCCTGCTGCGGGGTTTGCTGCGAAGCGCCCTGCTGGCCGTTACCACCCCGACGGCCGCGACCGCGGCGGCGCCGGCTGCTGCGGCTCTTGCTCCGCTGGCCTTCCTGGTCCGCCTTCTCGCCGCGAGCGGCTTCCTTGCCACCCTTGGCCGAAGCGCCCTTGTCCTGGGCACCCTTTTCCTGACCGCCCTTGCCCGGCTTTCCACCAGCCTTCTGGCCGGCCTTGCCGGCCGGTTTCTCTGTCGCCTTGCGGGCGGGCTTCTTGGCCTGTCCGCCTGCCTTCTCCTCGGCAGCCTCTTCCTCGGCACGCGTGCCGAACAGCTGGCCGACCACGCGACGCAACAGCGACACCGCACCGTTTGCCACCGCGGCCGGGCGTGCCGGTTCCGCGAGCGCCGGGGCGACCGCGGCCTTCTCCGGCTTCTCCTCGTCCTTGCGGGGCTTTTCCACGGCCGGCTGGGCGGGACGCGGGATGGTCTGCACCGCGGCCTTTTCCGCCTGGCGATGGCGAGGCTCGTGCGCCGGTGTCTCCACGGTGAGCGGCTCGATCAGCTGCTGGACGTCACGCCCCTTCGCCTCGGTGTCGTCCGCGCGGACTCGCTCGATTTCGTAGTGCGGCGTCTCGAGGTTGATGTTCGGGATCAGCAGCAGGTCGACGTTGTTCGCCCGCTCGATCTCGTTGATCTGGTCCCGTTTCTCGTTGAGCAGGTAGGTCGCCACGTCGATCGGCACCTGGGCGATCACCTGGCCGGTGTTGTCCTTCATGGCCTCGTCGACCAGCAGGCGCAGGATCGCCAGCGACAGCGACTCGACCGAGCGGATCACGCCCTGCCCGTTGCAGCGCGGGCACATGTGCTGGCTGGATTCCTCCAGCGACGCGCGCAGGCGCTGGCGCGACATCTCAAGGAGACCGAAGCGCGAGATGCGGCTGGTCTGAACGCGGGCGCGGTCGTACTTGAGCGCGTCGCGCAGGCGGTTCTCCACCTCGCGCTGGTGCTTGGACGAGCCCATGTCGATGAAGTCGATCACGATCAGCCCGCCGAGATCGCGCAGGCGCAGCTGGCGCGCGATCTCCTCGGCCGCCTCCAGGTTGGTGTTGAAGGCGGTGTCCTCGATGTCCTGGCCCTTGGTGTTGCGCCCGGAGTTGATGTCGACCGCGGTCATCGCCTCGGCGACGTCGAACACCAGCTCGCCGCCCGACGGCAGCGTGACGTTGCGCTGGTAGGCCGACTCGATCTGGGACTCGATCTGGTAGCGCGAGAACAGCGGAGTGGTGTCCTCGTAGAGCTTGATCTTCTCGGCGACCTTGGGCGTGACCATCTGGACGAAGTCCATGGCCTGCCGGTAGATGCCCGGCTCGTCGATCAGGATCTCGCCGATGTCGTTGCGCATGTAGTCGCGCAGCGCCCGGATGATGAGGTTGCTTTCCTGGTAGATCAGAAACGGCGCCGGGCGGCTCTCGGCGGCCTCGCGGATGGCGCTCCATACCTGCACCAGGTAGTCGAGGTCCCACTGGAGTTCCTCGACGTCGCGGCCCACGCCGGCGGTGCGCACGATCAGGCCCATGCCCGCCGGCACGTTCAGCTGGGCGAGCGCGGCCTTGATCTCGGCGCGGTCGTCACCCTCGATGCGGCGCGATACGCCGCCGGCCTTGGGATTGTTGGGCATGACCACGAGGTAGCGACCGGCCAGGCTGACCAGCGTGGTCAGGGCCGCGCCCTTGTTGCCGCGCTCTTCCTTCTCGACCTGGACGATCAGTTCCTGGCCTTCCTTCAGCGCGTCCTTGATGACCGGACGGCCCTTGTCGTCGACCGCCTTGGGGTCGAAGTACTCGGGCGAGATCTCCTTGAAGGGCAGGAACCCGTGGCGATTGGCGCCGTAGTTGACGAAGACGGCCTCGAGACTCGGCTCGATGCGCGTGATGGTGGCCTTGTAGATGTTGGCCTTCTTCTGCTCCCGTGACGGGGTCTCTATGTCGATGTCATAGAGGCGCTGCCCGTCGACGAGCGCAACGCGGATCTCCTCGGAGTGCGTTGCGTTGATCAGCATTCGTTTCATGAAAATGGTCTCGACGTTTCTGCACGTACCGCGGCAGCCCAACGAGGGCGCCCGGCAGGTGGCTTGACTTGATGGAAACGTCCCGATGCACCGGCTTTCGCCACGCCGCGACCGTCGATGTCGCGAATGCCCGCGACATCGACGGCGGCCGACCGAGCACCATCAGCGGGTACAGGGCGACAAGCGGCAGGGAGAAAAGGCGGATAAGACGCATTGGATCTCGGGACGTGATACGCATTGATCGTTCTTGCACTGTGGACAAGCGGCAGTCCGAGGCGGGTCGTGCCCACCAGCGCCCGCCACGAACAGTGGCCGGGCACCGGGTGCGGGCAAGCGGGGGTCTGGCGCAACACGCGCCGGCATTCTGTCCCCCGGGCTCTCGCTGACTGCCTGTGACGTACGGCGCCTGCCGTGTCACCTGACTTTTGCCACAGTGCACTGATACTATCACACTCCGCGCGGCGCACCCCCGGGGCGCAGTGTCCGAGGCTTGCGGGGAACTCCCGCCCCGGCGCCCGCGTCTCACGCTCCCGGGCCGGGTTCGTCCTCGCCAACCCGTTCGCGCGACCACACCGGCACTCCATTTTTCATACCTGACGAGCTCGATGACGGCCCGACGACATCCCGACAACCCGCTCCATCCCGTCGGTGACGACCGTCCCGTCGATCGACCCCGCGTCAGGCTGGAGACCGTCGACGAACGCAGCGACGGCCAGCGGCTGGACAACTTCCTGCTGCGCGAGCTCGGCGCGCAGCATGACAAGCAGCCCCGCGCCCTGGTCTACCGGCTGATCCGCAAGGGGCAGGTCCGGGTGAACAAGAAGCGCGCCAAGCCGCACCTGCGCCTCCACCCGGGCGACGTCGTCCGGATCCCGCCGGTGCGCGACCTGCGCGGCGACGCCTCGGCCGAACGCGGCCGGGCAAGCATTCCCGCCGGCTGGCTCGAGCGGGCCGAGACGATGATCCGCCACGAGGACGAGGCGATGCTCGTCGTCGACAAGCCGGCGGGCCTGGCCGCCCATGCCGGCAGCGGCTACGACTTCGGCCTGATCGAGCTGCTGCGGGCCGCACGTCCCGATGCGGGCATGCTGGAGCTGGCCCACCGCATCGACCGCGAGACCAGCGGGCTGATCGTGGTGGCGAAGAGCCGAGACAGCCTGCTGGCGCTTCAGGACGCTTTCCGTCCCGGGGGCGAGGCGAAAAAGAGCTACCTGCTGGTCGCCCATGGTCACTGGCCGCACCGTCTCGACTCGGTCACCGCCCCGCTCTTCAAGGAGCAGGGGGAAGGCCGCGCCCATCGCGTGACGGTCGACGAGCGGCGCGGCAAGCCGGCGCGCACGGATTTCGAGGTTCTCGCCCGGAACCGGAAGGAACCCCGCCTGTCCCTGCTGCGGGCGACCCTGCACACCGGCCGCACTCACCAGATCCGGGTCCACTGCCGGCACTCGGGACACCCGATCGTCGGCGACAGCAAGTACGGCGACCGCAGGCGGGACCGTCTGCTCGGCGGCAAGCGCCCGGGGCTGATGCTGCACGCCCACCGGCTGACACTGACGCACCCCGGCCACGGCGGACGGCTCACGATCACCAGCGAGCCGCCATCCGAATGGGCCGGGGTGCTCGAACGCCATGGCCTGGACTTGAAATCGACCGACCCGACCCAATCAAACTGAAGCATGAACGATATGCCGCACCTCACCCGCCGTCCCGATCATCTCGCCGAGCTGCCCCGGCTGGTCATCTTCGACTGGGATGGCACATTGGCCGACTCGACCGGGCGGATCGTCACCGCCTTCCAGCGGTCGCTCGAGCAGCTGTCGCACCCGCCGCTGGCCGACGAGACGATCCGCGGCATCATCGGCCTGTCGCTCGCCAACGCCATCGCCGAGCTGCTGCCCGATGCGGACAGCGGATTCCACGAAGCCCTGGCCACGGAATACCACCGGCAGTATTTCGCCATCGAGGAGCCGGTCGCCCTGTATGCGGCCGCCGAGGACCTCCTGCGCGACCTCAACGAGGCCGGCTGCCTGGTCGCCATCGCCACGGGCAAGTCCCGCCGAGGACTGGACCGCGCGCTTGCGCAAACCGGGGCCGGCGACTACTTTCACTGCACCTGGACGGCCGAGGAAAGCCAGTCCAAGCCCCACCCCGCGATGATCGAGGCCATCCTCGACTACACCGGCAGCCGCCCGGCGGAGGCCTGGATGGTGGGCGATACGGACTTCGACCTGCTCATGGCCCGCCATGCAGGCACCCGCGCGATCGGGATCACCCATGGGGCCCATCCCCGCGAACGCCTTGCCGCGGCCAGTCCCGACTGGCTCGTCGATCACCTTGCCCAGATCCACGGAACCGGGAGTCACGAACCGAACCCGGCGATGAAGACCAGCGCCTGACCCCGAACCCACTGCAACCCGGAAACCCGCATGAACGAGCAGAAACCACCGGAAGACCTGCGCATCGACCCGCCTGCCGGCAACGACTATACCCCCGGGGACCCGGTGGGCGTCGGCCAGAGCGAGCGACAGGCGGAATCCCCGTCGGAAACGCCCAGGGACTGGGCCCGTGACGCCCTGCTGGACATGGCCCGCCATGGCCTGGTCGAACAGCGTCGCGCCCGGCGCTGGAAGGTCTTTTTCCGGTTCGTTTCCGTCGCGCTGGTGATCTGGTCGCTGACACTGGTCACCCTGCTCTTCCAGTCGGGCGACCGCGACCCGCTCTCGCCCTCCGAACCCGTGGCGGCCGTGATCGACATCAACGGCATGATCGCCGCCGGCGAGCCCACCAGTGCTCGCCGGATCATCCCGGTGCTGGAAAAGGCCTTCGAGAAGGAGAAGATCGAGGGCATCGTCCTGCGAATGAACACCCCCGGCGGCAGCCCGGTACAATCGAGCGAGATCTACAACGCCATCAAGCGGCTCAAGGAGGAATACCCCGACAAGCCGATCTACGCGGTGGCCGAGGACATGAGCGCCTCGGGGGGCTACTTCATCGCCGCGGCCGCCGACGAGATCTACGCCAACCCCTCCTCCATCGTCGGATCGATCGGCGTGCGCATGGACAGCTTCGGCTTCGTCGACGCCATGGAGAAGCTGGGCGTCGAGCGCCGCCTGCTCACCGCCGGCGAGAACAAGGCCCTCGGCGATCCGTTCAGCCCTGCCAAGCCCGAGGAGACGGACTACCTCCGCGGCGTGCTCGACGAGATCCACGAGCAGTTCATCGCGGCGGTCAAGGATGGTCGGGGCGACCGGCTGGCCGACGACCCCGAGCTGTTCTCGGGCCTGTTCTTCACCGGCGAGACCGCGCGGGAAAAGGGCCTGATCGACGGATTCGGCAGCGTCCAGACCGTCATCCGCGAAAAGATCGGCGTGGAGGACAGCATCGACATGACTCCGCGACGCAGCCCGCTCCAGAACCTGCTGGGCGCCACCGCCGCCGAATTCGGCGGCGCGCTCACGGACTTGTCCTCGAAGCCTGCCGCCCCCATGATGCTGCCATGACGTCGGGCAACGCACGTTAGACTGTCGACCATGAAGGCAGCGAACAGAGAACTCAGCGACGCCGCGCGGGAACCCCGGGAGGGTTTCCCCGGTCTGATCACGGAAACGGCCGGTGAGCCGCACACCACCCACCGGCCGACCGAAGTCGAAGAGACGTCCGAGCAGATCCTCAGTGACGGACCGCCCATGTACCGGGTGCTCCTGCTCAACGACGACTTCACCCCCATGGACTTCGTCGTGCAGGTGCTGATGCAGCTGTTCGGCATGACCTTCGATCAGGCCAATGTCGTCATGCTCGAGGTCCATCACAACGGCCGCGGCGTATGCGGCGAATTCACACGCGAGATCGCAGAGACCCGGGTCAGCCAGGTCAACCAGATCGCCCGCGAACACGAATACCCGCTGATGAGCGTCATGGAACGCGCCGAATAGGCGACGACTCGCCGACGGACCGCCAAAAAAGGCCCCGAACGCCGTGCAGAGGCTGACGGTCGGGCATATCATCGTCAGACAGACACCGGATCCGCGCCCGCAGTGACACAAGGTGCGGACCATCCAAGACAGACCGGAGGAGTGGATCGGTGCTCAGCAAGTCCCTCGAAACCACATTGAGCCGCGTGTTCGACCGCGCGCGGCGACAGAACTACGAATTCGTCACCCTCGAGAGCCTGTTGCACACGCTGCTCGAGGATCCCGACGCGCGCATGGTGCTCGAGGGTTGCAACGCCAACATCTCGCAGCTCGCCATGGACCTCGAGGCGCACATCCGCCGCACCACGCCGCGCATCCCGGAGAACGACCCGCGCGAGACCCAGCCGACGCTCGGGTTCCAGCGCGTGCTCCAGCGCGCGGTCATGCAGGTGCAGGCCGCCCAGCGAAACGAGGTCTCCGGCGCGCACGTGCTCGCGGCGATCTTCGGCGAGCAGGACGCCCACGCCGTGCACCTGCTGCACAAGGCCGGGGTGACCCGCCTGGACGTGATCAACTTCATCTCCCACGGCCCGGAGACCGACGAAAGCGGTGTCGAAGAGGACGAGCCGTCGGTCGGCGACGAGGCCCAGGACAGCGCCGAGGAGCAGCCGGCCGACGAGAACGCCTTCGAGAACTTCGCGGTCAACCTCAACAAGCAGGCCGCCGAGGGCAAGATCGATCCGCTGATCGGCCGGAAGGCGGAGCTCGAGCGCGTGCAGCAGGTCCTCTCGCGCCGGCGCAAGAACAACCCGCTGCTGGTCGGCGAGGCCGGCGTGGGCAAGACGGCGATCGCCGAGGGCCTGGCGCGCAAGATCGTCGACGGCGAGGTGCCGGAGGTGCTCTCCGAGGCCACCATCTACGCGCTGGACCTCGGCGCGCTGGTCGCCGGGACCAAGTACCGCGGCGACTTCGAGAAACGCCTGAAGATCGTCCTGAAGAAGGTCCGCTCGGTACCAGACGCCATCCTGTTCATCGACGAGATCCACACCCTGATCGGTGCCGGGTCGGCCTCCGGCGGCTCGATGGATGCCTCCAACCTGATCAAGCCGGCGCTCGCCTCGGGCGAACTGCGCTGCATCGGCTCGACCACGCACCAGGAATACCGCAGCATCTTCGAGAAGGACGCCGCGCTGACGCGCCGCTTCCAGAAGATCGACGTGCCCGAACCCTCCGAGGACGAGACCATCGACATCATCCGCGGGCTGCGCGAGGGCTACGAGAAGCATCACGGCGTGGTCTACAGCGACGAGGCGATCGAGGCGGCCGTGAAGCTGTCCAACCGCCACATCAGCGACCGCCACCTGCCCGACAAGGCGATCGACGTGATCGACGAGGTGGGCGCGCAGTACCGCCTGCTCCACCCGCGCCCCGAGGACAATCGCATCACCGCAGCCGACATCGAGCGCGTGGTCGCCCGCATCGCCCGGATTCCCGAGCGCAGCGTCTCGACCTCCGACCGGGAGGTGCTTCGCAACCTCGATCGCAACCTCAAGATGGTGGTTTTCGGCCAGGACGAGGCGATCGACCAGATCACCACGGCCATCCGGCTGGCGCGCTCCGGGCTGCGCCCGGACAACAAGCCGATCGGCTCGTACCTGTTCGCCGGACCGACCGGCGTGGGCAAGACCGAGGTCTCAAAGCAGCTCGCCCGCCTGCTCGGCATCGAGCTGGTGCGCTTCGACATGTCGGAGTACATGGAGCGCCACAGCGTCTCGCGGCTGATCGGCGCACCGCCGGGCTACGTCGGTTTCGACGAGGGCGGCCTGCTCACCGAGAAGGTGCACAAGAACCCGCACGCGGTGCTGCTGCTCGACGAGATCGAGAAGGCGCACCCGGACGTGTTCAACGTGCTGCTGCAGGTAATGGACAACGGCGCCCTGACCGACACGAACGGCCGGACGGTCGACTTCCGCCACGTGATCCTGATCATGACCTCCAACATGGGGGCCGAGGAAATGGCGAAGAACACCATGGGCTTCGTCGCCCAGGACATCGGCTCGAGCGGGCTGGAGGCGATCAAGCGCGGCTTCACGCCGGAGTTCCGCAACCGGCTGGACGCCATCATCCAGTTCCAGTCGCTCGGCACCCGCCAGGTGGCCAACGTGGTCGACAAGCTGCTGCTGGAACTCGAGCAACAGCTCGAGGCCAACCACGTCACCCTGCAGGTGGACGAGGACGTACGCCGGTGGCTGGGAGAAAAGGGTTACGACGCCGTGCTCGGCGCCCGGCCGATGGCCCGCCTGATCCAGGACCGGCTCAAGCGTCCCCTCGCCGAACAGATGCTGTTCGGCGACCTGGCCGATGGAGGCCGGGCACGATTCGATCTCGAGGACGGCGAGCCGGTGCTTTCCACCACGCCGGCCGCCGAATCGGTGGCCGAGGAGTCATCCCCGGCCTGACGTCGGTCCAGACGGACGGGTCATTGCCAGACGGCGCCCCAACGCGGGCGCCGTTTGCTTGAACGGGAGACGGTTTTTCCGGCGCGCTCGCCCGGCTCACGCAGGCGTGACCGGGTCGGGATCGGCGGCAACCTGGCGGCGGTTGCCCGCGCCGGTATCAGCGGGAGCGGAAGGAGATGCGACCCTTGGTCAGGTCGTAGGGGGTCAGCTGCACGGTGACCTTGTCGCCGGTCAGGATGCGGATGTAGTTCTTGCGCATGCGCCCGGAGATATGGGCGGTCACGACATGGCCGTTTTCCAGTTCCACCCGGAACATGGTGTTCGGCAGGGTGTCGATGACGGTGCCCTGCATCTCGATGTAATCTTCTTTTGCCATAAATCCTCTAGCCGATTGAAATGGTGCGTGATTATCGACGAAAAAATCCGGTTAGCCAAGGATGGCGAGCCGAAACATGCGACATCCTCGCCGATCACGGCGAAAAAGACACGTTAAGATCGTCACTTCCTTACCGATAGGCCCGAATTTCCATGAATCAAGACCCGCGCCTGCTCGATGCCCTGATCGAACGCCGCTCCACGCCGCCGAGGTGCCTCACCGGTCCGGCCCCGGACGACGCAACCCTGCAACGGATCCTGCAGGCGGCAGAGAGTGCGCCGGACCACGGCGGACTGCATCCCTGGCGATTCCTTGTCATCCGGGGCGCCGCGCTCGATCGGCTGGGAGATGTATTCGTCGACGCCTACCGTCAGCGCGTCCCCGATGCCACCGAGGCGGCCTGCGAGCGGGAACGCGAGCGCGCCCTGCGCCCGCCAATGATCGTCGCGGCCATTGCGCGCGCCGAGCCGGGACACGAGAAGATCCCCGAGATCGAACAGCTGCTCTCGGCCGGCGCCGCGACGCAGCAGGTCGTCCTGGCCGCGGAGGCAGCCGGTTTCGGCGTCGTCTGGCTGACCGGCGAGCGCGTCTACGACCGGCGGGTGATGCGCGCGCTCGGGCTGGCCGAGAACGAGACGCTGCTCGGCCTGATCAACATCGGCACGCGGGCCGACAGCGCCCCGAGCGCCGCGAAGAAGCGGCGGACCGCCACACTGGAATTCTGGACCGGGCCCCGGGCCTGAACGCCCGCCCTGCCCTCAGGCAGGAGCGCGCGTCACGATGCGGTCGTAGGGGTCGCCGGCACCGATGGCGTGGGTCTGCTCCACCGACCAGTAGCCTTTCGGGTCGTTGAAGGTCTTCATGTAGAGATCCTCGTTCAGACCCGGGCGCTCGCGGATGTCGATCTTCCACAGCAGGTGGGCGATGCCGCGCACCGCGCCCATGGCGAGGAACGAGATCTGCCGCTCGCTGTCGTCGGCCGGGTAGAGCCGGCGGAAGCCGACGCCCTCGTAGGAGTTGTAGATTCGGATCACCACCTCGCGGCCCGGCTCGATCCGCTCGACGCGCCAGACGCCCCAGCCCAGCGCGTTGATCACCGCGACGATGCCGTGCACCCAGTCGCTGACGTCGCGACACATGGGCTTGACCGCCTGATCCCAGGCATCGCTTTCCATGATGCCGCCCAGGGTATTGAAGGCGCAGACGTGCCCGGCCTGGACGAAGGCCTCGCGCGCCATGTCCGAAGGCACCCCGATGGCCACCATCCGCCGGTAGATCTCGTAGCTGATGAAGTTGTAGTAGTCCGCATAGTGGAAGGTCAGGCCCACGCCGAAGGCCTCGACCAGGCCGTTGCCGCCCTCTTCCACCGGCTTGCCGAACAGTTCCAGGCCGGAGACGGCATCGATCACCGCCTGTTCGTCGATACCGCTGTCGGTCACGCGGCATTCGGGGAAGTCGAACCGAGCCGGCGGCTCGACCAGCGGGTCGGGGTTGCGGAACGGACTGGGCAGGGGCTCGACCGGATCGCGCAGTTCGAACCGGTCCGTGCCTCCCCCGGCGTGGCGGCACTGCACCTCGACCGCGTCCCGGCCGGTCATGCCGCTGATGAAGCCTGCGTCGAACAGGCAGCTCGGCTGCGGGCGGCCGTGGTGGTAGGTCATCTCGCCGTAGTGGGAGCGCACGGCTTCGAAGGTGTTGTCGTCGACCTTCTTCAGGATGCCGAAGCCGCAGCGCGAGTATTCCTCGAGCAGCTGCGCCTCCGAGTAGCCGCGCTCGCGGCGCAGGTGCTCGGCGATGGCACGGGCGGCGTCCTTGAGCAGGCGATTGGGCTCGAAACCCTCCTCGATGCCCTCGCCGAGCTGCACCGCCATCTGCAGGTGGGCGTTGTAGTGATTGCAATGGAATACGTGACTCAGACCACCCAGTCGGGCCAGTCCCTTGTCCGGTTCGACGTCGATACCCATGACTCGCTTTGCCATCCTTTCTGCCTGTTGATTCTGCACCAAACCCCGGGATGCCGGGGCCCGATCATTTCCGACCGATCGCCCCGACCCCGATGAAGGAATCGAGATCCTCGAAGTAAAGCCCGTACTCCTCGCGGAGGAACTCGGCCAGCTGGTCCATCTCCGCCTCGGTCAGCCTGACCCGGCCGCCACGCACCTTCACACGCATGTCGGCGAGCAGCTTCTCGCAGTAGTGCTGGATCTCGCTGGGCGCCTTGGGATGGTATCCCAGCTGGGCGCGTTGCCGGGTCACCGCCATGACCATGTCGTTGACGTGGAAATTGAAGTTGCGCCGCCGGAACAGGCGGTCGACCCAGGAGAGCTTGCGCGGCTCCTGCTCCGCCCGCTCCCGACCACGCTCGATCAGCGGGCCCATCCCGCCTTCCAGACGCACGTCGAACTGTTCGGCCAGAATCTCCTCGAGCGCGGCCACGTCGGCCGGCGAGACCTCGATCCAGGCCTCGTCGAAGTTCAGCCGGCGGCGCCGGAGGATGGCGAAGCGCACGCTCACGCGCACGATCACCACGGCCGGCTCGATCGGCAGCTGACGGCTGCGTCGGCGTACCCGGTTGATCGCGGTGAAGAAGTCGACCATGTAGAGCCGTTCGCCGGGCTCCTTCCCGGTCTCGGTGGACGCAGGCGACGCGGCGGGCTGGGCCGGCGATGAGGGGCGCTCCGCCTCCGGCGGCCGGGCGGTCGCCTCGGGGCGGACCGGAGACTCCGGCTGCGCACTCTCGGCAGATGCTGCCGCCGGGTCATCGAGCATGCGCTCGAAGTTCGCCAGGCGCTCGACGGTATACCCGGTGTTGAACAGCTCACTGATCGCCCGGGCGATCGCGGCCAGCTGCGTCTCGTCGACCTCCACCGGGCCGTGCGGCGGAAGCCGCTCGACCCCCGCCACCGAAAGGCGGATGTTCACCCGCACCCGCATGACCGAGAGCTCGACCTGCGGCAATCCCGCCAGCCGACGTTCGGCGTTGATCTCGTGGAAAACCTGGTCGATGTCGAGAATGCCGTGCCCTTCCATGATCCGTACCCGCTCTACCTGATAAAACAGCAAAGTAGCATATTAGGTTTACAATACCTTTTCAAAATACCCGACCAGAACAGTCGGGAAAGGGAGCTTCACAACATCGCTTTTTCACGATGTCGATGATCCAGCGATCATCCCGCATGTCGGGAACTCCCGGACGGAGGACCATGGAACCCGGTTGCCGCCGGGACGATCGTGCGGAAAAAAGGGGGGCGCGGCATGGCCACAGTCCGGAACCATTGTCGACAGGGGAACGAATTCCGTCGCGACAGCGATGCTCCCGGCGCATTTTTCGTACAATGCCCGCTTTCCATTCAATGCAATCGAGCCCACATGTCCGATTCCAACGAGCCGATCAGTCACTTCATCCGCAACCGCATCGACGCCGACCAGGAAAAAGGCACCTACGGCGGCAAGGTGACCACGCGCTTCCCGCCGGAGCCCAACGGCTACCTGCACTTCGGGCATGCCAAGAGCATCTTCCTGAACTTCGGCCTGGCGCGGGACTACGACGGCATCTGCCACCTGCGTTTCGACGACACCAACCCGGTCAAGGAAGAACAGGCCTTTGTCGATGCCATCCGCGAGGACATCGAGTGGCTGGGCTTCCGTGACGCCGAGCACGAGCACTTCGCCTCGGACTACTTCGAGACGCTCTACCAGGGCGCGGTCGCGCTGGTGAAGGCCGGGCTGGCCTACGTCGATTCCCAGTCGGCCGACGAGATGCGCGCCAACCGCGGCACGCTGACCGAGCCGGGCTCGAACAGCCCGTACCGCGAGCGCTCGATCGACGAGAACCTGGACCTCTTCACCCGCATGCGCGCAGGCGAGTTCCGGGACGGCGAGCACATCCTGCGGGCGAAGATCGACATGGCCTCGCCGAACCTCAACATGCGCGACCCGGCGATCTACCGCATCCGCCACGCGCATCACCACCGGACCGGCGACGACTGGCCGATCTACCCGATGTACGACTACGCCCACTGCGTGTCGGACGCCATCGAGGGGGTCACCCATTCGCTGTGCACGCTGGAGTTCGAGGACCACCGGCCGCTGTACGACTGGTTCATCGACAAGCTCGCCGATCTCGGCTTCTTCGAGCGCCCGCTGCCGCAGCAGATCGAGTTCTCGCGGCTTAACCTCACCTATATGCCGCTGTCAAAGCGCAAATTGATCCGGCTGGTCGAGGAAGGACACGTCGACGGCTGGGACGACCCGCGCATGCCCACGCTCAAGGGCGCGCGTCGTCGCGGCTTCACCCCGGCGGGTTTCAAGCTGTTCACCGACCGCATCGGCGTGTCCAAGTCCGACAGCCTGATCGACTTCGGCGTGCTCGAGGACTGCATGCGCGAGACGCTCAACGAGTCGGCCGAGCGCCGCATCGGCGTGCTCGACCCGTTGAAGCTCGTGCTGGTCAACTTCCCCGAGGACCACGAGGAAACCTGTCACGCCCCCAACCACCCGCAGAAACCGGACTGGGGCAAGCGGGAGGTGAAACTGACGCGCGAGCTGTGGATCGAGCGCGGCGACTTCGCCCTCGACCCGCCCAAGAAGTACTTCCGCCTGAAGCCCGATTCCGAGGTGCGCCTGCGCTACGGCTTCATCATCAAGCACGTCGGCCACGACGTGGACGAGAACGGCCAGGTCACCTGCGTCTACGCCGAGTACGACCCGGACACCAAGTCCGGCACGCCCGGCGCGGACGCGCGCAAGGTCAAGGGCAACATCCACTGGCTGTCGGCGCGTGACGCCGTCGAGACCGAGGTCCGCCAGTACGACCGCCTGTTCAACGTCCCGGCGCCCGGCGCGCGGCGCGAGGGGGACGAGCCGGACGTCGAACGCGACTTCCTCGACGACCTCAACCCGGACTCGATCCACACGCTTACCGCCTTTATCGAGGCCGGTGCGGCGAACGGCGAGCCCGAGTCGATCTACCAGTTCGAGCGCCACGGCTACTTCGTCGCCGACCAGAAGGAGCACGTCCCCGGCCAGCGCCCGGTCTTCAACCGGGCCGTGACCCTGCGCGACTCCTGGGGCAAGGGGAAGTAGTCGGGGACCGATGGCCCTGGCATGCGCGGCCCGTCCACCCGGGGCGCGCATACATCGTTGACGCCCGCCGACGGGCAAAGCCGCGAGGCCGGTCCGGGCGCGTCGGCCCATGCGCCAAACCCGGTCGCTCACCTGCTAAGGTGGGGAACATCCAGGTCACCACCGCCCCGGCACCCGTCAACCGGAGACCCGCATGCTCCCCGAGCGCCTGACACGGTTTCGTTCGACCATCCTGATCCCGGTGTTCCTGCCGGCCATCGTGGTCGTGGCGCTACTGGTGATCGGCACTATCAGCGACCCGGACCGGGCCGGGAAACTGTTCGCCACCCTGCTCAGTGCGATCACCGAGGACTTCGGCTGGTTCTACGTGCTGGCCGTGGCGACCTTCCTGGTGTTCCTGGTCACGGTGGCCGTCTCGCCCTGGGGGCGCATCAAGCTGGGGCCGGACCACGCCCGCCCCGAGTACAGCTTCTCCTCGTGGTTCGCCATGCTGTTCTCCGCCGGCTACGGCATCGCGCTGCTGTTCTTCGGCGTGGCCGAGCCGGTGCTGCACTACGCCAACCCGCCGGAGGCCGAGCCGCTGACCCGTCAGGCCGCCGAGCAGGCGCTGCAGATCTCGTTCTTCCACTGGGGCTTTCACATCTGGGGCATCTACGGGCTGGTGGGCCTGGTGCTGGCCTACTTCGCCTTCCGCCAGGGGCTGCCGCTGTCGATGCGCTCGGCGCTCTACCCCCTGATCGGCGAGCGCATCTACGGGCCGATCGGCCACACGGTGGACGTCTTCGCCATCCTCGGCACGCTCTTCGGGCTGGCCACGACGCTCGGCATCTCGGTGACGCAGATCAATTCCGGGCTCAACTATCTCTGGCCGGGCATCCCCGTGCATGTCGGGGTGCAGATCGGCACGATCGCGATCATCACCTCGCTGGCCACCGTGTCGGTGGTCGCGGGCATGGACCGGGGCATCCGGCGGCTCTCCCTGATCAACATGATCCTCGCCGCCCTGCTGGTGCTGTTCGTGTTCCTCGTCGGCCCGACCATCTTCATCCTCGAGGCCTTCGTGCAGAACACGGGGGCCTACCTCGACGGCATCATCGCGCGGACCTTCAACCTGCAGGCCTACGTCGGCGGCGAGTGGATCGGCAACTGGACGCTGTTCATCTTCGGCTGGACGATCGCCTGGGCACCGTTCGTCGGGCTGTTCATCGCCAAGATCAGCCGCGGGCGGACCATTCGCCAGTTCGTCTTCGGCGTGATGCTCGTCCCGACGCTGTTCACTTTCTTCTGGTTCTCGGTCTTCGGCGACACGGCGCTGCACGCGATCATGCACGAGGGCTACAGCGCGCTGATCGACGAGGTGAATGCCGACCAGGCCATCGCCCTGTTCAAGCTCTTCGAGCACCTGCCGCTGACCGCGATCGTCTCCTTCGTCACCCTCCTGCTGATCGTGACCTTCTTCGTCACCTCGGCTGACTCGGGCGCGCTGGTCATCGACTCGCTTGCCTCCGGCGGGGCGCTGAAGACCCCGGTGGCCCAGCGGATCTTCTGGGCCGCGCTGTCCGGCGTGGTCGCCTCGGTGCTGCTGCTCGCCGGGGGGCTCAAGGCCCTGCAGACCGCCGCGGTCACCTCGGCCCTGCCCTTCGCCATCATCATGCTGATCGCCGGCGCCGGCCTGTGGCAGGCACTGCGCATCGAGAGCCAGCGCGACATCAGCCTTCAGTACAGGATGACCTCCGGGCGCACCGGGATAGCGGGCAAGGCCTCCTGGCAGGATCGCATCACCAGCCTGGTGAGCTTTCCGGACCGGGAGAGCGTCGCCGGCTTCATCCGCGAGAACGTGCGGGAAGCCATGGACACCGTCGCGAAGGAGCTCGAGGGGCGCGGCTGGCCGGTGTCCGTCGACATCGACGAGGACCGTCCCCGCGCCCGTCTGACGGTCAACCGCCCCGGCTTCTTCGACTTCTTCTACGAGGTCCGGCTACAGAGCTACGCCAAGCCGACGCTCGCTTTCCCCCAGATCCAGCAGGCGGGCAGCGGCGGCGAGCGCTATTACCGGGCTGAGGTGTTCATGCGCCGCGGCGGCCGGGCCTACGACATCTACGGCTTCGACACCGAGCTGATCATCGAGGACATCATCGACCAGTTCGAGCGCTACCTGCACTTCGTGCGTACCAGCCCGGGCGTGCTGCCCTGGCGCATGGACGAGTTCGACGACGATCTCAAGGGGCAGGCGGACCAGAAGCCGAAATAGCCGGGACGCTTCCACAGCAGCGCGCCGGCGGGCCTTTCGCGGGTCTCCGTGTCAGCGGCTCAGCGTCCACCAGCTGACCAGGAACACCACGGCCGCCCCGACCAGCAGCCACAGCCCCAGCCGGCCCGATTCCTGGGGGTCGGCCTCACCGCCATCGGGCTCCGGCATGGCGGCATCGTCCCGGCCCTCGTAGTCCCGGATCAGCTCGCGGGCACGCGGCTCGTCGCGTTCGTCGAGCAACTGCACCTGGGCGAAGTCGCGCGGGGCGAGTCCACCCACGGCGCCCTGCTGGTACTGACCGGCCACCTGGGCCTCGATGCCCTCGGCATTGAGCATGCCGCAGACGATGTGGGCCTCGAGCACGTCACCGGCCTTGTAGATGATCTTCATCGCTCCGCTCCCCTGATCCCGTCCCGCATGGCAGGCGTTTCGGACTAACCTGATGTAGACTACGCGCCCCAGAAACCCTAGCACCACGCATTGCCCATGACCCAGGAAAACACCCCCCTCACCTACCGCGACGCGGGCGTCGACATCGATGCCGGCAACAGCCTGGTCGAACGCATCAAGCCCGCGGTCAAGCGCACCCAGCGCCCCGAGGTCATGGGTGGCCTGGGCGGTTTCGGCGGGCTGTTCGCCCTGGACACGACCAAGTTCAGGCAACCGGTACTGGTGTCGGGCACCGACGGGGTCGGCACCAAGCTGCGCCTGGCGATCGATCTCGGCAAGCATGACGCCATCGGCATCGACCTGGTCGCCATGTGCGTCAACGACATCCTGGTCACCGGCGCCGAGCCGCTGTTCTTCCTCGACTACTACGCCACCGGCCGGCTCGACGTCGACGTCGCCGCCCAGGTGGTCGAGGGCATCGCCAATGGCTGCGAGCAGGCCGGCTGCGCCCTGATCGGCGGCGAGACCGCCGAGATGCCCTCGATGTACGAGGAAGGCGACTACGACCTGGCCGGTTTTGCCGTCGGTGCGGTGGAGAAGGACGAGCTGATCGACGGCTCCAAGGTGGCCGCCGGCGACAAGCTGATCGCCCTGCCCGCCTCCGGTCCGCACGCCAACGGCTACTCGCTGATCCGCAAGATCATCGAGCGGGCCCGGCCGGACTGGAACAGCGCCGAGGGCAAGCAGCTGATCGAGCAGTTGCTCGCCCCGACCCGCATCTACGCGCGCGCCGTTGCTGCACTGGCCGAGCAGGTCGACATCCACGCCATGAGCCACATCACCGGCGGCGGGCTGACCGAGAACCTGCCGCGCGTCTACCCGGATCACCTCGCCGCGGCGATCGACTGGTCGAGCTGGGAACGCCCGGCCGTGTTCGACTGGCTGGCCGAGCAGGGCAACGTCGAGAGCGCCGAGATGCGGCGGACCTTCAACAACGGCGTGGGCATGGTGGTGATCGTCGCCGACGACGAGGCCGAGACGGCCGTCTCCGCCATGCAGGCGGCCGGCGAGAAGGCTTGGGTGATTGGCGAGATCGTCGAGCGCGGCAACGGCGAACCCGTCGCCTACCGCTGATGGCGGCGGGAGACAAGGCCCGCCTGGCCGTCCTGGCCTCGGGCAACGGCTCGAACTTCCAGGCCATCATCGATGCCTGCGAGAGCGGGCAACTGGACGCCGAGGTCGTGCTGCTGGTGGTCAACCGTCCCGGCGCCCACGCGCTCGTGCGGGCACGGAAACACGGCATCCCCAGCCGGCTGATCGACCACACCACCTTCCCCGACCGCGAGTCCTTCGACGCCGCGATGGCCGAGGTGATCGACGAGGCGGATCCGGACTGGATCATCATGGCGGGTTTCATGCGCATCCTCACCGACGATTTCGTCGAGCGCTTCCGTGGGCGGCTGATCAACATCCACCCCTCGCTGCTGCCCAAGTACCCCGGCATGAACACTCACGCCCGGGCGCTGGACAACCGCGACACCGTGCACGGCGCGACCGTGCACTTCGTCACGCCGACCGTGGATGCCGGTCCGCCCATCATCCAGGGGCAGATCGAGATCCGGCGGGACGACACCCCGGAACGGCTCAAGGAGCGCATCCACCGCATCGAGCACCGCATCTACCCGCTGGCCATCGAATGGCTGATCGAAGGCCGGGTGGACTTCGAGCACGCCAGCCGCCAGCCGGCCCCTGCCGTCGTGGACATCGACGGGCACATCCTCGCCAACCCCGAAACCTGACCAGGCACCACTCGGTCACAGCGGCCCGTCTGCAAGCCGCCGACACCGCTTTGCCCCTCTCAACCGTTCGCCATAAAGGTCGAGATCGGCGGCGACGCCGATCATGAAACCTTGATGGTCGGCGAGTCCTCCTGAGACGTCTGATCAGGAGGTTTCACCCCGCCGACAGAACACCGCGCCCCGAGGCTGGTCGTCGACGGTGACGTCGATATGGGCGCGCAGTTTATCGGGCAGACCTTCCCTAGGGATCCACGTCCCTGATGCCGGGATCGGCGGAGCGATCGCGTCTTTCATCATCGTGCCCGTTGAGCGCGGTCTTCGCCGGGGCAAGCAGACGCAAGCTGGCGAAGGTGACGATCGAGAGCAGCGCGGCGATCTCGAAGCGATTCCAGGCCACGGCCACGCCGATCGCACCCGTGGCCCAGAGACTCGCCGCGGTGGCCGTGCCCGTGGTGCGATTGCGACTCTTGAGAATGGCCCCACCACCGATGAAGCCCATCCCCGTGATGATGCCCTCGAAGACCCGGGCCTCGGCACCGCTGGAATCGAGCACGTTGATGCCGAGCAGCATGTAGGCGCAACTGGCCACCGCCACGAGGGGAAAGGTGCGCAGCCCCGCCGAGCGCGAATGGGTCTCGCGCTCCAGGGCTACCGGCAAGGCCAGCACATAGGCAGCCGCCAGGTAGGTGAGATTCCAGTAGACGGATGGCCAGTCGATATCAAACGGCATGCGCGCTCCCCCGCCAGACCAAGACCGTGAACGAGGACCGTAGGTCAGCCCGCCCCGAACCCCGGATCACGCCCAGAGGCAACCCGGGTCAAAGTGACTCGGCGACTTCCCCGGAATAGTGCTCGAGCAACTCGTCGGCACGGTGCTTCTCGTCCTCGTTCCGCGCATGCACCACGACTGTCCACTCGTCATGCTCGCTGGCGTCCCTGGCCTCGACAATAACCAGCTCGTGATCCGGGCGAATCGAGACCAGCCCGGCGGCCAGCATCCCGATCACGGCGCCGATCACCGCGAGGATTCCGTAGACCCAGCCGGGGCGTGTCCGGGCGAAATCGAAACCGGCTCCGATCAAGAGCGCAGCGAGAATCAGGCCGAGAAGGGCGCCGATGATCGCCAGCACGGCGTGCGAGCGCAGTATCGTCGAGAAGATCGCGCCCGATTCCGTCTCGACCTTGCTCGCCAGAAGCGGATCGTTCGGATCGACCACGTCGATCTGCTCCGACGAGAAACCGCCCTTGGTCGCCAGCGCGCTGGCCGCGTCACGGGCACGTCCGGCGTCCGGGAATACCGCACTGACCATGTGGGGGAACCGTTCGCTGATGATCCTGGCCTGTGACATGGCAAACCTCCTGACCCGCCCGTGTCCGGATCGATCGGAAAACCCGACCTCGCCGATGGGTCTTGTACCCGAAACCTTAGTTCAGGACCGGCCGATCGGCACCCAGGCGAGCGGACGTCCGGCGGATCACCGCGAGGCGGCGGGGGGCGACCACCGGGGGACCGGGAATCAGAGCGAATCCGCCACCCGCACGGAATGCTCCTTGAGGATCTCGTCGACGCGGTGCTTCTCGTCCTCGTCACGGGCGTAGGCCACCACGGTCCACTGCCCACGTTCCGAGGCCTGCTCGGTCCTGAGGATCACCGGCTCATGGTCCGGGCGGACCGTCACCAGTCCTGCCGCCAGCAGGCCGATCACCGCCCCGACGGCACCCGCCAGGATGAACAGCCAGCCCGGCCTCGTGGTAGCGAAGTCGAACCCGGCGCCCCAGAGCACGGCGGCCACGACCAGGCCGACGATGAAGCCGATAATTCCCAGCCCGACGTGGGACCGCGCGAGGGTCCAGGCGATATTGGTCGTTTCATGCTCGAGCTTGCGTTCCAGGCCGGGATCGTCCGGCCGCACGAGCTCGACCTGCTCCTGCTCCAGCTCCGCCTTGCTCCTGAGCGCCCCGCAGGCCTCGTCGGCCATGCTCTGGTTCGGAAACACCGCGCTCACGCGATGAGGAAACTTCTCGCTGATGATGGCTGCCTGTGACATGACGCATCCTCCTTAGCTGGTGGCGACAATCGGGATAGGTCGGGTTCCCCCCGAGGGATGGGAGCCACCAGTGGAACCCGAGTTCAATGCCGGTTCGGACGGCCGAAGCGATCACGGAAAGTTGACGTGCGCCCGCGACTGGCCTCCGGCACGGACATTCAGGCTGAACTCTCGTGTCTCCCCCGCGTAGCTGGCTTGCGCTCGATAACGCCCCTCGGGGAGGTCGACGTACATGATCGGCCCGTCGCTTTCGGCCTCGAAGACCACCGAGCCGTCGCGGTCACGCACGGTCAGCCCCACCCGCGAGACGAAGGCGCCGCGTTCGCCCTTGGAGAATTCGAGTCGCTGCGGGTACCCCGCCCCGTGGCGCTCCAGCCATTCGCGCTCGGCCACGCCAATGCCGCCGGTGAGATAGCGCACGCCATTGGACTCGCGCTCGGCGAGGTTCACCTGCTCGACTTCCTGCTCGGTGGCCGGCTGGCGCTCCTCCTCGGTGATCGGCTCCCAGTCCTCCTCGAGCCAGGGTTCATGCTCGGCGGCGTGGGCCAGGGACAGCGAGGCCCCGAGCACGGCCGCTGCACTCGAAAGGATGATCCGGTGCATGACAATACCTCCTACTCGAAATCGTGAAAGAAACGACGCTCCGCTACCCAAGTATCGGACAGCAAAGCCTCTTTTTCCGTCGAGGAAGAAAGGCACCCGGACCGAACCGCCCTGCAAGCCGGCGGTTTATCGTCGATCATTGAGGCAGGTGACCACGCCGGCAATGGTGGGGATACCGATGGCGCGCCCTGCCGGAAGCCCGGGGTCCCCGGGGCGGGAAGGATGGTCACCGCCGTCGAACCGTCGGATTCTGGAGCAGGAACGCTTGACAAGACCACTCACCGGGCTTGCATGGATGGTGACGGTGGCGATGCTGGCCGCCACCCTTGCCGGCTGCGCGCTGCCCCCGCTCGAGGGGCGCAGCGTGTCCACGTCCATCGAGCCCGAGCAGGGGCGCGGCACCACCCTCGGGCAGGCCATCGAGCCCGTCGTGACAGCGCACCCGGAACAGACCGGCATCCGCCTGCTCTACCAGCCGCTGGACGCCTTCGCCACCCTGACGCAACTGACCCGGGCCGCCGACCGCACCCTGGACATGCAGTACTACATCTGGAAGGACGACGTCTCCGGGTCCTGGCTGTTCGGCGAGCTGATCGAGGCCGCCGACCGGGGGGTGCGCGTGCGGCTGCTGCTCGACGACATGGGCGTGACCGGCCTGGACCGGGAGCTCGCCGCGCTCGACGCCCATTCGAACATCGAGGTGCGGCTGTTCAACCCCTTCGTGCTGCGCAACCGGTTCAAGTGGCTGGGATTCGTGACCGACCTGCCGCGCGTCAACCGCCGGATGCACGAGAAGGTGTTCGTCGCCGACAACCAGGTGATGATCATCGGCGGGAGGAACATCAGCGACCGGTACTTCGGCAGCGACCAGAAGGTGCGGTTCTACGACCTGGACGTGCTGACCGTCGGTCCGCTGGTCGACGAGGTCTCGCGCCGCTTCGACCGCTTCTGGGCGAGTCCGTCGTCCTACCCGGTGAACCGGCTGCTCCCCGCGGCGGAACCGGGAGTGATCGATCGCCTGGCCGGCGCGAACGAACCGTCGAACCCGGAACCGAAACTCGCCGAATACCGCTCGTCGTTGGAACGGAGCGACCTGGAAACCGCGTTGTTCGGTGAAACCGGCGAACTGGAATGGACAACGGCGGCCCTGGTGGCCGATGCGCCGAGCAAGGGCCTGGGCGAGCCGACGGATCGTGACGACCTTCTGACCTTCCAGCTCAGGGACGTCCTCGAGACACCCAGGACCTCCATCGATGTCGTCTCCTCGTTCTTCGTGCCGACCCCGTCGGTCACCGAGGCCCTGACCAGGCTTGCCTCGCAAGGGGTGCGCGTGCGCGTGCTGACCAACTCGCTGGAGGCCACCGACATGCCCCCCGCGCATGCCGGCTACGCC
Source organism: Guyparkeria sp. (assembly GCA_041690375.1). Classification (GTDB taxonomy): domain Bacteria; phylum Pseudomonadota; class Gammaproteobacteria; order Halothiobacillales; family Halothiobacillaceae; genus Guyparkeria. The sequence continues at coordinate 5,362 of JAWLHL010000017.1, read as the reverse complement.
CGCTACCGCAAGCCCCTGGTCGAGGGCGGCGTCAAGCTCTACGAGGTCCGGCCGCTGCCCGGCGAGGATCCTGAAGCCATCCGCCTCTCGCCCTTCGGCCACTCCGGCACCACCCTGCATGCCAAGGCCATCATCGTGGACGGCAGGCAGGTCTTCGTCGGCTCCTACAACGTCGACCCGCGGTCGGTGAACCTCAACACCGAGCTCGGACTGGTGATCGAAAGTCCCGGCCTCGCCGCCGAGATAAACGAGGCCTTCGAGGAGAGCGTTCCGGCCGGCGCCTACGAGGTGCGCCTGGAGGACGGCGACCTCTACTGGCTCGAACGAACCGGTGACGGCGAAACCATCCGCCACGACGAGGAACCCGGGGCCGGCTTCCTCAAGCGGGGGACCGTGCTGCTGTTCTCGCTGATGCCGATCGAGTGGCTGCTGTGAGGTGTGCGGTGCAAATTTGCCGGCATCGCGACCGCGCCGGTCGAGGCCGACCCGTACGGCGTCATCCTCGTCCCGCTCGAGTTGCCTATAGTCGGGGAACCCTCGCAGCGAAGGGAACGAGACCATGAGCGACAAACGCCTCAAGCGCTACCGCGACAAGCGGGATCTCGACAGGTCGGGGGAACCCGGCGGCGGGAAGCGCTCGTCGAAGGGCGGTCGCCGCTTCGTGATCCAGAAGCACGACGCCAGCCGACTGCACTACGACTTTCGCCTCGAGGTCGACGGGGTACTGGTCTCGTGGGCGGTGCCCAAGGGGCCCTCGACCGATCCCCGCGAGCGCCGGCTCGCGGTGCGCACCGAGGACCACCCGCTGGACTACGCGACCTTCGAGGGCGTGATCCCGGAGGGAGAGTACGGCGCCGGGGCGGTGATCGTCTGGGACACCGGCCCCTACCGCAACCTGCGCGCCGACAAGGGCCCCGACAGCCTGTCGATGACGCGCTCGATCGAGGACGGCCTGGTCGAGGTCTGGCTCGAGGGCGAGAAGGTCCGGGGCGGTTACGCCCTCAAGCGCCTCGAGGACCGCGAGTCCGACTGGCTGCTGATCAAGATGGACGACGAGGAGGCCGACGCCCGCCGCAACCCGGTGAGCACGGAGCCCGACTCGGTGCTCACCGGCCGGAGCGTGGAGCACGTCTACCGGGAACTGGAGGACGAGGAGCATGAGTGACTGGCGGCAGCGCCTGTCCGGGGAGGAACGGGCCGGGCTGAAAGAGGCCGCCATGCCGGACTGGACCCGACCCATGCTCGCCACCCTTACCGACGAGCGCTTCTCCTCGACCGACTGGATCTACGAGCGCAAGCTCGACGGCGAGCGCTGCCTGATCTTTCGCGACGGCAAGGGCGCGAGGCTCTACTCCCGCAACCGCAAGTCCCTCGACGCCACCTACCCGGAACTCGTCGACGTGCTGGAAAAGGCGACCGGAAACGACTACGTCGCCGACGGCGAGATCGTGGCCTTTTCCGGCGGACTGACCAGCTTCTCGCGCCTGCAGAAGCGCATCGGGATCACCGACGAGAAAGAGGCCAGAGCCAGCGGCGTCCGGGTCTGGCTCTACCTCTTCGACCTCCTGCACTACGACGGCTTCGAGATCGAATCCCTGCCGCTGCGCGCGCGCAAACGCATCCTCAGGCAGGAACTGTCCTTCGCCGACGGCCTGCGTTTCACCCCCCACCGCAACGAATCCGGCGAGGCGTTCTTCGAGGAGGCCTGCGAGAAGGGCTGGGAGGGTCTGATCGCCAAGCGGGCCGACTCGCCCTACCGCCACAGCCGCTCGCGAGACTGGCTGAAGTTCAAGTGCGTCAACCAGCAGGAATTCGTCATCGGCGGCTACACCGACCCGCAGGGCAGCCGCAAGGGCTTTGGCGCGTTGTTGCTCGGCTACTACGAGGACGAGGGGCTGCGCTACGCCGGCCGGGTGGGCACCGGCTTCGACGAGGACACCCTGAAGCGGCTTCACGAGGTGCTCCGGTCCCGCGCCCGCAAGACCCCGGCATTCGCCGATCCACCGGATGACGAGGGCGGAGAAATACACTGGGTCACTCCGGCGCTGGTGGCCGAGGTCGGCTTCACCGAGTGGACCGACGAGGGATACCTGCGCCATCCGCGCTTTGTCGGCCTGCGCGACGACAAGGCCCCGCGCGACGTCCACCGAGAGGAGCCCGCCCCATGACGCGGATCGGCGGCCACGAGATCGACATCGACAACCGGGACAAGACGCTCTTTCCCGGCGAGGGCATCACCAAGGGCGACGTGATCGACTACTACCGGGATGTCGCGGAGCACCTCCTGCCCCACGTCGAGGACCGGGCACTCACCCTGCAGCGCTTCCCCGACGGGCTGGACGAGGGCGGCTTCTACCAGCAGCAGGTCCCCGAGCACTTCCCGGACTGGATCGACACCCGCTCGCTGCCCCGCGCCGACGGCAGCGAGCGCATCGAGCACATCCTGTGCAACGACACCGCCTCCCTGGTGTATCTCGCCAACCTCGCGACGATCAGCATCCATCGCTGGCTGTCCCGCGCGCCCCGCTTCACCCGCCCGGACAGCCTGGTCTTCGACCTGGACCCGGCGGGAGACGACTTCACCCCGGTGCGCGACGGGGCGCGCCGGGTTGCCGAGCTGATGGAGGCACTGGACGTCACGCCCTTCGTCATGACCACCGGCTCGCGCGGCCTGCACGTGATCGCCCCGCTCGCGCCGGAACTCGACTTCGACGCGGTGCGGGAGATAGCGACGGGCATGGCCGCACACCTGGCCGAAAAACACCCCGAAACGCTGACTACCGAGCAGCGCAAGAACAAGCGCCGCGACCGCCTCTACCTGGACGTCATGCGCAACGCCTATGGCCAGACCGCCGTGGCGCCCTACTCCCTGCGCGCCCGCCCGGGGGCACCGGTGGCCACCCCGCTGTCGCTCGACGACCTCGACCGGCATGACCTCGGCCCGCGGGACTACCACATCGGCAACATCTTCCGCCGCCTGTCCCAGACGGGCGATCCCTGGGCGGACATCCGCCGCCATGCCGTCGATCCCCGCCGGCTGCGGGATCGCCTGGAGACGCTGCGGGAAGGTGCCGGCGATTGAAGTCGCGCGCGGCAAACACCGGCATCCTGTTCTATTAATCAAGGAAGGTCTGCACGAATCCGACGCCACTCTGGATTGACGAGTCGTGCAACGAGCCGCCCGCATCACCCATGTCGAGCGTTCAGCGAGGAAAACCGCATGTCCGAGCACAAGGCCGATACGCCCGAGGCGATCGAGGAGGCCCTGTCCGCCGCCTTCGAGACCGATCCGTGGATCAACCTTCACCAGTCACCCGTGCGTGCCTCGGTCGAGGGCGACCGGGTGATCCTCGAGGGTCAGGTGGAGCACGTCGCCGCGATGCGCCGGGCCCTGGCGCTGGCCGAGCACCACGCCGGGGCCCACCGGACCGTCGAGAACCGGCTGCGACGCAAACCCGTCGAGCCCATGGGGGACCGCGAACTCCGTGACGAGGCGGTGAACGCGTTCACCGGAGAACCGGTGTTTGCCGGCTACACCCTGCGCACGCACACGGGCAACAAGACCGAGACCGTCCACGACGGCGGGCCGGGCGCCGGCCGGATCCTGGTGGCCATCGAGGAACCGGGCACGATCACCCTGTCCGGCTCGGTCGGCAGCCTGTCGCATCGCCGGCTGGCCGAGGCCCTGATGTGGTGGATCCGGGGCTGCGAGGCAGTCGACAACTGCCTGGAGGTCGCCCCCCCGGAGGAGGACTCCGACGACGAGATCAACGACGCGGTGCAGATCGTGCTGGAAAAGGACCCGATGGTGCACGCCGACCAGCTGCGCGTCGGCACCGCCGCCGGCGTGGTGCACCTCGACGGCACGGTCGCCTCCGAAGACGAGAAGCGCTTCGCGGCACTCGACTGCTTCTCCGTGCCCGGCGTCTACGACGTGCTCGACCGGCTGGCAGTCGCCGGCTGACGGATCACCCGGGCTGGCAGTCCGGGCAAAACCAGGCCGTCCGCCCACAGGCCTCGACCGTGGCGAGCTCGCCATCGCAGCGCGGACAGTGCCCCCCCTTCCCCCGGTGGGGCAGCAGCCAGTCCGACGGCAAACGGTCGGGATCGGCACGCGCCTCGATGGCCCTCGTCAGCACCCGCCGCATGATCTCGTGCAGTGTTTCCGTCGCCTTGCCGTCGAGTGCGGCCACCTCGGTGCGGGGATGCAAGCCGGCCTGGAACAGCATCTCGTCGGCATAGACGTTGCCGATCCCGGCAATGGATTCCTGGTCCATCAGCCGGCACTTGAGCATGCCGTGATGCGCGGCGAGCATCCCGACGAAGGCGCCACGTTCCACCGAGAGGGCATCCGGTCCCAGTTGATGCTCCTCGACGAACACGTCCGGGTTCTCCGTCCAGCCGATCATCCCCAGCCTGCGCGGCGCGACGTAGGCAATACCGCCCTCGTCGAAATCGATGGTCAAACAGCTGTGCCCGGGCGGTGCGTCGCCCGGTTCGAGCGGCTGGATCGAGCCGCTCATGCCGAAATGCAGCACCAGCCAGCCATCGCGCCCCTCGCGTGCAGTGAACAGGTACTTGCCGTGTCGACGGGTCTCGACCAGGGGATGGTTCTTGAGCAGCCGGCCCAGCGACTGCGGCGTGATGTCGACCAGCAGGTCCGGGGCGCTCACCGTCGTGCGGCGCACCGGGCGGCCCAGGCCGTGTGCGTCCAGGGTCCGGCGGAAGGTCTCGACGTCGGGCAGCTCGGGCATGGTGTCAACCGACCAGCCGGCGCAGGGCGGAAAGCCCCCGCGTGTTGATGACGTCGTCCGCCGAGAGCCTGCCGCGGCGCGCCTGGGTGACCCCGAACCGCATGGCTTCGAGCTGGGTGTCGGCGTGGGCGTCGGTGGATATGGCAACCTTCACGCCGTGCTCGCGGGCGAGCATGCAGGCGGCATCGTCCAGGTCCAGGCGGGACGGCTGGGCGTTGACCTCGAGAAAGCAGCCGCGATCGGCCGCTGCCCGGACCACCTGCCCGAGATCGATGGCGTAAGACGCCCGCCGGTTGATCAACCGCCCGGTGGGATGGCCGAGAATGGTGAAATGCGGGTTTTCCATCGCCCGGAGCACCCGCTCGGTCTGCTGCTTCTCCGTCAGGTTGAAGCGCGAGTGGATCGAGCAGACGGTCAGGTCCAGCCGGTCGAGGACGTCGTCGGGCAGGTCGAGGCGCCCGTCGGCGAGGATGTCGACCTCGATGCCCTTGAGGATCGTGATGCCATCGAGCTCCTCGTTCAGCCGATCGATGGCATCCACCTGCGCGAGCAGCCGGTCTGCATCCAGACCGTTGGCCACGCGCACGGCCTGCGAATGGTCGGTGATC
>JAWLHL010000016.1:0-41425 GCA_041690375.1 Guyparkeria sp. | reverse complement strand
TACGATTCGGTCCGCCCGCACCAGTATCTGGACGGCAAAACGCCGGCAGAAACCGAGAAATCACTCAACGAACTGTCCAAGATCGCTTGACCACTACAGGGTCCGGTCTCGAAGCCTCGCGACCGGCGGCTGCCTTCGGGGCCGGCTCGACGTGACTTCCTGTCACGGCGAGCCTCGGGGCGACGTCCCTGTCGCCCCGACCCCGAGCCATCCACCGGCCGCGAGGCAGGACGCAAGGGGCGTCTGGCTCCCAACCATCCGGTGGCGTGACGTCAATCTCCAAGTGAGCTGCATTTCCGAGGTCACGTTCTCGGCTTAGTCGAAGGGTCGAGCCCCCTTATGCCTTGCCTCGCGAGCGAGGGGTTGCAGGGTCTGGCCGGTATGGACGCCGGCCAGAGGTTCGCCGCGACAGGATGTCGCGTCGAACCGACCCGTCCGCAATCCCTCGTTCGCGAGGCTGATCGGCTCGGATGCAATCCGAGTCGATCAGGCCCGAAGGGCCAAGGCATCGGGGTGTCTTCTTTTCGTCGGTTTTCTTGGACAAGCAAGAAAATCGACTCGCGCGCCGGGCACGGCGATTAGATCGTGCCTCTCTGCGCAACCGGCGTGCGAAAACCTCCACCCCGCCCGAATCGGCCCCGATTCCGTGCCACCCACCTGGCGTGCGAAACTCCCCACCTCCTCACACCACGGAAACCAACATGACCATCTGGGTCGACGCCGACGCCTGCCCCGTCCCCATCAAGCAGATGCTCTTTCGCGCCGCCGACCGCGTGGGCGTGGACGTGGTGCTGGTGGCCAATCACGCGATCGCCGTGCCGCGCTCGAAGCGCGTGCGCTTCATGCAGGTGGCGTCGGGCTTCGATGTCGCGGACAATGCCATCGTCGAGGCGGCCGAGCCCGGGGATCTCGTGATCTCCGCGGATATCGAGCTGGCCGCCGACGCCCTGGCCAAGGGCGTGGCCGTGATCGGCCCGCGCGGCGAGGCGTTTTCCGCCGAGTCGATCCGCGGTCGGCAGGTCCAGCGCGAGTTCATGCAGACGCTGCGCGAGTCGGGCGTGGCCACCGGCGGGCCGCCGCCGCTGGGGCCCAAGGACAAGCAGGCCTTCGCCGGCGCGCTCGAGCGTTGGCTGAACCAGTACCAACGAGCACGAGGCGAGAACAAGCCATGACACTGCGACAGATCGTCCTGGATACCGAGACCACCGGCATGCCGGTCGAGGAGGGTCACCGGCTGATCGAGATCGGCGCGGTCGAACTGGTCGAGCGGCGCCTGACCCACCGCAACTACCACCAGTACCTGAATCCCGAGCGGGCGGTGGACGCGGGGGCCTTCGCCGTCCACGGGCTGTCCAACGACTTCCTGGAGAACAAGCCCCGCTTCGCCGAGGTGGTCGACGAGTTCCTCGAATACGTCCGCGGCGCGGAGCTGATCATCCACAACGCGGCGTTCGACGTCGGCTTTCTCGACGCCGAGCTCAAACGCCTTGGCTACCCGCCGCTGGCCGAGCACGTCGACCTGGTGACCGACTCGCTGGCCATCGCGCGCGAAAAGCACCCCGGTCAGCGCAACAGCCTGGACGCGCTGTGCCGCCGCTACCAGATCGACAACTCCGACCGGACGCTTCACGGCGCGCTGCTCGACTCGGAGATCCTCGCGGACGTCTACCTCGCGCTGACGGGCGGGCAGTGGGACCTGTCGTTCGACAACCCGGCCGAGACCGCCACCGCCGGGCAGGCGGCCCTGGGCACCATCCCTGTCGACCGTCCGCGGCTGCGGGTGATCGGCGCCGACGACGGTGAGCGGGCCGCCCACGAGGCATGGGTGGAGCGTCTCCGGAAGGTCGACGAGACCTTCCGCTGGCCGGACGCGCAATCCGCCTCGGGCTAGAACAGCCGCGGAGGCCGTGCCCCCGGTGCGAGTCGGTCGGGCTCCCGCGAATGGTATGGTTGAACATACCGGTTCGCGGCTTGTCATCATTCCTTGATACCATTCGCCCGGATACCGGCAGTCCCGGGCGGCTTCATCGCGAGGCCCCGGTAGCGAGCCATGTCAGCAGGAACGGAAGGCGGCCTTGACTGAATACATTCTCATCCTGATCAGCACCATCCTGGTCAACAACTTCGTGCTGGTGAAGTTCCTCGGCCTGTGCCCGTTCCTCGGGGTGTCGAACAAGGTCGAGACGGCGATCGGCATGTCGTTGGCGACCACCTTCGTGCTGACGCTCTCGGCGATCGCGAGCTACGTGACGCATTCCTGGCTGCTCGATCCGCTGGGGCTGGGTTACCTGCGCACGATCATGTTCATCGTGGTGATCGCGGTGGTGGTCAACTTCACCGAGATGATGGTGCGCAAGACCAGCCCGCTGCTGCACAACGTGCTGGGCATCTACCTGCCGCTGATTACCACCAACTGCGCGGTACTCGGCGTGGCGCTGCTCAACGTGCAGGAGGCCAACAGCTTCGTTGCCTCGGCGCTCTACGGGTTCGGCGCCTCGGTGGGTTTCTCGATGGTGCTGATCCTGTTCTCGGCGTTGCGCGAGCGCCTGGCCGCGGCCGATGTGCCGGCGGCGTTCGAGGGGGTGCCGATCGCCCTGGTCACGGCCGGGCTGATGGCACTGGGTTTCATGGGTTTTGCCGGCATGGTGACGATCTGATGTGGATGGCGATTCTTCTTGCCGTGGGCCTGGCCGTGCTCTTCGGGGTGGTGCTGGGCATCGCCGCGCAGGTCTTCCGGGTCCAGGGCAATCCGCTGGCCGACCGGATCGACGAGCTGCTGCCGCAGACCCAGTGCGGCCAGTGCGGCTTTCCCGGCTGCCGTCCGTATGCCGAGGCCATCGCGAAGGGCGAGGCGGACATCAACCGCTGCCCGCCGGGCGGCGAGTCGACCATCCGCAACCTCGCCGACCTGCTGGACGTCGAGTTCAAGCCGCTCGACGAAGACCTGGAGGTCCAGGAGGTCAAGAAGCTGGCGGTCATCGACGAGGAGGTCTGCATCGGCTGCACCAAGTGCATCCAGGCCTGCCCGGTCGACGCGATCCTCGGTGCCGCCAAGCAGATGCACACGGTGATCGAGGCCGAGTGCACCGGCTGCGAACTCTGCGTCGAGCCCTGCCCGGTGGACTGCATCGACATGGTGCCCGTGGACGAGGGTGTGGAGGCCTACCGTTTCCCGTTGCCCGAGTCCGCCCATCCGGTGGTGACGCGCGGCTTCGGCCTGCGTCCCGAGGAGCCGGTCAATGCCTGAGGCCAGGGTGGCGGTTTCCGAGGGGCTCTACGGGTTTCACGGCGGGCTGCACATCGAGGATCACAAGGCCCCGGCCTGTGAGCGGCCCGTCGAGGACATGCCGCTGGTGGACGAATACGTGCTGCCGCTGCACATGCACATCGGTGCACCGGCGATTCCCGTGGTCGAGCCGGGAGAGCGGGTGCGACGTGGCCAGCTGCTGGCCCGGCCGGACGATTTCGTCTCCGCGGCGATCCATGCCCCGACCTCCGGCACCATCCGGGCGATCGAGCCGCGGGCGCTGCCCCATCCCGGCGGGCTCTCCGCGCCCAGCATCGTCCTGGCCGCCGACGGCGAGGACCGCGAGGCCGAGCCCTTCGATCCCTGGCCGGACTTTCGCGACAGGAGCCCCGTGGAGATTCGCTCCCGGCTGCGCGAGGCCGGGATCGTCGGCCTGGGCGGGGCGGTGTTCCCGACCGCGGCGAAACTGGCAACCGCCAATCCCGGCGGCGTCGAGACCCTGGTGCTCAACGGCGCCGAGTGCGAGCCCTATATCTCCTGTGACGACCGGCTGATGCAGGAGGAGCCCGAGACGATCCTCCGCGGTGCGCAGGTCATACTGCATGCCGTGGACGCGGCCCGTTGCCTGATCGGCATCGAGGACAACAAGCCCCGGGCCGTCGCCGCGATGCAGGCGGTGATCGACCGGCTGGCCGCCGAGGAGGACGAGCGGCGCTTCGAGATCAAGGTCGTGCCCACGATCTATCCCGCCGGCGGGGAAAAGCAGTTGATCCGCACCCTTACCGGTATCGAGATCCCGCGGGGTCGCCATGTCACCGACTATCGCATGCTCTGCCTGAACGTCGGCACTACCGCCCAGTGCTGGCGGGCGGTGGTCGAGGGGCGCGCCCTGACCGAGCGTATCGTCACCGTGGCCGGGGGCGGGGTCACCGATCCGCGCAACCTGCGCGTGCGCATCGGTACGCCCATGGCCGACGTGATCGAGGCGGCCGGCGGCTACACCGAAGGCGTCGATCGCCTGCTGATGGGCGGTCCGATGATGGGGTTCGCCCTCCACGAGGACGAGGTGCCCGTGGTCAAGGCCACCAACTGCCTGCTCGCGCTGCGTCCGGCCGATCGCGACCCGACGCCGACACCCCAGCCCTGCATTCGCTGCTCGCGCTGCGCCGAAGCCTGTCCGGCCGACCTGCTGCCGCAGCAGATCTACTGGTACTCGCGCGCCGAGCAGTTCGAGCGCTGCCAGGACTACCACCTGTTCGACTGCATCGAGTGCGGCGTCTGTTCGGCGGTCTGCCCGTCGCACATCCCGCTGGTGCAGTACTTCCGGCACGCCAAGACCGAGATCTGGTATGCCGAGCGGGAACGGGCCAAGGCCGAGCACGCCCGGCGGCGGTTCGAGTTCCACAACGAGCGCATCGAACGGCAGAAGGCAGAGCGCGAGGCCGCCCTGGCGAAAAAGCGAGCCGCGATCCAGGCCGCCCAGGAGAAGAAGGCGCGCGAACAGGCCGGTGAAGGCGGCGGCCAGCCGGCTGCTTCCAGCGGCGATGGCGATGATCGCAAGGCCGCCGCGGGGATGAGCATCGAGGCGGCGCGCCAGCGTGCGCGTGCTCGCAAGGCCAAGGCCCGCGAGCAGTCACCGAACACGGTGAGCGGGGGAGGGCAGCGATCGACCGGCGAAGGCAGGGATACGGGGCATTCGCCCGGAGCGGAAGGGGATTCATGAAGTTTCCGGTACAGACATCGCCTCACGTCGAGGCCCAATCGAGCGTCGCCGGGGTGATGACCACGGTGCTATGGGCCCTGGTGCCCGGCACGGTCGTGGCCATCTGGCTGCTCGGCTGGGGCGTGCTGTTCAACGTCGCCCTGGCTGTCGGCACGGCCTGGCTGGCCGAGGCCCTGATGCTCTGGTTGCGTGCCCGGCCGTTCCACCCGGCGTTGACCGACCGATCGGTGCTGATCACCGGCTGGATTCTCGCCCTCTGCCTGCCGAACCTCGGGCCCTGGTGGCTGCCGGTGGTGGGTTCCCTGTTCGCCGTGGTGGTCGCCAAGCAGCTCTACGGCGGCATCGGCTACAACCTCTTCAACCCGGCGATGGTCGGTTACGTGGTCCTGCTGGTGTCCTTTCCCGAGGCGATGACACGCTGGGGGGCGGCACTCGACGGCGGGGCGGCGGAGCTGTCGCTGACCGAGGCGGCCTCCTGGACCTTTTTCGGTGCGCTGCCGCCGGGCAGCGGCTTCGACGCGCTCTCCCAGGCCACGCCGCTCGACCAGTTGCGGATGGTGGTCACCGAGGGTGGCAGCGTGGCCAACATGGGCGGATCGATCTGGTCCATGGATTCGTCGTGGAGCCTGTGGCTGAACCTCGCCTTCCTCGCCGGCGGGGCCTGGATGCTGTATCGCGGCGCGATCCGCTGGCATATCCCGGTGGCGATGGTCGTCGGCGTGCTGGCCACCTCGTCGCTGCTGTGGGCCATTGACCCGGACCAGTTCGCCGATCCGGCCTTCCATCTGCTGGCCGGCGGGGTGATCTTCGGCGCGCTGTTCGTGGCCACCGATCCGGTAACGGCGTCGACGACGCCGCGCGGGCGACTGCTGTTCGGTTTCGGCATCGGCGCGCTGGCCGTCCTGATCCGCAGCTTCGGCAACTACCCCGACGGGGTGGCGTTCGCCATCCTGCTGATGAACCTCGCCGTTCCGCTGATCGACTACTACACCCAGCCGGCCGTCTTCGGCCGCAAGTCCGGGGCGGCGTCCCGCGGGGCCGGGGAGTGATGATGAAGCTCGAGCTGCGCCAGATCGTCATCACCTCGCTGCTGCTGGCAGGGTTCTTCGCCCTCGGGGTCGGTTTCGTCGCCTACACCGAGCAGAAGACGGCCGAGCAGATCGAGCTCAACCGCCAGGCGGTGCTGCTGGGGCAGATCATGGAGGTGCTCGCCGGGGAGGGCTACGACAACAACCCGGCCGAGGATGCCTTCCTGCTGCCGGACCCGACGGCGCTCAACCTGGGTGGGCCGGTGCTCGATCCGTCGCCGGCCGGCGTGCTGGCCGCCAAGCCCTCCGACGAGGGCTACGAGCGGGCGATGGCGGCCGGGCAACTGGGTTTCCGCGCCCGTCGCGACGGCGAGATCGTCGCCGTGGCCATCCCGGTGGTGACGCATCGCGGCTACAGCGGCGACATCCGGTTGCTGGTCGGGGTGGACGCCGGCGGCGAGGTCAGGGGCGTTCGCGTCCTCGAGCAGAACGAGACCCCGGGGCTGGGCGACAAGATCAAGGCCGACAAGACCGACTGGATTCTGGGATTCACCGGGCGTAGCCTCGGCAACCCGCCCCCGGAAGGCTGGGCGGTGAAGAAGGACGGCGGCGTGTTCGACCAGTTCACCGGCGCCACCATCTCGCCGCGCGCCGTCGTCGAGGCGGTGGAGACCACCCTGGAATACACCGAGCGACACCGCGCCGAGTTGTTCGGCACTCCGGTGGACGAGCAGGCGGAGGAAGCTGTCCGATGAGCGACCCGCGACTTTCCGAACTGGCGATGGACGGGCTGTGGAAGAACAATCCGGCCCTGGTGCAGGTGCTCGGCCTCTGTCCGTTGCTGGCGATTTCGAACACCACGGTGAACGCCATTGGCCTGGCGATCGCCACGCTGGTCACGCTGGTGGTCGCCAACGGGGTGGTCTCCCTGATCCGTGACTGGGTGCGTTCGGAGGTGCGGCTGCCCGTCTACGTGATGGTGATCGCCTCGGTGGTGACCATCATCGAGCTGGTGATGAATGCCCACTTCCACTCGCTGTACAACACGCTGGGCATCTTCATCCCGCTGATCGTGACCAACTGCATCATCATCGCCCGTGCCGAGGGGTTCGCCTCGCGGCATGCCTTCGGCTTCTCCGTTTTCGACGGTTTCGTCATGGGGGCGGGGTTCGGTCTCGTGCTGGTGGCGCTGGGGGCGATGCGCGAGGTCATCGGCTTCGGCACGCTGCTCGCCGATGCCGACCAGCTGTTCGGGCCCGTGGCCATGGACTGGGGGATTCGCGTGCTGCCCGAGCAGACGACCTTCCTGCTGGCGCTGATGCCGCCGGGCGCCTTTATCGGCCTGGCCCTGCTCGTCGCCTTCAAGCAGGCCATCGACCAGCGGGCGACCCGACGCGCCCGGGCGGTCCGTGCCGCCCGCGGCGGCGAGGCAGTCGAGGCGGCGTCCTGAGCCGCTCCTGAAATCCCCGCGCGGGCCTGCCAGACTTCCCCTGTTCCGTTCCGGCGCCGCCCCGGGTGGTGCGGCCCGAGACAACAGCCAGGAGTGACAGATGACCGCAGACATCAGGACAGAAGAACTCGAATACCGCTCGGACGACCGGACCCTGCGGGGGCTGGTGGCCTTCAATCCCCACGTGAAGGGTCCGCGCCCGGCCGTGCTGGTGGTGCCCGAGTTCTGGGGGCGTACCGCCTACATGGAAAAGCGTGCCCGCGACATGGCCGAGGCCGGCTACGTGGGTTTCGCCATCGACCTCTACGGTGACGGCCGGGTGACCGAGGACGCCGGCGAGGCTACCGACCTGATGAACGCGGCGCTGTCCGATTTCGAAGCGCTCAAGACGCACTATCGGCTGGCCATCGAAGCCATCAAGCGGCATGATGCCGTCGATGCCGAGAGCCTCGGGGCGATCGGCTATTGTTTCGGCGGGTCGGTGGCACTGAGCATGGCGCGACAGGGCGTTCACCACGACGCGCTGGCGACCTTCCATGCCGGGACCTCGGGCCTGGCGCCGATCGCCGGCACGGTCGACACCCCGGCCTGGATCTTCTCCGGCGCGGAGGACCCGATGGCCCCGGTCGACGAGGTCGAACGCATCGCCGCCGAAATGCGCGATGCCGGTGCCTGGGTGGAGGTGACCGTCTATCCCGGCGTGAGCCATGCCTTCACCAACCCCGGCGCCGACGACAAGGCGAAGAAGTTCGGTCTTCCCCTGGGCTATGACGAGCAGGCGGACCGGGATTCCTTCGAGAAGACCCTGGGATTCTTCCGCGACCGCTTGGGCTGATTGCCGCACTCCGTTGGGGCGGCGGACACCGGGATGGTGCATGCCGGCGTCCCGACGGGAGGGGTTCGCCATCCTTCGCCAAGGCGGAGGGGCCGTCATGCCGCGGCAATCGGGATCGAACAAACCTGTTACATGGAGTTGGCACACTTCTGGCTGCTGACCGGGATGCCAGGGCCGATCGGCCTGCCTCCGGATTGATGGCAAGCCCGGGCTGGCAATGTTGACTCCTCCTTGCTGGGGCGCCTTTCAGGCGCCTCTTTTCTTTCGTGGATTAAACTGTCCCGACGATCACGGATACCAGAGAGCCCATGCACTCGGCCAACTACATAAGCACCATCGACCGTTACCACGAGCAGTCGCGCTCGATTCGCGAACTGATCGAGTCGATCATTACCGGCATCGGCGAGCCGGGTCTGCTTTCCGACCCCACCTCCCTGCGCGGGGTGACCGAGAAGCTGATCGACCTCTACCCGTTCGTCGACCTGGTCTACCTGCTCGACGAGGACGGCGTGCAGATCGCCGAGTATGGCGCCGACGAGACCGGCCACGTCAACCGCGCCAGCGGGCGGGGCAGGGGCGTGGACCGCAGTCAGCGGCCGTACTACAAGTTCGTCACGGAAAACGAGCACGTCCACCTCACCGAGCCGTACCTTTCCTCCGCCTCCAGGGACCTGTGCATCTCGGCGACCCTGCGGCTGGAGCACGGCGGCAAGGCGGGTTACCTGGTCATCGACGTCGATCTGGAGGCGATGATCAGCTTCCTGCTGGGGGACACCATGCGACGGCGGGTCGAACCGGTCTTCCGCGCTCTCTACGCGTTGTTCGCCGCAGCGATGCTGCTGGTCGCCGGCGTGCTCTTCTACAGCAGCATGAGCGAGCTGGTGAGCGCGCTGATGGAGCCTGGCTGGGCCGCCGAGCTGCGCCTCAAGCCGTTCGAGGTGATCGTCGTGCTCACGCTGGCCATGGCGATCTTCGATCTCGCCAAGACGGTGTTCGAGGAAGAGGTGCTGATGGAAAAGGACGTCCATCGCCACAGCACCGTCCGGCGCACCATGACGCGTTTCGTTGCGGCCATTCTCGTCGCCATTCTCATCGAGGGGCTGCTGACCATGTTCAAGGTCTCCATGGGCTATTCGGAGCAGGGAGTGACCGCCACCCTGATGGTGTTCGCCGCGGCCGCCCTGCTCGTGGCCCTGGGCCTGTACGTCTACCTGGGTGCACTGGCGGAAAAGGCCCTGCTGGGCAACAATGGCCGAAGCCGGCGTCTGCGGAGCCGGCGCGACCGGCAGGGGTCGTGATGTTTCACCTGGCAGGGATGGAGGCCAGCCGATGACGGCACTCGGACCACTGATGATCGACCTGGTCGGGCCGGAGATGACGGCCGCCGATCGAAGACGCCTGAGCCATCCGTCGGTCGGCGGGGTGATCCTGTTCGCCCGGCACTTCGAGAGCCGTGCTCAACTGGCCGGCCTGGTAGGCGAGATCCGGGGGCTGCGCCGACCGCACCTGCTGATCGCCGTCGATCAGGAGGGAGGACGAGTCCAGCGTTTCAAGGACGACGGTTTCGTTCCACTGCCGGCGATGGGGCGGATCGGTCGGCTCTTTGCCGAGGATCGCCAGGCCGGCCTCGAGGCCGCCCGCTCCCTGGGCTGGCTGATGGCGGTGCAGCTTCGCGAGGTGGGCGTGGACCTGAGCTTCGCCCCGGTGCTGGACCTCGATCGCGGCATCAGCGGCGTGATCGGCGACCGAGCCTTCGGCGAGCGACCGGAAACGGTCATCGCGCTGGCGATCGCCTGGATCGGGGGGATGCGTGATGCCGGCATGGCGGCCGTGGGCAAGCACTACCCCGGTCACGGGGCGGTGGCTGCCGATTCGCACATCGCCCACCCGGTCGATCGCCGCCCGCTGGCGACCATCGAGCGGACCGACCTGCGACCGTTCAAGGCCATGGCCGAGCGGCTGATCCCGGGCCTGATGGCCGCCCATGTCATCTACCCGGAAGTCGACGAACTGCCGGCCGGGTTTTCCCCGGTCTGGATCGGCGAGATCCTCCGCCGGCAATGGGGCTACGAGGGGGCGGTGTTCAGTGACGATCTCACCATGGCGGCCGCCTCGGCGGTCGGGGAGATCGAGCAGCGTGTCGAGCGTTGCCTCGCCGCCGGCGTCGACATGGCGCTGATCTGCAATCACCCCGAACTGGTCGACCGGGTGCAGAAGACGGTCAGCCTGCCGCCGAATGCCCAGCGCGAGGCACGGCTGGCGCGGATGTTCGGTCACGGGCCGGTGCCGTCGGAACGGAGCCTCGAGCGTTCGCCACGCTATGCCGAGGCGCTGACCTGGATCGAACGGCTCGGCGTGGACGAACCCGACCTGTTTCCCGACCGCGCCTGACGCCCATCGAGGACATGAGCATGCAAGAGCATCGGGACGAAACGACGGACTTCCAGGCGCGTTCGGCTGAGCTCAACGCCCTGCTGGCGCGTTGCGACTGCCTGGTGACGCCCGACGAGATGCGGGCCGCCTACGCGCGGCTGGCCGAGGAAATCAACCAGCGGCTCGCCGGCAGGCTGCCGGTGGTGCTGGCGGTGATGAACGGCGGGCTGGTCAGCTCGGGGCAGTTGCTGCCGCGGCTGGATTTCCCGCTGGAACTGTCCTACCTCCACGCCACCCGCTACCGCGGCGCGACCAGCGGTGGGGCGCTCAAGTGGCTGGCGCAGCCCGACCTCGTCCTCGACGGCCGCGACGTGCTGCTGATCGACGACATCCTCGACGAGGGGCACACGCTGAAGGCCGTGCGGGAATGGTGCCTGGCCGCCGGGGCGGAACGGGTCTGGATCGCCGTGGCCACCGACAAGCGGCATGATCGCAAGACCCCGGGGATGGCCGCGGATTTCGTCGGCGTGGCCGTGCCGGACCGCTATATCTTCGGCGAGGGGATGGATTACCATGGCTACTTTCGCAACCTGCCCGGCATCCACGCGCTCCCCGAGGGCGACTGAGCCGGGCCAGCATCACGTCCGGGAGGTCTGAAGGTGCATCTGGCAATCATCGGCGGGACGGGCCTGTCGCAGATCGAGGGAATCGAGGATGTGCGCCACCAGATGGTCTCGACGCCGTTCGGCGAGCCCTCCGGGCCGCTGACCCTGGGGCGCCTGCAGGGTTGTGACGTGGTTTTCCTGCCCCGTCACGGCTACAACCATCGCATCCCGCCGCACCAGGTGAACTATCGGGCCAACATCTGGGCCCTGCGCGAGATGGGTGTCTCGCGCATCCTGGCGGTGGCCGCGGTGGGCGGGATCCATCCCGACATGGGTCCGGGGAAGCTGGTCGTTCCCGACCAGCTGATCGACTACACCTGGGGGCGGCCGTCTACCTTCTACGAGGGCGACCTGGAGGAGGTCACCCACGTCGACTTCACCTATCCCTACGACCCCGACCTGCGTCGTGCCTTTCTCCAGGCCGGGCGGGCGCTGGGGCTGGAGCTGATCGATGGCGGGACCTACGGCGCCACGCAGGGGCCGCGCCTTGAAACGGCGGCCGAGATCCGTCGCATGCAGCGTGACGGCTGCGACGTGGTGGGAATGACGGGGATGCCCGAGGCCGTGCTCGCCCGCGAGGCGGAGATCGACTACGCGAGCCTCAACGTGGTCGCCAACTGGGCGGCGGGCATCCACGACGGCGAGGTCGTCTCCCTTGCCGAGATCGACCGCACGCTCAGCCGTTCGATGGGCAAGGTGCGCCGGGTTCTCAAGCACGTGCTCAACGACGAGAACCGGATGCTCTGGTGTCGTACCGGCTAGGTCCCGCCGGCCCCCCCCTGACAGCCGCGGGCATGCAGGGTAAAATGCCTGCAGAATCATTGTCCCGCCCCCTGCGAGCCCCTCGTGGACCGAGCAGGGGGCCAATCAAGTGAGTATTCCATGACGCATCAAAGCCGCTACACCGGCCTGCTGGACCGGTATCGCGATCGCCTGCCGCTTTCCGACGACACCCGCCTGATCAGCCTGGGCGAGGGGGCAACCCCGCTGATCCGCCTGCACAACCTGCCGAAGGTGCTGGGCCGCGCGGTGGACATCTACGTCAAGTACGAGGGGCTCAACCCGACGGGGTCGTTCAAGGATCGCGGCATGACCATGGCGGTCACCAAGGCGGTGGAAGAGGGCAGCAAGGCCATCATCTGCGCCTCGACCGGCAACACCTCGGCGGCGGCCGCCGCCTACGCGGCGCGTGCCGGCATCACGGCCTTCGTGATCATCCCGGACGGCAAGATCGCCATGGGCAAGCTGGCCCAGGCGATGATGTACGGTGCGACCATCCTGCAGATCCGCGGCAACTTCGACGACGGCATGCGCCTGGTCAAGGAAGTGGCCGAGGAGGCGCCGGTGACCATCGTCAACTCGGTCAACCCGTACCGGCTGCAGGGGCAGAAGACCGCGGCCTTCGAGATCGTCGAGGAGCTCGGCCGCGCCCCGGACTACCACTGCCTGCCGGTGGGCAACGCGGGCAACATCACCGCCCACTGGATCGGGTACTGCGAGCTTTCCGCGATCTCCGGCGAGCAGGTGACCGAGTCCTGCGCGTACTGCAACGGCAAGTGCCCCTTCGCCGGCGGTGGCTCGGGCGGCAACCGGCCGAAGATGGTCGGCTACCAGGCGACCGGCTCGGCGCCGTTCCTGCGCGGCGAGATGGTCGACGACCCGGATACCGTCGCCACGGCGATCCGCATCGGTCACCCGCAGAGCTGGGATCGCGCCTGGAAGGTGATGGAAGAGTCCGGCGGCTGGTTCGCCGAGGTCAGCGACGAGGAAATCCTCGCCGCCCAGCGCATGCTCACCCGGCACGAGGGCATCTTCTGCGAGCCGGCCTCGGCCGCCTCGCTGGCCGGCCTGATCAAGGACCTCGAGGCCGGCAAGATCCAGGACGGCTCGAGCATCGTCCTGACCCTGACCGGCAACGGCCTCAAGGACCCGGACACCGCGATCGCCCAGTGCACCGGCGACATGCCGGGCGTTGAGAAGGCCACCATGGTGACGATCGACGCCGACCTCGAGTCGGTGCGCAACGCGATCCTGGGGTTCATGAGATAGTCCGGGCGCGTTCCCTGTCGGCCGCTCGTCGAACCCCGCCATTTGGCGGGGTTTTCCGTTTCCGGGCAAGGTAACGCGGAATTGCCTGGTGCATCCGGGGCGGAAGGCCGTCACGGCCTGCGCGGTCCCGGTCAGGGGTATCGGCATTTCCTTTTCCTGCTTTCGCTCCAGGGCGCTCGGTCTGACGCCTCGGCGCTCATTACCCCCTTGGCGCGGGGCGGCAGGGATTTTTCCCTCCCGGCACGAAAAAGCCCCGCCAGGTGGCGGGGCCGGGTCATGCTGCCGTGAGGCGGGGCGGTTTAGCCGCTCACGCCCTCGACTGCCGAGTAGACCACTTCCGGCTCCTCGTCGGTGCAGTCTTCCATGCAGCGCTTGTTGTTCGTGTCCGGACGGGTGTCGGTCACGAAGTAGTCGACAGAGGGCATTTCCACGTCGGCCAGCGTCTCGTCGCTGCAGGTGAAGTCGAAGTCGACGACACCAGCCAGGTTGAGCACGTAGCAGGTGACCGCGTAGGACTCGTCGGTACCCATGGTGCCCGGGGCGTAGAACGGCATGTGACGCTTGATCATGTCGAACAGCGTCGGGGCGTGACCCCAGGCGTTGTTGACACCACGGTTGCCCACGCCGTCCAGGCCCTGCTTGAGGGACTCGACGAACTGCGGCATCGGGTCGCCGGCCATCTTCGGGTAGCCCTCGGCACCTTCGCCGAAGTCGCCGTGGCACATGGCGCACTGGGCCTGGTAGGGCTCCTCGCCGTCAGCGACGGAGCCCTCGCCCTTCGGCAGGTTCTCGCCGTCGAAGAAGACACTGATGTCCCACGGCTCGATCGCCTCGTCGGTGATGTTCTTGCCGATGCCGTTGAAGCCATTGCCGTGGTCAGCCGCGGTGCCAACGGAGCTCAGGCCCAGGGCCATGGCGCCGGCCGCGAGACCCAGGCTGAACTTAGAAGTTTTCAATTTGGACATTCTTCACCTCGCCGGACTTCTCGATTTTCCAGGCCTGAATGGAGTTCTTGTGGTAGATGCTGTTGAAACCACGCACCTTGCGCAGCTGCATCAGGGTCGGCTGAACGTAGCCGGTCTCGTCGGTGACCCGGCTCATGATCAGGTGCTCGTCACCCTTCCACTCGAACGGGAGCTTGAACTTGGTCACGCACTTGGAGAGCACGGGCTCGACCAGTTCGGCTTCCTGCCAGTTCTTGCCGCCATCGACGGAGACGTCGACGTGCTTGACCTTGCCACGGCCCGACCAGGCGATGCCGCGGATCTCGTAGGCGCCCTTGCCCTTGAGATGGTAGTCCGGGCAGGGGTAGTTGATGACCGAGTTCGCCTCGTTGACCAGGGTGAACTGGCGGATGGTACCGTCCGGCAGCGGCTCGATGTAGTGACGAGTCTCCTGGTAGGTCACCAGCGGCTTGTCGACGAACTTGATGCGACGCAGCCACTTGATCGACATGTTCGCCTCGCAGCCCGGGAGCAGGAAGCGGATCGGGTAGCCGTTCTCGGGGCGCAGCGCTTCGCCGTTCATCGCGTAGGCGATCATGGCGTCCTTGTACATTTCGCACTGGTCGGCCGGGATCGGCTCGCCGAACTGGTCCTTGGCGCCTTCCATCGGGATGGAGCGCTGCAGGGCGGAGCCGTCGGCACCTTCCGCGTAGAACCAGGTGGACTTCGGATCGACGCCCACGTACTCCATCAGGTCGGTGATCTTGACACCGGTCCACTCGGAGCAGCTCATCATGCCGTGGGTGAACTGCATGGACTCCATCTGGACACCGCGCCACTCCATCGCGCCGTTGGCCGGGCACTCGAGGAAGTGGATCGCCGTGTGCGACGGCATGCGCTTGAGGTCTTCCATGGTGAAGACCATCGGACGGTCGACCATGCCGTGGATGACCAGCTGGTGGTTGTCCGGATCGATGTCGACGGCGCCGGCGTGGTGACGCTCGAAGTGCAGACCGTTCGGCGTGATGATGCCGTGCAGGTCCTGCCAGGGGGTGAAGCTGATGGACGCGACGGTGTCGGCGGTCAGCCAGCTGACGTTGCGACGCTTGACGTCCTTCTCGAACTTCGACGGCATGCCGTAGGGGACGGATACAACGCCACGGCCCAGGATGTTCCGGGTCGGGTTGATCTCGAGCGGCTCGCTGACGGTCTCCAGCTTCACGTCACCGTAGGCGTTGCCGGCAGCTGCAGCAGCAGCACCGGAAGCCGCCAGTGCGACGCTCTTGCGGAGGAATTTGCGACGGTCGCTGGAAGCCATGCCCTCGCGGGCATCGCTCTGCGGCGTCTTATCAAGTGTGGTTTCTGACATTGCTCACTCCTGCATCGTAGGCAATTGGTCGGATCAACTTGTGTTCGATCCATTCCGAGCCCACCGGTTCTCCGACAACCGGAAGGCACGCTTTCGTGGACAGGTCAGCATGTTGCCGACGTCAACGGTGCCCGCTATTGTTCATGGGTTGTCCCGGCGGGTCAATTCGAACACGGGTCGTCTCGTTTGTCCGGGCAGATCAATAAAATTGAACCGGCAGCAATCTACATCAGGGCCTGCTTATTAACAACCGAGCCCCACTCAGAACATTTAATAGACCATAAGGTGGGTTTCTTTTCGGCGGGCGTGTTCGCCCAGGGCCGCGAGGGGGGAACTTGGCGCAGGTCGGCCCGCCCGTTATAGTCTGACGGAAATATCCCAATCCGTTTTCCCGAGCCAACATCGTGTACCGATCCATCCAAGTTCAGGAGGCCGACTTCGACGTCGGCTCCATCCTCTCCGGCCTGCGTGCGCACTGCGCGCACGTGGGGGCCGTGGCCAGCTTTCTCGGCACGGTGCGCGACATCAACGATGACGTGCCCGTCAGCGACCTGGTGCTCGAGCACTACCCGGGCATGACCGAGCGTGCGCTCGAGCGGGTGGCTGATGAGGCGATTTCCCGCTGGCCGCTGGCCGGCGTGAGCATTGTTCACCGGGTGGGTCACCTTCGCCCGACCGACCAGATCGTTCTCGTGGCGGTGGCCAGCGCGCACCGGAAGGATGCGCTGGAGTCCTGCACGTTCATCATGGACTATCTCAAGACTCACGCCCCCTTCTGGAAGAAGGAGGTGGATCCCGAGGGGCACAGTCGTTGGGTGGACGCGCGCGAGAGCGACGAGCAGGCCCGGCGCCGCTGGTTCGCCGACTTCGACTAGGAGGTTCGGCATGGAATCTGTCAGCCGCGTCATCGAACGCCTGCTCGAACGGATCCCGGCGATCGGGGAGACCGAGTCGGTCGCTGTTGCCGACGCGGTCGGCCGGGTCCTGGGCGAACCACTCGTCGCCCCGAGGAACGTGCCCTTCGCCCCGCTGAGCCTGTTCGACGGCTACGCGATGAAGGCCCCCGTGGCCGCCGGCGCCCGGCTGGTGGTTTCCGGAAAGCAGTTCGCCGGCGATCCGCCGGCCCGACTCGCGCCCGGTACCGCGATGCGCATCTTCACCGGGGCCCTGCTGCCCGAGGGGGCGGATGTCGTGATCGCCCAGGAGTCGACCGAACCTGACGGGGAGGGAGCCGTCCGCTGCACCGAGTCGCTGGAGGCGGGCGCCGGCGTGCGGCGGACTGGCGCCGATACCCGCGAGGGCGAGGTGCTGCTGGCGGCGGGCACGCGCATTGCCCCGGCCATGATCGGCCTGATCGCCAGCACCGGCGTGGCCGAATTGACCGTCACCCGTCGGCCGCGGGTGGCGCTGCTGACCACCGGCGACGAGCTGCTGGCCCCCGGCGAGACCTTCGCTCCGGGGAAGATCTTCGACGCCAACGGCCCGATGCTCGAGACCCTGTTGCGGTCGGCCGGGGCGGAGATCGTCCACCGTGCGTGCCTGCCGGACGACGCGGACCTTATCGATGCGCGTCTGCGCGAGGCCGCCGGCGCGGACCTGATCGTCACCTCCGGCGGCGTGTCGGTGGGCGATGCGGACCTGGTGCGTGCCGGGGTCGAGGCGCTGGGGCGCATCGATCACTGGCGGGTCTTTCTCAAGCCGGGCAAGCCCATGGCGGTGGGCGAGGTGCTGGGCACGCCGTTCCTGGGGCTGCCCGGCAACCCGGTCTCCACCTTCGTGACCTTCCTGCTGTTCGTTCGCACGGCCCTGGAGAAGGCCGCCGGCCAGTCCGAGCCGGGTTGCCTGCCGAGCCAGGCCCTGCCGCTGGCCACGGCCCGGCGGGGCGGCGACCGTCCCGAATACATCCGGGTCCGCCGCGCGCAGCGGGACGGTCGGGCCGTGCTCGAAGCCTATCCCGACCAGAACTCCGGGTTGCTCAGTTCGCTGGCCTGGGCCGACGGCCTGGCGCTGATCCCGCCGCAGGCCGATCTCGCCGCCGGCGACCCGGTCGAATTCATCGCATTCAAGGAACTGGGCCTATGAGCCAGAAACTCACGCACATCGACGAGAAAGGCGAGGCGCGCATGGTGGACGTCGGCGACAAGGCGCACAGCCAGCGCGTCGCCGTGGCCGAATCGCGCATCGTCATGCAGCCGGAAACCCTCGAGCTGATCCTCTCGGGAGGACACAAGAAGGGCGACGTGCTCGCCACCGCGCGCATCGCCGGCATCATGGCGGCCAAGCGCACCGGCGATCTCATTCCCATGTGCCATCCGCTGATGCTCACCCGGGTGAAGGTGGACCTCGAGCCGGAACCGGAACGTCATGCCGTGCGCATCACGGCCGAGTGCGGCGTCACCGGCCAGACCGGGGTGGAGATGGAGGCGCTGACGGCCGCGTCGGTGGCGGCGCTGACGCTCTACGACATGTGCAAGGCCGTGGATCGCGGCATGGTCATCGAGCAGACGCGCCTGCTCGAGAAGCGGGGCGGCAAGAGCGGACACTGGCGGGCCGAGCTGGGCAACGGATCCGTGTCGTAATGGTCGAGCGGGAGTCGTTGGGTTTTTGTCGCCATAGCGCTTGCATTTTGTCCTGGCGGTGATTACCGTTATGTCCGAGTGAACACGACGCATCTGTGACTCACTCCTGCAAAGCCGGTCCCGCCCTGATTCGATTCCGACCCCTCGAATCCGGTGGGGCCGCCCAATTCCGACGATTCCGGCCTTCAGGCCGGTGTCGTCAACGAACGAAACGGTGCCTCCCGGACCGGGGCATTCAACCGGCAAAGGCGAACGCGATGCAGCAGTTGACCGATCCATTTGGCCGCTCCATCAACTACCTGCGGCTGTCCGTGACCGACCGCTGCGACCTGCGGTGCTTCTACTGCATGCCCGAAGGCTTCAAGGACTTCGAGGTCCCGGAGCACTGGCTGACGGTCGGCGAGATCGAGCGGCTGGTGGGCGTGATGGCCGACATGGGCCTGTCCCACGTGCGCATCACCGGCGGCGAACCGCTGGTGCGCAAGGGTATCGAGGACATCGTCGGCGGGATCAGCGCCATGCCCGGCATCCGCGACGTGTCGCTTTCCACCAACGCCACCCGCATGGGGAAGATGGCCGAGTCGCTGCGGGCGGCGGGCGCCAATCGCATCAACGTGAGCCTCGACACGCTCGACCCGCAACGCTTCCGCGAGATCACCAAGGGCAAGGTGGAGAAGGTGCTCGACGGCCTGGCCGCGGCCAAGGCCGCCGGCTTCGATCCCATCAAGATCAATGCCGTGGTGATGAAGGACATCAACGAGCACGACATCGAGGACTTGCTCGACTACTGCATCGACAACGGCTTCACCCTGCGCATGATAGAGACCATGCCCATGGGTGAGACGGGGCGGGAAGCCATCGATCACTACGTCAGCCTGCAGGACGTCAAGAAGCGTCTCAAGGCGAAGTACGATCTGATTCCGGCGGTCAACTCCGTCACCGGCGCCGGCCCGGCGCGCTATCTGCAGGTGGCGGGGACGGACACCATGGTCGGTTTCATTACCCCGATGTCCGAGCATTTTTGTGAGACATGCAACCGGGTGCGCCTGGGCTGCGACGGCACCATGTACATGTGTCTCGGTCAGGAGGAGAGCTTCTCCTTCCGCCCGCTGTTGCGCCGTGGCATCCCGGACGACGAGCTCAAGGAGGCGCTGATCCAGGCGATCGCCCTCAAGCCCGAGCGCCACGAGTTCACCGAGAGGCCCGAGAAGGTCATCCGATTCATGTCCATGACCGGAGGCTGAGCTTTCCCGCCGGGGTCTAAGCCCTCGAACGCTTGAAACCGCCCGCTTGCCGGGCGGTTCTTCGTTGGCTGCCATCAACCCTCCAATGGCCTATGCTGTCACTATCCAGTGGATGACCACGGGGACGGCGCGGAGGAGTCCGTCTCCGGAAAACGAGCCGGAGGGCAGGGGCACCCATGAGTGCAGTGCGGCACACCGTCAGGAAACCCGGATGGGCGCGAGCCCTGCGTATGCTGCTCTGGCCCATGCTGGTGCTGATCGGCATCGCCTGGCTGCTGGTTGCGCAGGCCCAGGAGGAGCGCCGCCAGGCCGTGCTGCTGACCGTGCAGGACGCCATCGGGCCGGCCACTGCCGACTACGTCATCCGCGGCATCGCAACCGCCGAGGAGCGCAGCGCCGAGCTGGTCGTCCTGCAGCTCGACACCCCCGGCGGTCTGGACTCGAGCATGCGCTCGATCATCCAGGCCATCCTGGGGGCCGACGTGCCGGTGGCCACCTACGTCCACCCGGCCGGCGCACGGGCGGCCAGTGCCGGCACCTACATCCTCTACGGCTCGCACATCGCGGCCATGACCCCCTCGACCAACATCGGATCGGCCACGCCCGTGCAGATCGGCGGGGGCGGCGGCCTGCCGGGCATGACGCCGCCGGACGAGGAGGACGACAAGTCGGCGGACGAGAAGGATGCCGGGGAAAATGGTGACGAGGAGGCAGAGACGGCCGAGTCGGAGGACAAGGAGCCGCGTCGCGGCGAGGACGCCATGGGGCGCAAGGTGCTGGAGGACGCGGTCTCGTACATCCGCGGCCTGGCCGAGCGGCATGGCCGCAACGCCGACTGGGCCGAGGACGCCGTGCGCGAGGGCTTCAACATCACCGCGAGCGAGGCGCTCGAGCGCAACGTGATCGAGTTCGTCGCCGAGAACGTCACCGACCTCCTGGCCCAGCTCGACGGCCACGAGGTGACGGTCAACGGCGTGGTCCGCACGCTGTCGACCGAGGGGCTGGAAGTGGTCAGCGAGGATCCCGACTGGCGCACCGAGCTGCTGTCGGTGATCACCAACCCCAATATCGCCTACATCCTGCTGCTGGTCGGGATCTACGGCATTATCTTCGAACTGGCCAACCCGGGCGCGATCGTGCCCGGCACCATCGGCGCGATCTCGCTTATCCTCGCGTTCTTCGCCCTGCAGGTCATGCCGCTGAACTATGCCGGGCTGGCGCTGATCCTGCTCGGCATCGTCTTCATGATCGCCGAGGCCTTCGTCCCCAGTTTCGGGGCGCTGGGGATCGGCGGCCTTATCGCCTTCACCACGGGATCCATCATGCTCTGGGACGACCCCAACCTGAACATCGCCTGGCCGCTGATCGTCGGCGTCGCCGTCGCCATCGCCGGTTTCTCCATCTGGGTGCTGGGCCGGCTCTTCGGCCTGAGGCATCGCCGGCCGGCGACGGGCCACGAGGAAATGATCGGCATGGTCGGTACCGCCAAGGAAGACTTCGACCGCAGCGGGCGGGTATGGATTCACAGCGAGCTGTGGACCGCGGACACCGAGCGACCGGTCCATGCCGGCCAGAAGGTGCGCGTGGTGGGCATCGAAGGACTGCGGCTGGCCGTCGAGCCGGTCGGTTCGGACAACAAGAGCGCCTGACGAGCGAGGAGAGAGACATGATTCTGGGCAATTTCGGATTTCTGGTCGTGCCACTGGTGGTGCTGGTGGCACTCATCGCCATGTCGCTGCGCGTGCTGCGCGAGTACGAGCGTGGCGTGGTGTTCTTCCTGGGGCGTTTCCAGCGCGTCAAGGGCCCGGGGCTGATCATCGTCATCCCCGTGATCCAGCAGATGGTCAAGGTCGACCTGCGCATCATCACGCTCGACGTGCCCAGCCAGGACGTGATCTCGCAGGACAACGTCACCGTGCGCGTCAACGCGGTGCTCTACTTCCGCGTGGTCGACGCCGAGCGGGCCGTGATCCAGGTGGAGAACTACTACCAGGCCACCAGCCAGCTCGCCCAGACCACCCTGCGCTCGGTGCTGGGCAAGCATGAACTCGACGAGATGCTCTCCGAGCGTGACAAGCTCAACAACGACATCCAGGGCATCCTCGACGAGCAGACCGACGCCTGGGGCATCAAGGTGACCAAC
The DNA here is from genome assembly GCA_041690375.1 of Guyparkeria sp. Taxonomy (GTDB): domain Bacteria; phylum Pseudomonadota; class Gammaproteobacteria; order Halothiobacillales; family Halothiobacillaceae; genus Guyparkeria. The sequence goes on along the minus strand of JAWLHL010000016.1, from coordinate 19,776 downwards.
GTCGAGATCAAGCACGTCGACCTCGACGAATCCATGATCCGCGCGATCGCCCGGCAGGCCGAGGCCGAGCGCGAGCGTCGCGCCAAGGTGATCCACGCCGAGGGCGAACTGCAGGCCGCCGAAAAGCTCGTCCAGGCCGCCGACATGATGAAGGAAAGCCCGGCCGCCCTGCAGCTGCGCTACCTGCAGACGATGGGCGACATGGCCACCAACGGCAAGACCAGCTCCATCTTCTTCCCCTTGCCGCTGGAACTGACCAGCGCCTTCAAGGGCTTCGCCGCACAGTTCGGGCGCGAGTAATCCATTCGTGGCTGAAGGCTTGCGCGGCGACCCGCGCCAGGCTTGTGAGCCCGGGAGAGCTACGTCAGCCATAACGGGGCGTTGGAAAAGCGTCTCTCTGCTCGACCGGTCCTCTCCGCCGTGAAAGTCTTTCCAGGCCGGCCATCGGCAGGACTGACTGACCCTGATCTGTTCTCGGCGAGATAACCGAATCCATTTGAGTCCGCCGACGGTTCGGCCTGTTTCGCGGCTTGTCGGGCCTGTTGATGGCCCCCGATGGCGGGGCGGTCGGTTCCGGTGGTCGCGTCATTCAGTTCCAGATCTTGCTGCTCTCGGCACGGCTCAGGATGTCGCGGTAGCGGATGCCCAGCCGCGTGAGGGTGAGCATCCAGACCAGGACGAAGCCGATGACCACCCAGCTGAGTTGGACGGTATCCAGTTGCCAGGGCAGCCACTGGGTGAGCAGCAGGATCAGGAGGGACCCGGCGACCTTGAACAGCCGGTAGCCGAACATGTCGATCCAGGCCTTGGCGCGGAACATAAGCAGAGGCTCGATGGGGACGTACAGCAGTTCCTTGGAGGCGCGGTTGATGGAGTAGGACAGGCCGCGGTCGGCGATCTTGAGGAAGGCGCCGGCCATCAGAGTGGCTTGCGACATGAACCAGAGGCTGCCGATCGTCACCGCGATGGGCTGGGCGAACAGTCCGGCGAGCACGCCCAGCCAGCGGTGTACCAGCGGGGTGATCGCGAGGTTGATGGCGATGGCCACGGCGCTCATGACGCTGAAGAAGGCCCCCAGCCAGGCGGTGCGCTCGTCCCGGCCATCGATGGTCGCCTCGAGGGCCTTCATGAACTGGTACTCGATGATCGGCTCGGCGATCTGGGCGAGCAGCAGGATGGCGGCGATCAGCATCAGGTAGCGGTGGTGCAGCAGGCTGCGCCAGTTGCCGTCGCTGGATGCGTCGTGGTTGGGAACGCCGGCCTTCTCCTTGTAGAGGCCCAGGCGGCCCATGAGCAGGGTGAGCAGCACCAGGAGACCGATGATGGCCGCCGCGACGAGCAGCAGGTCCATGGTCTCGAGTCCCAGCTGGCGGATGAACAGGCTCGAGGCGATGCCGCCGACCACGCCGCCGGCCAGCCCGCCGGTGGCGATCAGCCCGTACCAGCGCTTGCCCGCATGGGTGCTGAAGATGGTGTTGGTCAGGCTCCAGAACTGCTCGACCAGGATCACGCTGAGCATGTCGACGAAGATGTAGAAGGCGAAGGCCTGGACGAAACCGCTGCCGTCCAGCAGGGGGAAGAAGACCAGCAGCAGGGCGATGATGATCCCGCAGGTGCCGAGCACGACGTGAAACCGGGAGTAGTAGGCGATCAGGCGGTGATAGACGCCGATGGTCAGGCCGAGGGTTACCGCGGTGGCGATCCACACGTAGGGCAACAGGTCGGCGCCCAGCGAGCTGATGAAGATCGAGCGGCTTGCCGGCTTGAGGTGATAGAGCGCGGCGATGATCAGGAAGAAGTTCGTGAACAGCAGTACACCGCGCATCACGTTGGGATGTTGCTGGGCGAGGCTCTTCATCGGCGGTCGGTTCTCAAGAGCTTATCCTCATGACTTTACGGCATTAATGGGTTATCGTGCCGGCAATTCTTGCTGATTTGGGGTGCTCCATGATCCGGAGACTGTTGATTGTCGTTGCTCTCGTGACGGGGTTGACTTCCACCGCGCGTGCGGCCTTGCCGGCGGATGCCGACACTCTGCGAAACGCCAGCGATCCGGCTCTTCAGGCCAGCCTGGAGGACCGTCTCGGCGAGCTGTCCCTCGAGTCGCGCGTTGCGGCCGGACAGTTGTCGGTGGCCCTGGTTGATGTGACCGACCCGGAGCGCCCGCGTTTCGCACAGGTCAACGGCGACGAGATGCTCTACGCGGCCAGCCTTCCCAAGATCGCCATCCTGTTCGCGGCCTTCCAGCGCATCGAGGAGGGCAAGCTGGCGCTGGACGACGAGACACGGGATCTCATGACCCGCATGATCCGCCAGTCCTCCAACGTGGCGGCCACCGAGATGATCCGTCTTGTGGGTCGCGACTACATCAACGACCTGCTTCGCTCCCCCGAGTATCGCCTTTATGACGAAGAGCTCAATGGCGGGCTCTGGGTGGGCAAGGAATACGGTCATGGCACCGCCTACATGCGCGATCCGCTGCACAATCTCTCTCACGGCGCGACCGCCTTCCAGGTGGCCCGGTTCTACTACCTGCTCGAGACCGGGCAGCTGGTTTCCCCGGAGCTCTCGCGCGAGATGAAGGCCATCCTCGGCGACCCGGCGATCAACCACAAGTTCGTCGGCGGTCTGCTCGAGGCCGTGCCTGGCGCCTCGATCTACCGCAAGTCGGGCACCTGGCGGGACTGGCATGCCGACAGCGCCATCATCGAGCATGACGGTCGCACCTACATCGCCGTGGCGCTGGCGCAGAACCCGCGCGGCGGCGAATGGATGGAGCAACTCATCGTGGAGCTCGACGGCATCATCATGGAAACGCCGATCCGCACCGCGGGACTCTGATCGGCAACGCCCGGGAACCGCAACGGTCGGCGACGCGTTACCGCTCAACGTGCCACCGGGTCCAGAGGGGCCCGCCCGGGCGCGATCAGGCCGCCGGCGAGCATCCGGGCAGGGTTGCTTGCGGCTGTCGTTCAAGGTCCTGCAGGGCAGAGGCACCGGGGGACGTGTTCCTGCGCATGTCTCAAAACCCGTCACTCATGCCTTGCCTGCATGAGCCGGTGCAGGCGGGTGGCGAAGGTCTGGTGGGCGACGGCCGAGTTGACGTTGAGCACGTTCGAGGTCAGCGTCACCAGGTAGACCAGTTCCGGGTCGCCGGCGGGCCACTCCACGATGGCCACCGAGTTCATCAGGTTGTAGACGTTGCCGCGGTACTTGCCGCAGTCCGGGTTCTTTTCCCGGTCGCACTTGTAGAGCGAGCCGGACTTGAAGAACACCGCCGCGTCGTTGAGCGCCGGTGACGAAGCGTAGCGGATGCGACGCTGGGTCATGTAGAGCAGCCGCTTGAGCTCCCGGCTCGACCAGGCGTCGACCAGTTCTCCCTTCTCCATCTTCACCAGCAGGCGCATCAGCTCCCGGGTGCTGCCGATGCTGTTGGTGCCACCCACGCGGCGCTTGCCCTCGCTGGTGAAGAACGCCCCCTGTCGCAGCTTTTCCGGATCGAGTCCGTTTCGCTCCAGCGGCGTGAGCAGGCTGTCGACCAGGAAGTCGCTGCGTTCCTGCCAGGGCATGTCGCGGAACAGCTCCTGCTCCCTTTCGCGGGACACGGGGTAGTCCTCGCCGAAATGGCGGATCAGCATCAGCTCCTTCATGACCGCGCTGGCCGCCGCGTTCGAGCTGGCCGAAAGCGCCCAGTCCAGCCACGTCCACAGGTTGGCCGAGTCACCCGCCCGCAGGGGGCGCCGCAGGAAGCGCCGTTCCTCCGGGCGCCAGAACGGCACCGTGTGGCTGTCCCACTGGATGAACTCGTCGGCGGTCACCTCCGTCTCGCGCAGCAGGCGTTCCCGGGCCGGGATGTCGTCGGGGTGGAGGTCGGCGATGGCCTGCAGCAGGGCCGTGACCAGCATCACCTTGCCGACGCTGCCGGGATTGCGCCTGGCCTCGCCGTTGTGGTCGGCGTAGACGGGGTTGGCCGGGTCGCTGATGTCCAGCACGCTGACGCTGTAGTGCGGCGCCTCGGCGCCCAGCAGGCCGACAATCCGACGGGTGAGTTCACGGTCGACCGGCGGGAGTTCGAAGTCCGGCCGGTCGGCCAGTCGCAGGCGGATCTCCTCCCGGTCGAGCAGGGCGCCGGCCGGCAGCCGATTGCCGGCAATCTCGCCTTCGTTGGCCAGCCGGTAGCCCTCCAGGCGTTCGATGCCGGTGTCTTCGGCCGCGTCCAGCGGGTAGGCCTCGACGGCCGGCGAGGCCAGGGCGAGCAGGCCCGCGATCATCAAGGGAGCGAGGCGAAACGGGACAGTGCGAGATATGGCTTGCATGTTTCGAGCATAGGCCATTCCCGGGTGGGGATCAGGTTCCGGAGCGGGGCGGTCGGTCCGGGTCGATCGTCCCGCCGGAGGGGGGCTCCAGTGCCTGGTCGAGCTCGCCGAGGTACAGGTCACGCCTGGCCTCGCGGTTGTCGACCAGCGGGCGGATCTGGAACAGCGCCAGGCGGCCGTCGACGAAGCCGAACTCGATGTCCACGGGCGGTGGTGTCCCGTCCTCCGACGGCAGGGGAAAGCGGGTTTCGACGTCGTTGGCCAGCTCGCGCAGCTGCTCCACTTCGTCCGGGGAAAGCAGGGCGTCGGGGGCACCCGCCGCAACGCGGCGCACTCCGCCGCCCGGGGCGGGTTCGGTGCGGGTGGGGGCCGTTGCCTGGGCGAGCAGACGGACCTCGCCGCTGTGCCGGTGCACGAGCAGTTCCTCGGCACTCTGGCCGTCGACCACGCCGCCCATGCCCTCGTTGGCGGCGATGGTCAGCCAGTCCCGGTTGCCGCTTTCCATGTCCGTGGTCACCAGCACGCCGGACTTGTCCGCCGGGACGGTCTCCTGCAGCAGCACGGCCGGGTAGACATGTTCGGGGTGGGGCATGTTCGCCTGGCGCCAGGCGAAGGCGCGCTCGGTGAAGGGCGAGGCCCAGACTGTCCGGATGGCATCCACGATCGCCTCGAAGCCGACGACATTGGGAACCGTGCGATTCAGTCCCGCCCCGGTAAAGCCGGGCAGATCCTCGACGTTGGTATCGCTGCGCACGAACACGCCCGGGGTGTCATGGCTGCCGAACTGCTTCTCCAGTGCCCTTCGCAGTCGCTTTCGGAAGGTTTCTCCCGGGTCGGTGGTGGTGATCCATTCGCGCAGTCGGGCGAGCATCTGCCGGGTTTCCTCCCGGCGCTGTTCGCGGTTCTCGATGTCGGCCAGCCGCTCGTATTCGCCGCGCATCCAGTCGTACGCCGTCGGCCCGCCGTCCTCGAGGGGGCGGTCGAGCAGCGCGCGGAACACGCCGAACGGCACGACCAGCCCGGGACTGACCTGCTCGGGGTAGTGATGTGCCAGTTCGCCGAGGTTGGCCGCCTTCGGGCCGACGTTCCGCCCCGAATCCTCGGCCCGAAGACCGTCGAGCGGCAGCATGTCGGTGGTCTCCAGGTCGAGCTTGTCGAGGTCTGGTCGAATGAGCGTGGCCTCGCCGCGCGACTCGGCGCCGAATACCTTGTCCCATTGCGGACCGTCGGCAGCCAGCTGCACGCGGCCGCGAGGGGTGGCCGCGAGCACGACCGTCTCGCCCAGTCGTGCGCGGATGGGCGGCATCTGGTCATCACCGACGACCACGTTGGGAATGCCGAGATTGCGGGCCAGCATTTGCACGTGCGAGAGCGAGCTGCCTTCGCCGCGGGTGAGGATGCCCGCGACCGGCGGCAGGTCCGGCGTGGTCGAGGGGAGGACATAGATGCCGTCGTCGCGGAAATCGCGCGGGTCGTCGGGCGGCTCGAGGAGTACGCCGCGGCGCAGGCCGGGGTTGAGCGCGCGCAGCCCCGAGGCGACCTTTTCGCCGAACAGGTCGTGGTGCAGGCCGGAGCGGGCGTGGGCATCCTCGATCAGCGTGTCGAGCACGCGCGTGTACGGTTGCAGGGGGCTCTCGCGCAGCCGGTCGGGGATGTAGTGGCTGGCCAGCGGCGCGATCTCGGACCAGCGCTCGATGGTGGGGGCGAAGTGATGCCCCAGCGCCCGCTGTGCCCACTGGGGGAGTCGCGCGAGGTAGCGCAGCTCGTCGGACCATCGCTCCAGCGCGGGTTCGGCCGTGTCGACGAGTCCGTCGATGCGACGGGTGGCGTGCTCGTGCTGCCGGGCGGAAAGGAAACCGTTGCCGTGAAGAACCGCTGACAGATCGGCCAGCCAGTCCAGCTGGCGGCGACGGTCTGCCTGCTCGGCGGACTCGGCCAGTCGGCTGCCCACGGCATAGGCCTCCTGTTCCAGCGCCATGCCGCCCTGCAGCAGACGCAGTCGGCTGGCGGGTTCGAGCCGGTCGTCGTCGAGAATCCGCTCGCGCCAGTCGATGGCGTAGGCGGCGGTAAGCGCCAGGCGCGCGTCGTCGGTATTCGCCCGATCGAGGCGCTCGGCCGCCTCGCGCAGGGTCCCTGCCACCGCGCTTCCCCTGCTTTCCTCGGCCAGGTCATCCAGCCGGCGGATCGCGGTCCGGGGTTCGTAAAGGGCGTCGAGTTCCTCGGCCAGTTCCCGGTAGTCGTCCATGAGTTCGGCCCGCCCGTGGCGGTCGGCATGGCGACGAACGCGCCGGGCGTCGCCGGCATCCGGCATGCCGTGGATCTTGACGCGCAGGTCCTGAAAGCCCGGGTCCTCCTCGGCGATCCGCGAGGACAGCTCCCGGATCCGGGTGGCGGCCGGGTGCTCGTCGTCGGCGGGCAGCAGGCGGGCGGCCTCGCGCAGCAGCAGGTAGCGCTCGCCATGGCGCCAGTCGGGGTCGTCGACCAGCGCGAGCAGGATCTCGCGGGCTTTGCGCTGTTCGTCCTCGACCTGGATCGCGCCCCGGTAGAAGCGCGCCTGGCGGAAGATCCAGCCGTCGTCGAAGCGGATCAGGAAGCGTTCGAGGAGTATCTGGCGCAGTTCATCCAGCCGGGGCTCGGTGCCGACGTAGGCTTCGGGCTCGAGGTCGGCCAGCAGGGTGGCGACGAGAAAGCCCTGGTCGCGGATCGCCTCGGTGCGTTCGTTCCATTCGCCGTGCTGCACGCCGCCGCCGTGCGGGCGGCAGGCGTAGGGCTCGGGAGGAAGGATCGTGCCGTCCTCGCAGAACCAGCGGATGCGCTTGAACGGACCCCGCGGGGCCTCCTTCATTTCCTCGATCCAGGCCTGCATCCGGCCCGGATCGGGAGGGGGAGACGTGGAGTCGGCGTGGGCAGCCGGGACGGCCAGCAGCAGGCCGATCGCGGCGAGTGCCAGAAGCCGCCGCCCGCGGTCGCGGGACAGCGGCCAGGCTGCCGTCGCCGACCGACGGAGGCAGGAACGAAGTGCGCGGCAGCTTCGGGGCACGGTGAACCCTCGACCGTTCGGGTGAATGGCAGCGGGAAAGGCCCGGCTGGTTACCCCGATGGTAGTTCACTGCCGCCGAGGCGACGATGTCCCCGGGAGGTCGCTCAGGCGCGCGAGGAAAGCACCAGTTGCTGCAGGTTGTCGTAGCCGCGGGAGCGGACGAAGCGGTTGAGGATCTGGTAGGCCGGCTCGAAACGACGCGCGTCGGCGTAGCCCGCCTTGTTCTCGGCTTCGCGCATGTCGGAGAACAGGGCTTCCCACTCGGGGACCAGGTCCGTCCGGGGCAGGAAGCGGGCCGAGGTGTAGCCCACCCGCTTGCCGTTCTGCATGATCGGTGCGGCGCGCATCATCACCCAGTAGTGGTCACCGTTCTTGCAACGGTTCTTCACCAGGCTGAAGAACTCCCGTCCGGCTCCGATCTCGTTCCACATCAGGTGGTAGACCGTGTCGGGCACGTCCGGGTGGCGCAGGATGTTCTGCGGCTGGCCGATCAGTTCGTCTCGGGTGAAGCCGGAGATCTCGGCCAGGGACTGGCTGGCATGGGTGATCAATCCGTCGAGGTCGGTCTTGGACTGCAGGGCACGTCGCCCCCCGACTTCCACGTTTCGGTTGGTGACCTGCCGGATGTCGACCGGCGGTTGGAAACCCATTGTCAGCATGTTTGCTCCTTGTCGTGCTGTTCTTCTCGCCACGGGCCGTCCGCCGGGGCGGCGTCCGGGCAGTGATCAAGCGAATCCGTGAAAAAGGAAGAAACGCGGCTCCATCGTCTGCGGCCGTGGGCCCGTGATGTGGCATCCGGACGGCCTGTGCGGAGTGGGCCGCTCAGACGCAATCCGGCCCGACTTGTTATCCTGATATACGGGATAACGGATCAAGTCGGGCCGAATGAGGCGCGTTTCTGGTCAATCGAAAAAAAGCATACTACCAGAGCCTTGAGAGAGCTGCGAGCGATAGAGAGGCCCTGGCAGTGCGGCGTTAGCGCAGGGTCTCAGAAAGCCTCGTCGAGCAGGTCGCTGAAAGCCTGCCACGACTGGCGGTCGGCCCGCTCCTGGTAGGCCTCGGTGTCGTACACGGTGAAGGCGTGCGGTGCACCCGAGTAGACCTCGATGGTGTAGGTGGCCCCCGCGTCCTCCAGTTCACCCGACAGGGTCGCGACGTCGTTCATCGATATCATCGAGTCGGCCCCGCCATGGGCGATCAGGATCGGCGCGCCGGGATCCGACCAGCTCTGTCCTTCCGGCGTGCCGAGGCCGCCGTGGAAGGTGGCGAAGCCGGCTGCCTGGTCGACTAGTCCGTTGCGGGCAGCTTCCAGGACCACTGCGCCGCCGAAGCAGTACCCCATGACGACGGTCTTTTCGGCCACGCCCTGCTCGCGGGCGAACTCCAGGCCGCCGCGGGTAAGCGACTGCATGCGCTCGCGATCCTTGTACAGGCGTTCGGTCTCCGCCTTCTTGGCCCCGGTTTCCTGCGGGCGGTTCCCTTCCCCGTACAGATCGACGGCGAACGCGTCAAAGCCCATGTCGGCGATCATGTCGGCGCGCTGGCGCTCGTAGTCGTCGATGCCGTCCCAGTCGTGGATGACCAGCACCGTGCCGCGCGCCTCGCCGTTCGCCTCCGACAGGTAGCCCTCGAAGGACTCGCCGTCGACCTCGTAGCTCATGTCCTCGCCGGCCGGTTGCCAGGCAAGCACGCTCGGGCTGCTCATGCCAGCGCCCAGGCCGACGGCCACCACGAGCGGCAGCACGGTGGGACGGTGAAGGGTCTTCCGGTGTTGATCAGACGGCATGGCTGGCTCCCGAATGGTTTGAATGCCCGGGGAGTATAGGCAACCGGCGGATGGGTTTTCCGGCTGCCGGTGTGGAGCCGCCCGCCATGCTTGCGGCGAGATCTGCCGGGTGAAGCGCGGGCGAGCGCGCGATACGGCGAACCGGGCGTCCGAAGGCGTTCCGAGGCGGGCTCGACATTGACAGTTTGGCCGCCTCTCCTTACTGTTCGTAGTCTTTGCCCGCTCTCGGCCCGCGTTCCGCGTCGTCAGCCGAAGACAGCGGTTCCAGGTCCACACCACGCAAGCACCAGAATCCAAGTGAACGAACATTTCGCCCGCATCAAGCGACTGCCTCCCTACGTCTTCAACATCATCGGGGAACTCAAGGCGAAGGCGCGTGCCGCCGGCGAGGACATCGTCGACTTCGGCATGGGCAACCCCGACCAGCCGACGCCGCCGCACATCGTCGAGAAGATGGTCGAGGCCGCACGCCGTGGCGACACGCATCGCTATTCGCAGTCCAAGGGGATTCCGCGCCTGCGCCGAGCGATCGCCAACTGGTACGAGCGTCGCTACGACGTCGAGATCGATCCCGACTCCGAGGCGATCGTCACCATCGGTTCCAAGGAAGGGCTGGGCCACCTGGCCATGGCGACCATGTCGGCGGGGGATACCGTGCTGGTGCCCAACCCGGCCTACCCGATCCATCCCTACGGTTCGGTGATCGCGGATGCCGACATCCGCCACGTACGCCTCACGCCCGGCGTGGATTTCTTCGAGGAGCTCACGCGGGCGATCAAGGAGACCTGGCCCAAGCCGAAGATGCTGATCCTCAACTTCCCGGCGAACCCGACCACGCAGTGCGTGGACCTGGAGTTCTTCGAGAAGGTGGTCGAGATCTGCCGCGAGGCGGGCATCTGGGTGGTGCACGACCTGGCCTACGCCGACATCGTCTTCGACGGCTACAAGGCGCCCTCGATCATGCAGGTGCCGGGCGCCAAGGACGTGGCCGTGGAGTTCTTCACCCTGTCGAAGAGCTACAACATGCCCGGCTGGCGCGTGGGCTTCATGGTGGGCAACCCGACGCTGGTCGGGGCGCTGGCGCGGATCAAGTCGTACTTCGACTACGGCACCTTCACGCCGATCCAGGTCGCCTCGATCCTCGCGCTCGAGGGTGACCAGAGCTGCGTGGACGACATCTGCGACATGTACCGCCGCCGTCGCGACGTGCTCTGCGAGGGGCTCAACGCCGCTGGCTGGCCGGTCGAGCCGCCCAAGGCGACCATGTTCGTCTGGGCGAAGATCCCGGAAGCCTTCGCCCACATGGGCTCGCTGGAGTTCACCAAGCTGCTGCTGGCCGAGGCCAAGGTGGCCGTCTCGCCGGGCATCGGCTTCGGCGACTACGGCGACGATCACGTGCGCTTCTCGCTGATCGAGAACGAGCACCGCACCCGGCAGGCCATCCGCGGCATCAAGGCGATGTTCCGCGCCCACAACGTTCCCGTACCCTCGGAGGGAGGTCAATGAGCCAGAACAGGACACAGGAAAACGAGGCGCTGCCCCCGGTTCGTGTCGGCCTGCTGGGTCTGGGCACCGTCGGCGGCGGCGTGGTCAACGTGCTGCTGCGCAACGCCGAGGAGATCGCGCGGCGCGCCGGTCGCCGCATCGAGGTGCTGCACGCCTCGGCACGCAACCTGGACGCCCCGCGCATCTGTCCGCTGGAGGGCATCCTGCTGACCACCGATCCCATGGAAGTGGTGGAGAATCCGGACGTCGACGTGGTGGTCGAGCTGATGGGCGGCATGAAGCCCGCCGGCGACCTGATCCGTCGGGCGCTGGAGCTCGGCAAGCCGGTGGTCACCGCCAACAAGGCGCTGATCGCCCACGAGGGCATGGAGCTGTTCGAGCTCGCGCAGAAGCATCACACCATGGTCGCCTTCGAGGCAGCCGTGGCCGGCGGCATCCCCATCATAAAGGCCATCCGCGAGGGGCTGGCGGGCAACCGCATCGAATGGCTGGCCGGCATCATCAACGGTACCGGCAACTACATCCTCACCGCGATGCGCGACGAGGGCCGGGCGTTCGCCGAGGTGCTCGCCGAGGCGCAGTACCTCGGCTACGCCGAGGCCGATCCCACCTTCGACGTCGAGGGCATCGACGCGGCGCACAAGCTGACCATCCTCGCGGCGATCGCCTTCGGCATGCCGCTGAAGTTCGACGAGGTCTACACGGAGGGCATCTCCGGCATCGAGACCGAGGACGTTCAGTACGCCGGCGAGTTCGGCTACCAGGTCAAGCATCTCGGAATCGCCCGTCAGCGCGACGATGGCGTCGAGCTGCGCGTGCATCCGACCCTGATCCCCGAGCGCCGCCTGCTGGCGAACGTCGACGGGGTGCAGAACGCGGTGCTGGTCTGGGGCGACTCGGTCGGCCCGACCCTCTACTACGGCGCAGGTGCCGGGGCCGAGCCCACTGCCTCGGCGGTGGTCGCGGACCTCGTCGACGTGGTGCGCACGCTCACCGCCGACCCCATGCATCGCGTGCCGCATCTCGCCGTCGTGCCGGACCAGATCAGCGACATGCCGGTCGTGCCCATGGACTCCATCGCCACGGCCTACTACCTGCGCTTCGCCGTCGAGGACAAGCGCGGGGTGCTGGCGCAGATCGCCCAGATACTGGCCGATCACGAGGTCTCCATCGAGGCGATGATGCAGAAGGAGATGACCGAGGACGAGCGCACGCTGCCGATCGTCATGCTCACTCACCAGGTGCGCGAGAAGGACATGGACGACGCGCTCGCCGAGATCGAGGCGATGGACACGGTCCGGGCCCCGGTGGTCCGCATGCGCGTGGAGTCGCTCGACGCCTGACGGTGAACCGCTCTCTCCGGCCCGGTGATCGCTTCGAGGCGCTGGCGTCCCTGCCGGCGCCTTTCGACCGTCTGGCGTTCGTCGACATCGAGACCACCGGCACGCGCCCGACCCGTGACCGGATCACCGAGATCGCCGTCATTCCCGTCGACCGTGGGATGGTGGGCGAGGTCTTCCAGAGCCTGGTCGACCCGGGCGTGGCGATCCCGCCGACCATCACCCGCCTGACGGGCATCAGCGACGACATGGTCGAGGGCGCGCCCGCGTTCGCCCGGCTGGTCGAGCCTCTGCGCGAGCTGCTCGACGGCCGGTGGCTCGTCGCCCACAACGCCCGCTTCGATGCCGGATTCCTGCGCAACGCGTTGCGTGCCGCTGGCAAGGCGCTTACCTTGCGCGAGCTGTGCACGCTCAAGCTTTCGCGTCGTCTCGACCGCGGTGAGCGCCGGCACAATCTCGATGCCCTGATCACCCGCCATGCCTTGCCCGTGGGCGACCGCCACCGGGCGATGGGCGACTGCCTGGCCCTGCCGTCCCTGATGGCCCGTTTCCTCGAACGCGACGGCGAGGAGACAGTGGTCGAGGCGCTCGGGCTCCAGGTCCGACGTGCGAGCACGCCGCCCAACCTCGACCCCTCCCGTCTCGACGAGGTGCCCGCCGTTCCCGGCGTGTACCGGTTCTTCGGCGAGGAGGGCGCGTTGCTCTACGTGGGCAAGAGCGTCAACCTGCGCGCCCGGGTGCGCTCGCACTTCTCGGGCGATCATCGTAACGACCGCGAGATGCAGATCGCCCAGCAGACACATCACGTCGACTGGATCGAGACGGCCGGCGAGATCGGCGCGCTGCTGACCGAGGCGCGGCTGGTCAAGCGCGACCAGCCGATCTTCAACCGCCGCCTGCGCGCGCGCCGTGGCCTGCTGGGCTGGTACTGGGACGACGAGTCGGGCCGGCCGCCGGCCTTGGTGCAGATCGACGAACTGGAACCGTCGGATCTGGGGCGGGCGCACGGGGTGTTCCGCTCGCGGATGAAGGCTCGCGAGCGTCTGGGCGAACTGGCCAGGGAGCATCGGCTCTGCCCACAGTGGCTGGGTCTCGAGACGGGAGGCGGACGCGCCTGCTTCGCCCACCAGATCGGCCAGTGCGGTGGCCTGTGTGCCGGGAAGGAGGCCGAGATCGCGCACCGGCTGCGCCTCAAGCAGGCCCTCGGACCACTGGCGCTGGAGGCCTGGCCGTACCCCGGGCCGATCGCGATCGTCGAATCGCGGGAGGACAGGGAGGAGCGACACCTGTTCCTCCACTGGCGCTATCTCGGCACGGCTCGCTCGCCCGACGAGATCGACGACCTGCTGGCCGGCGTCGCCGACGGCCTGCCGCTGGACATCGACATGTATCGCCTCGCGGTGGACGCCATCCGCGCCGGGGCGGTGGTGGAACCGGTGGAGTAGTGTCTACCTGGGCGGTTGGCGCGCTGGCCGGGATGTTTCGCGGCTAAAGCCGCTCCTACAAGATTTCCGGGAGGCCGTAAGAACTTCCGGGAGGCCGTAGGAGCGGCCTTAGCCGCGAAATCTCCGCAGCTACCCCGATGTCACGTCATCCTTGCCGACCGTGGTACGGACTTGGCGCCGATCACCCCAGCCGTTCGGCGATCTGCGGGCCGAACGGCATGTCGCACTTCAGGCGCACGCAGTGCTGCGCTTCGTCCGGGGTCAGGGGCTCGAGCTTCTGCAGCTGCTGTTCGAGCACCTGTTCGTCGGCCTCCGAGATATCGTCGCCCTTGGCCTGCCGTTCGCGCAGGTACTCGAGCAGCTGCTCGTTGTCGCACTCGATGAACAGGATGGTGTAGGGCACGCCGATCTCGCCGGCCAGCGTCTCGAAACGCTCTCGTCGAGCGCGTTCGAGGAAGGTGGCATCCATGGCCATGGGCCAGCCGGACGCCGCGCCCAGTCGGGCGATCTCCTCGAGCCGCGCGTAGGTCTGATCGGTGGCGAAGGGGGCGTAGCGCTCTGCCGGGTCGGTGAACAGCCGCAGGCGTTCGGCGTCCGAGCGAACCCGGACCGCACCGCGCGCCAGGACCAGCTCCCGGCTCGCCAGCGACTTGCCGCTGCCGCTGACACCCATGGTGATGAAGATCTCGCCCTGGCCGGGCTCGAAGAAGGTGCAGGCCAGGTCCGTGTACTCGCGGAAGTCCCGCCACGCGGCTTCGCGTTCCTGGTCGGGCATGTCGTCACGCAGTCCGAGCAGGGCGATCTTGGCGCGCACCGCGGCACGGTAGCCCTGGTAGAAGCGCAGGGTCGGCAGGGCCTCGTAATCGCCGCTGATCTCCAGGTATCGGTTCAAGAGCTGCCGGGCGGGGCCGATCAGCTTGCGCTTGTGGAGGTCCATCAGCGCGAAGGCGAGATCGTTGGCGGTATCGGTCCAGCGGAAGTCGTCGTTGAACTCGATGCCGTCGAAGATGGTGACGTCGTCGCCCTGCAGGGCCATGTTGGCCAGGTGCATGTCGCCGTGGCATTCGCGTACGTGTCCCTCGCGCTTGCGCCGGGCGATGGCCGGCCGGGCCGCTTCGAAGGCCTCCCGGGAGAGCCGGTCCATGCGTGCCAGCCGTTCGCGGTCTTCCTCGGTGTCGAGAAAGGGCGCGATCTGTTCCAGGTTCTGTTCCATCGGGGCCCAGACGGTCTCGGGCTCGCCGAAACGGGAGGTCGGGGCGGCCGTCGCGGCCCGCGAGTGGAATTCGGCGATGCGTTCGCCGATGCGCTCGACCAGTGCCTCGTCCAGGCCGATCCGGGCGGCGACCTTGTCCAGCCGGTCGGCCTGGTCGAAGCGCTGCATGCGGATGACGTATTCCTCGGCGCCCTCGAGGTCGTCGATCAGCTGGCCCTCGGCATCGAGTCCGAGCACGCCGTCATAGAGATCCGGCGCGAGGCGGGCGTTGAGCCGCAGCTCCTCCAGGCAGAAGTGCCGTCGGCGGTCGAGGCTGGAGAAGTCGAGAAAGCCGAAGTTCATCGGCTTCTTGATCTTGTAGGCCCAGGGGCCGGTCAGGAAGACATGGGAGATGTGCGTCTGCAGGTGTTCCAGCGACGGATCGGCGGACGCGAGGTTCGCCTTGAACCGCTCGACCAGTCGCTCGTGGTTTTGCTCGGCCATGTGTTCTCCCGTTGGTGATTCCTGTCTGGTGATGCCTGCCTCGCCCCGAGGTCGAAGACCGAACTTCCTCGCCTCCCGCCGGTCTTCCGGGACTGATAGACTGGCCTCCCGGCCGCGGCATGACGCGGCCGGAGTCATTCCAAAAGTGTAACAGTGTGGTCGCGACGTGGCATCCAGCAAGGGAAGCAAGACAAAAGGCAGGACAGGGGGCAAGCGAGCCGCCCGCTCGGGCGCCCGGTCCGGGAAACCGCGGTCGAGCGCCCGCCGAGGCGGGACGAAGCGAACCGCCCGCCGGCAGCCGTCCTCCGGAAGAACCGTCAGGAACTGGCTGATCCGGCTCGTCGTCGCGGGCATCCTGATCGGTTCCCTGCTGCTGGCCGGCTGGGCCTGGTATCTCAACGAGCGGGTCACCGAGCGGTTCGAGGGGGCGCTGTTCACCATGCCCGCCGAGATCTATGCCGCGGCGGACGAGATCTACGTGGGGCAATCGCTGTCGATCGACGGGTTGCAGGCGAGCCTCGACCGGTTGAACTACGAACCGGCCGATTCGGTCGACGAGACCGGCAGCTACCGCCGACGAGGCAACGAGGTGGTCTTCCACCGCCGTGCCTTCCACTTCCCGGACGGGGAGCAGCCATCCCGGGTGGTGCATGCGCGGATCGTCGACGGCCGGGTAGCGGAGCTGAAGGGAGCGGATGGCCAGTCGATCGGGATCGTGCGGCTCGAACCGCGTTCCATCGGCACGCTCTATCCCAACCGGGCCGAGGACCGGGTGCTGCTGGAGATCGACCACGTCAAGGAGGAGGCCCCGCTGCTCATCGCCACGTTGCTGGCCGTCGAGGACCGCGCCTTCTACGAGCACCGGGGCGTGGTGCCCACGGCCATCCTGCGCGCGTTTCTCACCAATCTCGTCAGCGGCGAACGCGTCCAGGGCGGCAGCACCATCACCCAGCAACTGGCCAAGAACCTGTTCCTGACCGCCGATCGCACCTACCGGCGCAAGTTCGCCGAGATGATCATGTCACTGGAGATGGAGTGGCATTACGAAAAGGACAAGATACTGGAGGCCTATCTCAACGAGGTCTACCTAGGCCAGGACGGCGCCCGGGCGATCCATGGCTTCGGTCTGGCCTCGAACTTCTACTTCGGACGACCGGTCGACGAGCTCGAACCCGAGCAGGTCGCCCTGCTGGTGGGCATGGTCAAGGGGGCGAACTACTACAACCCGCGGCGCAACCCGGAGCGGGCGCTGGCGCGGCGCAACACCGTCATCGACGTGATGGTCGAGCTCGGACTGGCCGACCAGACGACCGCGGCCGAGTGGCAGTCGCGGCCGCTGGGCGTGACGAAAATGCCCGGATCGAGGGCCCGCCACCCGGCGTTCGTCGACCTGGTGCGGCGCCAACTGTCCGAGCAGTACGCGAAGGAAGACCTGCAGACGAAGGGGCTGAAGGTGTTCACCACGCTGCGCCCGGCGGTGCAGGCGGCGCTGGAAGAGAGCGTCCGGCGTCTCGATGAGGTGGAGGCCGTGCGTGGCCTGGAACCGGGTTCGCTGCAGACGGCCGGGGTGATCACCTCGCAGGCCACCGGCGAGATCGAGGCGATGATCGGTGGTCGCGACGTGCGCTTCGAGGGCTATGACCGGGCCCTGGACGCCAGGCGGCAGATCGGCTCGCTGATCAAGCCCGCGATCTACCTGACGGCGCTCTCGCGGCCGGCGGAGTACTCGCTGATCACCCCGCTGGCCGACGAGCCGATCGTGGTCGAACAGCGGGGATCGGAAGAGTGGAAGCCGAAGAACTACAGCGGCGAGTTCCACGGAGACACGCCGCTGATCGAGGCGCTGGCCCATTCGCGCAACGTGCCCAGCGTGCGCCTGGGGATGGAACTGGGCCTGGATGCCGTGGCCGACACGCTGGTGAGCCTCGGTGCGCCGCGCCCCGAGCCGTTCTACCCCTCGATGCTGCTCGGTTCGATGGACATGACGCCGTTCGAGGTGGCGCAGATGTATCACACGATCGCGGGCGATGGCTTCATGACGCCGCTGCGGGCGATCAGTACGGTGGTCGACCGGGACGGCGAGCCGTTGTCGCGTTATTCGCTCGACGTTCGCCGCGCGGCCGAGCGTGAGCCGCTGTACCTGCTGCAGTACGGCCTGCAGACCGTGGTGGCCGAAGGCACCTCGACTCGCCTGAACCGGGAGGTTTCCCCGTCCATCGGCGTGGGCGGCAAGACGGGGACCACAAACGATGGTCGGGACGCCTGGTTCGCGGGCTTCACCGGCAACCGTGTCGGCGTGATCTGGGTCGGACGCGACGACGATCGCCCGGCGAATCTGACCGGATCGTCGAGCGCCCTTCCGCTCTGGGCGGCGGCCTTCGCCTCGCTGGACAACCAGCCGGTCAACATGCAGCCGCCGCGTGGCGTGGCCTACGACCGGGTCGACGAGGATCGTCTCCACGTGCTGCCCGAGCGCTGTGACGGGGAGTTCCTGCCCTTCATCACCCGGCATCGACCGGAGCGGGCCGTGGACTGCGAGGGCAATACCGAGGAACAACGGGGCGGCGGCCTGTTCGACTGGTTCCGCTGAGGCCCGTGGTGGGCATTGCGCGTCGCGGGCGCTTCGATGAGACAATGATCGTCTTGGCAACGACCCAGGACAGGGGATGAACCGATGAAGACCATCCGTAACAACCGCCCGCTGCTGGCCATGATGGCCGCGGGAATCTTCCTTGCCGGCTGCGCGCCGATGGGCACGCGCCCGACCTCGCCCCCGCCCGACGCGGAGCCGGCAACCGAGCCCGAGCCCGAGGTGCGCGCCACGCCGCTGGAATCGCGCGAACTGGAGGTCGAGACGCTGGAGGAGGCGCCGAAGTCGCGGGAGACGCCGCAGGAGGCCTCGCCGGCCGTGCTCGCGCTCGTGCAGCAGGCCGACCAGCGCCGGGAGGCGGGTGACCTGGCCGGCGCCCAGTCGACACTGGAGCGGGCCGTGAAGATCGAGCCGGGCAACGCCCGCTTGTGGCTGGACCTCGCGCAGCTGCGCCTGGCGCAGGACCAGCCCGAGCAGGCCGAGCAGCTTGCCCTGCGCGCGGTCGAGCATGCCCGTGACAATGACACGCTGTCGGCGGCCTGGAAGCTGGTCGCCAAGGCGCGCCGCGCCCAGGGCGACGAGGCCGGCGCCCGCGAGGCCGAGGAGCGCGCCGGCAGCGAGTCGGTCAGCCGCGGCGTCGTTCACCTGCCGGCATGAGCGAGCCGGTGCGCCTCGGCCTCGACGAGGTCTTCGGCGAGGAAGGCAGGCTGGCCGGCGCGTTTTCCGGCTACCAGCCGCGCGCCGGCCAGCGCCGGATGGCCGAGCTGATCCGGGACGCGATCACCGACCAGCACACGCTGGTGCTCGAGGCCGGCACCGGGGTGGGCAAGACCTTCGGCTACCTCGCACCGGTGCTGCTCTCGGGCAAGCGCGCGCTGATCTCCACCGGCACCAAGCATCTGCAGGACCAGCTGTTCGACCGCGACCTGCCGCAGCTGCGCGACCTGCTGGGCGTCAAGGCGCGCGTGGAGCTGCTCAAGGGGCGGGCGAACTACCTGTGCAAGTACCGGCTCGACCTGGCGGGCGAGCAGGCGCAGCTGCCGCGCCGGGAAGATGCCCGCGCCCTGCAGGCGATCCGGGACTGGGGCGAGCGGACCCTCGACGGCGACCGCACCGACTGCGTCGAGGTCGGTGACGACCACCCCATCTGGCCGCTGGTCACCTCCACCAACGACAACTGCCTCGGCCGCGAGTGCCCGCTCTTTGACGAGTGCTTCGTGGTCAGGGCCCGCGAGAAGGCGCAGAAGGCAGACATCGTCGTCATCAACCACCACCTGTTCTGCGCGGATCTCGCCCTGCGGCAGACCGGCTTTGCCGAACTGCTGCCCGACACCGACGTGGTGGTGCTCGACGAGGCCCACCAGATTCCCGAGATCGCCTCGATGTTCTTCGGCGAGGCGATCGGCTCACGGCAGCTGCGTGATCTTGCCGCCGACACCCGCAGCGAGCAGAAGCACGAAGCGCGCGATCAACTCGGTCTGCTGGATGCCGCCGAGGTGCTCAAGCGGTCGACCGAACCACTGCTCGAGGCGCTGGGCGCGATCGAGGCCGATCGTCTGCCCTGGGCCGAACTGGCGGAAAACCATGCGGTCGCCGACGCGCTCGATGCGCTGGCCGGCGCACTCGACCGGCTGGTCGCCGAACTGGAAATCGGCGCGCCGCGGGGCAAGGGGCTGGCCAATCTGCTGGGACGGGCACGCCAGTTGCAGGAGGAACTGGGCGCCTTCCGGGAAGGGCGCTCGGAAAGGGAGGGGCACGCCGTGCGCTGGGTGGAGCGCCGCACGCGCTCGTTCACGCTGCACACCACGCCGGTCAACGCCGCCGGGCAACTGAAGTCGCACGTCGAGTCGGCCCCGCGCGCCTGGATCATGACCTCGGCGACCCTGGCCGCCGGTCGGGACTTCAGCCATTTCACGCGGCGCATGAATCTCGACGACGCCCGCTGCGAGCAGGTGGAATCGCCGTTCGACTTCTCGAGTCAGGCGGTGCTCTACCTCCCGCCCAATCTCCCCGAGCCGGTAGGTCGCGACGGGGCGACCGAACACACGCTGGCCTCC
>JAWLHL010000015.1:0-42309 GCA_041690375.1 Guyparkeria sp. | reverse complement strand
CGGCGTGGAACTCGCCGGGGTGCTCCGCTCGCTGGGGAGCTACGTCACCCTGCTCGACATGCTCGACACCGTGCTGGCCCCCTTCGACCCGATGGTCCGCGAGACGGCCACCGAGAACCTCGACGCCATGGGCATCGAGCGCCATCTGCCCTTCAAGGTGGCGAAACTGGAGAAGACCGGCGCGGGCACGATCATCCACGGCGACGGCGGCGAGCAGCTCGGCCCGTTCGACCAGGTGATCTGGGCGGTCGGCCGCAAGCCGAACACCGACGACATCGGCCTGGAGAAGGCCGGCGTGAAGGTGGAGAAAAACGGCATGATCCCGGTCGATGCCTACCAGAACACCAACGTCGACGGCATCTACGCCATCGGCGACATCATCGGCAAGTACCCGCTCACCCCGGTCGCCATCGCCGCCGGGCGCAAGCTGTCCGACCGCCTGTTCGACGGGCAGAAGAAAGCCAAGCTCGACTACGACACCATCCCCACGGTGGTCTTCGCCCACCCGGCGCTGGGCACCGTCGGCCTGACCGAGCCGCAGGCGATCGAGCAGTTCGGCGAGGACCAGGTGACCATCTACGAGACGCGTTTCACGCCGATGCGCTACGCTCTGTCCTCCCACGGCTTCAAGACCGCGATGAAGCTGGTCTGCGTGGGTGACAAGGAACGCGTGGCCGGCCTGCACATCGTCGGCGACGGCGCCGACGAGATGCTGCAGGGCTTCGCCGTGGCGGTGAAGGCCGGGCTGACCAAGGCGGACTTCGACAACACGGTCGCGATCCACCCGACCTCCTCGGAAGAACTGGTCACCCTGAAGAACCCGCGCGACGCCTGAGCGTCGCCGGCCAGGCCTCGCCGAGACGGAACTCGGCGTCCATGACGGGTCCAATTCCTTCGGGGACGGAACACCGCGTCCACCCCGGAGGCGTCGCCCCCTTTGCCGAGAATCGACCGATGTTTCTTGAACTGCGTCACCTCAAGACGATGCGAGCGATCGAGCGGACCGGCTCGCTGGCGCAGGCCGCCGAACAGCTGCACCTGACGCAGTCGGCACTGTCCCACCAGATCCGGGCGCTGGAGTCCTATTACGAGACGTCGCTGTTCTCGCGCAGCTCGCGGCCCATGCGGCCCACCGAGGCCGGCCGTCGGCTGCTTGTCGCCGCGGACACCATCCTGCCCGAGATCGAGCGCCTCGACCGCGACCTGCGCCAGATCGCCGGCGGGGCGAGCGGCCGGCTGTTCCTGGCGCTGGAGTGCCACTCCTGCTTCACCTGGCTGATCCCGACGCTGGAACGCTACCGCTCCGAGTGGCCGTCGATCGAGACCGACCTGTCGCTGTCCTACAGCTTCGATGCCATCGACGCCCTGCGACGCGGCCAGCTCGACGGCGTGATCAGCTCGGACCCGGTCGACGACCCGGACCTGCACTTCGAGCCGCTGTTCCGCTACCCGGTCGTCCTCGCGGTCGCGCCGAACCACCCCCTGGCCGGCGAGGCCCGCATCATGCCGGAGATGCTGGCCGACCAGACCGTCATCACCTATCCGGTCGAACGCGAGCGTCTCGATCTGTTCCAGCACTTCCTCGACCCGGCCGGCGTGCAGCCCGCCGGCCAGCGCAGCTCCGAGCTCACCGCCATGATCGCCCAGTGGGTCGCCAGCGGACACGGCGTGGCCGCCCTGCCCAAGTGGGCGATCGCCGAGGAACTCGAGCGGGGCATCATCAAGGCCCGCCCCCTGGGCGACGGGCTGACCGGCACCATGCACCTGGCCGTGCGCCGGGACGAGCATCAGCTGGCCTACATGGACGCCTTCCTGCGGCTGGCCCGCGAACGGGCCGCCACGCTGCTCGACGACGTGTCGATCAGCCGCCCCGGGCGCTGAGACGCGGCCCGGGTCACGCCTATCCGTCCGCCTGCGAGCTGAACGATGGCTGCCCGACGGGCAGCACGGCGGTTTCCCCGGCAAGGCGGTAGCCCTGGGCCAGGTCGATCGCAAGCCCCCGCACCAGGTCGAGCTGGGAGTCGGTCTCGATGTTGTGGGCGACCACCGCCACACCCAGCGTCTCGGCGATCGTCAGCAACCCGTCGATGAAGGCGCGATCGCGCTGGCTGACCTTGTGGTCGCAGAGCCACTCGGCCTCGATCTTGATGAAGTCGAACGCGAATCGCCGCAGGTAGCTGAATGTCTCCGGTCCCGACCCGGCCCGGTCGATGGCCAGCTTCACGCCGGCGACCCTGAGGTCGGCGATGGGCTGCTCGAGCACGCCCAGCTCGCCGGAGATCGGGCTCTCGCGGATCTCCACCACCACCTGGCCGGCGGCGAGGGGCGAGCGCTCCACGGCATCGAGAAACTCGTGCATGAAGCGTCCCTCGAGCAGGCTGCTCGGGGCGATATTGAAGAACACCCGGCCGTCGAATCCGGCCAGCCGTTCGTCCGCGAGCACGCGCCGGACCACCCGGCGGTCGACCAGGTCGCAGAGCTGCTCCCGGGTCAGCACGTCGACGAACTCCGCTGCCGGCGCCACCCGCTCGCCGACGCGCACCCGGGCGAACACCTCGAAGCCGACCACCGTGTCCGAGGCCAGCTCCATGACCGGCTGGAAGACGGGGTAGACCGTCCCGGCGGAGACCGACGAGACGACATCCTGGCCGGTCTCCACCACCTCGCCGATCGCCAGCACCTCGTCGCTATCCGCGGCCGCCAGGCGGTTCTTGCCGGCCTCCTTGGCGCGATACATGGCCTGGTCGGCGAGCGAGAAAACGGCCTGCGCCGGCGCGCTGTCGCCATCCACCACCGGCCCGAACGCCAGTCCGACCGAGAGCGAAGGCGAGACCATCTCGCCGTCCGGCGCGGCGATGAAGGTCGCCTGCGCATGGCTGAGCAGCCGCTGGCCCACCTGCCGAGCCGCGGCATCGTCGGTGTCCGGCAGGATCGCGACGAACTCGTCGCCACCGTAGCGGGCCACGATGTCGCCGTCGCGCAGACCACCCTGCAGCAGGCTGGCCACGCGACGCAGGTAGTCGTCGCCGAAGCCGTGGCCGTAGCGGTCGTTGACGCGCTTGAAGTCGTCCAGGTCGATCACCATCAGGCCGAAGCGGTAGTCGTGCCGGCGGGCCCGGCCGACCTCGTAGTCGAGCAGTGACCAGAACATGCGCTGGTTGTACAGCCGCGTCAGCGGGTCGCGGGTGGCGAAGTACTCGAGATCCTCGGTGTGCTTCTCGATCGCGCGGACCGAGCCGACGACGTTGATCATGGTCGACAGGATCGACTCGATCACCAGCTTCTTGACCGGCACCCGCGCCTCGCCCATCGGCACGATCAGCCCTACCATGCCCTGCATCGGCGGCAGCTCCATGACCAGGGTCTTGGTGTGCAAATCCAGCGCGGCGATGTCGGAGAGCGCGTGGCCACCGGCACCGGGATGCTGACGCGGCGTGATGCCGCCGGCCCCTCCGTCGAAGGCCTGTCCGACCCGCGTCCGGATCTCCTGCTCGAGCCGCGCGGCCACCACCTCGTCCGCGGCGTCGTGCCAGAAGACATCCACGCCCACGGGGCGATCGCCGATCGAGAACGCGGTGAACACGCCGTGCACCGGGAACTGCCGGTTGATCTCGTGCAGCAGGTCGCGGACGTAGCGGCGCCAGTCGCGCACCACGTCCGAGGTGATGACGAAGTGCTCGAGCAGGCCGATCTCGAACTCCAGCAGGTTGCGGTCGATCGCGACCTCGCGGACCCGGTCGGTCAGCACGTCCACCCGGGAGAGGACGTCGTCGAACTCGGTAAAGCCCGTCGAGGCGCCCGAGAACCGCACGTGGGCGAGATCCTCGACCCGGTTTACCTGCCCGACCGAGCGGTTCAGGCGCCGCAGCGAGCGCCCCAGCCGCCAGCTGAGAAAGCCGGCCACCGCCAGGGCCGTCAGCAGCGGGGCGGGCATGATCAGCATCAGCCGGTGGACCAGGTCCGAGTGCGCCTGGTCGATCATCGGGCCGATCGGCTGGCGTATGGAAAGCACGCCGAGCACGTCGCCGGCGCGGGCGTTGGTATGGCACTGCAGGCACTGGGCGGTGGCCAGCAGCGGGCGGTCGTAGCGGACGAGGGCCTCGTCGGCGCGCACATGGGTCTCGCGGGTATCGAACGCGGCCAGCGCCGTGTCGTCCGCCGCCGGCTGCTCGATCCGGCCGAACAGCTCGTCGACCTGCGCTCCGCGGTAGACGTTGATGATCGCGCCCGCATCGTCCTGCCGGTTCAACGAATCGAGGAACTCGTTGAGCTGCTCGCGCGTCCAGCCCTGGCGCATGATCTGGTACATGGCGTTGAAGGTGCCGTCGGCCAGCACCCTGGCATTCTGCACGCCCGCCCGTTGCACCGCCTGGGTGAACACCGACTCGGTCGCCAGGTAGACGGCCAGCGTGACCGCCAGCGTCACCAGCAACGCCGCGCCCACCATGAGACTGCGCAGGGATCGCGACCATCCCCCCAGGCGGGCGAGCCGGCCACCGCCCGACCGGCCACTGAACGAACCCCCGTCCCTCATGCAACACCCTCCCTGGACATGCCTTCCATCCCGGGCCGGCTATCGCCCGGCCGGTCTCCACCCGTTCGGTCGGGAAAAGCGCTCGACCCGGCGGGCGGAACGGTGCGCGTTTCCCTTCACGTGGTTTCTTCGTTCTTGTTTTTCGTTAATTTGAAAACATTAGTCCGGGCACGGCACGACCGGAAATAACTATTTATACCGGCATTATCAAATACATGAATACGCTGATGGATACTCCCGCGGACCAGGGACCCTCGGTGGCAATCCGGGCCCGATCGACCTACCTTCCCTGCACGCAATCCACCGGAACGAGCGGAGCCTGCATGAGAGCGAAGACCTGGGCGTGCGATCCCGACCGGACCGGGCGAGGCGGGGCCGGATGAGCACCGAGGACAGCCGGCGGCCCGGGCGACGGCGATTTCTCCGGCTGGCGGGCGGAGGGCTTGCCCTCGGCATGCTGCCGGCGGCACTGCGTGGCAACGAGGCCTCGCCGGAGCCCATCACCCGGGAGATCCCCGCCAGCGGCGAGCGATTGCCGGTGATCGGCATGGGCACCTGGATCACCTTCAACGTGGGCTCGGACGAGGCCGCCCGGGACCGGCGCACCGAGATCATGCGCACCTTCCTCGACCGGGGCGGCCGGGTGGTGGATTCCTCGCCCATGTACGGCTCGTCGGAGGCGGTGATCGGCCACGCCCTGGCGCAACTGGACGGCCGGCACGACCTCTTCGCGGCGAGCAAGGTCTGGACGCCGTCCGGCAGCGAGGGACGCTCCCAGATCGAGCGTTCGGAAGAACTTTGGGGTATCGAGCGCTTCGACCTGATGCAGATCCACAACCTGGTCGCCTGGGAAGAGCACATGGAGACCCTGCTGGCCATGCGCGAGAGCGGACGACTGCGCTACGTCGGCATCACCACCTCGCACGGCCGGCGGCACGGCGATATCGAGCGGATCATGCGCGAGCACCCGATCGACTTCGTCCAGGCCAGCTACAACCTGGCCAACCGCACCGTGGAGGAACGCATCCTGCCGCTGGCGCGGGAGAAGGGCATCGCCTTCATCGCCAACCGGCCCTTCCAGGGTGGAAGGCTGATCGACCGGGTCCAGCGCCATCCGCTGCCCGCCTGGGCCGCCGAGGCCGGGATGCGCCACTGGGCCGAATTCCTGCTGAAGTTCATCGTCGCCCACCCGGCGGTGACCTGCACCATCCCGGCCACGAGCCGGGTCGAGCACATGCAGGAGAACATGGACGCGCTTGCCGGGCCGCTGCCCGACGGGGCCATGCGCCGGCGCATGGTCGAGCACCTCCGCGCGCTCTGAGGTGATCGATGGAGACATGGCTGACCTATCGCCCCGCGGATTTGCTCATGTTCTCGCCGGAGACCTACCTGCGGCTGTTCGAGCGACTCAACCTCGAGGCCTGGCCGGCGCAGGTCCTCCTGCCGGTCCTCGCCGGCGGGATCGTGTGGCTCGCCCATGCCCGGCGGCCATGGGCGCACCGTCTGGCGGCCCTGGGACTGGCCGCCGCCTGGGCCCTGGTGGCCTGGCGATTCTTCCCGCTGTACGCGGAGATCAACCTCGCCGCCCCCTGGCTGGCGATCGTGTTCATCGCCCAGTCCCTGCTCCTGCTGCTCACCGCCGCAGGAAACGGGCTGCGTCTCGAACCCCGCGGAGCGGGCCGGTGGCCGGGCCTGTTGCTGCTGCTCTGGGGACTGATCCTCCACCCGCTGGCGGGCATTCTCGCGGGCCGTGGCCTGGCGGGCGCGGAACTGTTCGGCCTGGCACCCGATCCAACAGCCATCGCCACTCTCGGCCTGGTGCTGATGGCCGCCGGCCCGGGACGCGGGCGACTGGCGATTCTCCCGGTGACCTGGTGCGCGGTCAGCGCGGCGACCTGGTGGACCCTGCTCGCCTCCGGGTCGTGATGCCGGGGTCGGATCTGGACTAGCCTCTGTCGGTGTCCACGGGCTCCTTCCAGCGGAGGGCGAACGCCGAAACCATGCAGACCAGCGACCACCAGCGACCCCGTGATCATGCGGCGGCGACCCCGCCGCCCGGCGAGGGCTTCTGGCGCGTCGGCCGGGCCGACCGGATCGGGCTGGTGGTCGACGGGGAGAACTGGTTCCCGGCCGTCGCCGAGATGCTGGCCGGCGCACGCCGGCAGGCCTTCCTCCTCTGCTGGGACGTCGACAGCCGGGTACGGATGTACCGGCCGGAGGATGCCGGGGATGCGCCCGTCCACCTCACCGCCGTCCTGCGTCGCGCCCTGGCGGACAACCCGGAGCTGGAGATCCGCCTCCTGCCCTGGGACTTCGCCATGATCTACGCCTTCGAGCGCGAATGGCTGCCGCTGTTCAGCCGGCCTCTCTCGCGCCATCCCCGCCTGCACGTGAAGTTCGACGGGCGGCACCCGCTGGGCGCCTCGCATCACCAGAAGCTGCTCGTGGTCGACGACCGCGCCGCGCTGGTCGGGGGGTTCGACCCGTCGAAATGGCGCTGGGACCACCGTGCCCACGCCCCGGGCGACGAGGCGCGCCGCGACCCGGACGGCCACGCCTACCCGCCCTTCCACGACCTCGCCTTCGCCGTGACCGGGGCGATCTGCCGGGACCTGGGCGAACTGGCGCGCACCCGCTGGCGCCTGGCCACCGGCCAGGCCGTCGACCCACCGACCCCGCCGCCCGGCGAGGCCCCCTGGCCCGAGCGTCGCGTCGCGGTGGCCCTTGAAGGCGCCACGGTCGGCATCACGCGCACCCTCCCGGCCTATCGAGGGCAACCCGAGGTACGGGAGATCGAGACCACCCTCTGCCGGACGATCGCTTCGGCGCGGCGCTGCATCTACATCGAGAACCAGTACTTCACCAGCCACCGCATCGGCGAGGCCCTCGAGTCCAGTCTCGACCAGCCGCGGGGCCCCGAAGTGATCCTGGTGCTGCCGCGGGAGAAGGACGGCTGGCTCGAACGGATGACCATGGACGTGCTGCGCGCGCGGCTGATCGGCCGCCTGCGCGAGGCCGACCGGCACGACCGGCTGCGGATCCTCTACCCCGCGGTGGAGGGGCTCGAGCCGGACATGGTCAGCCTCCACAGCAAGCTGGTGATCGCCGACGACGAGCACATCAACCTCGGTTCGGCGAACACCTCCAATCGATCGATGGGCTTCGACAGCGAACTCAACCTCTCGCTGCTCGGCGACAGCGAGCCCGCCCGGCGGGCCATCGCCGCGATGCGCCACGAGCTGCTGGGCGAACACCTGGGCGTCACGCCCGCGGCCGTGGCCGAGGCCGAGGCAGGCGGCGGGTCGACCATCCGCGCCATCGAGGCGCTCAACGAGCCGGGCCGGGGACGCTGGCTCGAGCCGCTGGAAATCACGCTGGACGAGGAACTCGATCGCCAGGTGCCGGATTCGGCGATGATCGACCCGGAGCGCGCCCGCCCCCCGGAGGAACTGATCGACATGTTCATCGAGGGCAAGTCCCGCCGCCCCCTGCGGCGCAAGGCCAAGACCTTCGCCCTGCTGATCGCCGTGCTGGTGGTCATCGCCCTGGGGCTGCGCTTCACCCCGCTGGGCGATCATCTCGCCCCGAGGGAAATCCTCGCGCAGCTGGCCGGATTGCGGAGCATGGAAGGCGGCAGGTGGATCTTCCTCGGCGTGGCGACCGCGGGGCTCCTGCTCGGTGTCCCCGCCACGCCGGTTATCGTCGCCTCGGCCCTGCTCTTCGGCGCCTGGACGGGGTTCGCCCTGGCCTACGGCGCGCTGCTGACGGCCGCCGTCCTGGGCTTTTTCGCCGGCCATCTCCTCGGCGCCGAGGCCCTGCGCCGCCTGGCCGGCAAGCGACTCGACCGGGTCAGCCGCCACCTGGCCCGGCGGGGCGTGCTCACGGTCTTCTCCCTGCGCCTGGTCCCCGTCGCCCCGTTCACCGTGGTCAACCTGGTCGCCGGCGCCAGCCGCATCCGCGCGCGCGACTTCATCATCGGCAGCCTGCTCGGCCTGCTGCCCGGCACGGTGGCCCTGACCGTGTTCTCCGACCAGCTGCTGCGCACGCTGCTCGATCCCGGGCCGATGACCATCGGCGTGCTGGCACTGCTGACCGTGGCGTTCGTCGGGATCGGCTGGGGCCTGTCGCGCTGGCTGGCGTTGCGTGAACAGGCATCGGGATCGTCATGAGCCGGACCGCCGAGCATGCCACGGTGCGGCTGCGGGTGTTGACCTGGAACATCCACAGCTGCGTCGATCACCGCGGGCGCTACACCCCCGAACGCACCGCCCGGGTGATCCGCTGGCTGCACCCCGACGTCATCGCCCTGCAGGAGGCGAACCTCGTCGACGATCCCGGCCGGGACCGCCTGCTTCGCGCGCTGCGTCGCGAACTGCCGCACTGGCTGTTCGCCCCCACGCACGAGCGCGGCTGCATCCACCGGCCCGACGAGACCACCGGCTTCGGCAACCTGATCCTGTCACGCTGGCCGCTGGTCGCGGAGGAACGGCTGGAACTGTCCCACGGCGGCCGCGAGCCGCGGCTGGCGCTGCGCGCCCGCCTGGACACGCCGGCCGGCCTCTTGCACTGCTGGGTGGTGCACCTGGGTCTCGGTCTGATCGAACGCCGCGAACAGGGCCGGCGCCTGGGCGAGGCGCTGGAACGGCTGCCGGCCGAGGAACCATTGATACTGGCCGGGGACTTCAACGAGTGGCTGCCCCGCGCGAAAAGCCTGCGTGATCTCCACCGACAGCTGATCCGTCTGCCGCCCCGGCGCAGCTTCCCCGCCAGTCGTCCGCTGTTGCCCCTGGACCAGATCTGGATCCGCGGGCCACTGCACCCGCACCGGCTCAACGCGGTGCGCGACCCGATCCTCAGCCGCATCTCCGATCACCTCCCGGTCGTGGCCGACCTGACGCTGGAGGCGCCCTGAATTCATTCGTTCAGGATGCGTCCGCGTCCTCCAGCCAGCCGGCGATCACCTCGCGCACCTCGCGGACGTTGGTGCCCTTCGCGCCGGAAAAGGCCATCCACTGAACGCCCGGCAGGGGAAGCTCGCGCCGCATCCGGGCGACGGTCTGCTTGACCTGTCCGAAGCCGAGCTTGTCGGCCTTGGTCAGCAGGGCCAGGACAGGCAGGCCGCGGGCGACGGCGTAGTCGAGCATCTGCCGGTCGAGCGCCTTGGCCGGGTGACGGATGTCCATGATCACGACCACCCCCACCAGCGAGCCGCGCTCGGCGAAGTACCGGGCCATCGCCTCGCCCCAGGCACGGCGGACCGCCTCCGGCACCTTGGCGTAGCCGTAGCCGGGCAGGTCCACCAGTCGGAAGCGGGCCCCTTCCTTCTCGCCGCCCAGCCCGAACAGGTTGATCATCTGCGTGCGCCCCGGGGTGCGCGAGGTGCGGGCCAGGGCCTTCTGGCCGACGATGGCATTGAGTGCGGTGGACTTGCCGGCGTTCGAGCGACCGGCGAAGGCGACTTCGGCCCCGGCATCCTCGCCGATGGACTCCAGTCGCGGGGCGCTCTTGATGAAGGTGGCGGACTCGAACAGGCGGGCGGGACCGGGGCGTGCATTCTCGGACATGGATCGGACCTGGATGGATGCGGTGGGCACGGGTTGATCATCCTGCCACGGCACGAGGTTGCAAGCGAGCCGCTTATAAGGTTTGATTACGGGTTGTTTGCCATTGGGGAACCCTGCACGAATCGGATATCGCGCTGCGCGCCCTGCGGGGCTTGGCGATTCGTGCAGAGTTTCCCTGGCCAGGTTCACGGTCAGTCCGAGGCCGCCGACCCATCCGAACATCGGAAAGAGACTGCATTCATGAAGACAGTGACCCGTTCGATGCCGCGCCGCGGCCATTTCACCACCGGCCTGATCCTCGGGCTTTCCCTGGCGGCCGGCGCGGCCCAGGCCGAGGAAGGCTCGGTCAAGGCCGGGCGCGAGGCGGCCCAGGCCTGCGCCGCCTGCCATGGTGAAAACGGCAACAGCAGCAACCCGGCGTTCCCCTCGCTCGCGGGCCAGCCGGCCGGCTACCTCGCCACCCAGCTGCGCGCCTATCGCGACGGGGACCGGGAGAACGCCATCATGTCTCCCCAGGCCGCGAACCTGAGCGACCAGCAGATCCTCGACATCGCCGCCTACTACGCCGACCAGGAACGGAAGGTCGCCAGCCCGGCCGAGGAAGGCTCGCAGCTCGGCAGCCAGCTCTACCACCACGGCCGCGACGGCGTGCCCGCCTGCGCGGCCTGCCACGGCGCCGAGGGTGCCGGCAACCAGCCGGGAGGCTTCCCGGCGATGCGCGGTCTGAGCGCGGACTACACCGCCCAGTCCCTGAAGGACTATCGCGAGCAGGCGCGCAAGGGCGGCAAGGCCGAGGTGATGTATCCGGTGGTCGCCGACCTGAGTGACGAGGAGATCGAGGCGCTGGCCGCCCACATCGCCACCTTCGACTGACGCCGACGGTGCGCGGCACGGCCGCGCGGACCGGCCTGCCTGATCAGGGACGACACAGGTTGCGCGAACGCGACAGACATCGCGCCGGGCGGACAAGAAGCCCGGCGGTCGCGGCGCCGGGAACCTCGGCGGCGACAATCGATCACACCCGCTGAGACCAGACCCGGCAGAACGGGCATCCGCATCCATTCGCTCCCAGATCAATTCAAGGCCCACTGATGACATCCCAGGCACAATCCGCCCCGAAACGCCGCCGGCGCAGCCTCTGGTCACGCCTGTACACCTGGCTGACCTCGATGAACCTGGCGATCGCCCTGCTGGCGATCCTGGCCATCGCCTCGGTGATCGGCACCGTCCTGCAGCAGAATCTCCCCTTCAACGACTACGTGATCCAGTTCGGGCCGTTCTGGTTCGAGATCTTCAATACCCTGGGGCTGTTCGACGTCTACTCGGTGGCCTGGTTCGTCGTCATCCTGCTGTTCCTGCTCGCGTCGACCAGCGCCTGCCTGGTGCGCAACACCCCGTCGTTCATGCGCGACATGCGCAGCTTTCGCGCCAACGCCCAGTCGAAGTCGCTGCGGGCCTTCGCCCATTCGCGTCAGTTCGACAGCGCGCTTTCCGCCGAGGAAATCACCCAACGCACCCGCGGCCTGCTCGACCGGCTGGGATACAAGTCGCGGGTCAAGGAACGTGACGGCGAGACGCTGATCGCCGCCCGCAAGGGCGGCCTGAACCGCATCGGCTACGTGCTCACCCACCTGGGGATGGTGGTGATCCTCGTTGGCGGCCTGCTCGACAGCAAGATGTACCTCAAGCTGCTCAACACGCTCGGGGTGGTCGAGATCGAGACCCGCGACATCCCGGTCAGCCAGGTGCCCGAGGAAAGCCACCTGCCGGAGGGTGCGCTCGCCGGCTTCCGCGGCTCGGTCAACATCCCCGAGGGCAAGTGGGGCGACGTGGCCTTCATCGGCCTGAAGGACGGCTACGTGGTGCAGAACCTGCCGTTCCGCATCGACGTGAAGGACTTCCACATCGACTACTACGACACGGGCATGCCCAAGTCCTTCAACTCGGACATCAAGCTGACCGACAAGGAGACGGGCGAGGTGGTCGAGGAGACCATCCGGGTCAACCACCCGCTCAAGTACAAGGGCTACAACATCTTCCAGTCGAGCTTCGGTGACGGCGGCACCGAGCTGACCTTCGACGCCTGGCAGCTGCTGGGCCAGGCGGGCAGCCGCCAGGAGCTCGAGGGCAAGGTCAACGAGGAACGCAGCTTCGAATTCGGCGACGAGAAATACAAGCTCGAGTTCACGGATTTCACGCTGTTCAACGTCAACCCGGTGCCGAAGGCCCAGCAGGAATCGCTGGAGGAAGAGGGGCCGGCCGCCGCCAGCATGACCGGGGCCTCGGAGGAAGAGCCCGCCGAGACCGAGGAGGGCGGTTTTCTCACGGCGGCCACCGACTGGCTGGGCGACACCGTCTTCGGCGCCTCGAGCAGCGGCGGCAAGGCGCGTGCCGAGAACGTCAACTTCGGTCCGTCGGTCACCTTCCGGCTGCGCGACGCAGCCGGGCAGGCCGTCGAGTACGAGAACTACTTCTCGCCGGTGGACTTCGAGGGCACGCGCTATTTCCTGAGCGGCGTGAAACTCGGCATCAACGCGCCGCAACAGTTCCTGTTCATCCCGGCCGATCGGGACAACTCGCTCGAGACGTTCATGTCGTTCTACGCGAAGCTCAAGGACGAGGACGAGATGCGCCGGATCGCCGCCGAACTGGTTGGCCAGGCGGGCCAGGCAGAGGGCCGGAACGCACAAGTGCAGGACGCCGCGGCCCGGTCGATGGCCTCGCTGGTCAGCCTGTTCGTCGAAGACGGCTTCTCGGCGCTGGAGGAGCGCGTCGACCAGTCGCTCGCCGAGCGCGGCATCACCGGCCAGGGCACCGACCAGGCCCGCCAGGCCTCCTTCCGCGTGGTGCAGTCGCTGCTGATGCGCGCCTACATGGAGACCTTGCAGGAACAGGGCGTGGAGAACTTCGAGCCCCGCGACGAGAAGTTCTTCGAGGACGCCCTGGACGTGATCACCGTGATCCCCAGCTACGGCTCGCCGATCTTCGTGGCGCCCAAGAGCTTCGAGCACATCCAGTCCACCGGACTGGAAGTCACGCGCGCGCCGGGGATGTTCTGGGTGTACCTGGGGTCGCTGATGCTCACCGTGGGCATCTTCATGCTCTTCTACATCCACTTCCGTCGCCTGTGGGTATTGATCCGCCCGGCCGACTCGGAGGAAGATGGGGAATCGGGCAGGCATCGGCTGATCGTGGCCGGCACCGATGCCCGCAAGAACATCGACTTCGACCAGGTCTTCGACCAGTTCAGCAGTGAACTTCAGCGACAGACCGGGTCAAATGTCCAGAAAAACCCACCGTCAGACTCCGACAAAGGCTGACGGGCCGACTGACGGCAAGACAATCAGCGCAGGAGATAACCAGCTATGTCTGTCCCGAACGAACAGATGATCAAGGGGTATGAGACCTCCCCGCACATCGACGCGCCCCGGCGTTTCGGGCTCGCCGACACCGTGTGGGTGGTGGCCGTGCTCATCGCGTCGATCATCGGCTACGCCCAGTACAGCGAGGCGCTCGACTTCTACGCCACCGGCACCCTGTTCGGCACCGCCGCGCTTCTGGCATTCATCGGCTGGATCTGGCCGGCCATGCGCTGGCTGACCGGCATCGTCGCGGTCATCTCCGTCTATGCCCTCTGGGAGTACAGCGCCCTCGGCGCCGATGGCGCTGTCGGACGCGAGGCGCTGGCGGAATTCCAGGAATCCAGCTTCCTGTTCAAGTTCCTGCTCTCGAGCACCGCGGCGACCATGTGGATGGTGACGCTGTACCTCCTGTCGATCCCCACCTACTTCATCAGCACGCTGGTGCGCTCCGACTACGGCCTCAAGGTGGGATCGGTGCTGGTCTGGGCCGGTTCGGTGATGGGTTTCGTCTCCTTCTTCACCCGCTGGCGCGAGTCCTACCTGATCAACATCGACTACGGCCACATCCCGGTGGGCAACCTCTACGAGGTGTTCATCGTCTTCGCCGTGTTCACCGCGCTGCTCTACCTCTACTACGAGAAGCGCTACAACAACCGCAGCCTGGGCGGCTTCGTGATGCTGATCGTCGGCGTCTCGCTGGCCTTCCTGCTCTGGTACCAGTTCGACCGTGCCGCGCACGTGATCGAACCGCTGGTCCCGGCGCTCAACAGCTGGTGGATGAAGATCCACGTCCCGGCCAACTTCATCGGCTACGGCACCTTCGCCATCGCCGCGATGGTCGGCATTGCCTACCTGATCAAGTACAAGATGGGCGGTGACGGCCCCAACGACCGCCTGCCCAAGCTCTCGGTGATGGACGACATCCAGTACAAGGCCATCGCGCTGGGCTTCGCCTTCTTCACCATCGCCACCATCCTCGGCGCCATGTGGGCGGCCGAGGCCTGGGGTGGCTACTGGAGCTGGGACCCGAAGGAAACCTGGGCCCTGATCGTCTGGCTGAACTACGCGGCCTGGCTGCACATGCGCCTGACCAAGGGCTGGCGCGGCCCGGTCATGGCCTGGTGGAGCATCGGCGGCCTGCTGATCACCAGCTTCGCCTTCCTCGGCGTGAACATGTTCCTCTCCGGGCTGCATTCCTACGGCGAACTCTGACGTTTGCCCAGCCCGGCCAGAGAGATGGGGCAGTCGGCTGCAACGGCAGCGGGCTTGCCCCATACTTGTTTGCAGGGCCCCACGGGCCCGGCCAAACCATGAAAAACCGGCGATGAACGCCGACAACCGACCGGAATGATTCCAATGACCGCTGTTACGAACTACCCGACCCTCCCCGGCCGCCTGGCCACCCTCGTCGCCCGGCTTCCGGCTCTCCTGCTGATCGGCTTCTCGCTCGCCCTTTCCGGAATCGCCTCCGCCGCGGAGGGCGAGGGCTACCGCGAGGTGGAAACCGGGGTCGAGTCGCCCGAGGGCAAGATCCTGGTGCAGGAGTTCTTCTGGTACGGCTGCCCGCACTGCTACCACCTCGAGGCCGAGATCGAACCCTGGCTGGAGGACCTGCCCGAAGACGTGGTCTTCGAGCGTCGCGCGCTGGCCCTGGGCCAGCACTGGCTACCCCTGACGCAGGCCTTCTACGCCGCACGGGACCTCGACTCGGTCGAGCAGACGCACGCGGCGGTGTTCGAGGCCATCCACCGTGACGGACGGAAACTGGTCGACGCCGACTCGATCGCCGACTTCTATGCCGAGCAGGGCCTGGACCGGGAGGCGTTCCTCGATGCCTACCGCGGCTTCGCAGTGAGCAACCACGTGCGCAAGGCCGGGCAGATCGCCGAGGAGGCCGGGGTGCGCGGCGTGCCGTCCATTCTGGTCGACGGGCGCTACCTGGTCACCGGCCGGCTGGCCGGCGGTAACGCGCAGATGGTCGAGGTGGTCGACGAGCTCATCGAGCGGGTCCGGGACGAAAGGGACTGATCCGGCGGTGAGCACCGGGGCCAAACTGCTGCTGCGCTGCCTGGAGAACGAGGGCATCCGCCATGTCTTCGGTATTCCGGGCGAGGAGAACCTCGATTTCGTGGACGCGCTCAACGAGTCGTCGATCGAGCTCGTCGTCACCCGGCACGAGCAGGGCGCGGCCTTCATGGCCGACATCGTCGGCCGGCTGACCGGCAAGCCCGGGGTGTGCTTCTCCACGCTCGGTCCCGGCGCGACCAACCTGGTCACCGGCGTGGCCGACGCGAACATGGACCACGCCCCGCTGATCGCGATCGCCGGGCAGGCGGGCATCGACCGGCTGCACAAGGAGTCCCACCAGGTCCTCGACCTGGTGCGGATGTTCGAGCCGATCACCTGCTACGCCTCCCGGGTGGTCACGCCCTCGGCCATCCCCGAAACGGTGCGCCGGGCAGCCAAGTTCGCCGAGGCCGGCAAGGGCGGGGCGAGCTTCATCGAGCTGCCCGAGGACGTCGCGGCCATGCCCGTGGATAGCGGATACGCCGACCCGTTGCCCGTGACCCCGAACGGCACGAGCGAACCCTGCGAGAAAAGCCTGGAGCAGGCCGCCCGCCTGCTGAGCGAGGCCCGGCACCCGATCATCCTCGCCGGCCACGGCGTGGTCCGCACCCGGGCCAGCGACGCCCTGGCCCGGCTGGCCGAGCGACTGAACATCCCCGTGGCCAACACCTTCATGGCCAAGGGCGTGATTCCCTTCCGCCATCCCATGGCGCTGGGCTCGGTGGGCCTGCAGTCGAAGGACTACGTCAACGTGGGCTTCGACCAGGCCGACGTGATCGTCTGCATCGGCTACGACTTGGTCGAGTACCACCCGCGGCTCTGGCATCCCACCCGCGACCGCCGGATCATCCACGTGGACACCGAGGCCGCGGAAGTGGACGCCTACTACCCCGTGGCGGCCAGCATCGTCGGCGACATCAACACCGCCATGGACCGCCTCGGCGAGATCACCTCCCCGCGCGCGGGACCGGCCTTCCGCGACCTGCGCGAGGCGCTGATCGAGGACATGAACCGGCATGCCGACGACGACCTCATGCCGATCAAGCCGCAGAAACTCATCTGGGACCTGCGCACGGCGCTCTCCAGCCGGGACATCGTCATCTCGGACGTGGGCGCCCACAAGATGTGGCTGGCGCGCATGTACCGCTCCGAGCAGCCCAACAGCTGCATCATCTCAAACGGGTTCGCCAGCATGGGCATCGCCCTGCCCGGCGCGATCGCCGCCAAGCTGCTCTATCCGGAGCGCCAGATCGTCGCGGCCACCGGGGACGCGGGCTTCCTGATGAACGTGCAGGAGCTGGAGACCGCGGTCCGCTGCAAGACACCGATCATCGTGCTGATCTGGAACGACGGCGGTTACGGGCTGATCGATATGAAACAGCGCCGCGGCTTCGGGCGGAGTACCGGCGTGCACTTCGGCAACCCGGATTTCGTCCAGCTGGCCGAGAGCTTCGGCGCGAAGGGCTACCGGGTCGAATCGGGCGACGGCCTGCTGCCGATCCTCAAGGAGGCCATGGCGAGCGGCGAGGTCTGCGTCATCGACGTGCCGGTGGACTACCGCGAGAACGACCACCTCACGCGGCGGCTGGGCGAGACCCTGGTGGGCGGCTGATGGCGCGCGCGGCGTCCAGGCGATGCCTCGAGTGCAGCCCCCGCGCCACGGGCGTTCCGACGGACTTCGCCGAGGTCCGCGGCAACCAGCCGCTGCGCCTGATCTCCCACAACATCCAGGTGGGCATCGCCACCCACCGCTACCGGGACTACATCCTCGGCGGCTGGAAGCACCTCCTGCCCAGCGCCGACCGGCAGCGGAGCCTCGACGAGATCGGTGCGGCCCTGTCCCACTTCGACATCATCGGCCTGCAGGAGGCGGATGCCGGCTCGATCCGCAGCCGCTTTCACAACCAGGCCGAGTACCTGGCCGAGCGCGCCGAGCTGGCCCACTGGGCGGTACGCGTCAACCGTGACCTGGGGCAGTTCGGCAAGCACGCCCTCGGGCTGCTCAGCCGCGTCCGGCCCATCGCCATCGACCAGCAGCCGCTGTCCGGGCGCATGCCCGGCCGGGGCGCACTGATCGCGGATTACCTATGGAACGGAGAACCGCTGCGGGTGATCGACACCCACCTGGCGCTGGGGCGGGGAGCGCGCCGGATGCAGTTCCAGCAGCTCGGCGAGCTCTGCGACGTCCCCGGATTCGTGGTGGTGATGGCGGACTTCAACTGCGAGCCCGACGACCCGGGCCTGAGCCAGTGGCTGGTGGAGACCGGGCTGAAGCTCCCGAGGCTGTCGCCGCCCACCTATCCGCGCTGGCAGCCCCAGCGCGCCATCGACCACATCGCGGTGAGCCAGTCGCTGGACATCCGGGGCACCGAGGCGCGCCCGCTGGGCGGCTCGGACCACATCCCGATCGCGATGAGCATCGCGCAGCCCTGGCCCGGCGGACCGCACTGACTCCCGCGCGGGTCAGTCCCCGCCGGCCCGGCGCTCGGCCTCGGCCATCACCCGCTCGAACACTTCCTCCATGGCCGCCTGGGCGCCCGGGTCGGGCCGGATGGGCCTCCCCCACTCGCGGTCGGTCTCTCCCGGCCACTTGGAAGTCGCGTCCAGCCCCATCTTGCCGCCCAGCCCCGAGACCGGCGAGGCGAAGTCGAGGTAGTCGATGGGGGTGTTCTCCGCCAGGTGCGTGTCGCGCACCGGGTCCATGCGGGTGGTCATCGCCCAGATCACGTCCTCCCAGGAGCGCGCGTCGACGTCGTCGTCCACCACGATGACGAACTTGGTGTACATGAACTGGCGCAGGAAACTCCACACGCCCATCATCACGCGCTTGGCGTGCCCCGGATACTGCTTGTTCATCGACACCACCGCCATGCGGTAGGAGCAACCCTCCGGCGGCAGGTAGAAGTCGACGATCTCGGGGAACTGCTTCTGGATCAGCGGCACGAACACCTCGTTCA
Organism: Guyparkeria sp.; assembly: GCA_041690375.1. Classification (GTDB taxonomy): domain Bacteria; phylum Pseudomonadota; class Gammaproteobacteria; order Halothiobacillales; family Halothiobacillaceae; genus Guyparkeria. The sequence goes on along the minus strand of JAWLHL010000015.1, from coordinate 23,825 downwards.
ACGCCACGCCGAGGATGGCGGGCTCGTCCGGCGGGCGGCCGGTGTGCGTGCTGTGGTAGATGGGGTCCTTGCGGTGGGTGATGCGCTCGATGGTCATCACCGGGAAGGTCTCGGTCTCGTTGTAGTAGCCGGTGTGATCCCCGTAGGGGCCCTCGACCGCCGTGTCATCGGGGTGGATGAAGCCCTCGAGCACGATCTCGGCGTTCGCCGGCACCAGCAGGTCGTGCGAGAGGCACTCGACCAGCCGGGTGCGCTCGCCGCGCAAGAGCCCGGCGAAGGCGTACTCGGACAGCGTGTCCGGCACCGGCGTGACCGCGCCGAGGATCGTGGCGGGGTCGGCGCCCAGTGTCACGGCAATGGGGAAGGGTTCGCCGGGATGCGTCTGCTGCCAGTGGGCGAAGTCCAGCGCCCCGCCGCGGTGGGCCAGCCAGCGCATGATCACCCGGTTGCGACCGATCACCTGCTGGCGGTAGATGCCCATGTTCAGGCGTTCCCGGCCCGAGGCGGCCGCATCCTCGGGGTCCGCCGACAGGCCGCCGCCCTTGCGCGGCCGGCCGCGGGTGGTGGTCAGCCCCCAGGTGATCAGCGGCGCGGCGTCCTCCGGCCAGCAGGTCTGCACCGGCCACTGGGCGAGATCCACCTCGTCGCCCTCGAGCACCACCTCCTGCGCCGGCGCCTTCTTCACCCGGCGCGGGGCCATGTCCAGCACCTTCTTGAAGATGGGCAGACTCTGCCAGGCCTCCTTGAGACCGGCCGGGGGATCGGGTTCCTTGAGGAAGGCCAGCAGCCGGCCGATCTCGCGCAGGTCCTCGAGCGTCTGCCCACCCATGCCCTGCGCGACGCGCTCGGGGGTGCCGAACAGGTTGAGCAGCACGGGGGTGTCGAATCCGGTGGGGTTCTCGATCAGCAGCGCCGGCCCCCCATTGCGCAACACGCGGTCGGCGAGCACGGTCATCTCCTGGTCGGGAGAGACCGGCTCGGTCACCCGCACCAGCTCGCCACGGGATTCGAGGCGGTCGAGGAAGGCGCGCAGGTCGGCGAGCGCGGCGCGAGCCTCAGCGCCCATCGGCTGCCGTCATGCCGGCCTCCATGCGCGCGCGGGCCAGCGCCCGTTCGTAGAGCAGGGATGCCTCGGTGCTCTCGCGCAGCCGGGCGTGCACCCGGGCGGCCACGGCCAGGTAGCGCGCATCCCGGTCGAGCTGGCCGAGCCGGCCGATCCAGAGCTGGGCGGCCGACGGATCCCCCTCCTCGAGAGCGAGCTTGGCCATGGCGTAGGCGAAGGCCGCCCGTTCACCGGCATGGGCCACGTCAGGGGCATTGGCCGGCTCGTTCCATTCCTCGGGCACCAGTCGCTGCAGGCGAGCGCGCGCCTCGGCGGGATCGCCGTGATCGAGATCGGCCCAGGCATGCAGCGTCGCCACGTCACGGTGCCGCGCCAGGCGCTTCTCGAGGATCCCGGTGGCCGCCTGCTCGGCATCGGCTCGCTGCAACGCCCGGGCATAGCCGATCGTTACCGCGGCATTCTCCGTCACGCTGCGGCCCGCCTCGGCCCAGAGGCGCGACAGCGCATCCAGGTCGCGCCGCCGGGCCGCGGCGTCCAACCGGCCCAGCAGCACCTCCCTCTCGATCCTCAACAACTCGTCGCTGGTCAGCCGGTTGCTCTTGACCCGCCGCAGGGTCGGCAGCAGCCCGGCAAGCCCCTCCCAGTCGGCGGACCGCTCGAGCAGCCGGGCGCGGATCAGCAGGACCGCCTCGTCGCGCGGGTGGCTCTCGGCCAACGGCTCGGCCATCTCGCGCGCCCAGTCGTTCTCGTCCACGCTCATCAGGCGCTGCACGATATGCAGCCGCAGGAACTCGGCGAACTTGGGAAAGCGGCGGGCGACCGTCTCGAACAGGTCGTTGATCTCGCGCCGGGTTTCCTCGCGCGAGTTGCGGCCGACTTCCTGGCGGGACGGGTCGAAGCCGTCGAGCAGCGCGTCGATGGCGACCTGGAAATGCAGCGGCGGCAGGCTGCCGTCCTCGACACCCGCCAGGGCATAGCGACGAGCCTCCTCGCCATGGCGACGCTGGCGCTCGGCCCAGGCGCGCAGGAGCTTCTCGTCCGCGGCCCGGCGGCGATTCTCCGCCGAGCGACGCGCCCAGCGCCGGGGCAGATGAAGGATGCCCGCCAGCACGCGCCACACCAGCAGGAGCACGACCAGGGCCGCCACGGCGATCAGCACCAGACCCAGCGCCGTGGCCTCCAGCCGCCAGCCGGCGAACTCGATCATGGCCGCCCCGGCGCCGGGAAGGAAGTAGACGCCCGCGGCCACCAGGGCCGCGAGTACGAGAATCCAGACGATCAGTCGTTTCATCGATCCGCCTCCTTGGCTGACGACGCGGTGCGCTCAGCCTCCTCGGCCAGCGCCCTTTCCTGTGCCATGCCCTTCTCCCAGGCCCGGAGCACCGCGTCCAGCGGCGGGAAATCCCGGGCCGCGAAGCGGTCACGCGCCGCCGTAAGGGCCGCGCGGGCCGCCGCGGGGCCATCGGCATCCGTCGCGTAGTGTTCGTTCAGCCACGACAAGGCCTGGTCGACCGTGGACTCGAGGGCGCGATGGTCGCGGGCAAGCAGCGATTCGCGCACGGCCGTCAGCCACAGTCGCATTTCGCGGTCGTCGGCAACCCGCTGGCGCACGCGGGTGGGGGTGTCCGAGCGGGTCAACGTCACCTGGGAGGCGAGCCAGCCGGTCGCCCCGGCCCAGGCCCGCTCGTACCAGGCGGCGTCTGCCGGGACATCAGCCGGCTCGTCGGCCTGTTCGGGTTCGGACCCGGGCTCCTGCGCATCGTCGGCGGACTCGTCCGCCAGCGGCCAGTCCTCGACGCGGTCGGCCAGTCGACGCAGTTCCAGGGCCTGGCCGACCCGGTCGGCCCGGCCGGCCGCCTCGATCTCGCCGAGCGCATCGCTGATCGCCGATCGCAGGGGCAGCCAGTGCGGTCGCGACAGCGCGGCCAGCCGCTCGTCGGCCAGCTCGAGCGCCGTCATCGCCCCATCCGGATCGCGGGAGATCACCAGGCGCTCCTGGGCGCGGGTCAGCAGGAAACCGATCTCCGCGGTCTTCCAGGCGATCTCGCCACGACTGAGCCGGTCGTCGATCTCGGCGATGCGGGCGGCCAGCCGGTCCTGCCGCTCGTCGAGCTCGTCCTGCTGCCCGCGCAGGGCGGACTCGACCTCCTGGCGGATCTCGTCGCTGCGGGCCTCCATGGCATCGACCGACTCGCGGTTCGCCCGAAGACCGTCATTCAGGGAGGCGACTTCGTCCTCCAGCCGCTCGGCGGCCGAGCGCTGCTGCTCGGCCTCGGCCTGCTGGCGTTCATCGAGCTGCCAGGCGTACCAGCCCCCGACGGCGCCCAGGCCGACGATCAGCAGCACGAGCAGCGCCACCCAGAAGCCGAAGACCCCTCGGGAAACCCCCGCCCCCGCGGACTCCGACCGACCGGGGGATGCCGGGGACTCGTCGTCGGACGCTGTCTCCTCCGGCTCGTCAGGCACCGTGTCCCGCTCTTCCGACGAGGTCGCGGTCGGCGCGTCCTCCGCGTCGCTCGTCGTGGAAGCCCGGTCCTCGGCTCGGGGCTCGTCGGCTGACTCGGGCGGCTTTCCCGCCGTTTCCTCGGCACGCTTGTCGGCGTCTTTCTTGTCCATGTTCATCCCCCGTGTGCACGGTGTCCCGGCGACGATCGTCTGTCCTGAAACCTATTGTAGCCCCCGACCGGCGGCCTCCCGCCGCCCGGCCACCTCCCGGACGGCCCGGGCCAGAGTCCCCGGCGCGGGGCCGCCTGCCACGGCGATCTCGCCACGGAAGCCGAGAACACGCGCCCGGTCCCGCGCACGCTCGTTGATCACCACCAGGGTCGAGTCTAGCAGGCCGCCCTTCTCGGCATCCGCCAGGGCCGCGAGGCACTCGATGGCCTGCGGCGCGGTCATGATCCAGACCGTCCCCGGGCCGGAGCGGGCCACGACGGGGTCATCGGAGCGGCCGGCGCACTCGCGGCGGTAGACGGGAACGAACACCGGTCTCGCCCCGCGCTCGGCCAGGCGTTCGGCCAGCAGCCCGCGACCGGTCTCGCCGCGGACGATCCACACGGTCCGCCCGCGCATGTCCACCGCCGCCAGCCGCTCGAGCAACCCCTCGCTGTCCTCGGAACCGTCGGGCAGGAAGTCGGCCGGGCGACCGGCCTCGGCCAGCGCCCGGCCGGTGGCCTCGCCGACCGCGGCCACCCGGGCCTCCGGCCATTCGCTCAGAGGGCGGACGGCGGCGGCCATGCTCACCGCGCGGGGACTGACGAACACCAGCAGGTCCGAGGGCCGCATGGCCCTCAGGGCGGCCAGCAGCTCGCCCGGGTCGCGCGGGCGGATCCGCAACAGGGGGTACTCGCTCGACGCGATCGACCTCCCCGGGGGGAAGAGCTCGCGGATGGCGGCGCGCAGCGTGTCGTTGGCGCCGTCGGGCCGGGTCAGCACGACACGCTCGACCGGGGCGGCGTTCCCGTCGGTCAAGGGATCAGTCCTTCCCGGGCGCCTCGGTCTCGATACCGACCTCGGCGAGGATCTTGTCGGCCCCGGCGCGCAGCACCCGTTCGGCCAGCTCGATGCCCAGCGCCTCGGCCTGATCGCGCGGCCCGCGGATCTCGTCGCGCAGGGTCTCGGAACCGTCCGGTCGACCGACCAGGCCGCGCAGCCACAGCTGGTCGTCGTCGACGAGCAGGGCGTGCCCGCCGATCGGCACCTGGCAGCCGCCGTTGAGACGGGTATTGAAGGCCCGCTCGGCGGTCACGCGGATGGTGGTGTCGCGGTCGATCAGCGGGTCGATCAGCGCGTGGACGTCCGCGTCGTCGCTGCGCGCCTCGATGCCGAGCGCGCCCTGGCCCATGGCCGGCAGCGATTCCTCGGCCGAGAGTCGGTGGGTGATGCGGTCGGCCAGCTCGGCGCGCTTGAGGCCCGAGGCGGCGAGGATGATCGCGTCGTACTCGCCGTCGTCGAGCTTTCTCAGGCGCGTGTGGATATTGCCGCGCAGGGTCTTGACCTCGAGCCCCGGGAAGCGCTCGCGCACCTGGGTCTCCCGGCGCAGGCTGGAGGTGCCCACCACGCTGCCGGCCGGCATCTCGTCGAGCTTGCCGTACTTGTTGGAGACGAAGGCGTCGTGCGGATCGTCGCCCTCGAGGATGGCGATCAGCTCGAGCCCGTCGGGGAACTGCATCGGCACGTCCTTCATCGAGTGCACCGCGATGTCGGCGCGACCCTCGAGCATGGCGACCTCGAGCTCCTTGACGAACAGCGCCTTGCCGCCGATCTTCGACAGCGGGCTGTCGAGCAGCTGGTCGCCGCGGGTGGTCATCTTCACCAGTTCCACCTCGAGCCCCGGGTTGCGCTTCTTCAGTTCCGCCGCCACGAACTCTGCCTGCCACAGGGCAAGCAGGCTGGCACGGGTGGCGATACGAAGCACGCGGCCTTCGGAAAATGCCTTGCTCATCTGTCATCCTCATTCATGCAAGCCGGACGGCCGGAGCCCCGCTCGGGCCGTCGCGATATATGCCCCATGGTAACCCGGATACGGCAGCCGGGCACGGGGCCCCGGGGAGACGGTCTGCATGAATCCGGCGCCGATTCGACCCGACGAGCGCCACCGGGTTCATGCCGCTGTTCGCCGAGGAACCCGACCACCGCCCGTTTGGTCCTAGAATCAGTAACAGGCCGTCCGGATCGGCCGTCACCTCGTTCGGAGGAGAAACCTTGTCTGCAATCATCCCATCCCCTGTCCTGCATCGACTGGCGCTTGCCACGCTCGCGCCCGTGGTCGCCATGCTCGTGATGGGCATGGCCAGCCCGTCCGGGGAGGCCGGCGACTCGGCCTTGGAGAGCGCCCCCGACGAGGTGCCCCTGATGAGCGACCTGGAAAACGTCGAGGCCGACATCGAGTACATGCAGGAAGAGCAGATTCCCATGCTCATGTTCTTCCACGCCACCTACTGCACCTACTGCCAGACCGTCGACGACGAGTTCCTGCAGCCGATGGCCCGCAGCGAGGAGTACAAGGGGCGGCTGATCATCCGCCGCGTGGAAATCGATTCGCCCAGCCCGGAGATCCAGTGGCAGGGCGAATCGTGGACCCCGCAGGAGTTCGCCCGGCTGCATGACGTGCAGCTGGTGCCGGAGGTGATCTATTTCGCCCCGGACGGCCGCCAGGTAGTCGACGAGCTCAAGGGCGTGACCGTGCCGGACTTCTACCCGCAGTACCTCGACAAGCGCCTGCGCGCCGCCGAGCGCTGCATCGAGGACCCGGACCTCGATGTCTGCACCGACGGCATCGACCAACCGCGGCGGGACCTTGTCAACCCGGGATGATCAACCGGGCGGCCCAGGTAGTTGACCGGGCTAACAAATCCCAGCGGCGGACTCTGGTATTGCCGGCTTCCCTTGGGCATGATCACGGATGAACCAAACCATAAACCGACCGCCGCGAAGTGGTCGAAACACCAGGCGGCGCCGCCGCGTGAACCCCCTAACGAGAGGATCTGACGAAATGAAAGCACAATCCAGGAAGCACCTGCTGATCGGCTCGACCGCGCTGGCCACCGCCATCGCCGGCTCCTCGGCCATGGCCGCGAGCCAGGGCGGCAACCCGTTCGCCTCGGAGACCACCCATGCCGGCAGCCTCAAGACGGCCGAGATGGCCTGCGGCGCCGGCCAGTGCGGCAGCAGCATGGACGAGGAGAAGGACGGCGAAAAGGAAGAAGGCGACGACGACAAGTCCTGACCCGACCGGCCGCGGCACGATCGCCGCGGCCACCCCCACGACGGCGAATCACCGTCTGCCGTCAGGAGGCAAGCCATGCGTCCCCACGATTCGGACACCCCGACCGTGCCCGTGGGCATCGGCCTGCGGCGCGGCACCCTGATGAGCGAGATCGAGGAACAGCGCCCCGACGTCGACTTCCTCGAGGTCGCCCCCGAGAACTGGATCCGCTTCGGCGGCCCGGCCAGGGCGCGTTTCAAGGCCTTGCTCGAGGACTACCCCCTCTACACCCACGGCCTGTCGCTTTCCATCGGCGGCCCGGCCCCGCTGGACGAGGCGTTTCTCGACGACATCGCGGCGTTCCTGGACGAGTACCGCCCCGAGCTCTACAGCGACCACCTCTCGTTCTGCTCGGACAACGCCCACCTCTACGACCTGATGCCGATCCCCTTCACCGAGGAGGCCATCGAGCATGTCGTCGCCCGCATCGACACCGTCCAGCAGCGCTTCGGCCGCCGGCTGGCGCTGGAGAACGTCTCCTACTACTCGCCGGTGGCATCCACCATGGACGAGCGGACCTTCATCCTCGAGATACTCGAGCGCTCCGGCTGCGACCTGCTGCTCGACGTGAACAACGTCTTTGTGAACAGTGTCAACCACGGCTACGACCCGGCCGCGTTCATCGACGCCATGCCCGCCGAGCGGGTGAGCTACCTGCACGTCGCCGGGCACACCCGAGTCGAGCCGGACCTGATCATCGACAGCCACGGTGCGCCGGTCAGCGACCCCGTCTGGGACCTGCTCGGCCACACCTATCGCCACGTCGGTGCCGTGCCTACCCTGCTGGAACGCGACTTCGACATCCCGCCGCTGGCCGAGCTGATGGACGAGGTCGCCACCATCCGACGGGTCGCCGAGCAGGCCCTGCGTGGGCAGGCGGCCTGAGATGAGCGACTTTCGAGCGACCCAGGAGGCCTTCACCCGCTACGTGCGCGACCCGGAGGCCAACCCGCCCCCGCCGGGCAGCAAGCCCGAGCGGATGGCCTGGTACGCGCGCCTGTTCCGCAACAACATCGACGGCATCCTCGAGACCGCCTTCCCCGCCCTGCATGCCCAGCTGGCCGAGGACGACTGGCAAGGACTGGTGCAGCGCTTCTTCCGCGACCGGCCACTGCATTCGCCGCTGCTGCGCGACGTGCCGCCCGAGTTCGTCGCGTTTCTCGAGGACGAGGACGCGCTCCCCGACCGGCAGCGCGAACTGGCTGCGTACGAGCTGACCCGCTTCGAGCTGCTCACCGCCGAGGATCCCGTGCCGCCGGCGGGGCTCGACCCGGACGGCGACCTGCTGACCGACCGCCCCGTGGTCTCGCCGCTCGCCCGGCTGATGATCGCCCGCTGGCCGGTGGACGCCGTCGCCGCGACGGTCGAGACCGGCGAGACACCAATTCCCGACGAACCCGGCCAATACTCCCTGCTGCTGTTCCGCGACACCAACGGCGCCCCGAGCTGCCAGCGCCTGTCCCCGGCGAGCGCTCGCCTGCTGGCCCTGCTGGAGGAATCGACCGCGCCGGGACGCGAGACCGTCGCGCTGCTGGCCGAGGAGATGAGCATGCCCGGCGGGGAACTGGAGGTCCTCGCCGCCCCGCAGCTGGCGGAATGGCGGGCGGCCGGTGTGCTTCTGGGGAGCATTCCGGCACAATAGAAAGACAACCCGCTGATTCCATGGAGGGAATCATGTCCATCACCGACTGGCCCGCCAGCGAGCGGCCGCGCGAGCGCCTGCTCGAACGCGGCGCGGCAAGCCTCTCCGACGCCGAACTGCTGGCGATCTTCCTGCGCACCGGCGTGGCGGGGCGCTCCGCCGTGGACCTGGCCCGCGACCTGCTCTCCCACTTCGGCTCGATCAGCGCGCTGCTCTCGGCCACGCGCGAGGACTTCGCCCGTGCCCGCGGGCTGGGCGATGCCAAGTACGCCCAGCTGCAGGCCGTGGTCGAGCTCGCCCGGCGGCACTTCGCCGAGGAGCTGCGCGTCGGCCCGGACATCGGCAGTCCGCAGGCGGTATTCCGCTTTCTGCAGGCCGAGCTCGACGGGGAGACGCAGGAAGTCTTCGGCGCGCTGTACCTCGACAACCGCCACCGCGTGCTCGGCTTCGAGCGCCTGTTCTTCGGCACCATCGACCAGGCGGCCGTCCACCCGCGCGAGGTGGTCCGCGCCGTGATGCGCCACAACGCCGCGGCCGTGATCCTCGCGCACAACCATCCCTCCGGCGTGGCCGAGCCGAGTGCGGCTGACCGGCGCATCACCGAGCGATTGCGCGAGGCGCTCGCCCTCATCGACGTGCGCCTGCTCGACCACGTCGTGGTGGGCCGCCCCTGCATCTCGATGGCCGAGCGCGGGCTACTGTAGGCGCGGCTTTAGCCGCGACATGCCAGGGCGGCGCCCCATCCCATCGCGCCTGAAGGCGCTCCTACGCCATCGGTACGGCAATGTCCTTCTGGAAACGAGCCGTGCTCGCGAAGACCGCAACAGCCGCCGCCCCCGCCAAACGCGGCACAACCCCGAAACCGGGACTCGCGCGTCCCGCGCGATTCGCGACCGAGGGTCGCTCCCACACCGGCGATCTCCACCCAGGCTGTTCCTGGCTCTGTGGGAGCTTGCCTTGCAAGCGAAGGCCGCCGAGGGCGGCCGTCCCCAGTGGGAGGTGCTCGGCGTGGTGCGGCTTACTCCGTCCGCCAGTCGATCGGCTCTTGGCCGTGGGATTCGAGGAAGGCGTTGATCCGCGAGAAGGGCTTGGAGCCGAAGAAGCCGCGGTAGGCGGACAGCGGCGAGGGGTGCGGGCTCTTGATCACCAGGTGCTCGGGGCGGTGGATGTAGCGGGCCTTCTGCTGGGCCTGCGCGCCCCAGAAGACGAAGGCGATCGGCCGGGGCTGCTCGGCGAGATAGCGGATGGCCGCGTCGGTGAGCTGCTCCCAGCCCCAGCCGCGATGCGAGGCCGGCTGGCCGGAGGCGACGGTGAGCACGGCGTTGAGGAGCAGCACGCCCTGGTCGGCCCAGCGCGTGAGGTCGCCGTTGGTGTTCTCCACCCCCAGGTCATCGGCCAGTTCCTTGAAGATGTTCTGCAGGGACTTCGGGATGGGGCGCACGTCCGGGTGCACGGAAAAGCACAGCCCGTTGGCGTGGCCCGGCGTGGGGTAGGGGTCCTGCCCGAGTATCACCACCCGCACCCGGTCGAGCGGGGTGTGGTTGAAGGCGCGGAACCACTCGTCGGGCCTCGGGTGGATGACCGTGCCGTTCTTCCCCTGCTCCAGCAGGCGCTCGCGAAGCCGGTGCATGGAATCGTCCAGCAGCACGGGCGCCAGCGCCTCGCGCCAGCCCGGTTCCATCTGCACGCGTTCGAGGGCACCTTCAGTCATGCCGTAAAACCGTCATGAGTCGTCAGCGTCACGGCATCAACCGTTCGATCGTCCAGCCGTCGCCCTCCCGCAGATAGGCGAAGCGGTCGTGCAGCCGCGAGGCGCGGCCCTGCCAGAATTCCCACTCGCGCGGCACCACGCGGTAGCCGCCCCAGGCCGGGTTGCGCGGCACCTCGCCCTCCGGGTAGCGCTCGGCCATTTCCTCGAAGCGCGCCTCCAGTGCCTCGCGGGACTCGATCGGCGCGCTCTGGGTGGAGGTGATCGCCGCCAGCCGCGAGCCGCGCGGGCGCTGGCGGAAGTAGGCCTCGTTGTCCTCGTCGGGCAGGCGCTCGACCGTGCCGGCGATACGCACCTGCCGGTCGTTCTCCGGCCAGTAGAAGGCCAGGGCGGCGCGCGGGTTGGCCGCGAGTTCCTGCCCTTTGCGGCTGCGGGTGTCGGTGTAGAAGCACAGGCCGCGGTGGTCGAAGTGCTTGAGCAGCACGTAGCGGGCCGACGGCCAGCCCTCGGCGTCGACGGTCGAGACGCACATGGCCGTGGGGTCGAAGTTGTCCGCCTCGCGCGCGGCGACCAGCCAGCGCGCCAGCTGCTCGACCGGGTCGGCGGCCAGGTCGCGGCGATGCAGCACGCCGTGGAGATAGTCGCGCCGGTCGGCACGGTGATCGAATTCGCCCGCCATGGATGCTCCCGTCGATGTCTGAAGGTCAGTGATTACCGTGCGAGACTATAGGGAACCTCTGCACGGTTCGCCAACGACTCTGCGGGTCGTCAGGCATTGCGAATGCAAGGCGCGGGATCAGGCCGACCGTCGAGTAGTCGCCGATACCGCCACACCGCGGCAGGGCCTGCCGACCCGCCCTTCGGGGCTTACCGGCTCGCCCGCTCTCGGTGTTGCCGCTCCTCGACGGGCAACAAGCCCGTCTTCGAACCGGCGCCTTGATAGCGAACAAGCCGATAAGCCAGAGTCATTGGCGACCCGCCCAGAGGCTCCCTGGGCAGAACCACCCGTTTCCAGAAAGGACCACGGACGATGAACCGACCGCTGCACCTGTTCCTGTTTCACGGCCTCGGCGCCGACGGCGACGACCTCGCCCCGATCAGCGACCTGATCACCGAGCGCGTGGCGCTGACCGACCACCACTGGGCCGTGCATCGCCCCGACGCGCCGGTCTCGCCGGTGTCGCTCAACGGCGGCATGCCCATGCCGAGCTGGTTCGACCTGATCGCCGACAATGGCAGCATCGACGTCGACCGCGACAGCCTCGCCGGCATCACCGCGGACCTGCAGCAGCAGGTGCAGGACGAGATCGGCGACGATCCCTACATCCTCGGCGGCTTCTCGCAGGGCGGCGTGCTCACCACCCGGCTGGCCCTCACCCTGCCTCGCCCGCCACTGGCCGCGATCATGCTCTCCACCTGGCTGGCGGCCCCCGAACAGATCGCCAAACCCACCGACGGCCGCAACCCCGCGGTATTCATCGGCCACGGCACGCACGACCCGCTGGTGCCGGTGCATGCCGCCGGCAAGCTGAATGCGTTCCTGCAGGAGTGCGGGCTGACCAATGTCACCGAGCGGCACTATGAAGTTGAGCACGGAATCGTGCCGGAAGAGCTGGACCAAATCTGCAGTTGGCTCAAACACAGCTTTTCAAGCTCGGACAAAAACTAAACTGCTTGGAGCAGATCTGGAATAGGTATAGATCGCTTCTTTGTAAAACAAAACAAACCAAAACGATAGCTTTAAAAAATGCCGATTTCGAACTTGGAAGCAGAAACCTTTTTGTTCGTCAACAGTTACTCTCAATTCCGAGACATTTATGCTTCCAAGGACGGGCCGAGAAACTTAGCCCCATACAATCACATTAAATTTCCGAAGAGCACACCATTCCCGGCGGCCATTTTTATAGACATGGCGCAAGAATTTTTAAGGGAGGTGGCGAACGAATTAAATCGTCTCGACAAGTACATTGGCAAGCTGTCGGCTTGGTCTGAAGTTTATCAAGGCCATGACGAAGAAGAGCAGATTGCGCTGCTGATGGAATTTATCGAACCTTTAGCAACTGTCGCGGTTTCGCTACCCGCAACACTCAGAAGTCGCTATATATTTTCTTTAAGCCACACTTCTCACCAAGCCAATATGAACGTGATAGAGGGTTGGGAGGAAAACGATCTCCCAAACGATAAAGATATAACATTCAAATCAATGAAAAAATGCTCTTCCGAGTGGCCAGCATTTAAACTATTTAAGCTCTATTTTGCGGAGCTTGACAACGAAGAATGGAAAAACCTGACCAGTGGGTTCCGAAATAAATACCATCACCGAATCCCACCCAGATTCGAGCTCGGACACACCCAATTGGTAACACGTGATGTTAGTAAGTTCGGTCAAGCAACCTATGGCTTTGGTTTCTGCGAGCCTTTGTCGTTAAACAATCTTATTGACCCACTGAAGATCCAGCACAGCCTGGCCCGTGACTGTTTCGATGCCTACTCAACCCTTCTGCAAGAGCAGTGGGATGCCATCGAAAAAAGCCTAGGCACATGACTGAATGAGTCTTTAGGTCTAGAAACCAACCAGCCTCCTGCCACGACTGGCAGCTAATCAGCCTCTTTAACGCAGCAAATTAGCGATCAAGCTATCTTGAACGCATCCAGCGCCGCCCGAGCCGCCACGGCCCGGGCGCGGACGCGCTTGGGCGCGGTACCACCCGGCAGGTCGCGGGCGGCCATGGAGCCGTCGACGGTGAGCACGTCGAAGACGTCCTTCTCGATGTGACCGGAGATGGCCTGCAGTTCGACCAACGGCAGGTCGGCCAGATCGCAGCCCTGCTCGGTGGCGTGGCGCACGGCCTTGCCGACGATCTCGTGGGCATCGCGGAAGGCCACGCCACGGCGCACCAGGTAGTCGGCCAGATCGGTGGCGGTGGAGAAGCCCTGGCGGGCGGCCTCGCGCAGGCGCTCGCGGTTGGGCTGGATCGCCGGGATCATGTCGGCGAAGGCGCGCAGTGAGCCCATCAGGGTGTCGACGGCGTCGAAGACCGGCTCCTTGTCCTCCTGGTTGTCCTTGTTGTAGGCCAGCGGCTGGCTCTTCATCAGGGTGAGCAGGGAGAACAGGCTGCCGTAGACGCGGCCGGTCTTGCCGCGCACCAGCTCGGGCACGTCGGGGTTCTTCTTCTGCGGCATGATCGAGCTGCCGGTGCAGAAGCGGTCGGGCAGTTCGATGAAGTTGAACTGCGCCGAGGTCCAGAGCACCAGCTCCTCGCTCATGCGCGACAGGTGCATCATCAGGATCGAGGCCGCGGACAGGAATTCGATCTGGAAGTCGCGATCGGAGACCGCGTCGAGCGAGTTCTCGCTGATGCCGTCGAAGCCCAGTTCGTTGGCCACCCAGTCGCGGTCGAGCGGGTAGGAGGTGCCGGCGAGCGCGGCCGAGCCCAGCGGCATGATGTTGATGCGCTTGCGGGTATCGATCAGGCGCTCGACGTCGCGCTCGAGCATGTCGTGCCAGGCGAGCATGTGATGACCGAAGCTGACCGGCTGGGCGACCTGCAGGTGGGTAAAGCCGGGCATGACGGTCTCGGCCTCGGCTTCGGCCAGATCCACCAGCCCGCGGCGCAGGCGGTTGGCCTCCTCGATGATGGCGTCGACGGCGCGGCGCATGAACAGGCGGATGTCGGTGGCGACCTGGTCGTTGCGCGAGCGACCGGTGTGCAGCTTCTTGCCGACATCACCAATGCGGTCGATCAGGCGCGCCTCGATGTTCATGTGCACGTCCTCGAGCTCCACCGACCAGGCCAGATCGCCGCGCTCGATATCGCCGCGGATGTCCTCGAGCCCGCGGACGATCTTCTTGGCCTCGTCCTCGGTGATCACGCCGACGCGGGCGAGCATACGGGCATGGGCGATCGAGCCGGTGATGTCCTCGTCGTAGAGGCGCTGGTCGAAGCCGATCGAGGCGGTGAAGGCCTCGACGAAGGCGTCGGTGGGCTCGGAGAAGCGCCCGCCCCAGAGCTTGGCGGCCGGGTTGTTGTCGGCGTGGTCGGTCATGTCCAGTCCTCGGAGAATCGGTTCGCGGGTTGCGGTATGGGCGCGAGTATATCGCAGCCGGCGCCCCGGCCCGGAAGGGTGCCAGCGCGCCTGTCGATTCGCGCGCGGCGATGAGGCAAGATGGAGGCCCCCGCAGGAATCGACGCGAAGGGAGTCGCCTGCATGCCCACACGCCAACCATCGGAATCGAGACGCCCCGGCCCCACCGGGCGACGGCTGCTGCCCGCCGCCCTGCCGGCGTTCTGCACCGCGCGGGTGATCCTGATCACGCTGCTGCTGGGCGCGGCGCTGTCGCTGCTGCTCTCGCTGGTCCCGGGGCTTCCCGGCGACCGCTGGACGCGCTTCGGCACCACGCTCTGGCTGGTGACCTGGATCGCCCTGGTGACGGTGGCCATCCTCTGCGCGGCGCGCACGTGGCTCACCCGGCTGCCGGTGGCCGGCCTGCTCGCGGCGATCGTCGTGGTCCTCGCGGGCGTGACCGGGCTGACCAGCGCGGCGGCCTTCCAGGCGCTGCTGACCGTCGGCTGGCAGACGCCGGAGACCGTGTGGCAGTTCACGGGGCACAACCTCGCCATCGCGTTGATGGTCGGCCTGATCGGCATCTGGATCTTCTCCCTGCACCTGGGCAATGCCCGGCAGATCGCCGCGCGCAGCGAGGCCGAGCTGGCCGCCCTGCACGCGCGCATCCGGCCGCATTTCCTCTTCAACAGCCTCAACACGGTCGCCGAGCTGGTCAACAGCCGGCCCGAGGACGCCGAGCGCGCCGTGCTGGATCTTGCGCGGGTCTTCCGCGCCGCGCTGGCCGCCGACGACACCAGCCCCCTGGCCGAGGAAATCGATCTGACCCGCCGCTACCTCGAGATCGAGCAGTGGCGCCTGGGGCCGCGGCTGGTGGTCGACTGGGACCTGCCCGAGCCATTGCCTGACGCCGAGCTGCCGGTGCTCACGCTCCAGCCGCTGGTGGAGAACGCGGTGCATCACGGCGTGGAGCGCCAGCCGCAGCCCGGTCCGGTTCGCATCACCTGCCGCGCCGACGGGCAGGGCCTGCATCTGACGATAGAGAACGACCGCGGGACGGCGACGGACTCGCACGACGGCAACGGCATGGCGCTGGCGAACATCCGCGACCGACTCGCGCTGCTCTTCGGCGAGGCGGCCTCCCTGCGCGCCGGGCCGGTGGACGGCCGCTTCCGCGTCGAGCTGGTCGTCCCGGCGGGGTCGACCGAGGCACCACGACCCCGAGGAGATCACGGATGATGCGGGTACTGATCGTCGACGACGAACCCCTGGCCCGGGCCCGGCTGCGCCGGCTGCTGTTGGCGGTGGAGGGCGTCGAGGTCGTCGGCGAGGCCGCCGACGCCGCCGAGGCGCGGCGGATGATGGAAACCGAGCCCGACCTGGTGTTCCTGGACATCGGCATGCCGGGCGACGACGGCATCACGCTCGCCCACCAGCTCCGCGCCGTCGCGCTGCCGCCGGCGATCGTCTTCACCACCGCCCACGCCGACCGGGCGCTGGCGGCCAGCGAGACCGCGCCGGCGGGCTACCTGCTCAAGCCCGTGGAGAGCGAGGCCCTGCAGGCGGCGATCCGGCGCGCCGCCCAGCCCAACCGCTGCCACCACGCCCCGCGGCAGGGCCTGACCGTGCGGCTGGGACGGGAGGAAGTCCTGCTGACCGCCGACCACCTGATCGCCGCGCTGGCCGAGGACAAGTCGACGCACCTGTATTTCCTCGACCCGGCCGACGGCACGCGGCGCCGCGAGGCCTGGCTGGACAGCAGCCTCAACGAGCTCGAGTCGACCTTCGACGGGCACCTGCTGCGCATCCACCGCAACAGCCTGGTCAACCCGAGCCACGTCCATTCCCTGACGCATGACGGCGGACAGCATCACTGCCATCTGCGTCACCTCGAGATGCCGCTGGCCATCAGCCGCCGGGCCTGGCGCGAGGTGCGACAGCGCATCGGCGGTGACGCCCTGCACTGAGCGTCCGGTCGGCCCGGCGACGGGCGGCCAACTGTGCGACACTTCGGACGTGTTCCATCCGACGTGTTGAAGAGACGCCCCATGATGCAATGGCTCGACGAACTGCTGTTCCTGACCCTGGAGGCCGCCCCCTGGCTGCTCCTCGGGCTGGTGATCGCGGCGGTGATCAAGGCCTTTGCCGACCGCCTGGCCATCGCCCGCTACCTATCCGGTGAATCCGCCCCGGCCACGGTGCGCGCCGCGCTGATCGGCGCGCCGCTGCCGCTGTGCTCCTGCGGCGTGGTGCCGGCCGTGCTCGGCCTGCGCGATGCCGGGGCCGGGCGAGGCCCGTCGATGGCCTTCCTGGTCGCCACGCCGGAGACCGGGCCGGACTCGATCAGCGTCAGCTACGGCATGCTGGGTCCCGTCTACGCCATCGCCCGGCCGGTGGCGGCGGTGATCGGGGCGATCGCCACCGGCCTGATCGCCGGACGACTGGGCGGACCGGCCCCGCAGACCTCCGCGGAGACGGGCGGCTGCTGCAGCGGCGGAGAAACGGCCGAACCCGCGGCCGGCTGCTGCGACACCACTGCGTCGATCACCGGCCACTGCGACGACCAGCCGGCAGCCGGGTCCTGCTGCGGCAACGAAACGACCACGCCGGACACCGCCCGGTCGAATGCGCGCGCGCGCCTTTCCAACGGCCTCGCCTACGCCTTCGGCCAGGTGCTCATCGACATCA
Organism: Guyparkeria sp.; assembly: GCA_041690375.1. GTDB lineage: Bacteria > Pseudomonadota > Gammaproteobacteria > Halothiobacillales > Halothiobacillaceae > Guyparkeria. The sequence goes on along the minus strand of JAWLHL010000015.1, from coordinate 6,892 downwards.
TGCCCTGGATGGTCTTCGGCCTGGTGGTGGCCGCCACCGCGGTGGTCCTGATCCCGGAGGGGTTTTTCGACAGCCCCTGGGGCATCGTCGGCAGCTACCTGCTGATGGCGGTGATCGGCATCCCGATGTACGTCTGCGCCACGGCCTCCACCCCGATCGCCGCCGGGCTGCTGGTCGCCGGCATGTCCCCCGGCGCGGCGCTGGTGTTCCTGCTCGCCGGCCCGGCCACCAACATCGGCACGCTGGGCATCCTGCGCAAGCACTTCGGCGGGCGGACGATCGGCATCTACCTGGCCGTCGTGATCGCCAGTGCGCTGGTCGCCGGCATCGCCCTGGACCTGTTGTGGCTGAATTTCGACTGGGCCCTGCCGCAATCCGCCCCCGAAGGGCACGAGATGGGTCTCGACTGGGTCGGGGCGCTGTCGCTGGCCGCGCTTGCCGCGGCCACCGTTCACGCCTACGCTCGGCGGCGGGCATCGCGCCGCAACACGGAGGAAACCGCCTGTGGCTGCTCGGGAAACACGGACGAGTCCCCATGAAAACCGTTGCGAGCGCGCCGGACGGGTTTCGATTCGTTCCGGGCGAGTCGGCGGGCATCGGCGATGGCCCGCCGGGATGGCGGCAACCGGGCTGCGCGGAAGGTTTTCCGGGGTGACCGGATGGATCTGAGCGATCGGGAAGAGGTCACGCTGGGGCTGATCGCCGACACCCACGGCACACTCGACGGCCGCCTCCTGGCCCGTCTGGCCGACGTGGACGTGATCGTGCACGCCGGCGACCTGCTCGATCCCGCCGAACTCGGCCGGCTCACGCCGCTGACCGGCCACGTGGTGGTCGTGCGGGGCAACAACGACACGCCCGCCCAGTGGCCCGCCGGCACCGAGGTCCTGCTGGAGAACCTTCCCGACCAGGCGCGGATCATCCTGCCCGGAGGCGTGCTGGTGGTGGAACACGGCCACCGCGTCAATCCCGCCCGAACGCGCCACGAGCGCCTGCGCCGCCGCCACCCGGACGCCCGGGCGGTCGTCTACGGTCACACGCACCACCGCGTGATCGACACCGAGGCCGAGCCCTGGATCCTCAATCCCGGCGCGGCCGGTCGCCTGCGCGCCTTCGGCGGCAGCGGCTTCCTGAAGCTGACCGCCACCGCCACGGAATGGCGCGTCGAGGCGATCACCCTCTCCCGCAAGGCGACCGGCTGAAGCGCGACGGCCGTCCGGCCGGTGTTTCCCGTCACCGCCGCGACCCGTAAACTCCCGCTATCCGCACAAACGCCGGCGAACCGTCATGACCAAAGTGCTGGGCGTGGGCATTGCCACGCTGGACATCATCAACGAACTGGATCACTACCCGGAAGAGGACAGCGAGCAACGCGCGGTCTCCCAGCGGGTGGAGCTGGGCGGCAACGTCGCCAACAGCCTGCGCGTGCTGCGCCAGTTCGGCCACCCCTGCGACTTCGCCGGGGTGCTCAGCCGCGACCCGGACGGCCGGCGCATCGGCGACCTGATGGACCGCTACGGCATCGACACCCGCCTGGCGCGCCTCAGCGAATCCGGGCACGCCCCCACCTCCTACATCACCGTGAACCTGGCGACCGGCTCGCGCACCATCGTGCACTACCGCGACCTGCCGGAATACGATCTGGGCTCTTTCATGGAGATCGACCCGAGCCAGTACGACTGGCTGCACTTCGAGGCGCGCGCCTGCGACGAGACCGCGGCCATGCTCGCCGTCACCCGCTCCCGGCTGGCCGACCAGCCGATTTCGCTGGAAGTGGAAAAGGACCGGCCCGATCTCGATCAGCTCTGGTCGTTCCCGGACATCGTCTTCCTGTCCAAGGCCTTCGCCCGCGAGCGGGGCTTCGACGACCCGGAGGCCTTCCTCGCCCAGGTCCGCGACTGGGCCCCCCAGGCCGTCCTCGTGCTCGGCTGGGGGGACGCGGGGGCCTGGCTGTCCCTGCCCGACGGCGCGGTGCACCACGTCCCCGCCCGGCCCGTCGAACGGATCGTCGACAGCATCGGCGCCGGCGACACCCTGATCGCCGGGTTCATCCACGCGCGGTCGACCGGCCAGGGATCACGGGAGGCGCTCGAGTTCGCCGCGCGGCTGGCCGAGCGCAAGATCGCCCAGCAGGGGTTCGCCGGCCTCGGACCGGACGACCCGGCCGAGGACCCGCGCCTGCTGTGCCGGCTGGAAGACCTCGACGAGGTCGACGCCCTGGGGGTGACCCCGCGCGGCCACGCCTCTCCGCCCGACGAGCTGATCGTCACGCGCGACGGTGACCGGGTATGTGCCTGGCGCAACGTCTGCCCGCACAATGGCTCGCCGCTGTCGCGGGACCACCACGATTTCCTCGAATCGCACGAGGGTGTGCCCCATCTGCGCTGCAACGTCCACCAGGCCTATTTCCGGATCGCGGACGGGCTGTGCATCGAGGGTCCCTGCGAGGGCGAGAGCCTGCAGCCGGTGGAGATCGAGCAGGTGGACAACCGCATCTACCTGGGCCGCTCCTCCGGCTGATCGTCGCCGGCGCCCCGGGAAAACCGGGGAACCGCGGACCGATCGCGCCTGTCCGACATCCTGATTCACCCGCAACCCGACCGGAGCCGACCATGTCACGAGCACAATGGCTGGAAGACACCCTGCACGCCCAGCTCGCGCCGGAATTCCTGGAGATCACCGACGAGTCCGGACAACATGCCGGCGACCGACAGGAAACGCACTTCCGCGTGGTGGTGGTCAGCGATCGCTTCGAGGGCGAGCCGCTGCTCCGGCGCCATCGGCTGACCCAGGATCCGCTCAAGCCGGCCTTCGAGGCCGGCATGCACGCGCTGGCCCTGCACACTTACACGCCGGCGGAGTGGGCCGAACGCCAGGAGGCACCGGCCTCGCCCGCCTGTCGCGGCGGCGGCCACTGACCCGAGGCGGTCTGCCGGGCCGCGGATACCCGACTTCTTCAGTCGGTCTTGTTTACTTGCCGGTGATCGACGACTAGGCTCCTGGCCATTTGTCGTCCCCGACGGCATGGCAGATTCCTACCGTTCACGCTCATCCGGGAGTTCAAGCATGCAAGCGAGACACCTTCTGGCCATCAGCCCGATCATGATCATGCCGCTGGCCATCGGCCCCGCCCTCGCCGAGGAGGAGGACGACGGTCCCTGGAGCGGTTCGGCCGAGTTCGGTGCGGCGATGACCACCGGCAACAGCGATACCTCCAGCCTCAACGGCAAGCTGCGCATCAAGCACGAGGCCGTGCCCTGGGAGAACAAGTTCCGGCTCGAGGCCTACCAGGCGAGCGAGGACGGCAACGAGACGGCGAACCGTGTGCTCGGCGAACACGAGACGAACTACGCCCTGTCCGACCGGGACTATCTGTTCGGCGTGCTGCGCGGCACCTACGACGAGTTCTCCGGCTACGACTACCAGGCCAGCGCGGCGGCCGGGTACGGCCGGAAGATCTGGATCTCGGAGCGAGGCTTCTGGGACGCCGAGATCGGCCCGGGTGTCCGCGTGGCCGAGACCAGCGACGACGTGCGCGAGACCAACGGCATCGCGCGCCTGAGCAGCGGCTTCGAATACCGGCTGTCCGACACCGCCCGTTTCAACCAGGACGTGACCGTGCTCTCCGGCCAGGACAACACCGAGATCGAGTCGATCACGGGCGTCAGCGCCTCGATCACCGACACGCTCGCCATGAAGCTCTCCTACACGGTGCAGCACAACACCGACGTGCCGGCCGACACGGAAAAGACCGACACCTACACCTCGATCAACCTGGTCTACGACTTCAAGTAGGGCACCCGCCGTTGCCCCGGACGCGAAAAGGCCCGGTCAGCGTCTGCCGCCAACCGGGCCTTTCTTCCGGGTGCCTTCCGTCGACCTTTGTCCGGGCGACCCGGACCGGGGCGATCAGTCCGGCAGGAACATCACCCCGTCGATCTCGACTTCCGCCCCCTTGGGCAGGGCGCGCACGCCGAGCGCGGCGCGTGCCGGGAAGGGCTCTTCGAGGTACTCCTTCATGATCCCGTTGACCGTCTCGAAGTGCGAGAGGTCCGGCAGGTAGATCTGCAGCTTGACCACATCGGACAGCTCGCCGCCGGCGGCCCGGCAGACGGCCGCGAGGTTGTCGAACACGCGGCGGGTCTGCGCCTCGACACCGCCCTCGACCAGCGTCATGGTCGACGGATCGAGCGCGATCTGGCCCGAGAGGTAGACGGTGTCGCCCACGCGCACGGCCTGGGAGTATGGGCCAATGGCGGCGGGGGCATCGTCGGTGTGGATGATCTCGCGTCGGCTCATGATGTCTCCTGCAAAGGTCCTTGATTCCGGGTTTGTCAGTGGCGCGAGACGCGCACCACGTCCCGCAGCTGCTTGATCCTGCGCATGACGCGGGCCAGGTGGATCCGGTCGGTCACGCGCACGGTGATGTCGATGATGGTGAGATTGACGTCGCGGTCGTCGAAGCGCACGTCGTCGATGTCCGAGCCCGCGTCCGAGACCGCCGCGGCGATGCGCGCCAGCCCGCCGCGGACGTTGTTCGCCTGGATGCTGATCTGCGACTGGTATTCCCCGGACGGCTCGGTCGCCCACTCGACCGCCAGCCAGCGCTCCGGGTGCTCCCCGGCGTCGCTGGCGTTGGAACAGCCCTGGCGATGCACCACGATGCCCCGCCCGGTGGAGAGGAAACCCACCACCGCGTCGCCCGGCACCGGGTGGCAGCACTTGGCGAAGCTGACCACCAGCCCCTCGGTGCCGCTGATGATCACCGGGGCATGCTGGGCCTCGTCCTCGCGGCGGACCTCGCCGGGCTCGAGCTTGCCCGCCTCGATCTTCAGCAGGCGCACCACCAGCGGGGCCATGCGGTTGCCCAGGCCGATCTCGCGCAGCAGGTCGTTGAAGCTCTCCTGGTGGTACTCGCGCAGGATCGTGTCGATGCGCTTCTCGTCGAGTTGCTCGATGTCGCAGCCCTCGGCGGCCATGGCCTTGGTGAGCAGGCGATGACCCAGCCGGATCGCCTCGGCGTCCTGCAGGTGCTTGAGGTGGGCGCGGATGCTCGCCCGGGCCCGCGCGGTGACCACGAACGACAGCCAGCTGGGGTTGGGCGCCGCTCCCGGCGCGGTGATCACCTCGACGGTCTGGCCGGATTCCAGCGGCGTCGACAGCGGGGCGAAGCGCCGGTCGATCTTGCAGGCCACGCAGGTGTTGCCCACGTCGGTGTGGATCGCGTAGGCGAAGTCCACCGCCGTGGCCCGCCGCGGCAGCTCGATGATCTCGCCCATGGGGGTGAAGACGTAGACCTCGTCGGGGAAGAGGTCGACCTTGACCGACTCGAGGAATTCCTGCGGGTTGCCGGCCTTCTGCTGGATCTCCAGGAGATCGCGCAGCCACTCGCGCGCCCGGGTCTGGGTAACCGAACCCTGGTCCCCCTGGGCCTTGTAGAGCCAGTGGGCGGCGATGCCGGACTCCGCGAACTGGTGCATCTCGTGGGTGCGGATCTGCACTTCCAGCGGGATGCCGTGCGGACCGAAGAGAATGGTGTGCAGCGACTGGTAGCCGTTGGCCTTCGGGATCGCGATGTAGTCCTTGAAGCGGCCGGGCAGCGGCTTGTAGAGGTTGTGGACGATGCCCAGCGCCCGGTAGCAGTCGTCGACGGAATCGACCAGCACGCGCACCGCGAAGACGTCGAACACCTCCTTGAAGGAAAGCTGCTTGCTCTTCATCTTGCGGTAGATGGAATAGGGACGCTTCTCGCGCGCCAGGGTGTCCGCGGCCAGCTTCTCGTTGGCGAAGCGCTGCTCGAAGCGCTCCTGGATGCCGGCGACGATCTCCTTGCGATTGCCGCGGGCGCGCCGCACCGCCTCGGAGAGCACCTGGTGGCGCAGGGGATAAAGCGCGGCGAATCCCAGGTCCTCGAGCTCGTGGCGGATGGCGTTGAGGCCGAGCCGGTTGGCGATGGGCGTGTAGATGTCCAGCGTCTCGCGCGCGATGCGCCGGCGCTTGTCGGGGCGCATCACGCCCAGCGTGCGCATGTTGTGCAGGCGGTCGGCGAGCTTGATCAGGATGACGCGGACATCCTCGATCATCGCCATCATCATCTTGCGGAAGTTGGCTGCCTGCGCCTCGGCCTTGGACTTGAAGCGGATCTGGTCGAGCTTGGAAACCCCGTCGACCAGGTGGGCGACTTCCTCGCCGAACTCCTCGACGATCTCGTCGTGGACGATGTCGGTGTCCTCGATCACGTCGTGCAGGATGGCCGCGACCACGGTGGCCTCGTCCATGCGCAGGTCGGCGAGGATGTGAGCCACCGCGATCGGGTGGCTGATGTAGGGTTCGCCGCTCTTGCGGGTCTGGCCGGCGTGGGCCCGGGCACCGAACTCGAACGCGGTGCGGATGTGGGCGATGCCCTCGGGCTCGATGTACTCGGCCAGGTGTTCGGCCAGCGGCGCGAAGAACACGTCGGTCAGGTCGGTCTCAGTGCCGACCCGACCCGATTCGGGTGCCGTCTTCTGGTCCGTCATGCCCGCGGCGACCCGGCCCCTCGGCTCAGGCCTCCTCGCGGCTGGCCGGCGCGGGCTGGGCGCCGCTCTCGTCGGCGAACTGGGCCAGCTCGGCGCGGATTTCCTGCTCGGTGATATCGGAGCGGGACAGGGTGATCTGGTTCTCGATCTCGTCGATGCGCTGGCGGTCGATCTTGCCCTCGCCGAGCTCGCGCAGGGCGATGACCACGGGCTTCTCCTTGCCCATCGGCACCAGCGGCTCGGCGCCGTGCTCGATCTGGCGGGCGCGACGGGCAGCCGTCAGGACCAGCTCGAAGCGGTTGGGGATACGGGCCAGGCAGTCTTCTACGGTTACGCGTGCCATCGGTAGTGAACCTCGGTAGTCAAATCAGAAG
>JAWLHL010000014.1:0-43818 GCA_041690375.1 Guyparkeria sp. | reverse complement strand
AAGCGAACCGCAAGGGATCCGACTCATGAACAACGTGCTGCTGACCCTGATTGCCCCCCCGGACGTGGAGGAAGTCGTGATCGACTGGCTGCTCGGTCGCGACGAGCTGTCCGGCTTTACCGGCGAGGCCGCCTGGGGCCACAGCCGGGAGCACGGCCAGTTCAACCTGGTCGAACAGGTGTCCGGCCGCCAGCGCCGCGCGGTGTTTCACCTGCAGATGGCGTCGGCACAGGCCGAACCGTTGATCTCGGCCATGCGGGATGAACTGTCGGGCCTCGGTCTGCGATACTGGCTCGTCCCCCTGCTCGACAGCGGAGCGATCGAATGACCTTCGTACACAACATGGCTCGGACAGGCACCCTCTCCCGGTTGCGGGCGGTGCTGGTCGCGGCGGCAATGCTGTCCGGCATGGTCGTCGTATCGACGGCCGGAGCCGACCACAACCAGGTCTTCGAGCTGCACCAGCGCGGCGAAATCCTGTCCCTGGTCGAGCTGATCGAGCGCGCGCAGGCCATTCATCCGGGACAGATGGTCGAGGCGCGGCTCGACGAAGAGACCCTGGTCTACGAGATCACCGTCTACGGCGAGGACGACCATTACCACGAGATGTACTTCGATGCCCGGGACGGACGTCTCCTCTCCGAACACGAGGAGACCCGCGAGTCCTTCCATGACGAGGATCACCACGCCGATGACTGATCGCAGGGGGGCCGATGAGACTGCTGCTGGCCGAGGATGATGTCTCACTGGGCACCGATCTGCAGGCGCGCCTTCGCGAGCAGGGCTACGCGGTCGACTGGGTGCGCGACGGCGACGAAGCCGCGTGGCTGGGAAGGGAAAACGTGCACGACCTGGTCGTGCTCGACATCGGCCTGCCGGGTCGTGACGGCCTGGCCGTGCTGCGGGAATGGCGCGAGAACGGGCTGGACCTGCCGGTCTTGCTGCTGACCGCCCGGGATGCCTGGTTCGAGAAGGTCGAAGGCTTCGAGGCCGGGGCCGACGACTACCTTGCCAAGCCCTTTCACCTCGAGGAACTCGTGGCCCGCCTGCGTGCCCTCTCGCGGCGCGTGAGCGAGCATCCCGGCGACCTGATGCAGTCGAAGGGCGGTCTCGCCATCGACGAGGCGCGCCAGCAGGCCCTGATCGACGGGCAACCGGTGGAACTGACCGGCACCGAGTTCCGGCTGCTGCGCTACTTCGTCCACCACGCCGGCCACGTGATGTCGAAGAGCCGGCTGGCCGACCATCTCTACGAGTTCGACGACGACCGGGACCCCAACGTCATCGAAGCCTACGTCACGCGCCTGCGCCGCAAGCTGGGCCGCGAATGGATCGAGACGCGCCGCGGCCAGGGATACGTCTTCCACCGCGCACCGGACCGGCGCTCGTGAAGCGGCTCAAGCCCCGCCATATCCAGACCCGCCTGACTCTCTGGCTACTGGCCAGCGTACTGGTGCTGGTCGCCCTGTTCTGGCTGGTCACCGCCCGCGCCCCTGTGATGCTCACCGAGAACTACGTCGTCGACCGGCTCGCCCATGACGCCGAGGTGCTCGTCCTCGGTGTCGATCCCGCCACCGAGCCGCCGCGACTCGACCCGGACTACGCCAACCCCATCTACGAGCGCCCCTACTCCGGGCACTACTACCAGCTCGATGTCGGCGGCACCGCGTTGCGCTCGCGATCGCTGTGGGACTTCGACTTCCGGCCCGCCCAACTCGAGTCGTTCCCCGGCACCTACCACGCCACCGGCCCGGCGGAACAGCCGTTGCTCGTCTACGCCGACAGGATTCAGAAGGACGGCACCTGGGTCGAGGTGCACGTGGCCGAGGACCTCTCGGCCCTGGGGGAGCGCATCGACACCTTCCGCTGGCGTTTCGCCATCGTGACGCTGATCCTGCTTGGCATCATGCTCGTCGCCCAGCGGCTGATCGTCCGGGCAAGCCTGCGCCCGCTCGACCGGGTCCGGCGGGACTGCCGCCGCCTCGAGGCCGGCGAGATCGAGCGGCTCGACGAGTACGTCCCGCCGGAGCTCCAGCCCATGGTCGAGGAGATCAACCACCTGCAGGACGCCATGCAGCGTCGCCTGTCCCGCTCGCGCAAGGCGCTCGGCAACCTCGCCCACGCGCTGAAGACCCCGATCACGCTGATCGACCAGGTGCTGCAACGATCCCGGGACACCCTCCCCGCCGAAACCGCCGAGCGCCTCGCCGAGGGGGTCTCCCGCATGCGTCGAATCACCGACCGGGAACTGCGCCATGCGCGCATGGCGGGCGAAGCCCGCGGCGGCCAGCGTTTCGAGGTGGAACGCGAACTGCCCCGACTGCTCGGCATGTTCCGCCACCTCCACCCCGAAAAGACCTTCACCCACCGGGTCGACTGCCCCGACGGCGCCTTCCTGCGCGCCGATCGCGAGGACATGTACGAACTCTTCGGCAACCTGCTGGACAACGCGGCGAAATGGGCCGAGAGCCGGATACACGTCGAGATAATCCGAGAGGAAGACGGCTGGCACATCGATGTCTCGGACGACGGACCGGGGGTTCCCACCGACGCCCTCGCGGAACTCGGCCACCGCGGCACGCGTCTGGACGAATCCCGCGATGGCCACGGGCTGGGACTGGCGATCGTCCGCGAGATCGTCGAGCTCTACCGCGGGAGCCTGTCCTTCTCCCGATCGCACGACCTGGGAGGGCTTGAAGTCGAGGTGTGGCTGCCCTGGTCCGTAGCCGCTCAGGACTCCATCAACGCCTGAACGTGCACGCAGGCACTCCGGCCCAGGGCGTGCAGTTCGTAACCGCCCTCGAGGATGGAAACGATCCGCCCCCCGGACGACTCGTGGGCCAGCTCGACCAGGCGCTCGGTGATCCAGCGGTAGTCGTCCTCCACCAGGCCGAAGCTGGCCATGTCGTCGAGCAGGTGGCCGTCGAAGCCGGCCGAGACCAGGATCAGTTCCGGGCGATGCGCGCGGATGCGTTCGAACCAGCCCGACGCGATCGCCTCGCGCCAGGTCGGCCCGTCGGTGGCCGCCGGCAGCGGCACCGGCACCACGTTGGGAGCGCCCGAGGTGCTGCCGCTGTAGGGATAGAAGGGGTGCTGGAAGCTCGAGCAGAACAGGATGCGCCCGTCCCCGGCGACGATGTCCTCGGTGCCGTCGCCGTGATGGACGTCGAAATCCACGATCGCCACGCGGGAGAGGCCGTAACGTTCCAGCGCGTGCCGGGCGGCGACAGCGACGTTGTTGAAGATGCAGAAACCGCCCGCGCGGCCGGGGCCGGCATGGTGGCCCGGCGGGCGCACGGCGCAGAAGGCCCGGCGGTCGTTCCCGTCCAGCACCCAGTCCACCGCGACGATGCCGCTGCCCGCCGCAAGGCGGGCGACGTGCAGCGAATGGGGGTTCATGCGGGTGTCGTCGCCGAGGTCCACCGTGCCTTCCTCGGGCGAAAGACGGAAGATCGAATCCACGTACTCGCCGGTGTGCGCCAGCAACAGGTCCTCGCGATTGGCCTCCGGCGCCTGGATCGGGAACAGCCAGGGCTCGACACCCTGCGCGATGAGCTGGTCGTGGATCGCGGCCAGCCGCGACGGATTCTCCGGGTGCCGGTATCCGCCTACACTGGGGTTGTCGTGCAGTTCGCAATCGGGATGCGAGACCAGGGCGACGGACATGACGGATTCACCTGAACGATGTAACGACCCTCAATCCTACCGGGAGGACGCCGTGGGCGCACATGCTCTCGAACCGATCTTCAATCCCCGTGGCGTCGCCGTGTTCGGTGCCAGCGACCGGCCCGGCGCGCTGGGGACCACCGTGCTCGCCAACCTGATCGAGGCCGGATACGAGGCCACGGTGATCCCGGTCAACCCGAGCCACGACTCCGTGCAGGGCCTTGCCTGCCGGGCCGAGCTGGGCCATCCGGACCAACCGGTGGACCTGGCGGTGATCGCCACGCCCGCGGCGACGGTACCGGACATCCTGCGCCAGTGCGGGGCGGCCGACGTGCAGGGGGCGGTGATCCTGTCGGCCGGCTTCGGCGAAAACGATCCGAACGGCCCACGCCTGCGCCGGGAGGTCGTCGAGATCGCCGAGGACCATCGAATCCGCCTGGTCGGCCCGAACTGCCTGGGCCTGATGCGCCCGTCGATCGGTCTGAACGCCACCTTCAGCCACAATCAGGCCCTGCCCGGCCACCTGGCGCTCGTATCGCAGTCGGGGGCGATGGTGACCGCCGTCCTCGACTGGGCGACCGAACGCGGGATCGGATTCTCCGCGATTGCCTCCACCGGCGACGCGGCCGACCTCGACTTCGGCGAGATCCTCGACTACCTGGCGCTGGACCGCGAAACCAGCGGGATCCTGCTCTACATCGAGGGCATCCGGGACGCGCGCCGGTTCCTCACCGGCCTGCGGGCCGCCGCGCGCCTCAAGCCCGTGATCGTCCTCAAGTCCGCGCGCCACGACGCCGGGGCGAAGGCCGCGGCCACGCATACCGGGGCGATGATCGGCGGAGATGACGTCTTCGACGCGGCACTGGCCCGGGCCGGCGTGGTGCGGGTCGAGCGGATCTCCCAGTGGTTCTCGGCCGCCCAGACGCTCGCCAGCCGCCTGACGCTCCACGGCGAGAAACTCCTGCTCCTGACCAACGGGGGCGGCCCCGGCGTGATGGCCGCCGACCGCGCCGCCGACCTGGACGTGCCGCTGGCCGAGCCGACGGCGGACACCCTCGCCGCGCTCGACGAGGCACTTCCGCCGCACTGGTCGCGGGGCAATCCCGTCGACATCCTCGGGGACGCCACCCCGTCACGCTATACCGAGGCGCTGAAGGCCTGCCTGGCCGACGATAACGTCGACATGCTGGTGGTGATGCTCACCCCGCAGGCCATGACCGATCCGACCGGCTGTGCCCGCGCGGTCATGGAGCAGGCGCAGGCGCAACGGGGCAGGCGCAAGCCGGTGGTCGCCTGCTGGATGGGCGAGAGCCTGGTCGCCGAAGCCCGCGAACTGTTCGATGCGGCGGGAATCCCCAACTTCACCTCCCCGGAGGCAGCCGTCGAGGCGCTGGCCTACCTGCTGACCCACCGGCGCAACCAGCAACTGCTGCTGCAGACCCCGGCCCCGCTGGCCGACGACACACCCCCGGACATCGAGGGCGCCCGGATGATCCTCGACGCGGCACGACAGGCCGGACGCCGCGTGCTGACCGCCCGCGAGGCCAAGGCCGTGCTGCAGGCATTCCGCATCCCGGCCGAGCAGGCCATTCTCGCCCGCGATGCCGACGAGGCCATGGTCGCCGCCCAGGGACTGGGCTTTCCCGTCGCGCTCAAGATCAGTGCCCCTGCACTGAGCCACAAGAGTGACGTCGGCGGCGTGAAACTGGGCCTGACGGATGCACGCACGGTGCGCGAGGTCGCCGCGTCGATGCTCGAGGAAATCGGATCGTCCCACCCGGACGTCGAGATCGAGGGCGTGACCATCGAGCGCATGGCGGCGGTCGGACAGGCGCGGGAGCTGCTGGTCGGCGTGGACCGTGACCCGGTGTTCGGCCCGGTGATCGCCTTCGGCATGGGCGGCACCACCGTGGAAGTCATCCGTGACCGGGCTCTCGCCCTGCCCCCGCTCAACACGCTGCTCATCCGCCGCCTGATCGAGCAGACCCGCGCGTCACGCCTGCTGGGACCGTTCCGCAACGCCCCGGCGGTGAAACAGGACGCCGTGGAACAGGTGCTGCTGAGGGTCTCGGAAATGGCCTGCGAACTGCCGGCCATCAAGGCGATCGACATCAACCCCCTGCTCGCCGGTGAACGCGGAGTGGCCGCCGTGGACGCCCGCATCGAGCTCTCCGACGCCCCGCCGGCCCTGGATGCCTACGCGCACATGGCCATCAACCCGTACCCGATGCACTTCGCCCGACAGGTCACGCTGGGCGACGGTTCGGAAGTCACGTTGCGCCCCATCCGTCCCGAGGACGCCGAGCGCGAACAGGCCTTCGTGCGCGGCCTGTCGGAGGAAAGCCGCTACCTGCGCTTCATGCGCGTGCTCGACGAGCTCACCCCGCCAATGCTGGTGCGCTTCACCCAGGTCGACTACGACCGGGAGATGGCCTTCATCGCGCTGCACGAGGCAGACGGAAAGAAGGAGCAGATCGGTGTGGCCCGCTACAATATGGAACCCGACGGCGAGACGGCCGAGTTCGCGCTCGTTGTCGGCGACGAGTGGCAGAGCCGGGGCCTGGGCACGGCCCTGCTGCGCATCCTGGTTGACTACGCCCGCCAGCGCGGCGTGCGCGAGCTGTTCGGCGACGTGCTCCTGCGCAACTCCGGGATGCGCGAGCTGGGCGCCCGCCTCGGCTTCGACGAGCAGGTGCTCGAATCGGAGGAGGACGTGGTGCGCATCAGTCGCCGGCTCTGATTCGACAGTCGGGCCAGAGAGGTATGGCATTCGTGCAGACCTTCCCTAGAATGACGGTCCGCTCCCCGACACCCCGCGTCAGGATCGTGACGATGCCCCGTCTCGCTCGCCTCCAGCGCCCCCTCCTCGCCCTTGCACTGCTGGGCCTTGGCCTGCCCGCGGCCGCCGATGGCCTGCTCTCGGTACAATCCGAGAACGACGCCTGGGTGCTCGCGGGCGATGGTCATTACACCAACGGCCTGGAGATCTCCTGGACCTTCGAGCCGTCATCGACGCACTGGAGCCGCGGTCTCACCGACATGATCCCCGGCTGGAGCCGCGACGACATCAAGGGCGTCGCCTACCGGGGCGGCCAGCGGATCTACACGCCCGAAGACATCGACGTCGCCGAGTTGCAGGAAGACGACCGGCCCTATGCCGGGGTGCTGCATGCCGGGCTTTCCCTGCACGGGGAGGAACCGGACGGGACGTGGCGCCAGACGCGCAGCCTGCACCTGGACGTCGGCGTGGTCGGCCCCGCCTCGGGCGCCGAGTGGGCCCAGCAACACTTTCATCAAGGTATCAAGCGCCCCGACCCGCAGGGCTGGCGCCACCAGTTGTCGAACGAGCCGTTTCTCAACCTCGGCTACGAGCACGCCTGGCTCACCCGCCGTCCCTGGTTCCGGCACGAGATCGAGTACGGCCCGAGCACCGGGATCTCGCTGGGCAACCTGCATACCTATGCCTCGGCGGGGCTCTCGTTGCGCTACGGAGAAGGACTGGAGCGAAGCTGGGGGATCCCCTCGATCGAGCCCGCCCAGGGCGACCGGGCCTACTTCCGGCCCGGACCCGGTCTGGGCTGGCACGTCTTCGGCGCGGTCGAGGGGCGCTACATGGCCCACAACCTGCTGCTGGACGGCAACACCTGGCGCGACAGCCACTCGGTCGACCGCGAGCCGTGGGTGGGAGATGCGCAGCTCGGCTTCGCGGTCAACTGGGAGCGTTACCAGTTCGCCTACACCGTCGTCTGGCGCAGCAAGGAGTTTTCCACGCAGACCGGCAGCGATTACTTCGGCTCGCTCACGGTCTCCATGTGGCTATGACCGGTCGGAATCGCTGATCACGCCGAGCGGGACCAGCCGTTGCCGCACACCACGAAGGCGAGGCTACTAGGCGAAACGATCGTGGGTGAAGACGTAGTCGCCGCCGGGCGCGGACGCGTGGCAGGCGATGCAACCCTCGCTGGCCCCTTGCTCGGGCAAGCCGGCCCTCTGGAAAGAGTCTAGACGCCAAGTCTCTGCCTTTAGGGCCATTTCACGAGCGGGGGATCCCGGGAACCACGGATGCGACAGGACAGGAAGCAAACGTCGTCTTTTCCTCGCTAGACCCATGCACCCTGACCGGCATCGGAATCAACGGATTGGCGACGAGTCTGGATCCCTTACACTAGGAAAGGGGACGACGCGGGCACGACAAGGATGCGGGTTTTGGCCAGGGGAAGGCGGATCGAGACGCCACCGCATCCCGGCGCCGTGGTGCCCTGGCAGTCTCAGGGGATCGTGAGGACCCCGTACAAGAAGAGGGTCAGACCCAGGAACAGGGCACCGAACACGTCCCAGCGGATCAGGGCATTCTCCGCCCGTCGCAGAAAGCCGCGGCCCCGGCGACGCCAGAGACGTCCCCGGGCCCGCAGCCGCGGGGCGATGGAGACGCGTCGCAACCGGGAGGCCAGGCGAGCGCCCCCGATCACGACCCGCTCGAGCGGCACCTCGAGATCGCCTTCCGGCAGACGCGGGCTGTGCCTTTGCCGGTAGATCCGGGCGGCGACAAAAGCTAGCACCAGGCCCGCCAGCACCGGCCATGCCAGCGACCAGCCCAGCAGGTCGTCCGCGGTCGCCCGCACGTCCCCGACCCCGGCGATGGGCATCGCCGGCGGCAACACGACACTCATCGAGGCGAGCACGGCCCAGGGCCACCAGCGCCGAGCGTCGGGCGGCCCCGCGGCGATCGCGGCCGAGGCGCGCAGGCACCAGAGGAAACGGATCATCAGCACCGTGCTGCCGATCATGGCCAGGCTGAACCCCCATTTCACCAACGCCAGTTCCGCTATGAGGGGCGCGGTCAGCAGCGACTTGGCCAGGGCGCCGGAGGTGAGCGGGAGGCCGGCCACCGCCAGGGCAGGGAGAATCAGCAGGGCAATGGTGACGTACCGGCCGAACGCTGCCGACGGGAGGCGATCGACGATCCCGACGGACAGGAACAGCGCTCCCTTGGCCAGCCCGTGGTGGAGGGCGTAGAAAGCGACGGCGGCGACCAGCGCGGCCCGGGCCTCGGGCAGCAGCAGCGCCAGCCCCACCCCGACGGTCATCAACCCGATCTGGCTGATGCTCGAGTAGGCGAGGATGGTCTTGGGCCGTTCCTGCAGCACGCCGCCGACGGCGGCGAGGAATGCGCCGAGGAACCCCAGCACCACCAGCGTCTCGCCCAATCCGGCCGATCCCGCCGGATCCTGCGGCAGCAAACGCAACCAGCCGAGCAGTCCCGCCTTGATCATCGCCCCGGAAAGCACCGCGCTGGCCGGCACGGGGGCGGCGGGATGGGCCAGCGGCAGCCAGAAATGCAGCGGCAGCATGCCGGCCTTGACGCCGAGGCCGGCCACCAGGAACACCAGCGCCCAGCCGTCGGCGCCGGCGGCGGCAATGTCCGCCATCCGGCTGCTGCCGGTCTGCACCACGCTGAGGACCAGGCCGGCGAACAGCACCAGCTCGCCGATGAGCGCCGTGACCAGGTAGACCCGGCCGGCCCGCCACGCTTCCCGGTTTTCCCGGTGGATGACCAGCCCCCAGGAGGCCAGGCTCATCAGGGAGAAGAACAGGTAGAAACCCACGGCGTCGGCGGCCAGCACCAGTCCGAGGTTGCCGCTCATGGCGAGCAGGAAGAACAGGTGGAAGCGGCGCGCCTGCGGATCGCCCTGGCGGTCGGACAGGGTATAGAGGCCCGCGGCAAGCCACAACGAGGCGGTCAGCAACAGGAAGGATCGTCCCAGCGGGTCCAGGGCAAGCTCCACTCCCATCAGCAGCCAGTCGGCGGAGACCCGCTGGCCGTCGGACCCCGTCACGGCCAGCCAGAGGGCCGGCAGGGTCGTCCAGGGCGTCAGGCGCTGCAACCACGGCCGTGGCCGGAAGGCCATAACCGCGGCGAGGAGCAGCGGCAACGCGGGCACCGCCAGCAGAGCGAGTGCGTTCACGGGTCGACCCCCACCGCGAAGTGTGCCTCGGCGACGATCCATTCCGCCCAGAACAGCGGGCTGAAGGGCAACCCCGCCAGCAGCCCGGCCCCCACGGTCAGCACGGCGGTGAACAGCGTGGGGAAAAGCAGCATCCCGCGGGTCTCGAAGCGACGCGGCGACGGCAGGTGTTCCTGCCAGGGTCGCGAACGGCTGCCCAGCCAGGCGCGAATCACCGGGGGCAGGAAGTAGGCGGCGTTCAAGAGCCCGCTGAGCACCAGCACGCCCAGCACCCATTCCTGGTCCGCCTGCAGCGCCCCGAGCCCGAGGTACCACTTGGTCACGAAACCGGCCAGGGGCGGCACGCCGATCATGCCCAGCGCCCCGACGGTGAACGCCAGCATGGTCAGCGGCATGCGGCGCCCGACGCCGTCCATCTCGTGGATCTTGTGAATCCCCAGCGTCTCGGCGAAGTTGCCGGCACAGAAGAACAGGGTGATCTTGGTGATCCCCTGGTGGACCAGGTGCACCAGCCCGCCGACCACTCCCAGGGGGCCGGCCAGGGCGACCCCCAGCACGATATAGGCGATCTGGCTGACGGTGGAGAACGCCAGCCGCTGCTTGAGGTCGTCGGTCCGCAGGGCCTGGACCGAGCCGTAGACGATGGTGATCACGGCGACGACCACCAGGGGCGCGGACAGGCCCAGGTCCCGCATCAGCTCGACACCGAAGACGTCGTTGATCACGCGCACGATGCCGAACGCACCGGCCTTGACCACCGCGACCGCGTGCAGCAGCGCGCTCACCGGCGCCGGCGCGACCATCGCCCGCGGCAGCCAGGCATGCAGGGGCACCAGCGCGGCCTTGACCCCGAAACCGGCGACCAGCAGGACGAAGACCATGGCAAGCTGGGCGTTCCCGGACGCGACCACCTCCGCCAGGTATCCCCCGGCGGTGAAATCCTGCGACCCGGCCAGCAGGGAGAGCCATACCACCCCGAGAATCAGCACGATCCCTCCGCCCAGCGTGTAGGCAAGATAGAGGCGACCGGCCCGCAGGGCCGCGGGCGTGCCACGATGCACCACCAGTGGCCAGGCCGCCAGCATCAGCACCTCGTAGAAGACCAGGAAGGTGATCAGGTTGCCCGCGAGCGCGACCCCCACGGCCCCGCTGACGCACAGCGAGAAAAAGCCGAAGAACCGCGACGGGCGCGGCGAGCCTTCCAGGTAGCCGATCGCGTAGACGGTGGTGACGAACCACAACAGGGCCGAGAGGCTGGCGAACAGCAGCGACAGCGCGTCCGCCGCCAGTACCAGGTCGACGCCCGGCAGCACCTCGAACGCCAGCCGGAACGTCTCGCCCTGGTGAACGAGGAACAGCAGCCAGGCGACCAGCAGTATCTTGACCGTCGCGCCGAGGAGGTTCAGCGTCGCGCGCAGGCGGTGACGGTGGTCGGGAAGAAAGAAGATCACCAGCCCCGGGACCAGCGAGCAGGCAAGGATCGACACCAGCAGCAGGCCGTTGCCGTTCATGCGCCCCCCGTCGTGTGGCCGAGCGTGGTCATGACCGGCACGCCGACCACGCCCAGAAAGACCGAGGCGAGGGCCAGCAGCATCGGCATCCAGACCATCCACGCGGAAACGACCTGACCCGGATCCCGGGCGCCGCGGTGGAAGGCCGGTGCGACCATCCGCAGCACGTAGGCGCCGGAGAGCAGCCCGCCAGCCAGGATCGCCACCGCCCAGAACGCGGCCGGCCCCGCCCCATCTCCCCCGTCGACCACGCCGGGCAGGGCGGAATCCAGCAGCAGGTACTTGGCCATGAAACCGCCGGTGGGCGGCAACCCGACCAGGCTCATGCCGGCCAGGCCGATCGCGAAGGCGGTCAGCCCGCGGGCGCGCAGGACCGGACCGAGATCGGCCAGGCGATCGTGCCCGGCGGCCCGCTGCAGGGTTCCGGCGGCGAGGAAGACGGCCCCCTTGGCCAGTGCGTGGGCCACGGCCAGGAAGACCACGCCCTTCCACGCCCCCGGAGTGATCGACATCAAGGGAAAGGCCAGCAGCAGGTAGCCGAGCTGAGCCACGGTCGAGTAGGCGATGACGCGTTTGAGACGCGTTGCACGCAAGGCCTGCAGCGAGCCCCAGACGAGCGCGGCCACCCCGAGCGTCCCCAGCACCAGGTCGATGCCCGAACTCGCCAGCGGCGCGAACACGCCCAGCCACAGGCGCAGGATCAGGTAGAACGCAGCGGCGACCACCAGGCCGGAAAGCACCGCGCTGACCGGGGCCGGCGCGGCACCGTGGGCCGGGGCCAGCCACATGTGCAGCGGCAGGAGCGCGCCCTTGAGCATCAGCCCGGCCGTCATCAGCGCGGCGGCCAGCAACGTGGCCCGCGGCATGTCCGGGTCGGCCGCCACGAGGCGGGCGAGCTCGACCAGGTCCAGCACCCCGTACTGGCCGTACAGGA
This sequence comes from Guyparkeria sp., assembly GCA_041690375.1. Classification (GTDB taxonomy): domain Bacteria; phylum Pseudomonadota; class Gammaproteobacteria; order Halothiobacillales; family Halothiobacillaceae; genus Guyparkeria. The sequence continues at coordinate 31,741 of JAWLHL010000014.1, read as the reverse complement.
GCGCCACCCCCATGAGGTAGGCCATCGACCCCATCAGGCTGACCAGCAGGTAGCGCATCGCGGCGGTCACGGCGGCCGCGCTCCCGGCCAGCGCCACCAGCGCGACTGCCGAAAGGCCGACCAGCTCCAGGGTGACGTAGAGGTTGAAGGCGTCGCCCGAGAGGAACAGCAGGTTCAGGGCCGCCCACAACCACAGCCACAGCGGCCAGAACTGGCGGCGCGCGACGCGACCGTCGAAATAGCCGGCGGCATACAGGCTGGCCGCGAGCGCGGTCGTCGCCGTCATCCCCAGCATGACGACGGCCAGCCCGTCGAGGTGCAGCACCACGCCCAGCGGCGCGTCCCAGCCACCCAGGGCGATGCGGGTGATCGGGTCGGCCTCCCCGGCGAAGACGACCGCCACCACGGCGACCAGTCCGGCAAGCAGCACCGCGCCGACCATTCCGATCCGGTGCGCCGCGCGCGGAAAGGCCGTGGCGAGAACGGCCACCAGCAGGCTACCGGCGACCACCCCTGCGGTGAGCGTGGGCAGGGATGTCGCGGCCAGCGGGATCATCGCTCCCTCGCCGGGTCATCGTCGTCACCGGCCGGCGCATCCAGTTCCGTCGCCCCCGAGACCCGCTTGAGGCGCACCGCCAGGGCCAGGGCGAAGGCGGTTGCGCTGGCCGCGACGACGATGCCGGTCAGCGTCAGCGCCTGTGCCACCGGGTCGGTGGCCTGCCCCCGCGCGGCCAGCGAGAGCAACACCATGAACACCCCCGAACCCATCACGTTCAGACCCAGCACCTTCTGGACCAGGTGACGGCGTACGATCGCGGCATACAGGCCGAGCGCGAACAGGAACACCCCCCCGAACGGGTAGAGCAGCACCGGACCGGGCCAGTCGATCATCGATCCTCCTCGTGGGGACGCCCACCGATGAACAGCGCCACCAGCGCCAGCGCGATGGACAGCGTGGCGGCCACCTCGATCGCCAGGATCAGCCAGTACGCCCAGGGCTCGACGTATCCCATGAACCCCGGGCCGAACAGCAGGCCGTGGACGCCCACGCCGAGAAACAGCGCCACCCCCGCCACCAGTCCCAGTCGCAGCGGCTGGTCGGGCGCGATGGGCAGGCGGCGCGGACGACCGAGCACGATCAGGATGCCGGCGGCGGCCAGCACGGCCCCGGCCTGGAAGGCTCCACCAGGGCCGTGGGTACCGGCCCAGAGCAGGTAGACCCCGGTGACGATGGCCACCGGGGTCAAGAACCGCAGGATTCCGGGGAGCATCGGCCCGGGCACCGGGCGCGCGGGAACGGACTCGTGGCGGCCAAGCGACCAGGCGCCCAGCAGCGCCAGCACGATGACGGCCAGCTCGAGGAAGGTATCGTAGGCACGAAAATTGAGCAGCACGCCGGTAACCGGGTTGTCCACGCCCGAACGGTGCATCTGCGCGTCCACCAGCGGTTGCAGCCCCGCCTGCCCGGGCTGGGCCAGCAGCGCCCGGATCAGCAGCAGCCCCAGGGCGCCCACGAGGGCGATGACGACTCCCGACAGGAGCGCTCGGCCCGCGGAGCTGCCAGTCGAATGCTCCGGGTCCCTCCCGGTCGGGGAAAGCGCTTCCAGGTGCTTGAGACGCTCGAGGGTGATCAGCAGCAGCGCGCCGGTCACCCCGGCCCCGATGGCGGCCTCGGCCAGCGCGATGTCCGGCGCCTCGAGCCGCACCCAGGCCATCGAGAGCAGCAGGCCGAGGGCGATGAACAGCACCACGGCACGGAAGAGATCCGTGCTGGTCAGGCAGTGCCAGGCGACGCCGCCGATGCCGACGAGCAGCATGACATCGAAGACGAACAGCACGGCGCTCATCCCCCGCCCTCCTCCGGGTCGCGGGTCGCCGGCTCCCGGTCCGCGGACTCGAATGCCCCGTGAGTGCGGGTCCGCTGGGCGATCAGGTGGGCCACGACCGTCCCCGAAGCCAGCACCAGCGCCCAGACGAGCAGCAGCCCCAGGACGCCCGTCGCCCCGTCGGCCTGGAACAGCAGCCCGGCGATCACGAGTCCCAGCCCGAGGTTGTCGGCCTTGGTCAGGGCATGCAGCCGGGTATAGACATCCGGAAAGCGGAGCACCCCCACCGTCCCGGCGGCGAAAAACGCCAGCCCGGCCACCACCAGCACCACGGTGAGCAGGTCAGCGATCATCGGAACCCTCCCGCATCGTCGGGCCCCGTTCACCCTCCCCGGCCCCGCCGTCTCCCGGCTCGGGCAACCGCTGCTGGCGGACGAACGCCACCGCCGCGACGGCAGAAAGCAGCGCGAATACCAGCCCGACGTCGATCAGCGCGGGGGCGTCGAGGGCGAATCCCAGCAGCAGGACGATGGCGACACCCGCGGTGCCGAACAGCTGCGCGGCCAGCATCCGGTCACCCGAACCCGGGCCGCGCAGCACCCGCACAAGCCCCAGGAGAACGGTGAACAGAAGGAACGTCGCCGCGGCCGCCAGGAACAGGCTCATCCCTCTTCCCCTGCTCGCTGCCCGGGGCGTGGCGACGGGAACAGGGCGGCGACACGCCGCTCGAGCGCGCCCAGGGCGTCGGACGGGCGGGACCGGAGGTCGAGGACGTGCACGGTGAGCAGCCGTCCCTCGAGCCGTACGCTCAGGGTCCCCGGCAACAGGCTGACGATGCCCATGAACAGCGTCAGGGGCGGGCCGTGCAGCAGGTGGCAACGATATTGGACGAAGCCGGGGCGGATCGGCAGCCGGGGATGGATGGCCCGCCAGGCGACATCCACGCCACCGACCAGTGACGCGCGCAGGAAAAAGCCGACCAGACCGGGCACTGCGACCATCCGCATGCCGGTAGCCCGCCCGGGGGGCAAGGCCAGGCTTGCCGCGGCCGCAAGGAGCACGGCAAGCGCGCCCAGCGGGTGCAGGGCCTTTTCCGGACCGGCCAGCACCCACCAGAGTCCCCCGGCGCCGAGGGCGACCCAGGCGGCCCCCGCCATAGGCTTGCGCCGACGCGGGGGAATCGCCGGACGGGCCGCTGCCGGATCCGGCGGGTCATGCGGCGGCGGACCGGCGTCCGGGGCGCGGAGGTGTCGCTTACGCATCATCGAACCCCTCGGTCGTGGCCATGCGGGATCCCGCTCCCTGGTTGCATATCGACGAACCCGCCTTTCCTTGCGATGCAGGAAGTATAGGCACCCGCGTCGCCGTCCCGCAGGATCGTGCGGGCCGCGCCGGCGGTTCCGGAGAAGGCATCCGGCAAGGAAACCCGACCCTCCCCTTCCTACACTCTCGCAAGGACTCGAGAAAGGGCGTGAATCCATGACGGCCATCACCCGGCACCCACTCCGAACGCTGACCATCGGGCTCGCGGCCCTGGCCGCGGGGCTGCTCCTGCTCGCCGTCGCCGCGGCGTGGTTCTGGCCCATCGATGACCTGGGAGAGCGCCTTGCCCGGCAGGCGAGCGAACGCCTGGGCGCGCCGGTGGTCGTGGACGGGGACGTCTCCCTGCGACTCTGGCCCTCTCCCACCATCCGCGCGACCGGCGTGACGATCGGGCCGCGCGCGGAGACGGGGGATGAGCCGCTCGGCACGCTCGACGCGATCAGCCTTTCCCTGGACTGGCTGCCGCTGCTCGGCGGACGGGCCGTGCCGAATACCCTGCGGCTGGAAGCCCCCGTCCTGCAGCTGCGGGAAGGCGTCCTCGCGCGCCCTGTCGCCGGCGCAGGCTCCGACGACGAGCGACGTGACGACCGGCCCGCCTCGCCGGACCTGCAGGTCCGCGGCGGCGAGGTCCACTGGAACTCGGTGGAAGGCGACCGAAAGGTATCGGTCACCGGGCTCGACCTCGAGCTTGCCGGGCTGGCATGGGGGGCGGCGGAGGATGCCGGGCATCCGTTCGCCCGGGTATCCCTCGACCTGGCGGCCTCCGCGGACGCACTGCGCATCGATGCCCTGGAGCTGTCCGAGATCGACCTGGAAGGCTCGGCCAGCGACGGCGTCTTCACTTCCGACCGCTGGCGAATGACCGCCCTCGACAGCCGCGGCGACGGCCGGGCCCGACTGGATTTCCGCGGCTCAGCGCCCCTCGCCGCGCTCGACTTCCGCTTCGGTGCCCTCCGGCTCTCCGCGCTGCCCGGTGAATGGATACCCGCCGGCCGCCTGAGCGGGAGCGCCGACCTGAGCGCCTCGCTGGAAAGCCGTGTGAACGGCCCGGCGGGCTGGCTTCGCCGGCTGCAGGGCGAGGTGACCCTGGACGGGCGCGACCTGCGGCTTCGAGGCGTGGACCTCGACGAGGAACTCGCCCGCTACCGGCGCACCCAGCGGTTCAGCCTGGTGGACGCGGGGGCCGTGGTGCTGCTCGGTCCCGCCGCCCTGTTCGCCACCAAGGGATCGGACTTCGTCCGCCTGCTGGACGAGACCGAGGATGCCGAGACCCGGATCGTCCACCTCCTGTCCGACTGGAGCATCGAGGAGGGCATCGCCCGGACCCGGGACGCCGCCCTGTCGACACGACGCAACCGCGTCGCGGTCCGGGCATCGCTCGACCTGCCCTCGCGCCGGATCGACGATGCCACCGTGGCGGTGGTCGACCAGCGTGGCTGCGCGCTCGTGACGCAGGAAGTCAGCGGGAGCCTCGACGCCCCCGTCGTCGAGGAACCCCATCCGGTCGAATCGCTGCTCGGTGCGCCGCTGGATCTCCTGCAACGGGGACTGGACGCGATCTCGCGGGACGAAGAGGACTGCGAGGCCTTCTACACCGGAGCCGTCGCGGCCCCGTCCGACTGAGAAGCGCTCGGCAGGCAATCGACACGGCTTTTAGATCAGCACCCCATGTCCGAACCAGGCTTTCTCTGCGACGAAATGCTCCAGCGCCTCGGGCGCTGGCTGCGGGCGGCCGGCTACGACACCGCCATCGCCGCGCCGGGCGGCGACGATCACGCGCTGGTCGAACAGGCAAGGGCCGAGGACCGCTGGCTGGTCACCCGGGACCGCCACCTGGCCCGGTTTCGCAACGGCGACGGGCGCATCGTGCTGCTCGAGGCCAACGACACGCCCGCATTGGCCGCCGAGCTGTCCGCCCGGTTTCCGATCGACTGGCTGTACCGCCCGTTCAGCCGCTGCCTGGACTGCAACACCCCTCTTGTCCCGGCCACCCCGGAACAGTGGGCACAGGTCCCGGAGAGCGCCCTCGCCCTCTCCACCGACGCCCGGTACTGCCCGACCTGCGACAAGGTCTTCTGGGAAGGCAGCCACGTGCGGCGGATGCGCCACACGCTGGGGAATTTCAAGCGAGGCGAGTGGGAAATCGCGAGGGACTGAACTGCCGCTTCCCGTCAGGTGGCGGGAAGTCGCGCCGACCGGGGCAGTGTCACGACGAAGCGGGTCACCCCGTCCCCGGATTCCGCCCGGATCTCGCCACGGTGGGCGCGGACCAGCGCCCGGGTAATGGCGAGCCCCAGGCCCACGCCGGCTGCGGCGTCCCGGCTGCGGGCGGGATCACCCCGGTAGAACCGGTCGAACAGGCGCGGCAACTGATCGCGGGGAATGGTTTCGCCCTCATTCTCGACCGTCACCTCGACTCCCTCCTCCCGGTCACGGATGAACACCCCGACCCGGCCGCCCGGCCGGGCGTGCCGCAGGGCGTTGGACAAAAGGTTGCTCAAGGCCCGACGCAGCATCAGCCGGTTACCCCGGATCCGGGCTCGACCTTCCGAGACCAGCCGCACCCCCTCCTCCTCGGCCAGGGCATCGTAGAAATCGAACAGCTCGGCCACCTCCTCGTCGAGCGCCACCCGCTCCACCGAGGGCAGCTCGAGGCCATCGTCGGCCTTCGCCAGCAACAGCATGTCCGCGATCATGCGGGAGAGCCGCTCGAGCTCCTCGGCGTTCGACATCAACACCTCGCGATAGCTCTCGGCATCCCGGGGCCGGGACAGGACCACCTGGGTCTGCGTGAGCAGGTTGCTCACCGGCGTGCGCAGTTCGTGGGCCAGATCGGACGAAAAGGCCGACAGCCGACCGAAGGCCTCTTCCAGGCGGGCGAGCATGTCGTTGAGCTCGCGCGTCAGGGCGATCAGTTCGCGGGGCACGCGGGACTCGGGAAGCCGCTGGTCCAGGTGGGTCGCGGTCACCCGGGCGGCCCGCCGCTGCAGCGTCCGCAAGGGCTGGAGACCTCGGCCCACGGCCCACCAGCCAAGCAGGCCGCTGAGCAGGGCCGCGATCGGCACGAACATCCACAGCGTGCGGTTGAACCGCTCCATGAAACGGGCGTGGTGACCGATGTTGAGCGCAGCCGAGACGACGATATCTCCCACGCCGTCGATCTCGGGCTGCAACCGGCGGGCCATGCCGCGGTAGGGCTCGTCGCCCTCGCGCCAGGTCAGGACCCCGGTCGACGCCCCCTTCTCGAGCGGGTGCTCGTCGACGGGGACGTTGATCTCCGAGGTGGCGAGCAGGACCTTTCCCGAGTCGGTCCAGGCGGAGAGATTCATCTCCGGGTTGCGGGCGAACATCGCCTCGACCGAGGCCTCCAGCTCGGCGATCCCCGCTTCGTCGGGCGCCCGCGCGAAGAGTCGCTCGAGCACGTCGAGCTGAGCCTCGATCGCGGCCCGGTCCATCTCGATGAAGTGCCGTTCCACGGCGGCCTGAAGCACCCAGCCCAGCCCCATCAGCACTACTGACGAGACCAGCACGAACAGCAGGGTCAGGCGGCGGGTCAGCGACGCGGGGCGACTCACGGACACCTCATGGCGATGCGCCCTCTTCCATCAGGTACCCCATCCCCCGGATCGTGCGGATCAGCTTGACCTCGAAGGGATCGTCGATCTTGCGGCGCAGGCGACGCACGGCCACCTCGACCACGTTGGTGTCACTGTCGAAGTTCATGTCCCAGACCTGCGAGGCGATCAGCGAGCGCGGCAGCACCTCGCCCTGCCGCCGCATGAACAGCTCCAGCAGGGCGAATTCCTTGGCCGTGAGATCGATGCGCTGCCCCGCGCGGGTCGCGCGGTGCCTGAGCAGGTCGAGCTCGAGATCCGCGACCCGCAGGGTGGTCACTTCGGGCTCGGCGTGGCCGCGACGCAGCAGGGTCCGCACCCGGGCGAGCAGCTCGGCGAAGGCGAACGGCTTGACCAGGTAGTCGTCGGCCCCTGCCTCCAGGCCACGAACGCGGTCGTCCACCTCGTCGCGGGCGGTGAGGAACAGCACCGGCACCTCGCGTCCGGCGCCGCGCAGCGTCTCGAGCACCTGCCATCCGTCCACGCCCGGGAGCATCACGTCGAGGATCACCAGGTCGTAGTCTCCCGTCAGCGCCAGGTGCAGGCCATCGGCGCCGTTGCGCGCCAGGTCGACGGTATACCCCGCCTCGCTCAGCCCCTGGCGCAGGTAGTCGCCCGTCTTGGGCTCGTCTTCAACCGTCAGGATCTTCATGCGCTCCCTCCCGGAAAGTGCGCCTTCATCTTGCCAGCCAGGTCGGTGCCCCGGGCGCGGATTACCAAATTGTAATCCGGTGGTCAGGCCATCGACAGGCCCGGGGCCTAAGCTCTCCTCACACATGGGGTCGGACATTTTTCCATGGGCCGGGCGGCGTGCCGGCCATGCGCTTCGACCGCGACGGCCGACACCCGATCCCATCAATCGCAACGGAGGACACCTCATGAGCACCAGTGACATTCTCACGGGCGACGGCCTGTCCCGCCGCAGGTTCCTGCGCAACGTGACCTCGATGAGCGTGCTGGCCGCGCTCTACGGCACGAGCGGCCTGTTGCCGGCCTGGGCCTGGCCGCGCACCGGCAACCTCGAGGCCGGGAAGCGCGTCGAGGGCGACACCGACATCTTCGACCTGACCATCGACCGCACGCCGATGCCCATCGACGGCAAGGACGCGCGGCCGATCACGGTCAACGGCACCGTGCCGGCGCCCCTGATCCGCCTGAAGGAAGGACGGGACGTGCGCATCCGCGTGACCAACAACCTTGACGAGGACACCTCGATCCACTGGCACGGCATCCTGCTGCCCTTCGAGATGGACGGGGTGCCGGGCGTGACCTTCCCGGGCATCAAGCCCGGCGAGACCTTCGAATACCGCTACCCCGTCCGACAGAGCGGCACCTACTGGTACCACAGCCACTCCGGCCTCCAGGAACAGGAAGGCCACTACGGTCCGCTGATCGTCGATCCCGCCGAGCCGGAGCCGTACGACTACGACCGCGACTACGTGGTGATGCTCTCCGACTGGACCTTCGAGGACCCGCATGCCGTCTTCCGCAAGCTCAAGGTCGCCGAGGGCTACTACAACTACCAGAAGCGCACGATCAAGGACCTGCTCGAGGACATCAAGGCCAAGGGCTGGGAGCAGACGATGCGCGAGCGCGCCATGTGGGGCGAGATGCGCATGAGTTCGCGCGACCTGCTCGACGTGACCGGCAGCACCTACACCTATCTAGTCAACGGACGCTCGCCGGCCGACAACTGGACGGGCCTTTTCCGCCCCGGAGAGAAGGTGCGCCTGCGCGTGATCAACGGCTCGGCCATGACCTTCTTCGACGTGCGCATCCCCGGGCTGAAGATGACCGTGGTGCAGGCCGACGGCCAGAACGTCGAACCCGTGCCGGTCGACGAGTTCCGTGTCGGCGTGGCCGAGACCTATGACGTGATCGTCGAGCCGACCGAAGACCGCGCCTACACCATCTTCGCCGAGGCCATGGATCGAAGCGGCTATGCCGCCGCCACACTCGCCACCCGCGAGGGAGAGCGCGCCGAGATCCCGAAGCGGCGGCCCATGCCCGAGCGCGGCATGGAATCGATGGGCATGGACCACGGCGGCATGGACATGGGTGACGACGAGATGTCGGGCGACATGGATGGCGGCGACGAGATGGCCTCGGGGTCAAGCGACCCGCACGCCGGCCACGACATGAGCGGCGGCGACCAGGCCATGAATGGCGACGACTCCGGCGGCATGAACATGGGCGAGGACGAAGGTTACGAATGGCCACTCGCCGGTCGCGAGATCAGCCACGGCCACGACGACCACGGGCCGGGCGCAGCCATGGTCGCCAGCGACCCGCAGAACCGCATGGGCGATCCCGGCATCGGCCTGGAGAGCACCGAGGACCACAAGGTCCTGGTCTACGACGACCTGCGGGCACTGGCACTCTGGCCGGACCAGCGCGAACCCGAACGGGAGGTCGAGCTGCATCTCACGGGCAACATGGAACGCTACATGTGGTCGTTCGACGGCAAGAAGTTCTCCGAGGTCGACGGCCCGATCCGTTTCAAGCACAACGAGCGCCTGCGCCTGATCCTGGTCAACGACACCATGATGGATCACCCGATCCACCTCCACGGCATGTGGATGGAACTGGAAAACCGCCATGGCAAGTACCGGCCGCGCAAGCACACCCTGTCGCTCAAGCCCGGCGAGATGCTCTCGGCGCAGATCACCCCGGAGCACAAGGGCGACTGGGCCTTCCACTGCCACCTGCTCTACCACATGGACGCCGGCATGTTCCGTGTCGTGTCCGTGGCCTGAATACCGGGAGGAATTGACCAATGCCCATTCAGACGATCAAGCACCCGAGCCGATGGCTGGCGACCGTCTGCGTGCTGGCGCTGACGCCGACGCTGGCACTGGCCGACGGCCGGGGTGACTACGCCCGCGAACAGGGCTGGGACTCCCCCGTCCCCGACATGCGGACCGGGATGCTCCTGTTCGACCGACTGGAGTATGCCGCCGGTGACGACGAGGACAGCGTCGACTGGGAATTCCAGGCCTGGTACGGCGGGGACATCAACCGGCTCGTGATCGAGGGCGAAGGGGAACACGTCGTCTCCGGCGGCGACGGCGGCGAGATCGAGAGCCTCGACCTGCTCTACGGGCGCCTGATCTCGCCCTACTGGTCCGTCCAGGCGGGCGTCGGCTACCAGCTCGAGTACGGCCCCGGCCCGGACCACGACCGTGGCTTCGCCGTGCTGGGCCTCGAAGGGCTTGCACCTTACTGGTTCGAGATCGACACCAAGCTGCGTGTCAGCGAGGACGGCGACGCCTCGGTCGACTTCGAGGCCGAGTACGACATGCGGCTGACCCAGAGGCTGGTGCTCCAGCCGCGCGCCGGCACGTCGGTCGCCTTCCAGGAGGTCGAGGAGTTCGGCGTCGGCCAGGGCGTCAACCACGTCAAGGCCGGCCTGCGGCTGCGCTACGAAATCCAGCGCGAGTTCGCGCCCTACGTCGGCGTGAGCTGGAAGAAGCAGCTGGGAGACACCGCCGACCTCGCCCGCGAGGAAGGCCACGACACCGACGACCTGCGCCTGGTTGCCGGCGTGCGGATGTGGTTCTGACTTAGGGTCCGGGTGAGCGCAAGGATGGCATCTCCAGAGAGCACATCGGGATGTGACGAGACACCGTGCAAAGCCCCCACGGAGACCAACGGTGAGGGGCCGATCCTTTCGGCGCACGGTATTGACCGACTCGGCGAGCGAAAGCCTGCGAGAACGCACTTCACGCCGCTGACAAGTTTCAAAGGATCATGTTCGTACCGGGACAAACGTGCAGAAGGGGAGCAAGCGGCTCCCAGTCCACAAGGAGCAATGACGTGAACTTGATCTACGCTGGATAAGGAAACCGCTGGCCACGGGCCAGAGAGCGATAAACAACGGACAAACAGACGGAAGGTGAGATATGTACGACTGGGGCTATGGTGCGATGCCGCATGGCGGCATGGGATTCGGCATGGGCGGCTGGATCCTGATGGTGCTTTTCTGGATATTGCTGATCGTTGCGATCGTCGTGCTGGTCAAGTGGTTGACCTCTTCGTCCAGTTCGCATTCCGGTCAATCGGATGCCCGGCGGGAAAGGGCATTGGAGATCCTCAGGGAACGTTACGCCCGCGGCGAGATCGATCACGAGGAGTTCGATGAGCGCAGGCGACGGCTGGAAGACTGACCTAGGCCACCACCAAGAAGAAAGCCGCTTCGGAATGAAGCGGCTTTCTTGTGCCGTGGGATATCCCAATCGCCGGATCAGTTGTCGGTCATGGCCTCGTGCATCTGCTTTCGAGCGTCGATGCGCTCCTCGGCCATCTGCTGCTGCAGTCCACCGATGGCCTTGGTGGCCTCCCTGATCGCGTCATAATCAGGCTCGGCAGCCTGGTTCAGCCGATACAACTCACGCTGTCTTTCCTGCATCTGCTCCATCAGCTCGCCCATCTTTTCGCTCTTCTTCTCGCGGATGTCCTGAAGGCGCTCGCGTTGCTGATCGGTCAGGGCAGTACCGTTCAGTCCTTGACGCCCCATCACCCCGGGGCCGCAACCCCGCATTATCCCGGGGTCATAGCCGTGCATCATCCCGGGACCGTAACCCGACATCATGCCAGGACCGTAGCCCTGCATCATCCCGGGGCCGTAGCCCTGCATCATCCCGGGGCCGTAGCCCTGCATCATCCCGGGGCCGTAGCCCGGCATCATCCCGGGGCCGTAGCCCGGCATCATCCCGGGACCGTAGCCCGGCATCATCCCGGGACCGTAGCCCTGCATCATTTCGGGGCCGTAGCCCTGCGTCATCCCGGGACCGTAGCCCGGCATCATGCCCGGGGCATAGCCACCACCCGGGCCGGGACCCTGCATCATGCCAGGCCCGTATGAGCGGATCGGGGCGTCGCTATCGGACTCGGCAGCGAGCAAGTTGGGAGCACCGCCCGCCAAAGCGATTGTCAGCGTGCCGGCGGCCAGTCGGCGAACGAATCTTGTACGTATCATTGTGCGCTTCCCCCTTTTGTCGGAAGGCAGAAATCAATGGATTCCATCTGTCACGTCCGGCAGATGGCCCGGGGTTGGCCCTCGAAGGCAGGAGACGTCGTGCGCCTGTCAACCTTGGTCAACCCACCGAACAATTAGCACAGGAAAACAGATACTTCGCCGCGAGCACTGCACATTACAACCTTGTAATCCTCCGGTCAGGCTGAGGACAGGCAACCGAACTACTGTTCATTACGTAGCTACCGAAGTCGGGTTTGGAGGAATCGAATTGAATCGACGTCACTTTCTCAAGAGCACCCTTGCCGCTGCGACCACGACAGCTTTTGCTGGCCCCGCCATGACGGCTGCCCGGGCGGGCCGGACAAACCGCCCCGACCTGCCGATGCCCAGCCTCGTCGATCTGACCGAAAGCGGCCGCCTCGACCTCGTGGCGCAGCGAGGCAACCACCGCTTCGGGCGAGACAGCGCCCCCTCCTCGACATTTGGCTACAACCAGGCCTACCTGGGGCCGATCGTGCGTGCCGATCAAGGTCAGGACATCGCGGTTCGCTTGCTGAACGAGCTACGGGAACCCCTCGCCACCCACTGGCATGGACTGCTCATCCCCGGAGAGGTGGATGGAGGCCCTCATCAGGCAATCGGCCCGGGCGAGGTATGGGAGCCCGTCCTTCCCATCGAACAGCCGCCGTCAACGGCCTGGTTTCACGCCCATACCCACCCTCACACCGCCCGACAGGTTTATGCCGGGCTTGCCGGTGTTTTCCAGGTCAGCGATGGGCGAGACGATGAACGTGGCCTGCCCCACGAACATGGGGTCGACGATCTCACCCTCATCTTGCAGGACCGACGTTTTGACCACGCCGGACGCCTTGAGTACCGCCTGGGCATGTTCGAACGAATGCACGGTTTTCAGGGGGATCAAATCGTGGTGAACGGGGCCCCGAACCCTAGAGCGGCCATCCCTCGTTCCATTGTTCGACTTCGGCTTCTGAACGGGTCGAATGCCCGCATCTATCACCTTCGATTCGAAGATGGCCGGCCGATGCATGTCATAGCATCGGATTCCGGCTACTGGGCCGATGCCGTCGCGGTCGATGCGCTTCGCCTGGCACCCGGCGAACGCTTCGAGGTCCTGGTCGACTTCCGTGACGGGCGTGAAGCCGACCTGGTGACCGGGCCCGATCAAAACCGGGGAGGCCCGGGCATGATGGGCGCCATGAGCAATATGCGCTCGTTCGCCACGGGCCTGCTCGACGAAGATCTGCCGATTGTTTCGTTCCATCCCGACAGGCGCGAGGGACGCATCGATCGAATGCCCGAGACGATCGACGACGATCTCAGTCAGCCTCCGACGGACTTTGCCCGCAAGCGCCACTTTTCCCTGGACATGATGCTGGGAGGCATGCCGATGATGCGGGGAATGATGGGCGGGAACAATGCCGGCCCGACCATGGGGATCAACGGCCAGCCTTTCGACACGAGGCGAATCAACGAGCGTGTTTCCCTCGGCACCACCGAGCACTGGGTCATCGAGAGCGACATGCTCATGCATCCATTCCACATCCACGGTGTCCGGTTCCGGGTCTTGGCAGACGAGGCCGGACAGTCCCCGCGGCTGGAGAACCGTGGGTACAAGGACACCGTTCTCGTGGACGGCCGCGCCGAGCTCGCGGTCGAGTTCACGCAACCCGCTCCCTCACAGGCGCCGTTCATGTACCACTGCCATATCCTGGAACACGAAGATGCGGGCATGATGGGTCACTTCAGCGTCTCCTGATCCCGTCCCGGCTCACTGCAGACCCACCAGGCATGTAGGCCCTGGTTCGGCGGGTTGCAACCCGAAGGCGTCTCAAGCCCTCCAGAACGCGACCCGGCCGGAGTGTTCGATCGATCGCGGAGAATGAGTTGAGTTTTTCTCCGCCTGATCCGGCGTTGCGCCCTCCGGGTGCTGCTGGGGTCGGTGGCGAGGGGGGGCGCCGTTACCGAGGTGGGCTTGCAGCGCAGGGGAGTCCTCCGCTTCCCTTCCCGCAGGAGTCACCCACCGTTCCAAGGCGAAAATCCCGCTTTTCGCTGAATCGCTTCCATGGGATGGAACCCGCCGGTAGCAGCCAGATGCGTCACATTTTGCGTCGCCCCGACTTTCCTGGACACCTCGCCGGGCGATCATGGCGGGCCTGACGGAATTGGACCCGTTTGCCACGAACACAAACGACGCGGCATGTCCTATGCTCGTCTTAGGCCCACGACGGAGGACTGGCACTGATCGAAGCGAGCAACATCAGATTCATGCCGCCAGCTGATTCGTGCCTGGGTACGGACTCGGGGCACATGCGGGCAGACGGGTGCTATGCGGCCCGGGACTCGACCGCTCGGGATGCTGCCCTCGTGTTTGCCCATCAAGCCGCAACCTCTCACGAGGCTCGATCCGACTCGACCCTGCGGGATTCGCCGGGCCGGGACACTCCAACAGTCTGCGAGTCCCGCTAACGATGCCACCGTCGCCCCGACTCGTGCCGTTGCCTCTTCCCTGGATTCTCAATGCCGGGCTGCTGGCGGCTATCGCCTGGCTTGTCGCCGGCCTGGTCTGGTCGATAGTCGTACCGGGCTACACCTATCATTCGGGCACGACAGCAAAGCCGGACCGGGCCCTCACGAGTCGTGCGGACCCCTCCCCCGCCAGCGAGGATCCCCCCCGGTCCGGCTTTGAGCGGAGCGCCGAATTCTCCCCCTTCGGCAGCGCCGAGACCACCGAACCGCAGGCCATCGAGAACGCGCCCGAGACGCGCCTGAGCCTCGAGCTCCTCGGGGTCCTGGCCTCGGGACAGGGCGGCGGGAGCGCGATCATTTCCGTCTCGAGGGGCGATGTCGAGCTCTACCAGGTGGGCGACACGATCGGGAATGACCTGGCCACGCTGCACGAGGTGCATGCGGACCGGGTCATTCTCGAGCGCGACGGGCGGCTGGAGACCCTGCGGCTCCCCCGGGGCAAGGACCTGCGGGCCGGTGGCGGCAGGGCCGATGCGGCCCCCGAAGGTGAGCAGCGGTCGTCACGCCCCGCCACGCAGGCACCGGCCACGGCGAGTGTCAGCCGCTCGCGCTGGCTCGACGACCCGGAGCGCGCAATGGAGTCGCTGCGTGTGCAGCCCGTGATGCGTGATGACGCACTGGTGGGCATTCGCGTCACCCCGACGCGCAACGAACGCGAGTTCGAACGAGCCGGCCTGCAGGAGGGCGACATCATCACCTCGGTCGAGGGACAGCTGGTCCGCGACATCGACAACCCCGAACAGATCCTGTCTGAACTCGGCGGCACCGAGCGTGTGAACATCACCATAGAACGAGACGGGCAAACCCTGCCACTCGTCATCGAGTTGATCGAATGAGCATCCGACTCCGCTTTCTCCCCCTCGTGCTGTCCCTGTTCTGCGTATCGGGGCCCCTCGCCGCGGACGAGCTGACACTCAATCTTCGCGACATAGACATCGGCGAACTGATCGATCTGGTGTCCGAGGAAACCGGGACCAATTTCATCGTGGACCCGCGAGTGCGCGGCAACATCACCGTCGTTTCCAGCCGCCCCATTCCCCGGGACGGGTTGATGGACCTGTTCCACGACATCCTCAACATCCACGGCTTCACCGCCATCCCGGGCGAATCATCCACCCGCATCGTGCCCGACGCCGAGGCCAAGCAGGACGCCCCCACGGTCCTCGATCGAGAGACGGGGGAGCAGGCCGACGTGCGGGGCGGGACCATTGTCACCCACGTGATCGCGTTACGACACATCGGCGCCGCCGAGCTCGTTCCCGTCCTTCGCCCGCTGATCCCGCAGGGGGGGCATCTCGCGGCGGCCACCGAGCCCAACACGCTGCTGATCTCGGATACGCGCAACAACGTGGATCGTATCCGTGCCATCGTCGAGCGCATGGACGTGCCCTTCGCGGACGATTTCGAGGTCGTCGAGCTCCGGCATGCCCGCGCGGACGAACTCGCCGAGCAACTGCAGCTCCTGGCCCAGGAGGGTTCGGGAGAACTGGGCGCACCCCAGGTTCTGGCGGATCGCCGCAGCAACGCCATCATCCTCTCCGGGACCGAGGAGTCCCGATTGCGCATGCGCGGGCTCATTGCCAAGCTCGACCGCGACATGCAGGAAGGAAACGTGCGAGTGCACTACCTGCGGTATGCGCGTGCCGAGGATGTCGCCGAACTGCTGCGCAACATCGCCGAAATAAGTCCGGACAACGAAGACGGTGCTGCTGGCACGAGCCGAGTCCATATCGAGGCGCACGAGTCCACGAATACCGTGGTGACCTATGGGCCTTCCGACTTCATCCGCGACTTCGACATCATCGTGGATCAACTCGACATCCGGCGGGCGCAGGTCCTGGTCGAAGCCGTCATCGCGGAGGTCTCGTCGGATCGCGTGCAGGATCTGGGCGTGCAGTGGGGGGCAATCGGAAACAGCTTCGCCGGCGTACTCAATTTTTCCGGAAGCGGGTCAGGCGGCATCGTCGACCTCGCCGCGGGCGTGGAGGCTTTCCTCGACGGGGACGTGGCGACTCCCCCGAGCGTCGGTGACGGTTTGACCGCCGGCGGCGTGGCAACGACCGGAAGCACGCAAATCGCCGCCCTGGTCAACATGCTGCAACGCGACAGCTCCAGCAACATCCTGTCCACCCCGAGCCTCCTGACGCTGGACAACGAGGAAGCCGAGATCGTGGTGGGCCAGAACGTGCCGTTCGTCGTCGGGCGCTCGATCGAGGATTCGGGCCAGGCCTTCGACACCATCCGTCGCGAGGACGTCGGGGTGAAGCTTCGCGTGCGACCTCAGATCAACCAGGGCAATGCCGTGCGCCTGGAGATCGAACAGGAAGTCTCGCAGTTGGCGCCGGGCACGACCGGCGCCGCCGACCTGATCACCAATACCCGGACGCTGAAGACGCACGTCCTCATCGATGACGGCGACATGCTGGTGCTCGGCGGCCTGATCGAGGAGCAGCAAACGGACAGCGAGTCGCGGGTGCCGGGGCTGGGGAGCGTTCCGGGGATCGGCCGGCTATTTCGGGCGGAACGCAACCAGACCGAAAAGCGCAACCTCATGGTGTTCCTGCATCCCCGCATCGTCCGGGACCGCGCCCGCGGCGCGGAACTGACCAGCGAGAAATACAGCTTCATCCGTGGCGAGCAGCTGCGCGAGCAGGTGCGTTCCAAGCGCGACCGCAGCCCTACCCTGCCGGAATGGGAGCGCCTGACCCAACTCCCGCCCAGCTTCGACGACGTCCAGGGTCATGACAACTGAATGGCCCAGAATTCAATGTCGCCGAGTGCCCGGGCCATGACCGCGGGGGCTTACGGGGAACACGTGCCGGGCGACCCCAACGCCCCCGGCGCGCCGGTGAGCGACGCGTTGGCCGTGAGCTACACGTTCGCCCGCCGGGTCGGCGCCGTGCCGGGTGATGTCGTCGAGGGCAGGCGCCAGGTCTTTCTGCACCGCAACGCCGACCCGCAAGGGCTCCTGGAACTTCGCCGGCGCAGCCCCGAGCCGCTGACCCTGGAAACGGTCGATGAACAGACCTTCGAGCAGCGGTTGCGCGAGCGCTACGAATCCTCCAGCTCGCGAGCGATGCAGTCGATGGAAGGGCTCGACGACGACCTCGACCTGTCCAGCGTCGCGGAGTCACTCGCCGAGCCGCAGGACCTCCTCGAGGCGGAAGATGACGCCCCGATCATCCGGCTCATCAACGCGCTGCTGACAGAGGCCGTGCGCGAAAACGCGTCGGACATCCACATCGAACCCTTCGAGAGCCGGCTGGCCGTCCGGCTGCGCGTGGACGGTATCCTGCGCGAGGTGCTCACGCCGCCTGCCGGGCTTGCGCCGCTCATCGTCTCGCGCATCAAGGTCATGGCACGGCTGGACATCGCCGAGAAGCGACTGCCGCAGGATGGCCGCATCTCCCTCAAGGTCGCCGGGCGCCCCGTGGACGTGCGCGTCTCCACCCTGCCCTCGGGGCACGGTGAACGGGTGGTGTTGCGACTCCTGGACAAGCGCGCCGGCCGCCTCGACCTCACCCACCTGGGCATGGAGCCGGAAACCCACGCCACTCTGGAGCGGATCGTCACGCGACCCCACGGCATCGTGCTGGTCACCGGCCCCACCGGCTCGGGCAAGACGACGACGCTGTACGCGGCGCTGACCCGGCTCAACGATCGCAGCCGCAATATCCTGACCGTCGAGGACCCGATCGAGTACTACCTCGACGGCATCGGTCAGACCCAGATCAACAGCCGCATCGACATGACCTTTGCCCGTGGCCTGCGCGCGATCCTTCGCCAGGACCCGGATGTCGTGATGGTCGGCGAGATCCGCGACGTCGACACGGTCCAGATCGCGGTCCAGGCGAGCCTGACCGGTCACCTGGTGTTCTCGACGCTGCACACCAACTCCGCGATCGGCGCCATCACGCGCCTGCGCGACATGGGCGTTGAGCCCTTCCTGCTCGCCTCGACCCTCAACGGGATTCTCGCCCAGCGGCTGGTACGGGTCCTTTGCAGGCACTGCCGCGAACCGCACCCGGCATCGCCGCGGGAATGCGAACTGCTGGGCGTCGCCTCCAACCCGCCTCCCACCATCTACCGTGCGCACGGCTGCCCGGCCTGCAACGACCTCGGCTACCGGGGTCGCAGCGGCATCTACGAACTGGTGGAAGTGAACGAGCGCCTGCGCACGCTCATTCACGACAATGGCAGCGAGCAGGCCATGGTCCGGGCCGCGCGCGAGAACAGCGTCAGCCTCCGCGCCGATGCCTGCCGGCGGGTCCTCGACGGCACGACCAGCCTCGAGGAAATGCTGCGCGTCACCGAGGAGGGCTAGGGCGGTGCCTGCCTTCGAATACCAGGCCCTGGACGCCGCCGGCCGGACCCGCAAGGGCGTGACCGAGGGGGACACCGCCCGGAGCGTCCGTTCCCAGTTGCGCAGCGAGGGCCTGACCCCACTCGAACTGCACGAGATCGCGGACTCCTCTACGGGCCCCCGGGGCATCCGAAGCGCCTCGGGACGCATGGCCGGCGGCATCGGCGCGATCGACCTCGCGCTCGCGACACGCCAGATGGCCACGCTTGCGCGCGCCGGCCTGCCCGTGGAGGAGTGGCTGGCGACCGTCGCACGGCAATCCGAAAAGCAGAAGGTGCGCAACATCCTCAGCGCCGTGCGCACCCGCGTCATGGAGGGGCACTCGCTGGCCCAGGCGCTGGGCGGATTTCCGCGCGTCTTCCCCGAGATCTACCGCAGCACCATCGCCGCCGGCGAGGCCTCCGGGCACCTGCACCTGGTGCTCGAACGCCTGGCCGACTACCTCGAGAATCGCCACGCGCTGCGGCAGAAGGTCATGCTCGCCCTGATCTATCCGGCCATCCTGACCCTGGTGGCGCTGGGCGTGACCGTCGGGCTGGTCGTCTATGTCGTGCCCGAAGTGGTGCAGGTCTTCGCGGGCCTCGACCAGCAGTTGCCCACGCTGACCCGCGTGCTGATCGGCACCAGCGACCTTTTGCGGGCATACGGCCTGTACGCGCTGATCGCCCTGGGCGCGCTCGTGGCGCTGCTGGCGCGCTGGCTGCGCAAGCCGGGCCCGCGCATGGGTTTCGACCGGATGCTGCTGCGCCTCCCCCTTGTCGGCCGCCTCGTCCGGGGGATCAACACCGCCCGCTTCGCGCGGACCCTCAGCATCCTGGCCGCCAGCGGGGTGCCCCTCCTCGAGGCGCTTCGAACCGGGGCCGAGGTCATTGGCAACCGGCCCATGCGCACGGCGGTGGAGAAAGCCTCGCTGCGAATCCGCGAGGGCCGCAGCATCGGTCAGGCGCTGGAAGAGACGGGATACTTCCCGCCGGTGATCGTACACTTGATCCGAAGCGGCGAGTCCAGCGGGCGACTCACCGAGATGCTGGAACGGGCCGCCGAGAACCAGGAACAGGAGGTCGAGTCCCGCATCAGCGTCAGCATGGGCCTGTTCGAACCCTTGCTGATCCTGACCATGGGCGGGGTCGTCCTGACCATCGTGCTCGCCATCCTGCTCCCGATCTTCGAACTCAACCAGCTGGTGAACTGACCATGCAAGATCTTCGCTCTGCCCGCCCTGCGCACACCGGATTCCGAGTTGCACGAGGCTTCACCCTGATCGAGATCATGGTGGTAGTCGTCATCCTCGGCATCCTCGCCGCCATCGTCGTCCCCCGCGTGATGGACCGCCCGGATGACGCCCGGATCACCAAGGTCAAGCAGGATATCCGCACGCTGGAGAGCGCCCTGGATCTCTACCGGCTGGACAATTTCCGCTATCCGACCACCGACCAGGGATTGCAGGCGCTGGTGGAACGCCCGCGCAGCGGCCCCGAAGCGCCCCAGTACCGCGAGGGAGGCTACATGGACCGCCTGCCGCAAGACCCCTGGGGCAATCCGTATCAGTACCTGAATCCCGGGCGGCACGGCGAACTCGACGTCTTCAGCTACGGGGCCAACGGGCGCCGCGGTGGGGAAGGCATCGAGGGCGAGCTCGGCAACTGGAACATGGACGAATTCTAGAAGACAGCCATGCCGAGCCCCCGCACCCTCTCCGCCGGCTTCACCCTGATCGAACTGCTGGTCGTCATGTTCGTGATCGGCGTGGTCGCCAGCATCGGGGTGCTGTCCATGAACCAGCTCGGCAGCCGGAGTCTCGAACAGACCGCACGCCAGCTGGCAGGCCAGATCGAACTCGCCCGGGAATACACCCTCCTGACCGGACAGGCGCTCTCCATCGGCATCGGCACGCAGCGGCTGGTCGTACTGGAGCGCCAGTGGCTCGACGATGCCCGGGTCACCTGGATACCCATCGAGAAGGGCCCCCTGGGGCCGCGGGACTTTCGGCAACACGGCCGGCAGCCAAGGCTTTACGTCGACGACCGGCGGCGCAACCTCCGCGACGGGCCGGAACACAACCGCATCGCCATCAACGGCAGCGGGGACATCGAGCCCTTTGAACTGGTGCTGGAACACCCCGACGGACAGAGCGGTCTCGTCCTGCGGTCAGAACCGGGGCAGCCCATTCAGGCCTTCGAGCACCCGCCGCCGGCACGTGGCGAACCGCGCCACCTGCTGATGACCCGCCCGGCACATCCCGACTAGCCATGCATCCAAGACGCACAGCCCGCGGATTCACGCTGCTCGAGGTCCTGGTCGCCCTGATGGTGCTGGCTGTCGCCCTCGGGGCCCTGATCAAGGCGGGCAGCGAACACGCGCGCAATACCGCCTACCTGCAGGAACGCACCCTGGCCGGATGGGTGGCCGACAACCTGGTCGCCGACTACGAGGCGGGGTTGCGACGCATCGAGACCGGCACCGAGCGCATGCAGGCCAGACTTGCCGACCGCGAGTGGGAGGCGCGCATCGACATCAGCGATGCGGTGATCGAAGCCCCCATCCGGCTTCCGGCGGTGCGCCGTATCGAGGTCCGGGTATGGCCCGCCGACGGCGATCCCGACCACCCCCTGGCCCAGACGACCGGCTATGCATTGCCCTGACGCCCCGGCACCTCGGTCACGCGCCTCCGTAACCTCCCGCGGCTTTACCCTGCTGGAAGTGCTGGTGGCCGTGGCCGTGTTCGCCACCGTGGGCGTGCTGGCCATCGGCGGGCTGCGCTCGGTGCTGCTGGCCGACCAGGCCACGCAGGCACAGAGCGAGCGCCTGGCCCAGCTGCAGGTCACGCTGGCCGTGCTGGAACGCGACCTGCGCCACAGCATCGCGCTCAGCCCCCGCGACGGCTACGGCGACCGTCTCCCGCCCCTGCGTTACAACCCGGTCACGGAACCGCGGCAACTGGAACTGGTGCGAGCGGGACAGGGAGAACTCGACCGCCTGGCGAGGGTCGCCTGGAGGATCACCGACCGGGGGCTGGAACGGGTCGCCTGGCCGGTGCTGGACGGCGCCCTGCCGGAATCCGAGCAGGCGCGCCTGTTCCTGGACCGCGAGGCATACGTCCGAAACGGTCCGGCGTCGAACCGCGAGACGGGCCGGCGCCCGGACGACGGGCTGGAAATACGCTTCGAATTCGTCGATGGGCGCAGCCGCGAGGTCCGGGACAGCTGGCCGCCGCTGGATGCCGAAGAAAGCCCTCCGGCGCAGGTGATCGTCAGCCTGGTCGTTCCGGGCCTTGGGCCCATCGAACGGCGCATCGCCCTGACGGGGGTCCGGTGAAGCGCCGGGCTTCGGGTGCCGCGCTGATCACGGCCCTGCTGGTGGTCGCGATCGCCAGCGTGACGGCGGTCACCATGACCATGCGCGACGACCAGCAGATATTCCGGGCTGCCATCATCCAGGACCAGGAGCGGGCAAGGCACCTGGCCCAGGGGGCCGAAACCGTCGCCCTGCACCTGCTCGAACGGCTGGAAAACTACGATGACCTGCCGTGGGAGGGCTGCGCGTCGCCACCACTGCCCCTGGAAATCGAGGGGGTCGGCGTCCGCGCCCGCCTGGAAAACCTCCACTGCCGCTTCAACCTCAACAGCCTAGCTCGCGCCGACGACCCGCCCCTGGAGGCCTTCGCCGGCCTGATCGAACAGGCCCTCGCGGAAAGCGACGGCCAATCGGGCAACCCCCGGCGCCTGGCGATCGCCGTGCGCGACTGGATGAACCCGGAAACGGACGATCCCGTCTACCGCGGCATGGAACCGCACCGGCTCAGCGGCAACCGGCCCATGCGCCTGACCTCGGAGTTGCTCCAGGTACACGGCTTCGACCCGGAACTCTGGCAGGCACTGGCGCCCTGGGTCGTGGCCCGGCCGGGGACGGACAACGCCATCGACATGGACCGCGCCCCCGATCCCGTCCAGTCCGCGGCGTTGAACCAGGCGACCGAGGAGAGCCCGGACATCCGCTATTTCCGCCTGCAGGTAGTTGTACGCATCGACGGACGGGATTATTTTCACTGTGCGACACTGGACGGACCCAACGGCCGGACCATCATTCGCGAGCACGCCCCCTGCGAACCCTGAGCAAGACACCGGATGCCTGCAGACGCCTTTCACCCACCGGAATGGGCATGACCTGGTTCCTCTTCGAGCTGCCAGAACCCGAAGCGCTCGGCGCGGACACGCCGGTTCGGCTGCGCTGGCTCCGTCTGCGCCGGAACGGGGCCCTCGCGGACCAGGGCGAGGCGGCGCCGGACGAACTGCGCAGCCTGCTCGCGCCGGAAGACCGCCCGGTCGCGCTGCTCCCCGGGGAGCGCGCCCCGCTCCACCGGGTGTTCGTCCCCGGCAAGTCGGGCCGCGTGCGTCGCCGCGCGCTTCCCTTCGCCCTGGAGGACCGCCTCAGCGAGGACCTGGAACAGGTCCGGATCGTCGCTGGCCCTCGCCACGGCGCCGAGACCCTGGCCGGCGTGGTCGCTCATCGGGACCTCGACCGCTGGAACGAGTGGCTGCTCGAGCATGGCGTCCGCGTGTCGCACATGGTCCCGGACCTGTCGCTGCTGCGAGACCGGGATCCGGGTGACCGGGTCCTGTTGCTCGCGGGAACGCAGCGCAGCATCCTGTTTTCCCCCGAGGCCGAACCGCTGGCGATGCCACGGGAGGTCGCCGACTGGTGGATCCAGCGCCGCCCCGGGAACACCTCGTCCCCCGATGACGCCGACACCGATACGCCGAGTCCCCGGGGCACGGTTCACATCGTGGATCCGGCCGCCGGGCCCGACCCGCTCGCTCCCCTTCAGCCGCCGCCCGAATGGTCCGGCGATGTCCTCGGACTGCTGCTGGCCGCGGTCCACTCGGGCGATCTCTCCCCGGCCGAGCTGCGGCGCACCGTGCGGGAGGCCCTGGCCTTCGACTTCGCATCGCCCGCCGAGGACCGGGGCCCGTTGGTGGCACTCCCCGCCCCCTGGCGTGTCCCGGCGGCGCTGGCGCTCGCCCTGACCGTGGTCTGGCTCGGGTCCGTGTGGCTGGAGGCAAGCCAGCTCGAGCGGGAATACCGGGCGACCGAAAAGGACATCGCGGCCCTGTTCGAGGCAACCCTGCCGGAGGCCCGAATGGTCGACCCCGTGGCCCAGTTCGAAGGCCTGCTGGGCGATACCGAACCGGACACGAGCGACGCGACCGCCCGGAGCCCGCTCGGCGAATCCCTCGCCCGGATCATGGAGGCCCTGGCCCCGCGAGAGCTCAGCCTGCAGCGCCTGCGGGGCGAACCGGATCGCCTCGAGCTCGAGCTCGAGGGCAGCGGCATCGCGGAATTGGAAGAGCTGCGCGAGGCCCTCCGCGAGGCCATGAGCGCGCGGGTCCGGATCGCCTCGGCACAATCCGGCGAGCAGGGCGTCGAGGCGCGCATGACCATCGAGAAAACGTCCGGAAACGCACCATGAAGGCCTACTGGAACAACTTGCAGGCACGCGAGCAAAGGGTCCTGCTCGCCGGCGGCCTGGTCCTGCTGGTCGCCGTCGTTTTCCTCGGCGTCGTCGAGCCCCTGCTGGAAAGCCGCGAACAGTCCCGCGACCGGCTCGCCCAGGCCCGCGCGGAGCTGGCCTGGATGCAGGCCCACGCCCCGAAGGTGGCGGAAGCCCGCGACCGGGAACCGGCACAGGGCGCTCGGCGCCCCGACCTGGAAGGCCGCTCGCTTATCGCCCACGTGGATGCCTCCGCCCGGGCCTTCGGCCTGGGCGAGTACCTGGCCCGCGTCCGCCCGGGCGAGACCGGCGTCACCGTGCGACTCGAGGGGGCCCCCTACGCCGACGTGATGCGCTGGCTGGGTGAACTGGAAGGGCAAGACAACGTCGTCCCCGGACGCATCCTGCTCGAGCGCGTCGCCGAGCCGGGACGCATGAACGCCGAACTGTTCCTGACCCGTGAGCCGTAGCGTGACCATCGACCACGACAACCGCGCCGACGAACGCCGACGGGACCGTCCTGCGTGGATCCCGCTGGGGGCATTTTTCGTTCTCGTCCTGCTGCTGGCCCTGGTGGCACGCCTGCCCGCCTCCATCGCGCTTGCGGGCGTCGAGCGCTGGGGCGGCCTGCCGGACACGATCGCCTGGGACCAGGTGCACGGGTCGGTCTGGCAGGGCAGCATCGAGGGGCTTCAAACGCCGGCAGGTCCGCTGGGGCGGATGCACTGGGACTTCCGGCCGGGCGAGCTCCTTCGCGGCGGGCTGGGCGCCGACATCCACTGGACCCCGCCCGGCGGTGGTGAACTCCGGGGAACGCTGCGGCTCGGGGTCGACAGCGTCCAGCTCTCGTCGCTCGAAGGGTTCCTCCCCGCATCCGCCTTGCACCAATGGGACACGGGCATCCCCCTCTTGCTGGACGGCCGCCTGCAGGCAAGCGCGCTGCAGCTGCGGATCGACCGGGATGGAACCGTGGAGCAGGCCTCGGGGCGGGTCAACTGGCAGGATGCCGCCGCCGGGCTTCCCCGGCCCTTGCCCCTGGGCGAGCAACGGGCCACCATTCAGGAAAGGGGCCAGGGGCTGGAAATCGACCTCGATGGCGCTCCGGATGCCGAGCTGGGAATCGACGGCACGATCCGCCTGGACCTTCGAACGCAACCATTGGGCATGGAGGCGCGGGTCCTGCTCGAGCCACGCGCCCACGCCGACGCCGCCATCACGCGCCTTCTCGAAAACAATCTCCGCCGTGACGATCAGGGACGGTACCAATGGACCACAGGATCAGCCCCGTGACACCCGAAAGCACCCCGATGACGCCCCGCCGTTTCCGGCATGCCCGACCGACCGCGCTGCTCGCGGCCGGCGCCCTGTTGGGCCTGGTCGTGACGGGTTGCGCCACCACGCAGCCGGACGCATCCGATGATCGCGCCCCGCAGGATGTCCAGCAGGCGCTGGATCGCGGGGACTGCCGCGCGGCCTACAGCGCGCTGGATGCAGCCAGCAACCCCGCCTCGATCGACGTCCGCCTGTCCGTCGCGCGGGTCTGCCTGCAGCGCGGGGAGTTCTCGCGCACCCGCGATCTCGCCGACGCCATCCAGCAGGAAGACCCGGACCACCCGGACATCGACTACGCCGCGTATCTCGGCGCCCTAGCGCAGCTGGGAACCTGGAACAGGGCCTCCGCCCTGCCACTGAAACGGCGCAGCGAACAGGGCCGCCAGGTCTTCCGGCAGCTGGCCGCCTTCCTCGACGACTACCCCATGTCGGAGTACACGGAATCGCTCGCCCCGCGCCTGGCCCGCCTGCGCGAAACCCTGGCCGACATCGAGCTCCAGATCGCGGACCGGGCGGCCGAGAAAGGGCGCGACGAAGAGGCGCAGGCCCGGGTTCGGTACGTCCGTGACTACTATCCCGGAACAACGGCCGGGCAGACCGCCGCCGAGCGCCTCGAGGCATCGGACGACGAAGACACCGACACCGACTGACCCCTGGCCGTGGCCTGCCCGTGGCCTGAACACCACCAGGGGCCACCGCCCCCTCGCCTCCCCGTTCGGGCAGACAAACCAGGGCCTCCGCCCCCACGGCTCACCCGGCAGTCAAAGCCCGGCCAGCAGGTAGACCGCGTTGAACAGCACGTGCAAGGCGATGGGCAGACGCAGGTTCCCGTAGCGCTCGCGAAAATGCCCGAACACCAATGAAGGCACCACGACCGCCAGGGCCCAGAGCGGCGGCTGGTATACAAGGTGCGTCGCGGCAAACAGCAGGCTGGTCACGAGATTGGCCCTGCTCATACCCAGGTGCTTTCGCCGCAGGCCCGGGCGGCGCAGCAGCTCGCCCTGGAGCACCCCGCGAAAAAGCCATTCCTCGACCACCGGATAGAGCAGCAGCACCGCCAGCAGGCGCCAGGGGTCCGTGACAATGGGCCGGGCATACCCCGGAGCCAGCAGCATCCACAGCCCCAGGCCCACCAGGGCGGTGCCTGCAAGCACCAGGTACAGGTGTGGGTCACGCCAAAGGGAAACCGGCGCGTTCTGGCGGCTCATCGGCACTCCCTGGTTCGAGGACGGGCAGAATCGGAACGAGTGACCCATTCAGGGACAGTAGCCCGTCGCTGCGAGCTTCTCATCAAGCCGACATCATGGATTGACCTGCCCGGCCCCGGGGACATGGATCATGGTTCTCGATACCGGAATCCCGAACATACGAGCCTAATTCGCGATGGACAGGTCATGACGGAGTTTATAGCACCGTTGCCGGTACCGGCCTCACCAGGGAGTCGTTGAAGGGGCGCCGGCATGCCGCATGAGTGGAGACACGTTGCCGGTGGAAGAGCGGGAAGACCATGGCCGACCCGCATGGCACCGAGCGGCTCGAGCACTTTGCCAACATCCCGGACCGATCCCTGCGGGGCATCCCCGCCACGGCGACCCATCGCCTCGAAACCGCTTCCAGCCGCAGCCAGCTCATCGAGCGGATGGCCCGGTGCGACCGGCCGACCGGGTAGTCATGCCTGACGATCCGGCCCGCCGTTCACGGCAAGGCCTCCACACCAAGACGGTGAGCTTTTTCTATTTATGACAAAAAGTTACTTTCCAACGAAAACCGGTCTACCTTCGAGGTACCGGGTGCCTGAAGCACTCGGAAACGTGGTCAACGACCAGACTCAGACAGCCTCGCCGTGGGAGCCGAACCCACTGTCCGGTGCCTGAGCCACCAAGAAGGAAAAGAGGTACGTCATGATTAAAAAACGACGCAATTCACATCGTCTGACGCCCGTGGCGGCACTCTTGCTGTCAGCGGGAGCGATGGTCGGAACGGCGCATGCCGGGACGATCGATTCGTTCGATGACACCAATATCGAAGACACACCGACGGCCGTTGAGGACTTTGCCGAGGTATATCAGGATATTACGACTGATCCGCCTTCCGACACCAACGGCTTCATCGATTTCGGGTCCACCGACTACCCCGGCGTCGAGGTCTACCAGGAAACGTTTTCCAGCGGCGGTACAGACTTCGTCGGATGCGTCATGTCCAAGCTCGACGCTACAGACGACGCTGGCACCCCGATCCCCGAGAACTGCACGGCCGCTTCGGATTCCAGCAAGCGCATCAAGGTGAATGCCACCGAGACCTCAACTGCCCCGACTCTGCCGACCGCAGATGGCGTCGACCTGATCTTCAATGCCGCCGACGGCGATCCCGAGCAACTCTATCGCTGGTTCGGCAAGCTGGGCAACCAGACCGACGGGCGGCTCACCGGCTTCAAAGTCGAGCTCGGTACTGGTGTGGGCGGAAGTTTCACTTTATCCAGCGGTGACGACGGGCTCGGTGTCGACACAGTCTCCAGTCCTTTCGGCAACTTCCCGGGTGGCCTCTTTGGCGGCAGCCAGACCAGCGACACACCGTTCTTCTCCGATCAGGACGCCGATTTCATCCCGACCGCCTCTATCGAGGACAGGATCGAGGCGACCACGGTGCCGGACACCTATACCGCCACCTTCGGCAACTGGTTGCCGCTGAAGTGGGTGCCGCTGGCCTGGTTCTTTGATGATGACGGCAACCCGGACACCGACGACATCATCCAGGCCTGGTTCGACGGGGAGAAATGGACCGACGGCGCCGGCAACCTGATCCCCGCCTCGGATCTCGCGACCTGGGAAGACACCCCCCCGACCGTCGAAGAGTCGGACGGAACGCTTTATGCGACCTGGGACTACGAGAACGAAGTTTACGTTCTGGCCGACGGCAGTGGCACCGTGACGCTGGAAGAGATGAACAACGATGAGGATGTTGGGATTCCGACCAACCAGCGCGAACGTGTACCTGGCTACTCGATGGGCGCGGTGGATGACCTCGCCAAGATCAACATCAACTTCCAGATCGGAGTTGAAAACCCGGGACTCAGCCAGTTCACGGTCCGCCTGACCCCTATCGTGTCCGACGATGCGAGCGATCCTCCAGCGTGGGTCGATCCGGCGACGGATGCCCCGTACGATCCGATCACCTCGGATGATCAGCCCAACGGGACGGATGACGGCGATGACGGCACCGACAACGATGACGACACCTTGACCTTCGGCGGCGGTGGCAGTGGCTGCACGATGGGAGGCAACCGGGCGTTCGACCCGCTGCTGCCGGGCATGATCCTGCTCGCGCTGGGCTACCTCGCCCTGCGCCGGCGCTGGAACGCGGCTCTCTGACCGATAGAGCACACTTTTAGAGCCAGGAGGCCCGGCCGCCCTTATTGGGCGCCCGGGCCTCTCTTTTTGCTGCGCCGGGAGTGGGTCTCGTCCCACTTTCTCCGAATGGCTTCAATGGGGCAGGACCCCGAACACCTGCGACGCGGAAACACCACGGGAGGCCCGATGACACGCCTGATCGACTTTCAGCACCCGGATGAAGCCC
This sequence comes from Guyparkeria sp., assembly GCA_041690375.1. Lineage (GTDB taxonomy): Bacteria > Pseudomonadota > Gammaproteobacteria > Halothiobacillales > Halothiobacillaceae > Guyparkeria. The sequence continues at coordinate 2,697 of JAWLHL010000014.1, read as the reverse complement.
ACCGCTGGCGAGCCATCAACGATGACGTGATGGGCGGCGTCTCCCGAGGCCACATCCATTTGGAGGACGGCTTCGGGGTGTTCAGCGGCGAGATCTCGCTCGAGCACAACGGCGGCTTCGCCTCGGTACGCCGCAACCCCGAACCATTCGACCTGCGCGGCCGGGCAGGTTTGGTGCTGCATGTGCGCGGCGACGGCCGCCGCTACCAGCTGCGATTGCGCACCAACCAGCTGTTCGATGGCGCCGCTTACCGCGCCCTGTTCCAGCCACCCGCCGGCGAGTGGCAGCGCGTCGCCCTGCCCTGGCACGAGTTCGAGGCCGTCTTCCGCGGCCGGCGGCTGGAAGATGCCCCGCCGCTCGACCCCGCGGCAATCCGGCAGGTAGGGCTGATGATCGCCGACCGTCGGCCGGGGCCCTTCCGCCTGGAGGTGGCGTGGCTGGAGACGTTGAACAGCGAATCGGCATCGTGACGCGAACGGCGCTGATCGGCGTGTCTTCACCGGCCCGACCGGGCGTCTCCACCGCATCGTCCGGCGTGATCGCGCATCTGGACTATCCTGAGTGACAGGGTCGAGCCACGGACGGGCCGCCGGCCCACCCCCGCAGCCACTCAAGCGGCGGCCAACCTTTTCCCGACACCCGGCCGCAACGGATGAACAAGCCTGTGCAATGGAGGCGTGACCATGATCACCAGGACACTCGCACTCGGTCTTATCCTCGTCGGCTCCATCGGTGTGGCCAGCGCCGACTACAACGAGGCCATGCGCCACTTCGAGCAGCAGGAGTACCGGCAGGCCCTGCAGGAATTCCATGAAGCGGCCAGAAGCGGCGATCCCGATGCCCAGTACATGCTCGGCCGCCTGAACGAGGCGGGCAGAGGAACGCCCCAGGATTTCGTCCAGGCCCACAAGTGGTACAACCTCGCCGCGGCTCGCGGTCATCGCCATGCCGCCGGGGCGCGCGACGAACTGGCCGAACGCATGACCGCCGGACAGATCGCCGAGGCGCAGCAGGCGGCACGCAGCTGGCAGCCGGACGAGGCAGGGACTCCGCAGTCCCGGCCCGATATCGACTCCCTGTCGGACCGCGAACGCGTGGCCGAGACGCAGCGCGAGCTAAACCGGCTCGGCTACGACGCCGGCCCGACGGACGGCGTCATGGGCAGCCGGACCCGCAGCGCGATACAGCAGTACCAGGCGGACATGGGCCTTGCCGTGACCGGCCGCGCATCGAACGACCTGCTCGAACGCCTGCGCCGCACCGGGAAGGACGACCTGCCCGCGCAGTCCGAGCGGGAGCGAACCACGTCACGGGTCGCCCTGCGGGACGATTTCAGCGACGGCGACTACCGCCGCAATCCCGCCTGGACAGTGCTCAGCGGAGAATTCGAGGTCGATGAAAACGGATTGCGCAGCGTCGTGGACACACCACGCGGACTAAGTACCGATCGCCCGGAGGAACTGGGCCTGGCCGTGCTGGGCATGATCCTCGACCGCACCGGCACTGGCCGGCAGGGCGAGGAGGACGCTACCGTCGAGCCGGCGCAGATCTACACCCACGCGCCCGTCGACAACGCCTTCCGCATGGAGCTGGAACTCGCCTCACTGCGGCAGCCCGGCAACCTGGAAATGGGGGTATTCCAGGGCAACCGGCCCAATGGCAACGGCTACCGCCTGGTCTACTCCGCCGGCTCGCGGCCGGGGCTCAGCCTGGTCAGGCTGATTTCCGGGAACGCCGAGATCGTCGCCCGCCACGACGGTAGGCTCGACCTGGAAGACGGCCGCTTCCACAACATCGTCTGGACCCGGGACGAGAACGGGCAGATGCAGGTCAGCGTGGACGACCAGCGCCTGCTGCGCGTGCAGGACAACCGCCTGCGCGACGACTTCCGCGGCTTCGTGCTGGCAAACCACGGGGGCGAGTACGCCCTGCGCCGGATCAGGATCGAGGAATAGGCGCCTGGAAGGCCCCGCTCCTGGCGACACCCTCCTCCGTTCGCTTGCACGGATGCATCGACAGACAGTCTCCGCGGATTTCGGGAAACGCCATTTCATCCGGATCGAGCGTGTCCGGAAGAGCGGGGGTGAACCAACAGTTGCCCCGAACAGCTCCCTTTCGTCCGCGAGTCACTCCGATTCGCTCCTGCCCGGGTACCCCCGGGCGCCAGGCCCGGGTCCTGCCCGGGTTTTCACGCGGAAGGGCGAAGAACCAAAGAAAAGGGCCCGCCTGAATCCAGGCGGGCCCTCTGCATTCCGACGGCTGCGAACGATCAGCCCTTGAGCATGCCGTAGAGCTCGTCCTTGAGGGCGAGGCGCTCCTTCTTGAGCTCTTCCATGTGCTCGTCGGTGACCGGCTCGTCCATCTTCTCGAGTCGCTCGATTTCCTTGGTCAGTTCGTCGTAGCGCTCGAACTGCTTGTGGAAATGCGAGTCACTGGTCTTGAGTTCGTGAATGCGATCCTTGAGCTCGGGAAATTCATGCGCCAGATCGTGATGTTCAACCTGCATCGGTCACCTCGGTTTTGGATTGGAAACGCCGCCGGGTCGCCCCGGACGGGGACAAGGGTAGATCATACCCTGCCGCCAGACACGCCCCTGCTCCGATTGCACTGCCAATCCGCCCCGATCACGCCTAGAAACGGGCGTTGAGCTGCACGCCGAGGATGTCGACCTCGCCGCTGTAGTCGCCGGTCAGGCGG
>JAWLHL010000013.1:0-47891 GCA_041690375.1 Guyparkeria sp. | reverse complement strand
CAAGTTCCACGGCTGCCAGTCGCAGGTCTGGTTCGACTACGAGTGGGACGGTGACCGGCTGAAGCTGTATGGCACCAGTGACGCGATGATCGTCAACGGGCTGATCGCCCTGCTCTTCCGCATCTACTCCGATCGCACGGCCGAGGAAATCCTGGCCACCGACGACACGTTCATCGACGAGCTGGGCCTCGGCGCTCACCTGTCCGCGAACCGCGCCACCGGGCTGGTGAACATGGTCGAGAAGATCCGCAACCTGGCCGCCGCGAAGGCCGCCTGAGGCGTTCCGACGGCGCCCTGCCGACGGGCGGGCTCATTCGTCCGCCGTGTCGATCAGCGCCTGGATCATGCACTGGTGGGCCGGGTCGGCCTGGAATTCCCGCTGGTGATAGAGCATCAGCATCGCCTCGGGACACAGGCTGGGTTCGACCGGGACCGGCAACAGGTCGTTCTCCGCGCGAACGTGATACTCCGGCAGCCAGCCGAACCCCAGACCCGAACGGATCAGTTCCTCGGCCGTGTGCAAGTGGTCTACCGTGATCCGTTGTGCGGCCCCCAACCAGCCCGCATTGCTGCTGCGCTCCGGATGCGAATCCCGCAGCACCACCTGCCGAAACTGTCGCAGTTGAGCCTCCGGGAGGACCTCGCCTGCCCCGAGTGACGCCGCCCGGTCGACCAGCGGATGCGATGGCCCGACACAGGGAACGAAACGGATCCGGCCAAACTGCCGCCCCAGGTGGTCCGCCACCCGTTCGAGCCCAAGGTAGATTCCCACATCGCCCTCCTGGAACATCGCCGGACCACCCCCAAGCACCGTCTCGTGCAACTCGATCCGTGTGTGCAGATGCTTGCGCGAGAACTGCTCCAGTGCACGCATGAGGCGATCGTGGGGGTAGACCTGGTCCACCGCCAGCCGAATCACCGCCGTACCGCCGTCCCGCAGTTGCTCGATCACGCCGTCGACGCCCTCGAGTTCGCGGATCAGCGGACGCATGTGCTCGAGCAGGATGCTGCCGGCCTCCGTCAACTGGATCCGCCGAGCGCGTGTTTCGACCAGCGTCACGCCGGTGCGTCGTTCGAGCTGCTTGATCGCATGGCTGATGGTCGACGGCGTGCGATGCAACCGCTTGGAGGCCGGCTTGAGGCCTCCCAGGTCGATCACGGTCTCGAGCCAGTACCAGGTACGGAAATCTTCCATGGCCGGATTCCACTGAACAAAGGTCGACTATACCCAAAAAGCCGCCGCCCATCGGGCGGCGCAGGCACCAAGGAGAGGAACAGGGTTTCAGAACTGATAGGGGACGCGGATCCCGAACGAAAAGTCCGGTGCATCCTCCGTCAGGCCGATGCCGAGCGTGGTCACGATCGTGCTCTTGGGTGTAAGGGCATAGGTCAGGCCGAGGTCGAACATCGCCGCACTGCCATCACTGCCGATGATGGAATCCCAGCCCTCGCCCTCGTAGCGGATCTTCGCGTTGTCGGTGATCTCGTGGGTGAAGGCCATCGACAGGCTGGTCCGGTCGTTCATGGCAAAGGCCAGCCCGAGGCCGTACTGCCAGGAATCGCCCAGATCCACCTCGCCCGGGGTGACGGTGTCGGGGTCGGAATCGAGGTCATCGAAGCTGTCCGTGTCGTAGTAGGTGTACCCCAGGTTGGCGAACAGGAGCACCGGGTCGAGGGTCTTCACGGCGGAGACCGACAGGCCGTAACCCCAGACGCCATTCCCGGTCGCCAGTTCGGTCGGCACCGCGAACCTCGTGGGAATCTCGTCGGGATCATCGGGATCCTCGACGAATTCGATCTCCCGGGTGTCGATACCGTAAGGCTCGCGACCGGTCGGGGCGATCGCACTGCCCGTCAGGACGATGTCGGGCCAGCGCTGGGTTTCCGGCAGCAGGCGATAACTGAGGTTCATGGTCGTGTCGCCGACGGCCAGGTCCGAGGTGTCGCTGACCTCGGCCCAGGCGCCGGCCGCGCCTCCGGCCCCGCCCTTCTGGTAGGTGGTGTGCCGCTGCAGGAACGGCACGGACACGCCGACGTTCCAGCGAGGCGAGATGCCGTAGCGGGCGGCTAGCGTGTACTCCAGCGTGTCGCTGGCGACGTTGTTCACCGCGATATTGCCGAGGAAGATCGAATCGAGCGCGAGGAAACCGTCGAGGGTCAACTGGCTGCGATCGTAGCGCCGGTACTCCACGCCCGCCTCGAGCACGAAGGGACGATCGAAGGCCACGTGTTCCTCCTGCAACAGGTCGTCCACGCTACGCTTGGTGGCCCGTTCCTTGTCCGCCTCCGTGCGGGCCACCTTCGGCTGGGATTCAGCGTCTTCGCCATCTTCGGCCGCTGTCCGGGCCTCGGCGGGCTCGCTCGGCGCGGGCTCTTGTTCCTCGGCGGCCGCCGTCTCGGCAGAGTCGGGGGCCTTTTCCGCCTGCTCGATGCGCGCCTGCACGGCCATCAGGCGGGCATCGACCTCGCGCAGCCGGCGGACTTCCTCGACGTAGCGTTGCTTGAGCTGTTCCAGTTCGCTCCGCAGGGCCTGTACATCTTCCGCTTCGCTGGCGACGGCGGCGCTCGAGCCGACCGAGGCTCCGATGGCCACGCACAGTGCCAGCGTCGAGATCGTGGCGATCCTGTTCGCGCGGTCTCTGTTGTCCTTTTCCATGAAAGCGCTCCTGGTCTAGGGAAAATGCCGTCAACGTCCTGACGTTCCGGCCGTCAATCCGTGCGCCCGCCGAATGAAGCGCCCGTCACGCACCGTCGACGACCGGGGCGTCAATGGGTCCCCCTCAAGCTCGCCAGGGACCGGGCGACCTGCTCATGCAGGTCCTGCCGGCTCATCATCTGTGCTCTACCGGTTCCCACCGTGAGTCTAAGCTGGTTCTGGACCATCTGCCCGTCTCCGGCCAGCCGGATCAACTGGTTGGCTCCGCCCCGGCCCTGTATGAACTGCCGTGCGGAGGACTGGCCGAGCTGCATGCTCACGCCCGCCGACCGACCGTTACCGCTCACTCCCGAGGCCACCACCGCGCCATCCTGGCGAAGCACCTGGACCGCGTTTCCCGTCTGTCCGGCCGAACCGTCGCCTTTGGCATAGGGCGTGACCACCACCTCGAAGCCGTTGTGGGCGCGATTGTCATTGCCTGCCACCTGGATCTGCTGCCGGACTCCCCGTGTGTTGCCGCCACCGCCGGTTGCTTCACGACCGGCCGACCCGCTAGCCGCCGGGGAGCCCTCGATCGACACGGTCGGCTGGAAGCTGACCGTGGGAGCCCCCCGCCCCCGATCGATGCCGATGCTCAGACCGGCCTGCATGTCGCCGTCCGGCGTGTGCCACTGGGTAACCATCTCGACGCCGAAGTACAGCACCCGGTTATCGGCGGCGATGAACCGCCCGCGCATGCTGTCCAGTTCCGGGTCGGTCAACGACACGATCGCCGGGTTGCCGGCCCAGGCCGAGGGCGACACCGCGATCATCCCTCCGACCACGCCCGTGGCGAACGCGACGGCCAGTGCCGTCTTCTTCATCGTTCGCCCGGGCAGCCACCCGGAGCGATCATCCTCTTGGTGAATGTTCATGGCTATTGCCTCCTGAAAAGCCGCCGCTCAGAAGAGATCGGCATGCTTGAACCCGAAATCCAGCAACTCGGCGGTCGGCACCTCGCCCGACCGGTCATGCAATTCCCCACTGCTGGGAATGTCCGTGGACTCCAGCAGGGCCGTGTGCCGGTCGAAACCCGGACCGATCACCGCGAAAACCGTCCTCGACGGCCAGCTCGCGATGAACTCCTCGAAGCTGTAGCGCCGGTTGCCCAGCGCCGGATCGGCGACGTGCACGTAGCCGTCCCGGGCGTGCTTGAGCACCACGAAGTGGTGATACCCGTTCACGTCCATCAGGACGATCGTCGGCACGTTGATCGTCTCCAGCCGCTCGAGATCGATCCGGTACCCCCGCCCCCGGTAGCCGAGTCGTTCGAGGTATCGCTTCATCTCGAGAAGCGAGAAGCCGCGAGCCTGGACCTCCCTCTGGTCCGCCACCCCCATCATCCCGGCGAGCACGGTCTCCTCGTCCAGTCGCAGGCCGTAGGCGTAGCGGAGCAAGGTGGCCAGTGACGCCGCCCCGCAGGAAAAGTCGTATTGCTGGCGCACGAGGTTGAGGTAGCGGCGCTCCTTCATGCTGATGACCGGCTTGTCCATCATCTGGCCATGCGGAAGGATGGTGCCGAACTTGACATTCGATCCCGACGCCGGCGGCGCGACCCCCGCGCCCAGGAGCAAGGCGGCCACCACCCCCAGCGCCGGGATAAGCCGGCCGGTGAAACGATCGGTGATGTCGAGCTTTCCAGCGGCCATCGCGTGCTCCCGGGGCCATCGGCCCGATCTCGATTCAGGATGTCTTTCCGGACGATTGAAGGTTCGTCTGGAAAGACGGGGTGCATGGCACCCCGCCTGTGGTCACGTAACGTCTTGCCTTACTGCGGGCAGGACTGGCAGGCAACAGCCAGCGAGAGGCTGTTGGACTGCATGTTGCCGCTGCCGGCGGCGACGTTCACACCGATGTTGCCGGAGGCGCCCATGAAGGCATTGCCGCTGAGCGAGGAGTCGTTGGTGTTGTAGACGACCTCGGGTTCATGGTGACGATGACCACCACCGCGGCGGCTTGCGACCATCACAAGGTCACCCTTGCCATGCTCGACATAGCCTTCGTTGCGGATGTTGTTGCCCGCAGCCACCTGGGTGCTGTCGGCCGTGGCCTCGGCTTCCTGGGCGTTGCCGGTCGCGGCGGCCAGGCTGTTCTTCTGCGAGTTGCCGGTGCCGGCGGCGACGTTCACGCCGATGTTGCCCGAGGCGCCAGAAAACGCACTGCCGCTGATGCCGGCGTTGTTCTGAACGTTGTCGTTCGAGAACCCGTTCAGGAACGACAGCTGGGTCACCTTGACGTTGGACGATGCACTGCCGAACACGACGTTGGCATCGGCCGCAGCCAGGGCGGCGGCGTTGTCCTGCACGTTGAGGTCACCGGAGGCGACGTTCATCCCGATGTTGCCCTGTGCACCGGCGCCCACGGAATCACTAATCCCGGCGGTGTTCTGCACCTTGTCGTTCTCGACGTAGTTGAAGAGCAACGCCTGCTTGTTGTCCACGTTGGCAATGGCCTCGGTGGTGATCACTTCCTCTTCGTTGTCGTGTCCACCACCGTGGTGGCCGCCGCCACCGTGATGGCCACCGCCGCCGTTGCCACCAGCCCAGGCTGCGCCGGACATGAGGCCGGCGACGGCGGTTGCGAGTACTGTCATCTTGAGTTGCGTTTTCATGGCTACTACCTCTACCTTCTTGTTGGGGTTACTTCGATCATGAAGAAATCAGGGCCCGCGATTCGAGAACGTGAACGTGTTGCCGGTTACGTTTCGATTCCCGGACACCTGATTTACCTGGAGTAACCCTCCGAACCCCGTAAAGGCAGTGTTCGAGATCACTGTCCGATAGCGATCCAGAGGGAGCTCCTCCGACGACCCGTCCTTCCGGGCCGCCGGATCCGCCCCGCCCGCCGGACCATCCGGCAGACGGTTGCGAATCTCCGATGACCCGGCGGCGGTACCGCCAAGGGTCATCGAGTTGAACTGGACATTGCCGTCCCCGGCGACCTGGTTGATCCCGAGCGCGCCCGAGGCGCCCCGGAATGCACCGCCCGAGATCCGGGTCACGGCGTGCTGAACCACGCCCGCCTCGGCAGGCATGGCCATGTTCCGTTGATTGACGGACGAGTCGGTGTTGATCGCCCGCTGGTTGATCTGCATGTTTCCCGAGCCGGCCGCGAGATTGACGGCCATGTTCCCGGACGCGCCGACACCGACACGACCGTTGATCCGGCTTTCGTTGAGAACGCCGAGCATCCAGTCGTAGGCATCGACCTGGGGGGACACGGTCTCGGCCTCGGCGGTCCGCGCCGAGATCACCAGGGCCACTGCGCCCACTCCGATCAGGCTGAGCCGGATCCAGGGGACGATGTTGGTCCGGGCGTTCATTGCCGACCTCCCTGCCCCGTCATGCCGGTGGCCGACAGCGCGCCGTTCACCTGGCCGGCGATACCACCGGTAACGGAGGTCACCGCGCCACCCACGCTGGACGCCTGGGCGGGCTTCCCGTCGCGCTGGCTGCCCGAGGCGCCCCCGAGCGCCTGGCGGACGCCATCGGTCACGACTCCGGCCATGCCGAGCGAGCCGGCGCCGGACGGGCCGGTGCCGGAAGCGACCAGTCCGTAATCGTCATCGGAAAGCGGGGCCAGGCCCTGCAGCAGTTCCGCGTTGGGCTTGGGGTCGACGAGGATGGCCCGCGAGGGCGGCGCCTGCTCCGTGCGGGTGGCCGACTGCGGCGGCACCGTCCGCAGCAGCACGATCTCGCCGGGCTCCGGCTCGACCGCGTAACGGCTCCCCGCGGCCATTGCCTGGGGAGATCCGATCGCGGCCAGCATCGAGCCCCCCAGCAGGGTGACCAGCAGGGCCCTGCGGGAATTCCGGGGCAGCGTGAGGCCGGCGCAAAAACCCGACCGTTTCGTAAGGACGGTGCGAATATCGCTGGCGTTCAATGTCCGGTTCTTCATGGCCTGCGATCCCTCGTGAGATGGGTTGGCGGATCGGTTCCGCTCGTTGCCCTCCCTAGGTGCAGGAATGAGGCCAACTTGAACATGTGCCACAAAACAACAGGTTGTGACGGCATCGAACCGGCTGGCCTCCCGGGTGTATCAGGGTTGATACGGTCCGCGGCGGGGTTCACGCGCAACTCCCGCTGCAAGGGCCCGCGGCTGTATCAAGGTTGAAACACCGCTGCGTCATCCAGCTGCCGTGCGCACGCCGCTATCGGGTAAACGAGTTGGCGGAGACGCAGGCACGGATGCACGCAGGGACCCCGTCGCAGGGCCGAGTGAGGGTGGTCGTCGAGGAGAACGAGGGTGTCGCGGGACTGAACCGGGGCCGGCCCGGCGGCGGCGAAGATTCAGTGGAACGGAAGGCGGTGCTTGCGGATCAGGCGGTGAAGGGTGCAGCGCGAGACGTCGAGCATGCGCGCCGCCTCGGTGATGTTGTGCCCACTGCGACTGACGGCCTGGGCGATGGCGTTGCGTTCGGCTTCGTCACGGATCTCCGCGAGAGTCCGAGTGCCGATGTCTTCGTCGACGGAGGATTCCAGTTCCGGCAGGCTGACGGCGAGACCGTCGGAAAGCACGATTCCGCGCCGCAGCCGGTTCATCAGCTCGCGGATGTTGCCGGGCCAGCCGTAGTTCATGATCGCGGCCTCGGTAGCCGGGCTCAGGTGCTTGGTCTTGACCCCGAGCTCCCGGCTGAAGCGTTCCAGGTAATACTGGGCCAGTTCGATCACATCCGCCCCCCGCTCGGCCAGTGACGGCATTTCCAGGGGCAGCACGTCGAGGCGGAAGAAGAGGTCCTCGCGGAAACGCCCGTCGGCCACGGCCCTGGACAAGTCGACGTGCGTCGCGGCGATGATGCGGGCATCCACCGGTATGGTGGCCTCGCCACCGACGCGCTGGATCTCGCCCTGCTGCAGAAAGCGCAGCAGGCTGACCTGGGTCTCGGCCGGCAGGTCACCGATCTCGTCGAGGAACAGGGTGCCGCCGTCGGCCAGTTCCACCCAGCCCACGTGCCTCTTGCCGGCGCCGGTGAAGGCGCCCTTCTCGTGGCCGAACAGCTCCGACTGGACCAGGCTGGGATTCAGCGCGCCGCAGTTGACGGCCACGAAGCCGCCATCCTTTCTCGACGAGCGCGCGTGTATCGACCGGGCGGCCAGTTCCTTGCCCGTCCCCGTCGGACCGGTGATCAGTACCGGCAGGTCGTTGTCCGCGAACCGGTGGATCTTTCGCCGAACCGCCTGCATCGCCTCGCTGCGGCCGATAAGCCGGTCGCCCTCGGGATCATTGGCCGCCGGGGACAGTTCACCCGAAAGGTGCGTCTCCGCCACACGGGCCATGGTCCAGGCGTGGCCGATGGAGAAAGTCAGCCGCATGGGCTCGATGGGGGCAAAGCAGATATCGAAGAAGTAGGCATGCAGGAAGCCGGCGTGCTGGACGTTGTCCGCCACCCGCTTCTCCACGATCGCCACCATCTGCACGCCCGGGTGTTCACGGGCAAACGCCGGCAGCCAGTTCATGAAGTATCCCAGGGCGTCCCGAAGATCGACCAGCACCACCTTGACCGGGTCGCGCCGGAGCCGACGGGCGAGCTGCGACTGGTCCTCCACGCCGATGACCTTCCAGTAGAACGGCTCGACGATCTGCCGCACCTCCTCCACCGCTTCCCGGCCACGCAGGGAAAGCATGGGCAAGCGCCGTTCGCGGTCGAGCCCCGAGATCACCTGTCTGCTCCTGACGGGATTTCCATGACGTCACTCCCTGCGAGTCGTGGGGAAGGTCGTGCGGCGGACCGACAATCGGAGTCATCGGTAACTGATTAAAATATAGGCCGGTATCGAACGAATGAACAATTTCTGACCCGTACGTGACCCGCTCCGGCACTCGGTACGACATGCAATGTCGCGTTTCCCCGGCACCCTCCGATCCCATACACTTGATCCAATCTTCGGCTCACCTCCATGCGACACGGCGGACAGGACGTCTTGAACCCAAGCCCAGCCAGCCACCCATCCATCCAGCCCGGATTCATCGTCCTGCAGGGAAACCGCCTCGAAGGCCTGCGCGATCTGCTCGTCGAGTGGCTGGAGCGCTATCCCCTCGCGCCGCTGGAGGAGGAGACGATCCTGGTCCAGAGCAACGGCATGGCCCAGTGGCTGCGCCTTGCGCTCGGAAGAGAACGGAACGCCGGCGGGCTGGGCGTGGCTACCGCGCTGGACCTGCTGCTGCCCGCCCGGCTGCAGTGGCGTTGCTACCGGGCGGTGATGGACCGGGAACCGGTTCCCGCCGAAGCCCCGCTCGACAAGCCCCGGCTGACCTGGCGCCTGCTGCGCATCCTGCGCGAATCGGGCCGGGAACGATCCGTCTTCGCGCCCCTGGCCCACTACATCGAGGACGACGAGCATCGCGCCTACCAGCTCGCCGCCCGCCTGGCCGATCAGTTCGACCAGTACCAGGTCTACCGGGCGGACTGGCTCGGCGACTGGAATCACGGCCGTGAGGTGCTGACCGATGCCCTCGGTCGCGACCACGAGCCGGTCCCCGACGAACTCCAATGGCAACCGGCCCTGTGGCGGGCGGTTCTCGACGATCTGCACGGCAATCCGCCCCGGACCGACACCGGCGAGCCGGCCGCCGGCTACGCCGGCCGTGCGCTGATCCACCAGCGGTTTCTCGAGGTGGCCGAAACGCTCGCCGAGCGCCCTGCCGGCCTGCCCCGCCGCATCGTGGTCTTCGGGGTCTCGGCCCTGCCGCCGCAGGTGCTCGAGGTGCTCGGCGCCGTCTCGCGCTGGGTGCAGGTGATCTTCTGCCTGCACAACCCCTGCCGCCACTACTGGGGCGACATCGTCGAGGATCGTCACCTCTTCCGTCACGAGTATCGACGCATCAGCGAACGCAAGATCGACGGCCGGCTCGACGAGCCCGACCTGCACCAGCACGCCCATCCGCTGCTCGCCTCCTGGGGCAAGCAGGGACGCGACCTGGTCAGACTGGTCGACGAGTTCGACCAGGCGCCGGAGCGGCTCGGTGGCCAGAGCCTCAACATCGATGTCTTCGAGCCGCCCGAGGCAGACCACCTGCTCGCCCGTCTGCAGGCCGACATCCTCGACCTGGTGCCCCCCGACGAGATCGAGAACGAACAACGCCGGCTCGAGGCCGACGACCGGTCGGTCGCCTTCACCGTCGCTCACAGTGCACTGCGCGAGGTGGAGATCCTCCAGGACCAGCTGCTCGACGCCTTCGATCACGACCCCACGCTGCAGCCGCGCGACATCATCGTGATGGTGCCGGACATGGCCGACTACGCCCCGGCCATCAACGCGGTCTTCGGCCGGCTGGAGCCCGACGATCCCCGCCACCTGCCGTTCGCCATTTCCGACCGTCCCGAGCGCGACGCCCATCCGATGACGCGCGCGCTCGACTGGCTGCTCGCCCTGCCCGACTCCCGGCTGACGGCCAGCGAGGTGCTGGATCTGCTGGAGGTCGCCGCCCTGCGGGCACGCTTCGGCCTGTCCTCCGATGACGTGGGCCTGCTGCATCACTGGATCGATTCGGCCGGCATCCGCTGGGGACTGGACGCAGGCCACCGCGAACGGTTCGGCCTGCCGCCCGGCATCGGGCAGAACACCTGGCGCTTCGGCCTCGACCGCCTGCTCTACGGCTACCTGGCCGGCGCGACGGACAACTGGGACGGCATCGTCCCGGTCGGCGGGCTCGACGCGGCGAGTGCCGAGGCCGTCGGCCGGCTGCATGCCCTGCTCGAGGCGCTCGAAAACTGGCGCGAACGCCTGGACCGGGCGTACAGCCCGGATGAATGGCACGAGCTCTTGCACGAGCTTCTCGCCGCCTTCTTCGCCCCGGAGGCCATCCCCCCGGTCGAGGACGCCCCGGGCGGTTCCCGGTCGTCGGCCCGCAATCCCCTGGCCGAGCGCGAGTCGGCGGTCTCTCTGCGCGACCGGCTGGAAGAGGCGCTCAACGGCTGGCTGGACGATTGCGCCTCGGCCGCCTTCGACCTGCCCGTCCCCCTGGAAACGGCCCGCAGCGCCTGGCTCGACCGCCTCGACGAACATCGCCTGTCGCAGCGCTTTCTCGTCGGCGCGGTCAATTTCGCCACGCTCATGCCCATGCGCGCCATTCCCTTCCGCCAGGTCTACCTGCTGGGCATGGACGACCGCTCCTACCCGCGTCGCCAGCCGCCGGCCGACTTCGACCTGATGGCCGGACGGTACCGTCCGGGCGACCGCTCCCGGCGCGAGGACGACCGCTACCTGTTCCTCGAGGCGCTGCTCTCGGCCCGGGACCGCTTCTGGATCAGCTGGGTTGGCCGCGATATCCGCAAAAACGACGAGCAGCCGGCCTCGGTGCTGGTCAACCAGCTGCGTGACCACATCGATCGCGGCTGGCGACTCGACGGCGCGGACTCCGCCTCCGCGGGACTGACCACCGAACATCCCCTGCAACCGTTCTCGCGGCAGTATTTCTCCGCCGAACGCCCCGAGCTCTACAGCTACGCGGCCGAGTGGCAGCGGGTCCATCACCCGGCCGACGCTGCCACCTCGATAAACGGCGACCAGGCCGCCTCGCCGACCACCGGGCGCGCAGGAAACGACGAAGAGGCGTCCCGCATCCCGTCCCTCGCCGATCTCGCCCTGGCACTGAAGAAGCCCTGGCGCGTCTGGCTGGGCGAGCACCTCGGCATCCCCGGCCGTCGAGAGACGATGGTTCCCGAAGACGACGAGCCGTTCGAACTCGGTCCGCTGGACGACCACCAGCTCAGCGCCCGGCTTCTCGACCTGGTCACGGGGAGGCTCAACCGCGAACCGGTCGAGGTGCTCGACCCGGACATCCTGGAAACCCGGCTGCCGGGGGCCATCGAGGACGCGTTCGCCCGGATCGCCGGGGCGGGCCATCTGCCCGTGCACCCCTTCGACGAGCCGCTGCGGCGGGAGCACGGCGAGGCGCTGGCACGTCAGATGCGCTCCCTCGCCGCCCTGCAGGCCCGCTTCCCGGAGGTCGCCGAGGCCTTTCACCCGGGAGACCGGCTGGGCGACGACCTGGACCTGAACGGGGAGATCGGCGACGTCCGGACCGGGCCGGAAGGGGCGGTCCGCCTGCGCCTGCTGCCCGGCCCCCTGCACAAGGGCAAGGACCTCAAGTGGCACAGGCTGGTGGCCGAATGGCCGTTCCACGTCGCCGCTCAACTGGGCGGCCGGCCGGTGACCACCTATCTCGTCAGCGAGTCGGACGCGCGGAGCGAGGAACCGACCGAGCGGCCGACCGTGATGGAGCCGCTGGATGCCGACGACGCCCGCCGGATCCTGGTGCAGATGATCGACCACTGGCACCGCGCCGCGGCCAAGCCGGTCGCGGCCGAGCCCCGGGCGCAGATCGCCTGGGTGACCGAGGAAGACGAGAACGCACGCCCAAGGGCCGCGCAACAGGCATTCGAGAGCGCGGCGGCATACGAGCCTGACCTCGTCCGGCTCTGGCCCGACTTCCGGATGCTGGTGGAAGCGCCGGCCTTCGCCGAGATCGCGGAAGGCCTGTACGGCCCCGTGGCCCGGCACACCCGGGGCGGACATCGACAACCGTCGGACAAGGGGCAGCGTGCATGAGCCGACTCGATCCCGTCACCTTTCCGCTCGAATCCAGCCGCCTGATCGAGGCCAGCGCGGGCACCGGAAAGACCTTCACGATCTCGCTGCTCTACCTGCGGCTGGTCCTGGGACATCGCGGACCGGATCAGCCGGACGCGCGTCCACTGACGCCGCCGGAGATCCTGGTGAGCACATTCACGGATGCGGCCGTGGCCGAGCTGCGCGATCGTATCCGGTCACGGCTGCAGGAGGCGGCCTGGCTGTTCTCGGGCAGCGTGAAAGCCGAGGAGGTCGACCCGCCGTTACGGGCCCTGCATGACGCCTTCGACGAGGAACAACGCCGACGGGGAGCGTTCCTGCTGCAACGCGCCGCGGAATGGATGGACGAGGCGGCGATCTTCACCATCCACGGCTTCTGCCAGCGCATGCTCCGCGAGCACGCCTTTCACAGCCGCGCCCTGTTCGAGCAGGAACTGGTCACGGACCTCGACCCGATCATCGCCGAGGCGGTCCGGGATTTCTGGCGCAGCCACGGCTACCCGCTGGCCGGGAGAAGCGACGCGATCGCCCGCCAGTTCGCGCAACTGGTGCCGCCCCCGGGCAAGCTCCGCGAGCAGATCAAGGACCTGATCAAGCGCGATGGCAGCCCGGTGGCGCTGGGCGAGGTCACGGCCCGTCACGCCGCCGACCTCCCTTCTTCCCCGGCCGACCTGCTCGAGCGCGTTACCGACGAGCAGGCCGACATCGACCGGGCCGAGGAAACGGCGCGTGCGCGCTGGCGCGAGGAGGCGGCCTCCCTGCGGACGCTCTGGGAAGGGGTACGCGATGGACTCAACCGCAGGAACCATCCCGAGGCCGCCGACCCGGGTGAGTTCGAGGCCTGGCTTGCCTCGGTCGATGCCTGGGCGGCCGGGGAAACAGGGCTCGAGCCGAAGGCGCGCAAGCAGCTCGCCTGCCCGAAGACCCGGAAAGGCACCGAGCCGCCGTCCCACCCGGCACTCGAGGCGATCCGGGACTGGCATGACCGGGTCGAGGCCATGGCATCTCGCACCAGGGAGATCGAACCGGCCATCCGGGCGTTCGCCGCCCTGTGGGTGCGCGACCGGATCGCCACCCTGCTGGCCCGCCGCCGATCGATGGGCTTCGAGGACATGCTGATCCAGATGCGCGAGGCGGTCGATCCGGCCGCCAATCCCAATGCCGCCGGGATGATCGAGGCCATCCGCCGGCAGTATCCGGTGGCGCTGATCGACGAGTTCCAGGATACCGATCCGCTGCAATACGCGATCTTCTCGGCGATCTATCCACTCGGCCAGAACGAGGCGGGCGACACGGCGATCGTGCTGATCGGCGACCCCAAGCAGGCGATCTACAGCTTCCGCGGTGCGGACATCCACAGCTACCTGACCGCCCGCCGGGCCACCGAGGGCCGGCACGCGACCCTGCCGACGAACTTCCGCTCGACAAGCGCCATGGTCGGGGCGGTCAACCACCTGTTCCAACGAGCCGACCGACATCCCGGCGGGGCATTCCGCTTTCCGCGCGACGAGCAGAGCGACGCCCCCAACCCACTGCCCTTCCACGCCGTCGACGCCCATGGGCGCAAGAGCCGGCTCCTCGGGGCGGATGGCGCGGAGATGCCGGCGCTGACGGCCTGGTCCACACCCGCCGACGAGGACTGGAACGCGGGGCGATTCCGCGACGAGATGGCCCGCCGCACGGCGGGTGAGATCGCGGCGATGCTCAACGCCGGGCAGGCAGGCGACTGCCGGTACGAGGGCGAGGAATCCCGCGGCCTGCAACCCCGTGACATTGCCGTGCTGGTGCGAAACCAGGACGAGGGCAAGCTGATGCGCCGTGCGCTCACCGACTTTGCCGTGCCCGCGGTATTCCTTTCCGAGCGATCATCGGTGTTCCGGTCAACCGAAGCGGCGGACATGCTGGTCTGGCTGGAGGCGCTGGCCGAGCCGGAACGCTCGGACCGCGTCCGGCAGGCCATGGCGACCACCAGCCTGTCGCTCGAGCTCGACGAACTGACCGCCTGGCTGCGCGACGAGGTGATCTTCGACGAGATCTGCAACCGGTTCCACGACTGGCACCACGTCTGGCAGAACCAGGGCGTGCTCGCCGCGCTGATGCGCCTGCTGCATCACTTCTCCGTGCCGGCTCGCCTTCTCGCCCCCGAGGCGCGGGCCGCCCGCCGCGGGGAAAGACGGCTGACCAACCTCCTGCACCTGGCCGAGTGGCTGCAGGCGCGCGACCAGGACGTCGACGGCGAGACGGCCCTGATCCACCGGCTTCACCTGGCCATGACCGAGGGGGGCGACGAGCAGGAGATCCGCCTCGAACAGGATGCCGAAATGGTGCGCATCGTGACCGTCCACAGCTCCAAGGGCCTCCAGTACCCGGTGGTCTTCCTGCCGTTCGCGGCCGTGCTCGGGTCGGAGAAGAACCATGGCGGCAAGCCCACTCGCCGCCACCGCCACGACGAGAACGTCTGGGAAATGGAACCGGACGAGGCGGCCGCCGAGCGCGCCGCTCGAGAGTCGACCGCCGAGGAGATCCGACTGCTCTACGTGGCGCTGACGCGAGCCGAGTTCGCCTGCATCCTGGGCGCCGGGCCGGTGAAGATCGGCCGCACGAAGCAGTTCAACCCCGGCAAGACGGCCTGGGGCCAGTTCCTCGGCTTCGAGCCAGGCCAGACCTGCGAGCGCGACGAGTACATGGCCACGCTGGGCGACTGGGGTAACGATCCCGGCATCCGCATCACCGAGGTGCCGGAACCGCGGGACCCGGCCGGTCACCGCTTCGTCCCGCCCGCGGAGCCGCCGCTCACCGAGGCTCGGGTGCCGCGGTTCGGCCGCTTCGACCCATGGTCGATCGCGAGCTTTTCCTCGATCAGCGCCTCGGCCGGCCACGGCGCGACCCTGCCCGCACCGGAGATCGCCCGCGAGGAGCTCCGGCTGGAGGACGATGCGCTAGAGGCCGCCGGCGCGCTGCTGCCGATCGAGGCGACACCCCCCTCGGGTGTGCACGCCCTGCCCCGCGGCGCCGGCATCGGCAACCTCTTCCACGACATGATCGAGGCGATGTTCCAGGATGGCCCGTCCCGCTACGCCGGCAACCCCGAGCGGGTACGCCGGCTGCTGGCCACCAGCCACCACCCCGGCCTGCGGGTCCTCGACGAGTGTCAGCAGGAACAGCTCGCCGCGCAGTTCGACCTCCTGCTCGACACCCGCTGGGAGCTGCCGGCTTCCTCCACGCCCATGGCCCTGGCGCAACTGCGGACCGCCCGGCCGGAAATGGAGTTCTGGCTCTCCCTCCAGGATGCGAGTACCGCGGACGTCGACCGGCTGGTGCGGCGACACGTGGCCGCCGACGCCCCTCGCCCCGAACTGGAGGCACGCACGCTTAACGGCATGCTCAAGGGATTCATCGACCTGACCATCGCGCACGACGGCCGCTACTACCTGCTCGACTGGAAATCCAACTGGCTGGGCGCCGACCTGGGCGCCTATGCCCCGGAGGCTCTCGAACGCGCCATGCTCGACTCGCGTTACGACCTGCAGTTCGTCCTCTACCTCGTCGCCCTGCATCGCCACCTGGCCGACCGCCTGCCGGACTACGACTACGACCGCCACGTCGGCGGCGCGGCCTACGTGTTCCTGCGCGGCATTCGACGCCCCGAGGGGACAGGACCCGACAACCACGGCGTCTACACCTGTCGCCCCGATCGCCAGCTGATCGAGGCGCTCGATGCGCTGTTCACCGACAAGCGGGAGCGTGTCGCATGACTCGGCATCCGGCCCTGACCCGTCACGAAGCCCTCGATGAGCTGCTCGACGCCTGGGTGGCCGCCGGCTGGCTGCGCCCCGTCGACCGTGCCGTGGCGTCGTTCCTGCGAACGCGTGCCCGGCGGGCGGAACCACTGGCCGAGCTGGCCGCGGTCCTGGCCAGCCACCAGGGAGGCGGCGGCCACGTCTGCCTGGATCTCGTCGAGGTGCTCGCCGACCCCGACTTCACCCTGCGCATGCCCCCGGGCGATCCCCTGCGACCCGGAATGGCGGCGCTCGACACGCCCCGCCGGGTGCTCGACGGGGTAGCCATCGCCGAATGGCGGGCCGCGCTCGCCGTGTACCCGGCGGTATGCCGTCTCGAATGGAACGACGATCCCGCCGGCCACGACGACGGCCGGCCGCTGATGCTCGTGGGCGCCGACCGGCCGCAACTCTACCTGCGGCGGTTCTGGCAGGTGGAGGGACGCGTGGCCTCCGGGCTGTCCTCGCTCGAAGGCGAGCGGTTGACGGACACGGGCAGCATCCGTCCGGTGCTCGACGCCCTGTATCCCGCCCCCCGGGGCCGCGAAACCGACTGGCAGAAGATCGCCTGCGCGCTCGCCGCGCATCAGCCGTTTTCCATCATCACCGGCGGACCGGGTACCGGCAAGACCACCACGGTGGTGAGGCTGCTGGCCGCGCTGCTGTCGCTGCAGCCCGAACCTGCCGGCGCACGCCCGCCGCGCATCGCCCTGTGCGCCCCGACCGGCAAGGCCGCGGCACGTCTCGCCGAGTCGATCGGCGACAAGGTGCGCGAGATCGGCGGCATCGAGGCGACGGGATTCCCCCCGGGCCACTGGAAGGACATCGCCGCACGGCTGCCCACCGAGGTGCAGACCATCCATCGGCTGATCGGCACCCGGCCGCTGGCCGAGCGGCCCCGGCATCACCGCGACAACCCGCTGGACCTCGACATCGTGGTGGTCGACGAGGCCTCCATGGTCGGCCTGGAACTGATGGCGCAACTCGTCGACGCCCTGCCACGGACCTGTCGGCTGGTGGTGCTGGGCGACAAGGACCAGCTGGCCTCGGTCGAGGCCGGGGCCGTTCTCGGCGAGCTCTGCCGCGGCACCGAGGCCGGCTACCCGCCCGACCTGCAGGACTGGCTGGAGCGCGCCACCGGCGAGTCGTTCGACCCGGCCGGGTCGGTCGACGCACCCCACCCGATCAATGCCCGCATCGCCGTGCTGCACTACTCGCACCGGTTCGGGCACGACAGCCCGATCGGTCGGCTGGCGCGCGCCGTCAACCGGGGCGACGCCGACGCCGCTCGAGAGGAACTCGGTCTTCCCGCGGGCAAGCCGGAAACCACCCCCGGGGCGGAAGACATCCACTGGCTGCACACCCCCGTCGGCGGACCGGCCGGGCGGTCGGCACTGGCCGTCCTGGTGCTCGCCGGCGTGGGGCCGTGGCTCGAGGCGATCCGCCGCTCGGACGGTTTCGACCCGGACAGTCCGGAAGACGAACGACGCCTCGACGCGATCTTTGCCGATCGCAACGCCTTCCAGCTCCTTTGCGCCCTGCGTCGCGGTCCGGCGGGGGTCGAGGGGCTGAACCGCCAGGTCGAGGACTGGCTCGCGGCCTCCGGGGACATCCGGTCCCCGACGGGAGAACGACGCCGGGGCTGGTACCCGGGGCGGCCGATCCTCGTCACTCGGAACGACCCGCAGCTGGGCCTGGCCAACGGCGACATGGGACTGACCGTACCCATGCGCACCGCCGGCGAAACGGTCCTGCGCGTGGTCTTTCCCGCCACCGCCGACGGTGAGCCCGGGAAACGTCGCTATCACTGGGTCAGTCCGGCCCGGCTGGGAGACGCCGAGACCGCCTTTGCCCTCACGGTTCACAAGTCGCAGGGCTCGGAATTCACCCACGTGGCCCTCGTGCTGCCCGAGCGCCCCAACCCCATCCTGACCCGGGAGCTGGTCTACACCGGCATCACCCGGGCAAGGCGGCGTTTCACGCTCGTCTCGCCCCTGACCGACGGGCCGCGCTCACCGGCGCCTGAGGAGGTGCTGGCCCGCGCGATTGCCGAGACCACCCGGCGCAGCGGCAACCTCCGCCGACGGATGCGGACTGCACTGGGCGACAGGCCCGGATTGGCGTTCACGGGCGGTAGCGATTAGGCTTACCGGTTCTCATTCCAGGGTGACGGACTGAACTACCATGCGCTTGACCCAGGACGATCGCGGCCGCGCCTTCGTGATACGCGGCTTCGACGAAAACCACGTCGTCGTCAACGACCAGCGCCTCGAGCAGACCTTCCTGGTCACGCCGGAGCGCCTCGAACCGGAGGTGCCCGTGGAGGACGTGTCCGGTCTTGAAGGCCATGGCGAGTCGCTGCTCCTCCGGGACGATCCCGAGGTGGTGATCGTCGGCACCGGAGCACGCACGCGCATGGGACCGGCCGCGGTGTCCGCGGCGCTGATGCGCCGGGGCGTCGGCATCGAGTACATGGACACCGCCGCCGCCCTGCGCACCTATACCGTGCTGGCCTCCGAGCTGCGGCGAGTCAGCCTGCTGGTGATCTTCTAGATCGTCCCGGCGGATCCCCGCCGAGCATCCTTCTCCATACCATCCAGCCGTAGTGACCGAATGACCGAGACCCTGATACCCGGCAAGGACGCGCCGCTCGAACGCACCATCGAGACCGTCGAGAACCGCCTGCGAGCCGCCGGATTCCACATCGAGGCCAGCGGATGGCGCAACCCGCTGCCGAACTGCTGGTCCGTGCACATCAAGGACCGCGGTTGCCCGGCGCTGTTCACCAACGGCAAGGGGGCGACCCGGGAGGCCGCCTACGCCTCGGCCCTGGGGGAGTTCGTCGAGCGACTGGCCTCGCAGTACTTCTTCGCCGACTTCCACTGGAACCGTCAGGCGGCCAGCGTGGACGGCCGCACGCTCCACGACCCCGCCGAGCGCTGGTTCACCCTTGACGCACCCGGCGTGCGACCTGAAGGCCTGCTCGACGACGCCCTGTGGACGTTCTACCAGGGCGATACCATCGAGGACGCGGGCGACTGGTGCGACCTCAACAGTGGCGAGCGCGAGGGCATCTGCGCCCTGCCCTTCGAGCGTCAGCGCGACGGGAGGACCATCTATTTCCCGGTCAACGTGGTCGGCAACCTCTACGTCTCCAACGGCCTGTCGGCCGGCAACACCCTCGCCGAAACGCATACCCAGGGGCTTTCCGAGGTCTTCGAGCGGTACGTCAAGGAACGGGTGATCACGGAAGGCATCGCCCTGCCGGAGATCCCCGACGAGGTCATGGCCCGGTTTCCCCAAAGCGCCGCCGCGCTCGAAGCGCTCGGTGGCGAGGGCTTCTCGGCACGGGCCTTCGATGCGTCGCTCGGTGATCGATTCCCGGTGATCTGCGTGCTGCTCTACGACCCGGAAACCGGGGGCGTCTTCGCCTCGTTCGGCGCGCACCCGCGTTTCGAGATCGCCCTCGAGCGCACCCTGACCGAACTGGTGCAGGGTCGGGACCTCGACGACCTGCACGCCTTCCCGCCGCCGACCACCGACATGGAACTGGCCGCCGACCCGGACAACATCGAACTCCATTTCATCGACTCCTCGGGGATCCTTCCGTGGAGCATGCTCCGCGACGAAGCGGATCATCCGTTCACCCCATGGGGCATGGAGCCGGTCGACGAGCACGCCGACTGGCATGCCCGCAACGTCGCCTACGAGCGGGAACTGGTCGACCGCATCCACCAGTTCGGCCACGACGTCTACATCGCCGACTTCACGCACCTGGGACTGCCCGCCTGCCGGATCCTGGTCCCGGGCATGTCCGAGATATACCCGGTCGAGGAACTGGTCGAGCGCAACAACAACCAGGGCCTGGCGCTGCTGCCGTGGTTCGAGCGGCTCGACGAGCTCGATCCCGAAGAAAGCGCCGAGTTCGCCGAGGCCATCGCCGACCTGGCCCTCGACCCGCTCACGCCGGTCACCGACGTGATCGGTCTTTGCGCCGGACCCGAGTCGGTGTGGGCGGGAACGCGCATCGGCGAGCTGGAGATCCTCGCCCGCCTGCATGCCGACAGCGCCGAACCGCGCGACCCCGAGGAAGTCGGCATGGACATCGACTGGCTCGCCGACGTCCCGCCCGTGCCGGCCGACCGACGCCAGCGGTATCGCGCCGCCCGAACCCTCTGGCAGATCGAGCAGCAAACCGACATGCCCCCCCGCGCCCTGCGCCGATCGCTCGACGGACTCTTCCCCGGTGACCCGCTCGACCGGGCGCGTGACCTGCTCGAGGGCCGGCTCGCCTACCGGCCGTTCACGCCGCTGGAACGCGGCTTTCGCAACGAACCCAGGCACGCCGCGCTGATCGATGCGTACCGGCGGGCCTATCAGCTCAAACTCGACGGAGCGACATGACCAGCACCACCCCGAACATTCCCGAACGGATCATCGACGAGACCGCCAGGGTCGTGGTTGGCCAGCGTCCCGCCATTCGTCGCGCGCTGACCTGCATCCTGGCCGGTGGACACCTGCTGATCGAGGACCTGCCCGGACTGGGCAAGACCACGCTGGCGCATACCCTCGCCTCGGTGCTCGGGCTTTCCTTCAAGCGGCTGCAGTTCACCGCCGACATGCTGCCCGCCGACGTGGTGGGCAGCTCGATCTACAGCCCCGCGCAGGGAGAAGGCGGAGGTTTCCGCTTCATCCCCGGCCCGGTCTTCACCCAGATGCTGCTCGCCGACGAGATCAACCGGGCTCCGCCCAAGGTCCAGAGCGCCCTGCTCGAGGCGATGGAGGAACGCCAGGTCACGGTGGACGGGCGACGCTACCCGTTACCCGGCGTGTTCTTCGTCATCGCCACGCAGAACCCCCTCGAACAGGCCGGCACCTACCCCCTGCCCGAGTCGCAGCTCGACCGTTTCGCCATGGTGATCCGGCTGGGATACCCCGACGCCGAGACGGAACGGCAGATGCTGCTTTCCGGCGGCGGACGCGCCCACCTGGACGAGGTCTCCCGGGTGGTGGACGCCGAGGGGCTTATGGCCCTGAGGCGCAAGGCCGCCGAGGTCCACGCCTCCGAGCGCGTGGCCGACTACGTGCAGCGACTGCTGGCCGCGAGCCGGGCGACCCCGGAATTCTCCGTGGGGCTGTCCCCGCGCGCCGGCCTGATGCTGTTGTCGCTCGCCCGCGCCTGGGCACTGATCGAGCGGCGTGATCACGTCCTGCCGGACGACGTGCAGGCGGTCCTTCCGGACCTGGTGAACCACCGCGTCGGTCTCGATGATCACGACGGCCACGATGCCGCCGACATCCTGCTCGACCGGGTCGCCGCCCCGTAAGGCAGCCGCGGCATGGAAGCGACCCGCCTCTCGCGCATCCACGTCAGCCCTCGCCGCTGGGGGCTGGGCATGGCGGCCGTGGCGATGGCCATGCTCGCCGCGGCGGTCAATTACGGCAACAACCTGATCTTCCTTCTCGCCTTCCTGCTCATCGCCCTGATGATAAACGGGGTCTGGCAGGGGCAGCGTCTCCTCAGACCCGTGACGGTCACCTCCGCGGGGCCGGCAATGCGCCCGGCGTATACGGCGGGACGCTGGACGCTCGAGATCGAATCGCGGCTATCCCTGCCGTCGGTTTCCGTCAAGCTCGACGATCCCGACTCGGAGACCGCCCTCGCCTCGCTGGTTCCGGGCCGGATCAGTCGGGTGGAACTCGAATTACCCCCGGCTCCGCGGGGCTACCTTCCGCTTCCCTCGCTGACGCTGAGCACGCACTACCCGCTGGGGCTCTGGGTCGTCGAACGCCGGGTGGATCTCCCCCTGGGGCAATGGGTCTACCCGGCTCCGGTGGAGGCCGCCGAGCCGCCAGTGGAGCAGGCAACGCCGAACGACGGCACGCGCGCACTGGACGAGGGCGACCCGACCCGACTGCGCCCCTACCAGCCGGGTGACCCGGTCCGGCACATCGCCTTCCGTCATTACGCGAAGAGCGGCCGGCTGGTCACCCGTCGCCCCGAGGGCGAAACGGTCGCCGACCGACCGACGGTTCTCGACTACGACCGTTTCCGCGGCGGGCGCGAGGAGCGCCTGTCTGCCATGACCTTCCTCCTCGACCGGCACTCGGCCGAAGGGCGGCCATGGCGGCTGCTGCTTCCGGGCCAGCCACCGGTCGAATCCTCCGGCGGGAGCGACCCCGGCGCCCGCCGGGCGGCCCTTCGCCAGCTCGCCCGCTTCGGCCGAGCCCGCGACGCCGAGGGATTCGACGTGGCGTCACGCCACGCGGACGCGCTCGAGGGCCTCCGATGAGCCCGGTGGCACGCATCGACGCCCTGCTGTGGCTGGTGCTCACCGGTTCGGTCGGCCTGCTCCTGCCGCACCTGCCCCTGGCGGCAGTGGGCATGGTCGCCGCCTCCCTGGTCTGGCGGCTCCTGCACGAGGTGCGCGGCTGGCCCCTGCCCGGGCGTGGACTGCTGACCCTCTTCGCCATCCTGGGCGGCGCGTACGTGTTCCTGCATTTCCATGCACTCTGGGGTCGCGATGCGGGGGTCACGCTGCTGGTCATCGCCGCCGGCCTGAAGCTGCTGGAAACCCGCGACGAGCGCGACCATTACGGCGTGCTCCTGCTGAGCTTCTTCCTGCTCATGTCGGTGCTGCTGTTCGACCAGGCGATCTGGATCTTCCTGCTGGTCGGCCTGCTGTTCTGGCTGCTGGTGGGGGCCTGGATCGGCGTCAGCCAGCCGGTTTCTCCACCCGTCGGCACGCGGATGCGTGACGGGGGGATGCTGCTGGCCACCGGCCTGCCTTTCGCCCTGATCCTGTTCGCCCTGTTTCCCCGGCCGCCCGGCGGGCTCTGGGGGGTCCAGCAGCCGGGGGGTGCGGCCCAGACCGGGCTGTCCGAGCAGATGCGTCCCGGCGAGTTCGACCGGCTCGGACGCGATCCGTCCCCGGCCTTCCGCGTTCGCTTCGAGGACGAGGTGCTGCCCCCGGAAAGCCGGTACTGGCGCATGTACGTCATGAGCCGCCTTGACCCCGACCGTCCCGAGGGCTGGGTGGCCGACCCGCCTGCCGGCAGCCCGCGGCTCGACCGGAACGAGACATCGGAGGTCCGCTACCAGGTGACACTCGAGCCGACCGGCGCGACGACCCTCCCCGGCCTGCCCGCCGCGATCGAGGCCCCCGGGCGCAGCCGCGTCGACGCCAATCTCGTGATCCAGCGCCCGCGGAACGTGGACGACCGGCTCCGCTACACGGTCACCTCCGCCCTGGAGTACCGCCTCGATGCCGACGGACTGCCCGCCTCGGTCCGTGATCGCAACCTGCGCACCGCCGACCTCAACCCGCTGCTCGCCGACCTGGCGTCGGAATGGCGCGACCTGCAGCCGGCCCAGCGCGTGGCCGAGGCACTGCAGTACTTCCGGGACAACGACTTCCGCTACACGCTCAGTCCCGGCCGGCGCGAGGGCGCCGACCGGGCGGACGCCTTCCTCTTCGACACTCGCGAGGGCTACTGCGCAGACTATGCCGACGCCTTCACCCGCCTGATGCGCGCCGCAGGTGTGCCGGCTCGCGTGGTGACCGGCTACCAGGGGGGCGAGATCACCGACGACTTCCTCGTCGTCCGCCAGGCCGACGCCCATGCCTGGAGCGAGGTCTGGCTGGAAGGAAAGGGCTGGCAGCGCATCGACCCCACTGCCGTGGTGGCCCCGGAGCGCATCGAGACCGGTCTGGCCGAGTCGATGGCAGGCGACCCCTCGCTCTCCGGGGTGATCCGGCGCGACGAGGACGACTGGGGACGCGAGGCGCGACTCCTGTTCGAGAGCATGGACAACCGCTGGAACCAGTACGTGCTCGGCTATGACGGCCGCATCCAGCTCAACCTGCTGGCCGGCATGGGATTCGCGGGGCTGCCGCCCCTGGTCCTCGGGCTTGTCGGCCTGGCACTGGCGGCACTGGTGTGGTTCGGTATCCTCCTGGGGCTGGCACGACGCGCGGACCGGCGGGCGGCCGGGTCGCTGACCGACGACCTCTGGCAACGCCTCCAGGAGCGGCTTGCCCGGCTCGGTGTAGAACGCCGCCCGCGTGAAAGCGAGAAGGCATTCCTCGAGAGGGCCGCCCGCCGCCTGCCACGGGAGGCCGACGATCTTCGGCGCATCGCCAGCCAGTTGCAGAGCAGCCGCTATGCCCGTCGGGCGACGCGCCGCCAGGAAGACCTGTTGCAGACACGCCTGAGGAACCTGCTCCGCCGCCTGTGGTTTTCACGACGGGCTCGAAGCGTCGCCACCGAAGACCGGTGACGGGTCGGGTCAGTATTCGTCCGCCAACGCCAGGATGTTATAAGATAACACCGGGCCGCGCGTCGACGACGGCCCGAGAAATCAGCCATCATCCTGTCTCCCCGAAACGTTTCACGAGGGTTGTCCATGTTCACTGTTCGCGTCCCTCCCGTCGTCTCCGGCTCCCGGACGAAGATCGGCCGGCTTTTCGGAACGGCCGGTCTGCTTTTCACGCTGCTGCTCTCGATCGCCCCGCTGCGGGCCGAGGCGGAGATGATCGTCGCCGTGTCCATCCCACCGCAGGCGTGGCTGGTCGAGACGATTGGCGGCGAGCATGTCGACGTCGAGGTCATGCTGCCGGCCGGCGCGACGCCGGAAACCTATGAACCCAAACCCCGGCAGATGCAGCGACTGGGTCGCGCGGAGGTCTATTTCACCATCGGTGCACCATTCGAGAAGGGCTGGATGCCGCGCTTTCGCTCGACCAACAGCGAGATGGCGGTGGTCGACACCATCGAACGCATCGCCAGACGGCCGATGGTGGCGCACGGCGACGACCCGGGTCACGATCACGAAACGCCCAGGGGCGGTGCCGATCCTCACGTCTGGCTTGCCCCGCCGCTGGTGCGCCTGCAGGCGCAGGTGATCCGCGACGCACTCATCACCGCCGACCCGGACAACGCCTCGGACTACCAGGCGGGATTCCATGCCGCCGCCGCGGAAATCAACGCCGTCGACGGCGAGATCCTGGAGGCCCTGGCCGACGTACCGGCCGAACGACGCCACTTCATGGTGTTCCATCCGGCCTTCGGCTACTTGGCCGAGGCCTACGGGCTGGAACAGATGACCATCGAGATCGAGGGCAAGGAGCCCGGTCCGCGTGAACTGCGCGGGGTGATCGAGACGGCCCGGGAGAAGGGCATCGACGTGGTGTTCGTCGAACCGCAGTTCCCCCAGAGCGCCGCCCGCACCCTGGCCGACGAGATCGGTGCCGAAGTCGACACCCTCGACCCGCTTGAGCGCGACTGGCCGGCAGGCATGCGCGGCATCGTCCGCACCCTCGAGGCCGCCCTCGGTTCCGCCGGACGATGAGTGAGCAGCTGAAAGCGGAGACGGCGGACGTCATCGCGATCCGCGATCTCGACTTCCGCTTTGACCGCGAACCCGTGCTGGAGTCCGTGGACCTCCGTATTCCACAGGGTGCGTTCAGCGTGATCGTCGGACCCAACGGCGGCGGCAAGACGACGCTTCTTCACCTCATCCTCGGCCTGTACCGTCCCGACCGGGGAACGGTCCGGGTGTTCGGCGAACGGCCGGGCCGCCATCCCGAGCGCATCGGCTACGTCCCCCAGCACAGCAATCTCGCGCCCGGATTTCCGGCCACGGTCGAGCAGGTCGTGCTGATGGGGCTGGCCCACGGGCGCCGGCACGGTCCCGGGTTCTGGCGGGACGAGCGCGAGCAGGCCGCCGAAGCGATGCAACGCGCCGGCGTGCTGCCCCTCGCGCATCGCTCCTACGGCGCGCTCTCCGGCGGCCAGCGCCAGCGCGTCCTGATCGCCCGGGCGCTGATCACCGGCCCCGAGCTGCTGCTGCTCGACGAACCGTTTTCCAACATCGATCCCTACGGTCGCGCCTGCATCCACGAGACCCTCGAGGATCTCGGCGAGGGGCTGACCCGGGTGATGGTCAGTCACGACCTGGGCATCACCCGGCAGTCGGTCACGCAGGTAGTGGCCGTCAACCGCCTGGTCGTTTCCAGCGTCGGTCCTCAGGTCACCGACGAGATGCTCGAGCTCATGTACGGCCGCCACGGCGAGCAATGTCCCATGCACGAGCACCTGATGGTCGGCTACGGCAAGGAGAACCCGTGATGGATCTCGAGCTTTTCTCCCAGGGATTCGTGCAACGGGCGCTGATCGCCGCGGTACTGATCAGCATCGCCGCCGGGATCGTCGGCGCGCTGGTGGTGGTCAATCGCCTGGTGTTCATGACCGGCGGCATCGCGCACACGGCCTATGGCGGGGTGGGCACGGCCATCTACGCCGGCTGGCCGGTGCTGCCGGTGACCGGGGTGTTCACCGCGGGCGCGGCCGTGCTGCTGGGATTGCTCAGCCTCAGGCGACGTGAACGCACCGACACGCTGATCGGCGTGATCTGGGCCGCGGGGATGGCCTTCGGTCTGATCATGGTGGAACTGTCGCCGGGCTACCAGGCCGGACTGATGACCTACCTGTTCGGCAGCATCCTGGCGGTCTCTTCCTCCGACCTGTGGATCATGGCGGCTATCGACCTGGTCATTCTCGGAGCGGCGATCTACTACTACCGGGACATCCTCTCGTTCTCGTTCGACCCGGTCTTCGCCCGCACCCGCGGCATACCGGTGACCGGCCTCTACCTGATGCTGTTGCTGCTGGTGGCCGAAACCGTGGTCATGATGATCCAGGTCGTGGGCCTGCTGCTGGTGATCGCCCTGCTGACCCTGCCGCCCTACCTGGCTCAGCGCTATACCCGGACGCTCGGTGGCATGATGGTGGGCTCGGGGCTGTTCGCCCTGTTGTTCTGCTTCACCGGGCTCGGCGTCAGCTACCAGTTCGACATCGGTTCCGGCCCGGCGATCATCGCCACGGCCTGCGTGCTGTTCGGCGTCATCGTGGGCGTGGAGAACGCGCTGCGCGCGACTATCCGTCGCAAGGACGCCTGACCTCGATCGATGCGGGAAGGGCGAGGCGAACGGCCGCCATGCAACTGTTCCCCGTCTCGGCGGTCCTACGACGGATAGACGAGCCGAGGAACCTCATCCCATGCGCCTTGCCCTTTCCGTGCTGCTGATCAGCGCTTCGATGGCCGCTCACGCCGACGGCCAGGCCACCTTCACCACCAACAACGCCCAGGTCCCGACCATGACCTTCACGTGGCAGGACGTCCACCGGGGCCGCCTGGACGCCCCCGGACAGTCCGCCCACGTGCTGGCCATCGACGGCAAGGCCTGGGGCGTCGCCACCTTGGCCGGCCGCCCCGTGACCCTGGACCTGGAAGCCCTGGCCAACATGCTCGGCCCGAACAACGGCCTGGCCAACCTCGGCCCCGATACGGTCGTTCCGGCGCGCATCACGGCCCTGGAGGCCACGGGCCGCAGCGAGACGATCGCCGGCATCGAGGGCGAGGTCTACCGGGTGAGCTGGGAAGACAACAAGGGTCAGGCACGCATCGACGAGGCCGTGCTCACCGACGAACCGACCGTGCGCGACATGCAGGCGGCCCTGATCCAGGGCATGGCCCGGGCGATGGCGCGTGGGACCGGCGTCTCGGCACAACAGGGCGCGGAGCGTGAACTCGAACGGCGAGGACTTGCGGTGCTGCGCTTCGCGGACGATTACCGGCTCGAATCGATCCGGGACGACCGCCAGTCCGACGAGAAATTCGCCCTGCCCAGCGAGCCGCTCGACCTCCAGCGCATGATGCGCGGGCTGACCGGGGGCTGAGTCCGGATCACCCGGGGCGCCCGACGATCGTGGAAACGGCGTGATGTGCACGCCGGGCCACGTCGCTGCGCTGCTCGCCGGGATCGGGACGAATCGGGTCCAGGAAGTCGACCACCGCCTCGGTCTCCCGGCTGGTCAGCACCCACCAGAGCGAGGGCCAGATCGATTCCTGGTCGATGAAAGCCGGTCCCGTGGTCCTCCGCCCCTCGCTGTCGTAATAGCGCAGCGCGACCGGCACGACCGGCAGACCGGCGTCGACCGCCGGCCCCAGCAGACGGGCATGGAAGCGGCGCACGCTCGTCCCGTCGGTGGTCGTCCCCTCGGCGAACACCACCATCTTGCGATCCTTGGCCAGCCCGTCGGCGACCGCCGCGGCCGCTCTGGAACTGCCCTGCCCCCGCTCGATGAACTCCGTGCCGCCAAGCCGGGCCAGACGACCGATCACCGGCCATGAGGCGATCTCCCGCTTGGCAAGAAACACCGTGCCGGGCATCAGACCGCCGAGCACGGGGATGTCCAGCCAGCTGACGTGGTTCGGCAACCAGAGTGCGCCCTGCGACATCCGGCCCTCCACCCGGTCTAGGCCGTGAACCGTCACGCGCACGCCAATAGCGCCCGCGGCCCCGGCCAGCCAGGAGCGCACGAACTCCAGCCGGTCGGTCTCGCTCATCGTCGCACGCGCCCTTCGGCGGGCCTGCCACAGCCCGCGAACCAGGTACACCACCAGCCGAAGGGCACGTGCGAGCGCGCGGAAGAATCTCCGCATGCCGGCGATCAGTGCCCCCGGTTCGCGGTCTGGTCCCGGCGTACCGCGATCACCGCCGCGCGCGCGTACTGCGCACCGGATACGAACGTCAGCACGGCGGCGATCATCAGGAGCCAGTAGCCGATGGCGTGGACATCGACGCCCAGAAACGAGGCCTGGTGCAGCAAAAAGACGATGGCGAACATCTGGGTCAGCGTCTTGGCCTTGCCGAGCTGGGATACCTTCACCGCCGCGCTGATGCCCTTGGCGGCCATCCATTCGCGCAGGGCGGAGATGAACACCTCCCGGCCGATGATGACCGCGGTGGCCAGCACGATCGGCAGATCGCCGTCGCTGTAGACCAGGAGCACCAGCGCCACGGCCACGATCAGCTTGTCCGCCACCGGATCGAGGAACGCCCCGAAGGGGGTCTCCATGCGCCACCGTCGCGCCAGGTAGCCGTCGAGGAAGTCGGTGATGGAGGCGACGGCGAAGAGCCAGGCGGCGAGTGGCCGTCCGACCTCCGTCGGCACGAACAGGAACACGCCCACCAGGAGCGGGATCGCCGCGATGCGCAGCCAGGTCAGGAACATCGGCAGGTTCATGCCGCCCCTCCCGCGGCCGCCAGGGGCCACTCCAGCCGATCGACGACTTCGCTTGCCTCCGGGGTGAAGCGCTCGAGACGCAGGCCGTGGTCGTCCAGCGAGACCAGCCAGCCGCTCTCGCCCCAGTCGCCGGTCACCACGCGACAGCGACCGTCGGCCAGACGGTGAATCGCGGGACGGTGCGTGTGGCCGTGGATCAGGCAGTCGGTCTGCGTGCGTTCGAGCATCTCCTCGACCGCCGCGGCGTTGACGTCCATGATGTCGTCGGCCTTGCTGGATGACTCGGTGCGGCTCTTCTGGCGCAGATCCTCGGCGATGGCGATGCGCTCCTCGAGCGATCGGCCGAGGAAGTCGCGTATGAAGCCTGGGTCGCGAAGCTGTGCGCGCATGGCCTGGTAGGCCGTATCGTCGATGCAGAGCTCGTCGCCGTGCAACAGCAGCAGGCGGCGGCCTTGACGCTCGATTACCGTCTGCTCGGCGATTGCCTTCGCCCCCAGCCGGTCGAGCAGCTCGCTGCCGACGAGGAAGTCGCGGTTGCCCGGCAGAAAGCGAACCGGCGCATCGAGGTCCGCAAATCGCGCCAGTCGCTCGGCGATCGCCGGGTCCAGCGGCTGGTCGTCCCCGATCCAGTAGTCGAACAGGTCGCCGAGGATATAGACCGCCCCGGCGTTCGCCGCCCGCTCCAGGAAGGCATCCAGCAAGGCCAGGGTGCGCTTGTCGGAACGCGCCAGGTGCAGGTCGGCGATGATCAGTGTCTCGGCCATGAGTCGTGTCGCTCCTGCGTGTCGGGGTTTCAGTCGAGGCGTTCGGCCTTCTCGATGATCACGTCGTCGACCGGCACGTCACCGTGGCCGTAGCGCGAGCCGGTCGGAAGGGTGGCCATCGAATCGACCACGTCCATTCCCTCGACCACCTCGCCGAAGACCGCGTAGCCCCAGCCCTGCGGCGTCTCGGAGGAGAAGTCGAGAAACGCGTTGTCGACGAGGTTGATGAAGAACTGGCTGGTCGCCGAGTGCGGGTCCGGGGTGCGGGCCATCGACAGCGTGCCGCGCTTGTTCTTCAGACCGTTGTTGGCCTCGTTCTCCACGGGGGCCCGGGTCGGCTTCTGCTGCATGTCGGGGGTCAGCCCGCCGCCCTGGACCACGAACCCGGGGATCACTCGGTGGAAGGTCGTGCCTTCGTAATGCCCCGAGTCGACGTAGGCGAGGATGTTCTCCACCGTCTTCGGCGCCTTGTCGTCGTACAGGCCGATGGTGATGTCGCCGAGGCGGGTGGAAAAGCGGATCTTGGAGCCGATGTCACTCATGCGTTTTATCTCGTCTGTCGGGACCGTTAAACTATGCTCCCTGCCCCGGACGGCACGCCGTCGCTGCGGGAGACACTTTGCTTCGCGGAACAGTCTAACGACCTTCGACCCGGAATCGTAGCCAACATGCTCACAATCTATGACAGCGCCTCTCGCGCCAAGCGCGAGTTCACCCCGATCCGTCCCGGCCACGTCGGCATCTACGTCTGCGGCATGACGGTCTACGATCGCTGTCACATCGGGCACGCCCGCGTGCTGGTCGTTTTCGACATGGTGGTGCGCTACCTCAAGGAGCGCGGCTTCGAGGTCAACTACGTCCGCAACATCACCGACATCGACGACAAGATCATCGCCCGCGCCGCGGAGAACGCCGAGAGCATCGAGTCGCTTACCAACCGCTTCATCGACCTGATGCATCGTGACGCCGAGGCGCTGGGCTGCCTGCCGCCGACCGCCGAGCCGCGTGCGACCGAATCGATCGACGCGATGATTGAGATGATCCAAACGCTGATCGAGCGCGGCAACGCCTACCGGGCGGACAACGGCGACGTCTACTTCGACGTCTCGACCTTCGAGCGCTACGGCGTGCTCTCCGGGCGCGATCCGGAGGACCTGCGCGCCGGGGCCCGCGTGGCGGTCGACGAGGCCAAGGACGATCCGCTCGACTTCGTGCTCTGGAAGCACGCCAGGCCCGGCGAGCCGCAGTGGGACGCCCCGTTCGGCCCGGGCCGCCCCGGCTGGCACATCGAGTGCTCGGCCATGTCCACCGAGGCGCTGGGCACCACCTTCGACATCCACGGCGGTGGCGCGGATCTGATGTTCCCGCACCACGAGAACGAGATCGCCCAGAGCGAGTGCGCCACGGGCTGCCATTTCGTCAACTACTGGATGCACAACGGCTTCGTGCGGATCGACGACGAGAAGATGTCCAAGTCGCTGGGCAACTTCTTCACCATCGAGGAGGTCACGCAGCGCTATCATCCCGAGGTGGTGCGCCTGTTCATCCTCTCTTCCCACTACCGCAGCCCGCTGAACTACTCCGACCAGAACCTCGACGCCGCCCAGGCGGCCCTGTCGCGCTGGTACAACGCGCTGAAGAAGGTGCCGGCGAACGCCGAGCCGATTCCCGAGGTGATGGACGCCTTCTTCGACGCCATGGACGACGACTTCAACACCCCGAAGGCCATCGCCCTGATCCACGAGCAGTTGCACCTGGTGCACAAGATCGGCGAGCAGGACAAGGAGTCCGCCGCCCCGCACGCGGCGACCGTCAACGCCATGGGCGCGATCCTCAACCTCGGCCAGCTCGACCCGGACGCCTTCCTGCACTGGAGTGCCGCGGGCGAGCGCGAGGACACCCTCGACGACGCCGCCATCAACCAGATGATCGCCCAGCGCGCCGAGGCGCGGGCGGCGCGCAACTTCGCCGAGTCCGACCGCATCCGCGACGAGCTGCTGGAAAACGGCATCACGCTCGAGGACGGCCCCCAGGGCACGACCTGGCGCCGCCAGTAGACCGCCTTCGGCCGGCATCCGGGCGCCCGGCCTGCAAGGACCGGGGAACCGGCTTGAATTTTCCGGTCCAATCAACACGTTCACGGCAACACTTCCATTCACGGGCGCAAGGGATGCGCCTGTCAGCAGCGAGCATTCATGAGCACACCGAGCATCATTCGCCCCGAGGGCTGGCTTTATCACCTGTCGCACACCGACCTTGACGGCTACGGCGCCCAGTACATGGTCGACCAGACCGACCAGCGCTGCCATTTCTTCAACGCCGACTACCGCGACATCAACCAGGCGATCGACAACATCCTGTCGCAGATCGCCAACGCCGGCGAGCCGGCAGGGCTGCTGATCACGGATCTCAACCTGACCCTCGACCAGGCCCGGTCGCTCGACAAGCGCCTCCGCAAGATGAAGGTGCCGGTCGAACTGCAGCTGCTCGACCACCACGCCACCGGCGCCGAGTGCGCCGAGGTCTTCGACTGGTACCACCTGGATACCGACCGCTGCGCGAGCCTGCTCGCGTTCGAGGCGATCGCCGACCAGCTCGACGACTCCCGGCGCGCCCTGATGCGTTCCCGCGCCGAGTTCATCGACGTGGGCGACCGCTGGCTGCGCGACCACGACGACTTCCGCCGCGCGATCTACCTGATCGGCCTGGTGATGCAGGACGACCACCTCGCCCCGCCGCTCAAGGACCTCAAGCGCGCCTACCGTTTCCACGTGATGGAGGCGTTCTTCCGCTCGCACGAGTCGGGCGAGTCGCTGGAAGCGTTCGAACGCAGCCTGTTCGACGTGCGCAAGGGCTTTCTCAAGGGGCGGATCGAGAAGCGGGTGTTCAACGACGAGAACCTGCCGCTCAACGACAAGTTCCACGTCCTCTCCGCCTCGGTGCTCGACGAAGACTTCGTGCCGGTGCTCGAGATCGAGGGCGTGCGCACCGGCGTGTTCTTCAACTGGCCGCACGACGTCTGGCGCGGCGTGATCATGGACATGATGGAGGTGCGCGGCCAGATCGACATGGCGATGGGCATCCGCGGCAACGGCCGACTCTCGCTGCGCGCCAACCCCGGCGTCAACGCCGGGGAGATCTCCGCGCGCTACTTCGGTGGCGGCGGCCACCCGGGTGCGGCCGGCGGCGAGCTCAGGGACACCCGCCTGCGCGATCTCGCGCACGCCGTCAGTGCCATCCAGAAGACGCTCGAAGCCGGCGGCGAATGAGCACGCCGATCATCACCCGGGCCGGCTTCCAGATGCTGGAGGCCGAGCTCGACCGCCTCTGGCGCGTCGAGCGCCGGGAGACGGTCCAGGCGGTTTCCGAAGCCGCCGCCCTGGGTGACCGGTCCGAGAACGCCGAGTACATCTACGGCAAGAAGCGCCTGCGCGAGATCGACCGGCGCATCCGCTACCTGCAAAAGCGCCTGCCGAACCTCAAGATTGTCGACCGTGCTCCGGACGACACCGACAAGGTCTACTTCGCCGCCTTCGTCGAGATGGAATGCGAGGCGCAAGAACTCGAACGCTGCCTGCGCCTGGTCGGCCCCGACGAGATCGACCCGTCGAGGGGCTGGATCAGCATCGACTCGCCCGTGGCGAGAAAGCTCATCGGCCGTCGACCGGGCGACACCGTGCACCTGCCCGCCGGGGACGAGCGAGGCCACCTGCCCTGGGAGATCGTCGAGATCCGTTACGAGTAGGAGCCAGGAGGGGCTAGCGACTCGATTCGAACGTCTCCAGGGCATTGTGCACCTCGGCGATGTAGGTCATCGCCGGCCCGCCGCCCATGAGGATGGCCACCTTGCACACCTCGATGATCTCGGCGTGCGTGCCCCCGGCCTTGAGCACCTTCTGCACGTGGATGCCGATGCAGTACTTGCAGCGTGCCGTGATCGCCATGCCCAGCGCGATCAGTTCCTTGGTCTTCGTGTCGAGCACGTCGTCCTCGAGCACCTTCTCCATGAAGCCGCCGAAGGCCTGCATGGTGTCGCCGGCCTCGCGCTTCATCATGCCCATGCCGGCCTGGAAGTCCTGCATCGCCTCGGTCATGCCGTTGCTCATTTCGCTCATCCTCTTGGGTTTCCATTTCGGGTCGAACCGGTTCAAGCTTCGACCACAGTCACCATCAGTCAAGCCGGGGTTTCACACCGGCGCACCAGGGAAGACCCGCATGCTCGAGGACCTGCGACACCGATTCACCCTGCCCGGGGTCAGTTTTTACCAACGCGACCGGTTGGTGATGATGCAACTGGAGAACCGCCACGGCTCCGTGACCATCACGCCGCTCGGCGCCACCGTGCTCAGCTACCGTCCGCACAACGAGGACGAGCTGATCTGGATCAGCGAAACGGCCCGCTTCGACGGCAGCCGACCCGTGCGAGGCGGCATCCCGGTATGCTGGCCGTGGTTCGGTCCCCACCCTACCGATCCCGGCCTGAAGGCCCACGGCTTTGCCCGCCACGCCGAGTGGAGCATCCTCTCCGTCGCGGTCGACGCCGACGCCACCCGAGCGCTGCTCGAGCTTGTACCGGACGAGGACATCGCCGCGATCTGGCCCTGGGATTTCTCCCTGCGCCTGGAGGTGACCCTCGGCGAGACACTGCGACTGGACCTGACCGGAGAGAACCGCAGCCGGGAGGCCTGGACGGTTTCCGAGGCGCTGCACAGCTACTTCCGCGTGTGGAACGCCGGGGACCTCCGCATCCGGGGACTCGAGGGGCTTCGCTACTGGGACAAGCAGGCCGGGGGGATACGCGGAATTCAGGAAGGGGCCCTGCACCTGTCACCACCCTTCGACCGGGTCTATTTCGACCATGAGGGTCAGGCCGTCATCGACGACGGCAGCCGTCGCATTCGCATCGACAAACGGGGAAGCGCGAGCACCGTGACCTGGAATCCCGGGCCCGAGGGCGTCCGGGCCTTCGATGACATGCCGGACGATGCCTGGCGGGAGATGGTCTGCGTCGAGACGGCCAACGCCATCGACAATGCCTACACGCTCCAGCCCGGCCAGAGCCACACGCTCACGGCGATCTTATCCAAATAGCGAGGACTCGCACGGACACGACGGGAACAAGCCTGCCATGTCTTCATCGCCATGCGCGGATCATACGGAGATCGCACGCCGCTTTGCCGTCACCCCTGCGCTTCGGACAAACGAAAACGGGGTCGAGCGCGCTAGTTAACGGCACAAAGTGCGGTCGAGATGGCCGACAACCGAATTTTCTTTCGCTGACCCGCGGGATGATGTCGTCGCCAAACGAGGCGGCAAAAGATGACTAATCCGTCGATCAAGGCCCAAACGTCTGTTTTCGGCATCCCGTACATGGTGGGACCCCGCCATCCCGGCTGCCGATTTTGCAAAAAAAACTAACGGTTTGCGGCCATGGGGCAGATAATGCGTCTCGAGGAAACGGTCAAGGACTCCTTGATTGCACCAGGCAAGAACCCCCGCTCGGACCACAGATTGATTTATCCCAGTTTGTTCTACCCGCATCGAATTGCGGTTCTCTGACGCATTTGCAGTCCTTCAGTACCCCCTCGTTTTTCATTCAACGCATGCATTTGCATCAGAGGTATCCATCATGGCTACAGGCACAGTAAAGTGGTTCAGTGACGAGAAAGGCTTCGGCTTCATCGCCCCGAGCGACGGCTCCAAGGACGTTTTCGTCCATCACAGCGCCATCCAGGGCGGCGGCTTCAAGTCGCTGGCCGAAGGCCAGACCGTGACGTTCGACGTCGAACAGGGCCAGAAGGGTCCGGCTGCGGCCAACGTCCAGATCTGAACCACGGCGCCAACGCGCCGCTGACGAAAATCCCGCCTCGTGCGGGATTTTTTTGTGCCCGCTTACCTGACCATGGAGCCGGAAGCTGCACTCGACCACTTGCCGGGGCAATCCTTCGCTGCGCTGCGGGCCGTCCACGATGGACAGTCAGAGCAGCGCCCAGGCGAGAACGCCGGCGCTCAGGCCCGT
Organism: Guyparkeria sp.; assembly: GCA_041690375.1. Taxonomy (GTDB): domain Bacteria; phylum Pseudomonadota; class Gammaproteobacteria; order Halothiobacillales; family Halothiobacillaceae; genus Guyparkeria. The sequence goes on along the minus strand of JAWLHL010000013.1, from coordinate 11,970 downwards.
GAGCACAAGGGCGATCAAGGCGAGCAGGCCGTCGCGCGCGATCAGCGCCAGCCCGAACACGGTCAACGTCACCCCGGCGGCGTTGGCCGAGAAGGGGATGAACTCCATCACCGGCATCAGCAACGACACGACCAGCGCGAGAATGGCCACGCCGTATCGTGCCCCGCCGTTTACCAGGAAGATGAGGCGCGGGTGGAGAAAGCGGTCGATGAAACGCGCCGTCGGCATCATCCACACCACGGCCTTATGCAGGGAATGCCGCCGAATCTGACGGTCGAGCAGAAAGCGCGGCAACCAGAAATGGTCGCGTCCGAGCATCATCTGCAGCGCGACAAGGAAGACGAACACCCCGATCAGCGTCGGCATCCCGGGGATGTCACCGACCAGGGGGGCGACGGTGATCAGTCCGGCGAGCAGAAGCAAGGGGCCGAAGGATCGTCGTCCGACGACGTCCAGCAACGTGCCCAGGCGAACGGTGTCTCCCTCCTCCCGGATCTCGGCGAGCAGCTGAAGAAGCGAAACCAGCCCGTCCGGTTCCCGGCGGGAATGATCGAGACGTTCGTTCTGTTGTGCGGTTGGCCTGGACATCGGCTTTTTGCCACGCGTCGGGGATGTACAGGCATTATGGCCGTTATCCCCGCCCATTGTTCCCGCCGCCACGGGCTTGTACACGTTACCGTCCGGGACCGGGACGCCGGCGCTCGTCCCAGCGCCGCCGCACCCATTTCTCCCCTTCGAGCAGGACAAACAGCGCCAGTCCGATGCCGATGATCTCCAGACCGTGGATGAAATCGACCGGCCGCGTGTCGAAGAAACGCTCCATGAACGGGGCGTAGGTGAACAGCAGTTGCAGGGCGACGACCACTGCGACGGCGATCAATATGGCAGGCGTTCCCCTGAGCTGCGAGAACCCCATCGAGCTGCTGTCGAGGTAGCGGATGCTGAAGAGGTAGAACACCTCCATCACCACCAGCGTGTTGACCGCGTAGGTGCGCGCCTCCTCGAGCGTCGCGCCGTGAAACCGGCTCCAGGCGAAGATGCCGAACACCCCGGACACGAACAGGAAGGAGACGAAACCGATCCGCCAGAGCAAAAAACCGGACAGCATGGGCTCGTCGCGCCGCCTGGGTGGACGTCGCATCACCCCGGGGGCCGGTGGCTCGAAGGCCAGCGCCATCGCAAGGCCGACGGAGCTGACCATGTTCACCCACAGGATCTGCAAGGGGGTGATCGGCAGGGTAAGCCCCGCCAGGACGGCGGCCAGGATCGCCAGCGATTCCCCGCCGTTGACCGGCAGCAGGAAGAGAATGGCCTTCTTGAGATTGTCGTAGACCGTGCGGCCCTCGCGCACCGCCTGGACCACCGAGGCGAAGTTGTCGTCGGCGAGCACCATCTCGGCGGCCTCGCGGGCGACCTCGGTGCCGCCTCGCCCCATCGCCACTCCGACGTCGGCGCGCTTGAGCGCCGGCGCATCGTTGACACCGTCGCCGGTCATCGCCACCACCTGGCCTCCGCCCTGCAGCGCCTCCACGAGGCGGAGCTTGTGCTCCGGCGTGGTGCGGGCGAAGACGTCGACTTGCCCAGCCCGACGGGCCAGCGCCTCGTCATCCAGGCTGTCGAGCTCGTGTCCGGTGATGACCTCGTCGACGTTCTCGAGCTGGAGCTGGCGCCCGATGCCGGCGGCGGTCAGGGCGTGGTCGCCGGTGATCATCTTGACCCGGATACCGGCGGTCCGGCAGTCAAGCACCGCGCGGATCGCCTCCTCGCGGGGCGGGTCGATCAGACCGAGCAGGCCGAGAAAGACCATTCCCTCGTCCAGGTCGGCGTAGGTCAGGCCCCGCTGTCCGGCCGGCACCTCGCGCACGGCGATGCCCAGCACCCGCTGGCCCTCGCCGGCGATGGCGGCGATCTGCCGCTCCCAGTACGGGCGGTCGAGCGGGGTCGCACCGTTCCGGTCGTCCCGCTGCCGGCCGCAGAGGTCGAGTATCCGCTCCGGTGCGCCCTTGACGAAGATGTAGCCCTGCCCTTCGTGGTCGTGGTGCAGGGTCGCCATCAGCCGGTGTTCAGTCTCGAAGGGAATCGCGTCGGTGCGCGGCAGTCGCTCGTCTTCCTCGGCGAGGTCCAGGCCCGCCTTCATCGCGCCGACGAGCAAGGCCCCTTCCATCGGATCGCCATCGACCTGCCACCGACCCTCGTGACGGTGCAGGAACGCGTCGTTGCAGCGCGCTCCGGCCCGGACGGCTTCCAGCAGAGCCGGGTGATCCTCCGGGTCGACCTCGCCCCCGTCGGCCGAGAAACCGCCGTGGGGATCGTAGCCGACCCCGCTGGCGGCAAACACCTCGCCCGCCGTCACCACGGTGCTCAGCGTCATCTCGTTGCGCGTGAGCGTACCGGTCTTGTCGGAACAGATGATCGATACCGAACCGAGCGTCTCCACCGCCGGCAGCCGACGGATGATGGCGTTGCGTCCCGCCATGCGCTGGACGCCTATGGCGAGCGTCACGGTCAGGATCGCCGGCAGCCCCTCGGGGATCGCGGCCACGGCCAGACCGACCACCGTCATGAACATCTCGGTGGCCTCGCGATGCTGCAGCCAGAACCCGTAGGCGAACACGGCCGCCGCGATGCCGACGATCACGATGGCCAGCAGCCGGGCGAAACGATCCATCTGCTCGAGCAACGGTGTGGTCAGCGACTCGACCTCGGCGAGCATGCCGCTGATGCGGCCGATCTCGGTCTCCGCCCCCGTCGCCACCACCACGCCGACGCCCTGCCCGCCGGTCACCAGCGTGCCGGAGAACGCCATCCCGGCACGACTTCCCAGGTCGGCATCCGGCTCGACCGGATCGACCGCCTTTTCCACGGCGACCGATTCCCCGGTCAGCACGGCCTCCTGGATGCGCAGGTTGCGCGCCCGCAGCAGACGCAGGTCGGCCGGCACCTTGTCTCCCGGCTCGATCAGCACCACGTCACCGGGCACCAGTGCTTCGGCCGGCAGGGTGCGCCGCTTGCCATCCCGGGTGACCGACGCCTTCGGCGAAAGCATGTGCCTTATCGCCTCCAGCGCCTGTTCCGCCTTGCCTTCCTGGACGAACCCGATCACGGCGTTGACCACGACCACGCCCAGGATCACCCCGGTGTCGACCCAGTGACCGAGCAAGGCGGTCACCACGGCCGCCGCGATCAGCACCTGGATCAGCAGGTTGTTGAACTGGGTGGCCAGCCGAGCGAGCGGACCGCGGCGCCTGCCTGCCGGGAGACGGTTCGGCCCCGCGCTTGCCAGTCGACGCTCCGCCTCGGCCTGGTCGAGCCCGTTCTCTGAGCTATCGACCCGTTCGAGTACCGCCTCGACCTCCAGGCTGTGCCAGGCCGTCGACCGGTCGTGTGGTTCCGGCATGCCTGCCCCCCTGTTCCGAAACGGGAATACCTGCCCCACGAGCTTATGCCATGGTTGATCGACAATCACCCTCTCCCGGACCCGGTTAACCGCGGTCGGCCGCGATTCCCGGACCGTTCCGACAGCCGAGTATGGTGTAGAATCCGAGGCAGTACCGCCCGGGGTCCTCCCCGGGTTTTGCCATTGGCGACCCGGTTGCGATCAGCAGACACGATCCGGCCGATAGCGTCGCTCGATCAGCCACTTGCGGACTTTCGAGGTTGCCGCTCACATGATCTTCCGCTTTCCCATCGTCATCATCGACGAGGACTTCCGTTCCGAGAACGTTTCCGGACTCGGCATCCGCGCGCTCGCCGACGCCATCCGCGCGGAGGGCGAGGAGGTTCTCGGCGTGACCAGCTACGTGGACCTGGCCGCCTTCGCCCAGCAGCAGAGCCGGGTGTCGGCGTTCGTCATCTCGATCGACGACGAGGAATTCAACGGTGGCAACGAACCGGTCGACGAGTCACTCGAGGTGATCGTCCAGCTGCGCAACTTCATCCAGGAGATCCGCTTTCGCAACGCGGACATCCCGATCTTCCTCTACGGCGAGACGCGCACCAGCCGGCACCTGCCCAACGACGTGCTCAAGGAGCTGCACGGCTTCATCCACATGTTCGAGGACACCCCCGAGTTCGTCGCCCGCCACGTCATCCGCGAGGCGCGAAGCTACCTCAACTCGCTTGCCCCGCCCTTCTTCCGCGCGCTGACCGGCTACGCCGCCGACGGCTCGTATTCCTGGCACTGCCCGGGGCATTCCGGGGGCGTGGCCTTCCTCAAGAGCCCGGTAGGCCAGATGTTCCACCAGTTCTTCGGCGAGAACCTGCTGCGCGCGGATGTCTGCAACGCGGTGGACGAGCTCGGCCAGCTGCTCGATCACACCGGCCCGGTGGCGGCCTCCGAGCGCAACGCTGCGCGCATCTTCAACGCCGATCACCTGTTCTTCGTCACCAACGGCACCTCGACCTCCAACCGCATGGTGTGGAACTCGAACGTCGCGCCGGGCGACGTGGTGGTGGTCGACCGCAACTGCCACAAGTCGATCCTGCACTCGATCATTCTCACCGGCGCGATCCCGGTGTTCCTGATGCCGACGCGCAACCACTACGGCATCATCGGCCCGATCCCGAGGAGCGAGTTCTCCCGAGAGAACATCGAGAAGAAGATCGCCGAGCACCCCTTTGCCGGCAAGGCGGAGGATCGGCAACCCAAGATTCTCACCATCACCCAGTCGACCTACGACGGCATCCTCTACAACGTCGAGGAGATCAAGGACGAGCTCGACGGCTTCGTCGAGGTCCTGCACTTCGACGAGGCGTGGCTGCCGCACGCGGCCTTCCACGACTTCTACGGCGACTACCACGCCATCGGTGCCGACCGGCGGCGTTGCGAGGATTCGGTGGTCTACTCCACCCAGTCGACCCACAAGCTGCTCGCCGGCCTGTCACAGGCCTCCCAGGTGCTGGTGCAGGACTGCGAGAAGCAACGCTTCGACCAGGACGTGTTCAACGAGGCGTACCTGATGCACTCCTCGACCTCGCCGCAGTACGCCATCATCGCCTCCTGCGACGTCGCCGCCTCGATGATGGAGCCGCCCGGCGGCACCGCGCTGGTCGAGGAGTCGATCTTCGAGGCGATGGACTTCCGCCGCGCCATGCGGAAGGTGGACGCCGAGTACGGCGAGGACTGGTGGTTCAAGGTCTGGGGACCGGACGCGATCCCCGAGGAAGGCATCGGCACCCGGGACGACTGGATGCTGCACGAGGACGATCGCTGGCACGGCTTCGGCCGGGTACCGACCGGGTTCAATATGCTCGATCCGATCAAGGCGACCATCATCACGCCGGGGCTGGACGTCGACGGCGATTTCCATGACTGGGGCATCCCGGCGGCGATCGTCACCCGCTATCTCGCCGAGCACGGGGTGGTCGTGGAGAAGGCCGGGCTCTACAGCTTCTTCATCATGTTCACCATCGGCATCACCAAGGGCCGCTGGAACACGCTCCTGACCGCGCTGCAGCAATTCAAGGACGAGTTCCAGCGCAACCAGCCCCTGTGGCGGATCATGCCGGAGTTCGTCAACAAGCATCCGCGCTACGAGCGCGTGGGCCTCAGGGATCTCTGCGAGAGGCTGCACGCCGTCTACCGAGAGCACGACGTGGCCAAGCTGACCACGGAGATGTACATCTCGAACATCGAGCCGGCAATGCGCCCGGCGGACGCCTGGTCGAAGATGGCGAGAAAGCAGATCGAACGCGTCGCGATCGACGACCTCGAAGGGCGGATCACCGCCTCGCTGGTCACGCCCTACCCGCCCGGTATTCCACTGCTGATTCCGGGCGAGCGCTTCAACGCGCGGATCGTCGAGTACCTGCGCTTCGTGCGGCACTTCAACCGGCAGATGCCCGGGTTCGAGACGGACGTGCACGGCCTGGTCGCCGAGGAAAGCGAAGACGGGGTCCGCTACTTCATCGATTGCGTGCGGCAGGACTGATCGATCGCACCAGGGCCGACGTGCCGGTAGACCGTCTTCGCCGGCTCGATCAGGCCAGGCCCAGCCCCCCGAGGGCCAGCGTGCCCACGAGCGACAGGTAGAGCACCGCGAGCACGGCGAACAGGCCGTCAAACGACACCAGCGCCAGCCCGAACAGGGCCACGGCAAGTCCCGCAGCCGTCGCCGAGAACGGCACGACTTCCATCATGGGCATCATGAGGGCCAGCGTGCTGCAGATCACGGCGACGACCACCGTACCGCCGTTCATCACGAAAAAGGTCAGTCTCGGGCGGAGAAACCAGTCCACGTAGCGGGCCGGGCGTTGCAGCCAGCGAACCGCTCTTGCCACCCTGTCGCCGGCGAGGGAACGGTCAAGCAGCCAGCGGGGGAGCCAGATGGACCGGCGGCCGAACAGCAGCTGAAGCGAGGTGAGAAGCAGCACCACCCCCATGGTCGTGGGCACGCCCGGGATACCGCTCAGCGGCGAGAAGAGAATCACGCCGATCAGTAGAAGGAAGGGACCGAACGAGCGAGTTCCCAGCGCGTCGATGATGCTGGCGAAATACACCCGCTCGGCTCCGGTGGAGACCGCCGCTATGCGCGTGAGCAACTCGCACAGGTTGTGCGGTGCGTCCGTATCGGACGGTCTCGGGCGTAAATCATGTTCGGACATGGCGGTCTCGCTGGTCCGGCGCCGGTCGGACTCGTTTATCGTCCGGCGCCGGTCAGCCACCGGCACGGCGACAGTGCCGGCGCAAGCCCCCCGGGTTTCGCGCCGGCGATCGACAGACCGCCAGGAGGCGCAGGCCCCGCCCCAGCAGGCCGAAACCGCCACCGCGCTCCATCAGGGCGCCGGCGGAGAAGGCAACCGCCAGGGAAACCCAGGGATGACGCGAGATCCCGGCCGTGACGAGCCGGGGACTACCGACGACGAGATCATCGACAGCCGCGCCGGAAAGCTTCAGCCTCAACTTGGCCAGACGCAATGCCTCGTCCGGCGGCAACCCGCTGCTATCGCTCCAGCCGTCACTCCCTGACGCGCGCAGCCGCTCGACCGATTTCATCGGACCCACCGGTACGCCCAGTACGCCAGCCCGAGGGCCACGACCAGGCAGCCGATGCCGACCACGGCGAAGGCGGCGGCCACTCCCCATATCGAAGCGAGCCAGTGATAGGCACCGGCGCCGATGAGCCCGACCCCCAGCAGAAACACCAGGCCGACCACGCCTATCAGGACCACGGCCACGGCCGTCCGCCCCACCTGCCGGCGCAACATGCGCCCCTCCGCCTCGACGAGTGCGGCCAGGGCGAGGACGTAGTCGGTTACGGCCTTCAGTGTCGACCTCCGATGTCCATCAACTTGGCGACGACGAAACCGATACCGAAAGCGGCCACCACGGAGGTCAGCGGGTGGCGCCCCACGAGCTCCTCGGCCTCGTCGACACGGGCCTCGCCCTTTGCACGCACCTGCTCGTAACCTCGGTTGAGCGCGGACATCCCTTCGTCGAAGGCCTCCCTGACCTCGTCGCGGGCCGTCTCGGCCTTGTCACGAACGCGCTGCTCGCCCTGTTCCTTCACGACCTTGAGCAGCTCGGTGACGTCGCCGCGAAGCTGGGCGAGGTCCTTCTTCAGGGCCTCGACCTCGGCGCTGGGATCCTTCTGACTGGCCTGTGCCATGGGGTTGCCTCCGTTTGTGAATGCATCTTGCCTACTGAAGATAGCCGGGCTGCGCCCCGATTCCAACCGGCACAGCCCGGCCGGTCACCCCATCAGCAGGTACTTGGTCTCGAGATACTCGTCCAGCCCCTCGGCCGCCCCCTCGCGACCGACTCCCGACGACTTGACCCCGCCGAACGGCGCGGCAGCGTTCGATATCAGCCCGGCATTGATCCCGACCATGCCGGCCTCGATTGCCTCGGCCACCCGCCAGACGCGGTGGACGTTCTCGCTGTAGAAGTAGGCCGCCAGGCCGAAGGGGGTGTCGTTTGCCAGTTCGATCGCCTCCTCTTCCGTGGTGAAGGTGGAAACGGCGACCACCGGGCCGAAGGTCTCTTCCTGCATCACCTGCATGGATTGACGAATGCCGGTCAGCAGCGTCGGCAGGACGTAGTTGCCGCCTCGAGCATCCAGTTCGCCGCCGGCCACGATCTCGGCTCCCTGGGACGTGGCGTCCGCCACGTGCGCCAGGACCTTGTCCACGGCTTGCTGGTTGATCAGCGGTGCAATTTCGCTGGACGGATCGAAGCCGTCCCCCAGCCGGAGCCCCTCGATGCGCTCCCTGAGCTTGCCGACGAACGCATCGTGCACCGACTCCTGCACGTAGAAACGGTTGACGCAGACGCAGGTCTGCCCGGTATTGCGAAACTTCGCGGCGATCGCCCCGTCGACGGCGGCGTCGAGGTCCGCGTCGTCGAACACCAGGAACGGGGCATTGCCGCCGAGCTCCAGCGAGACCTTCTGCACGTTTGCAGCCGCCTGGCGCATCAACTCGCTGCCGACCGCCGTCGACCCGGTGAAGGAAACCTTGCGGACCAACGGGTTGGAAGTCATTTCTCCGGCAATTTCACGGGCGGAACCGGTCACGACGCTGAACACGCCGGCCGGCACTCCTGCCCGAGACGCCAGCTCGGCCAGCGCCAGCGCGGAGTACGGTGTCGCCGATGCCGGCTTGACCACCATCGGGCAGCCCGCGGCCAGCGCGGCGCCGGCCTTGCGCGTGATCATCGACGACGGGAAGTTCCACGGCGTGATCGCCGCGGTCACCCCGATCGGCTGGCGGATCACCACGATGCGCTGATCGGGATTCGCCGCCGGGATGGTACGTCCGTAGGCGCGGCGCGCCTCCTCGGCGAACCACTTGAGGAACGAGGCGGCGTAGCGGATTTCCCCGGCCGACTCTGCCAGCGGCTTGCCCTGCTCCAGGGTCATGATCGCCGCGAGGATGTCCTCGTGCTCCAGCATCAGCTCGTACCAGCGGTACAGGATCACGCCACGCGCCTCCGCGGTCTGGCGATGCCAGGTCTTCATCGCACGCGCGCCCGCCTGAATGGCCCGCCGCGTCTCGGCCGCGCCCATCCGCGGGACCTGCCCGATCCTCTCCCGCGTGGCCGGGTTGTCGACCGCGAGGGTCTCGCCGTTGTCCGCATCGATCCACTCACCGTCCACGAATGCCTGTTCATGGAACAGGGGGTTGGAGCGTATTTCTGATACCCAGTCTGTACTCATGTCGTTCGCCTCCTGCACTCAGACCGTGGGGCTGGGGTAGCGGGCGTCGATCGCGTCGATGGCCTCGAGCAGGTCACTCGACAACCGGACGTTCGCCGCGGCGAGGTTCTCCTCGAGCTGGGCCAGCGTGGTCGCGCCGATTATCGTGGATGCGACCTGCGGCAAGCGCAGGGTGAAGGCGATCGCCATCTGCGCGGGCGACAGTCCACGCTCGCGCGCCAGTTCCACGTACGCCCGGGTAGCCTCGGCGGCATTCGGCTTCTCGTAGCGCTGGCCGAAGTCGGGGAATTCCGTGATCCTTCCCTTCGCCTGCGGATCATCGAGATACTTGCCGGTCAGGTGGCCGAAGGCGAGCGCGCTGTAGGGCAGCAGGGCGACGTCCATCTCCGTGCAGACCTCGGCCAGCCCGCCGGTCTCGAACTGGCGGTTCATCAGGTTGTAGGCGTTCTGCAGGGAGGTGATCGCCGGCAGGTCGAGCCGGCGAGCGGCCTCCAGGAAGGCCATGACTCCGTAGGGCGTCTCGTTGGACAGGCCGATATGGCGCACCTTGCCGGCCTCGACCAGGTCGGCGAGCACCTCGAGTTGCGCCTCGAACGGTTCTGCATCCCAGCGGCGCTCGGCGTCGTAGTAGACCTCACCGAACTTCGGCACGTAACGGTCCGGCCAGTGGATCTGGTAGAGGTCGATATAATCGGTGCGCAAGCGACGCAAGCTGCCCTCGACGGCCTGGTTGACCTGCTCGCGCGTGATCCGCGGCCCGCCGCGCAGGTAGTCGAGCGACGCGCGACCCGCGCCGGTCACCTTGCTGGCGATGATCAGGTCCTCGCGCCGGCGGTCCTTCAGCCAGCTGCCGATGTACGACTCGGTCCGACCCTGGGTCTCGGCCCGTGGAGGGACCGGATACATCTCCGCCGTGTCGATGAAGTTGATCCCGGCCTCCACGGCGCGATCCAACTGCTGGTGCGCCTCGGCTTCGCTGTTCTGCTGGCCGAAGGTCATCGTTCCCAGGCAGATGCTGCTCACCTTCAGGCCGCTGTTGCCCAGTCGTCGGTATTCCATCGTGGTATTCCGCCCTTTAAGCTGTGTCGTTTTCCGAATGTCAGAGAGTAGCCGAGATGACCCGCGTTTCCAGCCAGATCGCCGCCGCCCACATCGACCTGATCCGTGCCGTCTGCAAGGCAATCGACGGCCGAGCGAACGCCACGGACGATGCCCGTTCGGCGATCGAGCACTATCGCGAAGACGGGTGGTCCGCCCTGGCCGACGCCCTGGAACGACGTCTCGCCGGTCAGCCGGTCGATTCATCGGCGCTGGACGACGAAGATCGCGTCCTGCTCGAAGCGGTCGAGGCCGCGAGTGTCGACCCGGACTGGCTCGACACCGTGGAGGCCGAGGCCGAAGCGCAGGCTGCCGAGCAGGTCGCCGCCCTCATCCTGGCGGCGACCTGGGGTGAACCCGAGGCGCTGGCGGCGATCAACGAAATGCGCGAAACCGCGGAAGACGCGGGAGTGCGCGGTTCCACCGCCCATGCTTTCGTGGCCATCGTCGAAGGCGAACGCGACGCGGACCGCCTGCGGCGGGACTTTCCCGATGCCCGTCGCGGTCTGATCGACGCCACCCTCGCCGCCGTTCAGCGACAGGAACGGGCCTGAGGCGCCGTCGCCGACGACCCATGGTCGCATGCCGCCGCGAGTTGATTCGTTCAGCGGATCCCGACCGGTCGCCTCAGGCGTTCACCACCCGTGCCTCGGCACGGAGTTCGCTGCCCATGCGACACATGAGTTCATAACTGATCGTCCCCGCGGAACGGGCCACGGCGTCGATGGAGAGGCCGTCGCCCCAGCACTCGACCTCGTCCCCGACCCGCGCCTCGATACCGCGCAGGTCGACGGTGACCATGTCCATCGAGACCCGCCCGACGACCTGCGTGTCCTGGCCGTTGACGCGAATGGGCGTGCCATCCGGCGCGTGACGGGGATAGCCGTCCCCGTAGCCCACCGCGGCGATGCCGACCGGCATGCGTTCCGGGGCGATGAACCGCCCGCCGTAGCCGATCGAACCGCCGCGCGGCACCTCGCGCACCGCGACCAGTACGGTCCGCAGGTGCATGCCGGCTCGCAGGTCCCGGTCGGCGGCCTGGCCGAAGATGAAGGGATTGCCCCCGTAGAGCATGATTCCCGGTCGCACCCAGTCCCCACCGGCATCGTGCCCGAGAAGCGCCGCCGAATTGCAGAGACTGGTTTCGCCCCTCCAGCCGGAGGCCGCCTCGGCGAACCGCTCGATCTGCGCGCGGGTCTCCGCCGGGTCGGGCTCGTCGGCACGGGCAAAGTGCGTCATCAGTCCGATCCGGTCGGCAACCGCCGGGCAGCCGGCCAGCCGCCCGCGGGCCTCCGCGATCATGGCCGGCATGAGCCCGGCGCGATGCATGCCGGTATCCAGCTTCAGCCAGGCGCCGAGTCGGCCGCGGGGCAGGTCCCGGCCCCGGCGTGCGCACCAGCGCTCGAGATCGCGGATCTGTGCCAGGTCGTGGAAGACCAGGTCCAGGGATCGCTCCACGGCCAGTTCCATTTCGTCGGGATCCAGCGCCCCCTGCAATACCAACAGGCGCTGGTCGAATCCCGCCTCGCGCAGGGCCAGCGCCTCCCCCGGCGTTGCGACCGCGAACCCTTCGGCCCCGGCGGCCGCGAAAGCGGAGGCCGCCGTCTGCATTCCGTGCCCGTAACCGTCCGCCTTGATCGCGGCGAAGATGCGCCGCGGACCCGCCGCCCGCCGCGCCACGCCGAGGTTGTGTCGCAGGGCGGCGGCGTCGATCGTC
>JAWLHL010000012.1:0-48172 GCA_041690375.1 Guyparkeria sp. | reverse complement strand
TCCCAAGGATTGCGAGGCCCGCGAGGCGCTGGCCGCCAAGCTCGCCATGCGCAACGACATCGAGGGCGCGCTGGAGCAGTACTACCAGATGATGCTGCGTGACCGCGCCTACAACGACGAGGCCGGGCGACGCGGCATGATCGACCTGTTCGAGATGCTCGGCGCCGACCACCCGCTGACCCGCCAGTACCGCCGCAAGATGTTCGGGTTGCTGCACTGAAGTCGGGCGACGCGTTCGCTCCCCCGTTTCCAAGGGCCACGGCGCCAACCGATGTCGTGACACGCGCCTGACGGCGCGTTTCGCTTGCAAGGCAAGCTCGCACAGGGCGTCGGTGGCACTCCCCGTGCGAGCGGGCCTTGCCCGCAAAGGCGGCGCCAGCCGCCGTCCCCGTTTCCTCCCGCCACCATGCCAACCGATGACGGGACACGCGCCGACGGCGCGTTTCGCTTGCAGGGCAATCTCCCACAGGGGCTTCGTTTTGGTGGCGACGTCACCTCTCTTCCAGCTTCCTGCCGTCGTCTTCAAGCTCCGGCCGGCAGGCCGCGCCCCTGCTAAGGTCCATCCATGATCGCCCACCACCATCATGACGCCACCGACGCCGCCGGCCGCGCGCTGGGGATAGGCATCGTCCTCAATCTCGCCTTCGTCGTCATCGAGGCCGTGGCCGGCATCCTGGGACAATCCATGGCGCTGCTGGCCGACGCGGCGCACAATCTCGGCGATGTGCTCGGGCTGGTGTTGGCCTGGGGCGCCAACCGGCTGACCCGCCGGCTGGCCAGCGCCCGGTTCAGCTACGGGCTGGGCAGCAGCACGCTGCTCGCGGCGCTCGTCAACGGTCTTACGCTGCTACTGGTTTCCCTGTGGATCCTCTGGGAAGGAGCCATGCGTCTGGTCGCCCCCCCGGACGTGGAAGGCTGGCTGGTAATCGGCGTGGCACTCGCCGGGGTGGTGGTCAACACGGCCACGGCCTTGCTGCTGCTCTCGGGGCAGAAGCACGACCTCAACCTGCGCGGGGCCTTCCTGCACATGGCCGCCGACGCCGCCGTCTCGGTGGCCGTGGCGATCTCCGGCGCGATCGTGCTGCTCACCGGGTTTGCCCGCATCGACCCGTTGCTGAGCATCGTCGTCAGCCTGGTGATCCTCGTCCCGGCCATCGGCCTCGTGCGCCGCTCCCTGCAGCTGGTACTCCACGGCGTGCCGGGCGAGATCGACCTCGACGAGGTCGGGCGCTTCCTCGACAGCCGTCCGGGCGTGACCGACCGGCACCACCTGCATGTATGGGCACTGTCCTCGCGCCAGACCGCCTTGAGCGTTCACCTGGTGATGCCCGAACCACCCGCCGACAGCGACGCCTTCCTGCACGAGCTGCAGTCGGAACTCCGTCGCCGATTCGACATCCGCCACGCCACCGTGCAGATCGAGCGCGGCAGTCGTCCCTGCCCCATCGACGACTGAGGGGCAACGCGGTCGTCAGCGCAGCTGCAGGCGATCGAAGAACGCATCCAGCGCCTCACGGGCACACTCGGCGTCCTTGTCTCCGCCCGGTGCGCCGCTGACGCCCAGCGCAGCGATGGTCGATCCCGCCGACTCGATCGGCACCGCACCGTCGAGCACGAGGACCCCGTCGACGTGGTTCATCTCCATGCGGATGTCCTCGCGGTTGGCGCGAAAGGCGCCGGAATCGATGCCGGCCAGAATGACCGCCCGGGCCTTGTCGGCGGCGATCTGGCGCGTGAACTGCGGGGCATGGGTCGCGCGCATCATCACCTGCGGATCGCCGGATGGGTCGACCACCACCGCGGTCACCGAGTACCCCCGGCGAGTGCATGCCGCCACCGCCTCCTCGGCGATGTCGGCCGCCAGCCCCATGCCGATGCGATCGACGGTGACCACGTCGCCGGCGCCATCGGCATGTTCCTCGGCCTGGGCGATCGCGGTCACCAGCGACAGCGACAGCAGCACAACGCGCATTGGGCCTCCCCTCATGACATATCCTCCGCTATGGTTGTGGACATCGATCCCAACCGAGCATAGGCCGGCACAACCCGCGGAGCGAACATGGACCAGCCGATTCCGACCGACCTTCCGGACGACGCGCAGCAGGCGCTGACCGCCCTGCGCGAGATCGCCCCGTTCGACCGCATCGACATGGAAACCCTGGCCAGGACCATGGCCGAGGCGCACATCCGCCCGCTCGAGCGCGGCGAGGTGCTGCTCGACCCGGGCATGGGGCCGCCGGATGCGTTCTTCGTGCTGCTCTCCGGTCGCGTCGACGGACTGGCGGGCGACTCCGACGGGGAACCGGTCTGGTCACTGGGGCGCGGCGACAGCTTCCCGCTGGGCGCGCTTTTGGAGAACCGCCCCGTCGGCACCCGCCAGGTGGTGGCCGAGGCCGGCTCGGCCGTGGCCCTCCCGGCCGAGGCGTTCCATCGCCTCCGTCGGGAGAACGAGGATTTCGCCGATTTCTGCAATCGCCGCATCGGCCACCTCCTGAGTCGTCCCCCGCTGGCCGCCGGCAGCGAGCGGGAGCCCGGCACGACCGGACAGGGAGCGATGCTCGACCCGGCCACGCCCATCCGCCAGCGGCTGGAAGCCAACCCGCTGATCCTCGACGGCAACACGCCCCTGGTCGACGCCGCCGAGCGGCTGAAGTCGGCCGGGAGCGAGGCGATACTCGTCGAACTGGACAGCGGCTGGGGCATCGTCACGCTGCGGGACCTGGCGTTCCGCGGCATTGCGGGGGCGAGAAACCCCGAGGCCAGGCTCGGCGACATCGCCACCCGCGAGCCGGTCACCGTGGACGCCGACACCTCCCTGCTCGAGGCCGCCGTGATCCTGGCCGACCACGGCTTCCACCACCTGCTGGTGACCGAAAGCGACGCCGACGTGCCGCTGGGCGTGCTCGACGAGACCAGCCTGTACCGGGTCAACGCGATGACGCCCGGCCTGATGCACCAGCGCATCCGGCAGGCCGACGGCATCGACGCGCTGGCCGCCATCCGGCAGGAAGTGCCGGCCATCGTCGGCGCGCTACTCGATTCGGGATCGGGCTTCGCGCCGATCAGCCGGATCGTCAGCGGCATCAACGACGCCATAGCCCACCGCGTGATCACGCTGACCTTCGAGGACGCTCCCCTGCCCGACGACCTGCGCTGGTGCTGGCTCACCTTCGGCAGCGAGGCGCGATCCGAGCAGACGCTGGCGACCGACCAGGACAACGGCCTGGTGTTCGACGGCGCGAGCGACCCCGACCGGGCACGCCGCCACCTGCTGCCGCTGGCCCGTCGCATCAACGAGGCCCTCGACGAGCTGGGCTACCCGCTGTGCCCGGGCAACATCATGGCCGGCAACCCCGACCTGTGCCTGTCGATGGACGAATGGTCGAAACGCTTCCGCGGCTGGATCGACCAGGGCACGCCTGAACACCTGCTCAACGCCACCATCTTCTTCGACGCCCGCGGCCTGGCCGGCGACGAGTCGCTGTTCGACCAATGGGCCGCGGCCTGGCGGGAGCCGGCGAGGAAGAACAGCCGCTTCCGGCGGCAGCTGGCTGCCAACGCCCTGCGACTGCAGCCGCCCCTGACCCTGTTCGGCGGCTTCCGCACCCGATCGCGGGCGGGCCAGCGCGGCATCGACATCAAGACCGACGGCGCCACCCCGTTCGTGGATGCCGCCCGCATCGAGGCTCTGGCACAGGGTGCGGCAGTCACGCGGACCGACCAGCGCCTGGCGCTGGTACCCGAGCGCGCCCTGCCCGCCGAGGACCTCAAGGCCGCCTACGACTTCATCCAGCGCCTGCGCCTGCGGCACCAGCACGAACAGATCGCCCGTGGCGAGAGCCCGGACAACCTCATCGATCCCGATGCGCTCGACGGCCTGACCCAGCGCCTGCTCAAGGAGGCGTTCCGCATCGCCCGCAAGCTCCAGCAGCACCTGGCGATCGCCTACCAGCTCTGAAGCCTGTCCGTTCCGGATCTTCTCTCGCAAAAGGTTCCCATTTGGCCCGCTGTTCCAGTAGGCTTACGCTGCGCCAAGGTTCGATCCCGTCAACGGGGCCGAAACCGGGTCGAGAAAGGAACAAAATACGTTCGGAAACCACCGAATCGAAAACTCGAGGAGCCACTTATGGAGCAACGTTCCAACCGCGCCGATTACTGGCGCGCCAACCTGAAGGTACTGTTCGGCTGTCTGGTCGTCTGGTTCCTGGTGTCCTACGTGTTCGGCATCCTGCTGGTCGATACGCTCAACCAGATCTCGCTGGGCGGTTACCCGCTGGGCTTCTGGTTCGCGCAGCAAGGCTCGATCTTCACCTTCGTGGTGCTGATCTTCTTCTACGCCTGGCGCATGAACGCCATCGACAAGAAATTCGGCGTCGCCGAAGACTGATAACGCAGGAGCCCAAGATACATGGAACTTCAGACCCTGATTTACCTGGTGGTCGGCGCCACCTTCTTGCTTTACTTCGTCCTCGCGATCGTCGCCCGAGCGGGCACCACCAGCGAGTTCTACGTCGCCGGCAAGGGGATCAACCCCGTCCTCAACGGCATGGCAACTGCCGCCGACTGGATGTCCGCCGCATCGTTCATCTCGATGGCTGGCCTGATCGCCTTCAACGGCTACTCGGCCTCTGCCTACCTGATGGGCTGGACCGGCGGTTACGTGCTGCTGGCAATGCTGCTCGCACCGTACCTGCGCAAGTTCGGCAAGTTCACGGTGCCGGAATTCATTGGTGACCGCTTCTACTCCCAAGGCGCGCGCGTCATTGCCGTCATCGCCCTGCTGGTCATCTCCCTGACCTACGTCATCGGCCAGATGAAGGGTGTCGGCGTGGCGTTCTCGCGTTTCCTCGAGACCTCGGTCGAGGTCGGCCTGTTCGCGGGCATGGGCATCGTGTTCGTCTACGCGGTGCTCGGCGGCATGAAGGGCATCACCTACACGCAGATCGCGCAGTACGTGATCATGATCTTCGCCTACACCGTGCCGGCGATCTTCATCTCCCTGCAGCTGACCGGCCACTTCCTGCCGCAGACGGGCACCGGTGCCGAGCTGACCGACGGCTCGAACCAGTACCTGCTGCAGAAGCTGGACATGGTCCTGGTCGACCTTGGCTTTGCCGAGTACACGGCCACCCCGGACCTGATGAACACCTTCCTGCTGACGCTGGCACTGATGATCGGTACCGCCGGTCTGCCGCACGTATTGGTGCGCTTCTTCACCGTCCCGCGTGTCCGTGACGCCCGGAAGTCTGCCGGCTGGACCCTGCTGTTCATCGCGATCCTCTACACTACCGCCCCGGCCGTCGGCGCCATGGCGATGTGGAACACCCTGAAGACCGTGCAGGACACCGATCAGATCGGGGCCGCGGACGGCAACCTGGTCTACGAGGATCGTCCTGCCTGGATGAAGAGCTGGGAGACCACCGGTCTGCTCGAGTTCGAGGACAAGAACGGCGACGGCCGCATCCAGTACTACAACGACAACAATGAAGAATTCGCGGCCATGGCCGAGGAAGAGTACGGCTGGCAGGGCAGCGAGCTGACCGTCGACCGGGACATCATGGTTCTGGCCAACCCGGAAATCGCCAACCTGCCCAACTGGGTCATCGCGCTGATCGCCGCCGGTGGTATCGCCGCCGCGTTGTCGACCGCCGCCGGCCTGCTGCTGGCGATCTCGTCGGCCATCTCGCACGATCTTCTCAAGGGCGTGTTCATGCCGAACATCTCCGAGAAGAACGAGCTGATGGCCGGTCGGATCTCGATGACCGTGGCGATCATCATCGCCGGCTACCTGGGCCTCAACCCGCCGGGCTTCGCCGCCCAGGTTGTGGCACTGGCCTTCGGTCTGGCCGCAAGCTCCCTGTTCCCGGTGCTGATGATGGGGATCTTCTCCAAGCGCATGAACAAGCAGGGCGCGATCGCGGGCATGCTGGCCGGCCTGATCGTCACGCTGCTTTACATCTTCTGGTACAAGGGCTGGTTCTTCATCCCGGGCACCAACATGCTGCCGGACAACGCCGACAACTGGCTGTTCGGCATCAACCCGACCTCGTTCGGTGCCATCGGCGCGGCGATCAACTTCATCGTGGCGATCATCGTCGCGAAGATGACTACTCCGCCGCCGCACGAGATCCAGGAACTGGTCGAGGACGTCCGCGTTCCGCGCGCCTCGTAACCTCACCAGTCAGACTGGTCGACAAAAGAAAATCCCGGGCACAGCCCGGGATTTTTTTGTGTCTGCACGCTGCCGATGGCAACGACGACGCAGGCATCCGATCAGGAAATCGCTAGGGAAGGTCTGCGCGAATAGCCAGCGGCCTCTGCGGGCCGCCAGGCGTCCAGATGCAAGGCGCAGTGCGCCGCCCAATGGCCGTCGCCATTGGCAAGCGCTGCAACACCGCAGATGGGCGCCTGGCGGCCCGCCCGAAGGGGCTTACCGGCTTGCCCGTCCTCGGTGTTGCCGATTCTCGCCGGGCAATGAGCCCGGCTTCGAATCGGCGCCTTGATGACGAACAAGCCGGTAAGCCAGAGGCATTGGCTATTCGCGCAGACCTTCCCTAGCGCCCCCCGGCGATTACCCAGCCGGTGATGCCGGCGAACATCAGGATCACGCCAGCCGGGGCGAGCATCAGCAGGTTCATGAACTGCAGCTTCTCCTCGGAGGCGCCGAAGACCATGGGACCGAGACCGGCAACCACGCCGACGGCCGACATGATGGCGCCGACGATCAGCAGGTACTTGGAGGCACGGGCGAATCCCGGCTGACGCGTTGGCGCCTCGAACCGGTAGGGATCACCGATACCCGGCTCGAATTCCTCTTCTTCCGGACCGTCCGGCTTTCGGTCGTGATCGTCTTTCATGGCGGCGCCTCGGCTGCTGTGTGCTTGTCTGTAGGGATGATCGAATGCTACCAGCGCTTTCACCGGATTCGGAAGCACGCCGGCGGCCCGCCCGCTTTTTGCTAGACTGACGCTGCCGGATATCGGCGGACGGCCGCGGCCTCGAAACGGACCCGTCCGCCATCAGTGACGCGAACAAACCCCAAGGAGTGTCTCCCGTGCTCGAATTCTCCGTTAAGAGTGGCGCCCCGGAAAAACAGCGAACCGCCTGCCTGATCGTCGGCGTGTTCGAGTCACGGCGGCTGACGCCGGCGGCGGAAATCATCGACCAGGCCAGTGAGGGCTTTCTGACATCGGTGACGCGACGGGGCGACATGGACGGCGAGATCGGCGACACCCTGCTGCTGCACGGGGTGCCGAACATCCAGGCTGACCGCGTGCTGCTCGTGGGCCTGGGCAAGGAGCGCGAGCTCG
Source organism: Guyparkeria sp. (assembly GCA_041690375.1). GTDB lineage: Bacteria > Pseudomonadota > Gammaproteobacteria > Halothiobacillales > Halothiobacillaceae > Guyparkeria. The sequence continues at coordinate 40,862 of JAWLHL010000012.1, read as the reverse complement.
ACAGCCGAGGACTGGTCAAGGCCACGCGCGCCGCCGTCGAGGCGCTGCATCACCGGGGCACCTCCGAGTGCGTCAGCCACCTGACCGAGATCGGTGTCCGCGGCTGTTCGCTCGAGCAGGTCCTCCGTCAGAGCATCATCTCGATCGAGGACAGCCTCTACCGTTTCGACGAGCTCAAGACCGACAAGGAGCTCGGGCCGCGCCGCCCCTTGCGCAAGGTCACCTTCATCCTCTCCACCCGCAAGGACCTGATGGAGGCCGAACGCCACGTGCGCGAGGCCACGGCGATCAGCAACGGCGTGCGCATCGCGAAGAACCTGGCCAACCGGCCCGGCAACCTGCTCACGCCGACCACCCTGGCCGATTACGCGCGCAAGATGACGGAGACGCACGTCAACCTGCAGGTCGAGGTGCTTGACGCCTCGCGCATGGAAGCGCTGGGCATGAATGCCCTGCTCGCCGTGGCCAAGGGCAGCAACGAAGCGCCCAAGATGGTCGTGATGGAACACATGGGTGCCGATGCCGACACCCCGCCCATCGTGCTGGTCGGCAAGGGAGTCACCTTCGATTCCGGGGGCATCTCGCTGAAGCCCGGCCCGGACATGGACCAGATGAAGTTCGACATGGGCGGCGCGGCCGCCACCATCGGGGTGATGTCGGCGGTGGCGGAGATGCAGCTGCCGATCAACGTGGTGGCGCTGGTGCCGACGGTGGAGAACATGCCCGGCGGCAACGCGCTGAAGCCCGGCGACGTGATCCGCAGCATGTCCGGTCAGACCATCGAGGTGCTGAACACGGACGCGGAGGGCCGCCTGATCCTCTGCGATGCCCTGACATATGCCGGTCGCTACAGGCCCCAGGCGGTGATCGATCTGGCCACGCTCACCGGGGCCTGCATCATCGCCCTCGGCCGGGTGCCCAGCGCCCTGCTGAGCAACAAGGAGGCACTGGCCAACGAACTGATCGAAGCCGGAGAGAAGGCGAACGATCGGGTCTGGCAGCTTCCCCTGTGGGACGATTACCAGGATCAGCTCAAGAGCAATTTCGCCGACATGGCCAACATCGGCGGGCGCGAGGGCGGCACCATCACCGCCGCGGCATTCCTCTCGCGCTTCACCCGTGACTACGACTGGGCCCACCTCGATATCGCGGGAACGGCCTGGAAAGTCGGAGAGGCCAAGGGCGCGACGGGCCGCCCGGTCGCTCTGCTCGCGGAGTTCCTGATGAAGCGTGCCGAGCAGGCCTCGACCGGGAAGTAGAGCGGGAGGTTCGGGGGCTCGGACGCCTTCCCGACGGCGGCGCCCCTGTCAGTCCTGCTCCGCCGCACGGGCCAGGTTGCGGCGGCGCTGCTGACGCTTTTTTTCCGGAAGATTCTCGTAGAGACGATCGCGCAGGGCGATGAAATATCGCTCGATATCGGGGATGTCCACCCCCGGGACCTCCAGTTCGGCAAAGGTGCGGGCATAGAGCTTTTCCGCGCTCTGCCGAATCTCGTCGATCAGCGGCAGCGCCCGCTCGCTCAGCCGAATGATCTTGCAGCGCCGGTCCGATCCGCACTGGACCCTCTCGACCCATTCATCTCGAGACAGGCGATCGACCATCGCCACCAGTGACGGCCCCTCGATACCCAGCTCCTCCGCCAGTTCGGACTGGATCAGTCCGTCCGGGTACAGCGACAGGATCGCCAGCGTGCGCCACTTTGCCTGGCTCAGGCCATGATGCGCCAGCTCGCTGTCCATCAGTTGACGCCACAGCTGATCCACCCGGTGAAGCAGCACGGGGACCCGGTCCTCGGCGCAAATGTCGAATGCAAGTTCTTGATCGGCCATCGGATGTCGACCCTTTCCGTGAAGAAACCAGGACAGTCCCGTCTGCCGACGCGACACGTTTTAACAGTTTGCCACCGCTGCTGGCTCCGTCCAACTATTAGCATCGCCAGTTTTCGGCAGCAAAAAAACCGCCCCCGGCGGGTTGCCGAGGGCGGGAGTCACGACTCACGCAGTCAATCGGGAAGGTCTTGATCAGGGAAAGGGAACGAAGCGCCCGTCCCCTCCCGGTCTCTATTCGCTGAAGATCACGTCGGCCGTCACCCCTTCGGCGGCGGCGTACTGCTTGAGCCGACGCACGGCCTCCAGCTGGATCTGCCGCACCCGCTCACGAGTGCATCCGAGCAGACTGCCCACCTGCTCGAGGGTGGCGGGCTCGTGGCCACGCAGGCCATAGCGACGCATCAGGACTTCGCGTTGCTTGCCGTCGAGCTTGTCGATCAGCCGGTCGAGAAGCTGCAACACGCCGTCGTCCTGCAGCTCGTCCTCGGGAAGTGCACCATTTTCGTCAGGTACCATGTCAAGCAAGGAGAACTCGCCATCTCCCTTCAACGGGCTGTCGAACGACGACTCGCGCTCGTTGTAAGACATCACCTTCAGGACATCCTTGACCGGCTTGTCCAGATGCTCGGCGATCTGCTCCGGCTTGACGTCACCATTCTGGTGCTGAGCGATCCGCCGGGCGGCCCGATTGTAGGAATGCACCTCCTTGACCACGTGCACGGGCAGACGCACCGTCCGCGACTGGTTCATCAGGGCGCGCTCGATGGTCTGCCGAATCCACCAGGTCGCGTAGGTCGAGAAACGGAACCCGCGCTCCGGGTCGAACTTCTCGACCGCCCGCATGAGCCCGAGATTGCCCTCCTCGATCAGGTCGAGCAGGTCGAGCCCGCGGTTGATGTAGCGACGGGCCAGCTTGATCACCAGCCGGAGGTTGCAGACGATCATCTTCTGACGCGCCCACTCCTCTCCGGCCTGGGCCCGGCGGGCGAAGTCCACCTCTTCGGCCGGGGTGAGCAGGCGCTCGGTCTCCACATCCTTCAGATACAGACGCACCGGGTCGGGCGACTCGGAGTCGTCGACGTTGAAGGTCCGTGCAAATTCCGCGGATTCCGGCTCGGCCTCGCGCTTGGGTTCGCGAAGGCCCGACCCCAGCGCATCCTGTTCGTCCGCCGCCCCGTCGATCTTCACGGGGCCGGCCTGATGCATCCCGGCGTTGGTCATTACGTGTGCCATGGTCGCCTCCTTCGCTCCGATTGCGATATTGCCGAACGATCTAGGTGTACAACCTTTGCACAGTGATATGGCCCGATCAATACCTAAAAAGTCGAATAACACAACATGACAGCTTCGATTTAATCAAAACAGAACAACAGAAGCTCCTGATTTAGGCACCTAACGATTTTCATGGGTCACGGTATGACTAAAGTTGTACATTATCTGTACACATGTTGGATTCCCACGCTGCCACGGGATGTGACATCGCCGCCCCGCAGAAGTTTACGGCTCCTGCAGTGGCTATCAGGGAACGGTCGGGGCGGGAAACGGATCGAGGACGGAAGAAGAAAACGGGCTCGGAAGCCACGCGAGCGGATCAGGGCAGGTGTCGCTCGGGGTCCACGGGCGTGCCCCGGCGGCGAATCTGGAACAGCAGGTGGCCGCCCTGGTCCGGCTTGCGATGGTCGCGGGGTCCGACCCGGGCGATCGTCTGACCGCTCTCGACTCCGTCCCCCTCGCTGACCAGCAGGCTCTGGTTGTAGGCATAGGCAGACAGCCATTCGTCGTCGTGCTTGACGATCACGAGGTTGCCGTAGCCGGGAAGCCCGTCTCCCGAATAGACCACCCGGCCCTCCGCCGCGGCCCTCACCGGCCGGCCGACCGCCGCGGCGATGATCACGCCCTTCTGCGCCGGCGCCCCCTCGCTGAACCGATGCAGGACCCGTCCGTCCAGCGGCCACGCCCAGCGTACCGGGGACGAATCCGACCCACCGTGGGACGGAGTCGAGGCATCCTTCTTCCCGCCTGAGGCGGCGCGTGCCTTCACCGGCGTGGCGTGACTCGACGAGGCCGTGGCCGACGGTTTCGAGGCCCGGCCGCCATCCGGCGGGGAGAGGCGAAGTTTCTGTCCGATCCGGAGGTGGCGCGGATCGGAGATGCCGTTCCATTTCGCCAGGGTGCGCCAGTCCAGGCTGTTCGCCACCGCGATGGAATAGAGGGTGTCGCCCCCCTTGACGTAATAGACGGGCGTGCCGCGCTCCCAGCTTCGGTAGTCGGTCGAGCTCGCACAACCGGCCAGCAGCAGCACGAAGACAACCGCCGGCAGGAGCGATCCGAGACGACAGGCTGTGGGGCGCGATTTCAAACGGCTCTCCCCCCGCGAGATCTAGTGCAACTGCCAGACGAGTATGGCAGCCACCAACAACAGCACGAACAACCAGCCCAGCCATTCTATGTACTGGCGCATCCGCGGCGCGATGCGGGGACCGGCCCAGGCGACCAGTCCGGAAACCAGGAAGAACCGGGCGCCCCGCCCCACGAAGGAGGCGAGCACGAACCCCAGCGGATTCATGGTCATCGCCCCGGCGGCGATGGTGAAGACCTTGTAGGGGATGGGCGAGAAGCCCGCCACCAGGACGGCCCAGAATCCCCAGCGGGAGAACCACTCGCGCGCCTGTTCGAAGGCCGCGGCATACTTCGAGGATTCCAGCCAGGGCATGATCGCCTCGATGGCCCAGACACCGATCAGGTAGCCCAGCAGACCGCCCAGAACGCTGCCGACCGTCGCGATCAGGGCGAACCACCACCAGCAGCGCGGTCGGGCCAGCGCCATGGGCATCAGCATGACGTCGGGGGGAATGGGAAAGAAGGAGGACTCGGCGAAACTCAGCCCGCCCAGCACGGCAGGGCCACGACGGTGGGCCGACCAGGCCAGGACCCGGTCGTACAGCGGGCCGAACACTTTCATACCAGTTCTCCGGGCAGCAGCGGGACGAAGGTCACCATGTCGTACCAGCGGGTCTGGTACTCGTTCGGCGCGAGACGGGTGATCACCGTGAGCTTCTGACCACCGTCCCGGGCACCGACCGGGATCACCATCCGTCCGCCGATGGCGAGCTGCTCCTTGAGCTCGTCCGGCACCGCATCCGGTGCAGCGGTGACGACGATACCGTCGTAGGGCGCCTGCGAGGGCCAGCCCTTGAACCCGTCGCGATGCATGTAGCGGATGTTGAGCATGCCCAGCCGGCGATGGCGATGGCGCGCCTGTTCGACGAAGACGCCGATACGCTCGACGGTAAAGACCGTCTGGCAGAGCCGTGCCAGCACGGCGGCCTGGTAACCCGACCCGGTACCCACTTCGAGCACCCGGTCGAGCCGGCCCTCCCCCCGCATTACCAGCTCGGTCATGCGGGCGACGATGTACGGCTGGGAGAGGGTCTGTCCCTGCCCGATCGGCAGGGAGCAGTCCTCGTAGGCGCGCACGCTCTGGACCTCGTCGACGAAGACCTCGCGCGGCACCGACTCGACGGCGTCGAGAACGGACCGGTTCCGGATCCCCTGCGCCTCGAGCCGGTCGAGCATGGCGCGGCGCGCCCACTGGTAGTCACGCTGGATCAACAGGACTTCCTCAGGCCAGCCATTGCTCGAGGGCCGGCATGGCCTCGTGGCGCGTCATGTCGAAATGGATCGGGGTCACCGAGACCCAACCCTCGTCCAGTGCCTGGAAATCGGTCCCCTCGCCGGCATCCTCCGCCTCGCCGGCCGCACCGATCCAGACGACCTCCCGCCCCCGCGGATCGATCTCCCGCACCAGTTGCCCGGAGGGGTGACGCCGACCGAGGCGGGTGGGACGGATGCCGTGGATCTGTTCGAGCGGCTGATCCGGCACGTTGACGTTGAGCAGCGTGTAGGCGGGGATCGGGTGGTCGTCGAAGCGGTGGATCAGCCATTCGACCCAGTGTGCCGCGGAATCCAGGTGCTCGGGCGAGAAGGACTGGCTGGAAACGGCGATCGCCGGAAGCCCCAGCGCCCGGCCCTCGCTGGCCGCGGCCACCGTGCCGGAGTAGAGCACGTCATCGCCCAGGTTGGCTCCGTGATTGATGCCGGAGACGACCAGGTCGGGCATTTCCGGAAGCAGCCCCTTGATCCCCAGGTGCACGCAGTCCGAGGGCGTGCCGTCGATGACCCAGAGTCGTTCCTCGAGCTGCCGGGGCCGCAGGGGGCGCGAGAGCGTCAGGCTGTTGGACGCGCCGCTGCGGTCCCGGTCCGGGGCGACGATGGTGACGGTTGCAAATCGCGACAGGCGTTCGGCCAGGATGTTCAGCCCCGGGGAGAGGTAACCGTCATCGTTGCTCAGCAGGATGTGCATGGATCGTTTCACGTTGATTGTAGGTAAGGTGCCGGACGACCGGCACACAGAGGATACCGTCTGGGACGCGACAATTCAGCCCGGCGGAGTCCGAGGTGATCCGCGCGTGGCGTCTCCCCCGGAGCTCGGGATATGATGCGCGCATGAGTGCCGAATCCCGCATCGATCCCGACGACCGCGCCCTGTTCCTGGACGCCGTGGGTTCGGTCGACCCGGTCGAGGACAACCGGGTCGAACCCGAGCGACCGCGTCCCAGCGCCCGGCCGCGCCGCGACCCGGGCTTCGACGAGCTCGTCGACGACCCGGGCTTCAGCGACCAGGCCGAAGCACCGGACCAGGGGGAGCAGATGCAGTACCTGCGTCCCGGCGTGCAGAAGACCATTCTCCGCAAGCTCAAGCGAGGCGGCTACAGCGTGTCCGCCTCCCTCGACCTCCATGGCATGACGGTCGAGGGAGCCCGGGCCGCGGTCTCGGCCTTCATCCGGCTGGAACGCGGCGAACGCCGGCGCTGCGTGCGCATCGTGCACGGCAAGGGCTATCGCTCCGCCGACCAGCGCCCCGTGCTCAAGTCCATGCTCAATCGCTGGCTTCCCCAGCGCGACGACGTGGTGGCCTTCTGCTCCGCCCCGCCGCATGACGGTGGCGCCGGTGCAGTCTACGTCCTGTTGCGCCGCACCGGCCCGCACGACTGACCTTCCGGCCTGGACGGACTCCGCGACCGGCGGCTCAGGGCCGGGAACGGTCGACGTTGAACGGCAGGCGGATCAAAAAGCCGCCTTTCGTGCTGCGGATGGTCAGGTTGGCGACCCAGTCGGTACGGCTGGTGGTGCAGACGGGCAGGATGATGTCCTGCCGGTAGCTGTCGTCCGCCAGCCGCTCGAGCCGATAGGCGTTGATGCCCATGTCCATGTCCACCATCTCGAAATCGACCCGGATCTCGCCGACCGACCGGGCCGCCTCGCCCCGAGGCTCGACCTCGAAGGCGAACCGCTCGAGCGGGACCACCGTCTCGGGCATGGTGACGCGGAACTCGCCCAGCCCGTCGATCGGCACCAGGCAGCCCTCCCCCTTCACCTCGCATTCGGCGGGCAGCTCGACCTCGGTCAGCGGCCCCTCGGTCGGCGAGTCGATCGACAGCTTCGACGGCGCCCGCCCCCACAGGTAGCTCAGCACCCCGAGGACGAGCAGCGTCGCCACCAGCCATTTCGCCTGTTTCATCTTCATTGTCTTCCCCCCCCCGGGATGACGGTTGGCGCCATGCCTACCAGAACGCCGAGATCGAGGCGATGCCATGCCCGCCGCGGCGCCAGGCACGCGGCAGATCGCCGGTGGTGAGCCCACCCAGCGCGAACACCGGCATGGCGGCCCCGGCCGCCAGCTCGGCGAAGGCGCTCCAGCCGATGCCGACGGCGCCCGGATGGCTGGCCGTCGGCTGCACCGGCGAGATGGTCGCCAGGTCCACGCCGAGATCGTTGGTCCGCGCCAGCGTCGCGTGGTCATGGACGGCCGCGCTCACCGGCCGCCCCTCCTGCTGCCATGACGCGACCGTCGCCGCAGTCGCGCTCGTCAGTCGGACGTGGTTCAGGTGCACGCCGGCCCCGTCAGGCAACCCGGCGGGCAATGCCGCCTCGCCCGACGGGTTCACGATCGGCCAGTGTCCGGCGCGTGACACGGACTCGGCGAGCTCTCGCCACTCCCCTGCCGACAGCGAGAGATTCTCTCCCGGGCGCAGGTTGACGACCAGCGAGGCCGGAAGCCCGCCAAGCGCCGCCGCCACACGCTCCATCCATCGCCGCGCCGTGTCACCCGGGCGGGCCGGCCGCGTGATGGCCATGCAGCGAGGCAGCACGAGAGCATTGACCAGTCCCCGGTTGGCCCGGGGCATCGCGGCCAGCCACTCGGGGCGCGTGGCCCGGTCCAGCAGGCGACGGACGAGCGACTGGCCCTCCCGCCCCCGGGGCTCGCCCTCCCAGCGGGTCACCTCGTAGGCTATCAGGCGGAGGTGACGGTCGGGATAATCCCAGCCGATCTCCATCAACCGGCGGGCACGCCGGGCAACGACGTCGCATTCCTCGGCCAGTTCGCGCCGTAGGGCATCAAGGGGTGACTCGCCGTGGCGACGCTTGCCGCCCGGGAAGGCCAGGGCGCCGGCCAGATGCACACCCTCGGGGCGGACCTCCGCCCAGACGTGCCCGGACGGCTCGCGCAGGATGCCAAGGACGATATCGACCCGCTGATGCTCGTCCACGATGCTAGGAACGGTACTCGGCGTTGATCCTGACGTAGTCGTAGGAGAAGTCGCAGGTCCAGACCTGGTCCACCGCCGGGCCGCGACCGAGATCGACGCGGATGGTGATCTCCGGCTCGGCCATCACGGCCGCCGCCTCGGCCTCGAGGTAGTCCGGATCGCGCCCGCCGTCGACCACCACGCGCACGTCGCCCAGCCACAGGCTGACGTTGCCCACGTCGAGATCGTCGATGCCCGCGTATCCCACGGCGGCGAGGATGCGCCCGAGATTCGGGTCCGAGGCGAACAGGGCGGTCTTGACCAGCGGGCTGTGCGCGATCGCCTTGCCCACCAGGCGGCACTCGGCCCGGTCGCGTCCGCCGCTGACCTCGATGGTGACGAACTTGGTCGCCCCTTCGCCGTCTCGCGCCAGCGCCTGGGCGAGGAAGACCGCCACCTCGGCGACCGCGTCGCGCAGGGGGGCGTAGCTCGGATCGTCCGTGCTCGCCACCTCGAGGCTGCCTTCCCGGCCGTTGGCGATCAGCATGAAGGCATCGTTGGTCGAGGTATCGCCGTCGACGGTCACCCGGTTGAAGCTCTCCTCGGTCACCTCGTCGAGCATGGCCTGCAGCACCGGCTTGGGCACACGTGCGTCGAGCCCCATGTAGCCGAGCATGGTGGCCATGTTGGGATGGATCATCCCGGAGCCCTTGGCGATCCCGGTGATGGTCACCGAGGCCCCGCCGATCAGGCGGGTCAGCGAACGACCCTTGGGAATGGTGTCGGTGGTCATGATCGCCGAGGCGGCGCGCAGCCAGTTGTCCTCGACCGCCTCGGCCACCGCTTGCGGCAGCGCGGCGATGATCTTCTCCGAGGGCAGGGTCTCCATGATCACGCCGGTGGAGAAGGGCCAGACGGCCCGGTCATCGCAACCCATACGATGGGCGAGCGCGTGGCAGACCGCCTCGGCGCGCGCCATGCCGTCCGCGCCGGTGCCGGCGTTGGCATTGCCCGTATTGATCACCAGCGCGCGGGGGGCGACGTCGCTGTCGCGGCGTTCGCGGCACATCACCACTGGGGCGGCGCAGTAGCGGTTCTGCGTGAACACGCCGGCCATGGTCGCGCCCTCCGGCAGCAGCATCACCGCCAGGTCGTCACGATCCGCCTTGCGCACGCCGGCCTGGGCGATGCCGATGCGGATGCCGGGGATCGGATGCAGCGCCCCGGCAGCCGGGGCGCTCAGTCCAACGCTCATGCCTCGATCTCTCCTGTGCTGTGGATCAGCCGCCGAACGCCGAGTTCAGCAGCTGGTTGGCGGACGTGCTGTTGAGCTTGAGATTGCCCTGCCGATAGTCGAGCGTGGTGCTCACGACACCATCCTCGACCTCGACCCAGCCCTGCGAAACCAGCGGCTCGAGCTGCTTCTGCATCGAGACGCCCTGCCCGACCATGCTGCCCTGCTTCTCCAGCAGGGCCAGCGGCATCTCCACGCTGCCTTCGACCACGAGGGCGCTGAGCATCGCCATCCACATCATCGGGTTGGGCTCGCCCTGGACCAGGTCCGCCGGCAGGGTTGCCGCCAGCGACATGTCGGTAAGGCCCTCGACCGTGGTGCCCTTGAGCGATTCGATCGCGATGCGAGGCCCCCTGGCGATCATCGCCGGCAGTTCCTCCATCATCGCCTCGCCGACCGCCTCCTCGATGTCGACGCCCCGCGCGGCCAGCTCCTGGAGATCCTCGACGCGATCGACCATGCGGCGGACGGCCTCGGCATCCAGGCGCTCCACGGCGATACGCAGCTCGGCGTCGCGGAGCTTCTCGCCGTCGATGGATGCCCTGCCCACCTCATAGCCGACGGAAAAGCCCCATAGATCCTCGTCACGGGCGGAATCCATGCGGACGACCAGGTCCTCGATGCGACCGCCGCCGTCGGGTTCACGGACGTCCAGGCGACTCATCTCCATGCGTGCGTCGCTGTCCCAGACGAAGCCGTCGTCGGCCACCCGGCCGGAGGCGACGAGACGCAGCCCTTCGGCCGTCGCGGCGGTGCCGGCAGAGAGACCCTCGACGCGGTCGTCCACGGCGAGCCGCTCGCTGTCGATCCGGTAGTCGAAGCGACCGTCGGCATGGGTATCGAGCACCACGTCGGCCCCGGTGAAGGTGACGCCGTCCCGGTCGACGGCCGGGATGCGCCCGGTCGAATGGCTGGCCCCGTTCATGTAGAGCACCGTCGTCAGCTCGAAGGGCACATCGTCACCGAACACCTCGGCGAGCTGCTTGCGCATCCGCTCGTCCGTCGGCTCCCAGCGGGTGTGCACCGTGGCGTAGCGGCCGTCGATGCCGGGCAGCTGGTCGATGCGGTGCTCGAGCTTCAGCCGCATCGGCTCTTCCTCGGGCAGTCGCAGGACGAGTTCCGAGGACGCCCGCGACTCGAGATAGCCGCGCTGGTAGTCGGTGACCTCCAGCCCGAGCGCGTCACGGGTGCCGGGGAATTTCCCCGCCCCGGCCAGCGTGTCTTCCATCAGGTAGCCGGTGGCGATTGGTGCCGCGGCCACCACGGCAGCCAGCAGGACGATCACGGCGAGGATCAGACGTTTCATTTCCTTGTCTCCTGGTTACATCCCTCGACTGCCGCTCGGCGCGCGTCGATCAGAGCTTCCCGCAGCAGTGCTTGTACTTCTTGCCCGAGCCGCAGGGGCAGGGGTCGTTCCGCCCCACCTTGGGAGCCTCTCGCCGGGCCGGCCGGGCAGGGGCTTCGCCGCCGCCCTCGGCGGGTCGACGCGCCGGCTCCTCGGGAGACGCCTCGTCGAACGTGGAAACCGACTCGTGGCGGGTACGCAGCTGGCTCGGATCGACCTTGGGATTGTCGACCAGTTCGTCGAGCATCGAGCTGATCTCTTCCTGCTCCATGCCTTCGGGCGCGGCCACCTGCAGGCGCGTCAGGGTACGGACGATCTCGAAGTTCATGTCGTCGATCATCCGGCCGAACATCTCGAAGGCCTCGCGCTTGTACTCCTGCGTCGGGTTCTTCTGCGCGTAGCCGCGCAGGCCGATGCTCTGGCGGAGGTAGTCCATCGCCGCGAGGTGATCCTTCCACTGCGCGTCGAGCACCTGCAGCAGCACGCCCTTCTCGAACTGGCGCAGGTTGTCCGCGCCGATCAGTGTCTCCTTGGCCTGGTAGTGGCGCTCGGCGGTCTCGATGATCTTGTCGAGCAGTGTCTCGTCGTGGAGGTCGTCGTCCTCGTCGAGCCACTTCTGGATCGGCAGGTCGAGGCCGAAATCCTCCTTCAGGTGCGCGGTCAGTCCCTCGATGTCCCACATCTCCTCGAGCGCGCCGAAGGGCACGAAGCGACGGAAACGCTCGCCGAGCACCTCGCGGCGCATCGACTCGATGATCGGGCGGGTGTCGGTGGTCGCCATGACCGCGCGGCGCTGCTCGTAGATGACCTTGCGCTGCTCGTTGGCGACGTTGTCGTAGTCGAGCAGGTGCTTGCGCATCTCGAAGTTGTGTCCTTCGACCTTGCGCTGGGCGTTCTCGATCGCCCGCGAGACCCAGGGATGCTCGATCGCCTCGCCGGGTTTCATGCCCAGCTTCTTCATCAGGCCGGAGACGCGATCCGAGGCGAATACCCGCATGAGGTTGTCCTCGAGCGAGAGGAAGAAGCGGGTCGAACCCGGGTCGCCCTGGCGGCCGGCCCGCCCGCGCAGCTGGTTGTCGATCCGGCGCGACTCGTGGCGTTCGGTACCGACCACGTGCAGGCCGCCGGCCTCCAGCACCTGCTCGTGACGCTGCTCCCACTCCTTGCGCACGCGCTGCTTTTCTTCCTCGGTCGCCTCGTGGCCGAGCTCGTGCAGTTCCTGCTCGAGGTTGCCGCCCAGCACGATGTCGGTACCCCGGCCGGCCATGTTGGTGGCGATGGTCACCGCCCCGGGCCGACCAGCCTCGGCGATGATCTCCGCCTCGCTCATGTGGTTCTTGGCATTGAGGACGTTGTGCGGAATGCCGGCCTTCTTCAGGCGGTCCGAGACGATCTCCGAGGCGTCGATGGAGGCGGTGCCCACCAGGGTGGGCTGGCCGCGATCACGGGCCGCCTGCACGTCCTTGGCGATGGCGTCGTACTTCTCCTCGGCGGTGAGGAAGACGAGATCGCCATGGTCGATACGCTGGACGGGACGGTTGGTCGGGATCTGGATCACGTCCAGCCCGTAGATCTCGCCCAGCTCGCGCGCCTCGGTAATCGCCGTGCCGGTCATGCCGGCAAGCTTCGGGTAGAGGCGGAAGTAGTTCTGGAAGGTGATCGAAGCGAGCGTCTGGTTCTCGGGCTTGATCGAGACGCCCTCCTTGGCCTCCACGGCCTGGTGCAGGCCTTCCGACCAGCGTCGCCCGGCGAGCGTGCGCCCGGTGAACTCGTCGACGATGATCACGTCGTCGCCCTTGACGATGTAGTCGACGTTGCGCTTGTAGATCGCGTGCGCCCGCAGGGCCGCGGTCAGGTGCGAGAGCAGCATGATGTTGTGCGAGTCGTAGAGCGACTCGCCTTCCTCGAGCAGCCCGGCCTGGACCAGCAACTGCTCTGCCTTGTCGAAGCCCTGCTCGGTGAGGAAGACCTGCTTGTTCTTCTCGTCGACGGTGAAGTCGCCGCGCTCCTCGTCGGTCAGCGGCGGCTCGTCGTCCTTGGGCTCCTCGCGTTCCTGGCGCTTGAGCTCGGGGATCAGGCCGTTGATGGTGTGGTAGGTCTCCGAGGAGTCCGCGGCCGGCCCGGAGATGATCAGCGGCGTGCGCGCCTCGTCGATCAGGATGGAGTCGACCTCGTCGACGATCGCGTAGACCGGCTCGCGCTGCATGATCTGCTCGGCGGAGAAGGCCATGTTGTCGCGCAGGTAGTCGAAGCCCAGCTCGTTGTTGGTCGCGTAGGTGACGTCGCAATGGTAGGCGTCGCGCTTGGCGCGGGCATCCATGCCGGGCACCACCGTGCCCACGGTCAGGCCGAGGGCCGTGTAGATGCGCCCCATCCACTCGGCGTCACGCTTGGCCAGGTAGTCGTTGACCGTGACCACGTGCACGCCCTGCTTCGTGATGGCGTTGAGGTAGACGGCCAGGGTGGCGACCAGCGTCTTGCCCTCGCCGGTCTTCATCTCCGCGACCTTGCCCTGGTGAAGCACCATGCCGCCGACCAGCTGCACGTCGAAGTGCCGCATGCCCATGACGCGCCGGCTCATCTCGCGGCAGACGGCGAACGCCTCGGGCAACAGGGAATCGAGGCTCTCGCCGCCGGACCAGCGCTCGTGGAACTCTTCCGTGCGCCCGGCCAGCTCCTCGTCGGACAGCGCCTGTGTCGCCTCTTCGAGGGCGTTGATCTCCGTGACGCGTTTCCTGAGCTTCTTGACCTCGCGGTCATTGCGCGTACCGAAAACCTTGGCTGCTATCGATCCAATCATGTCCAATCCCGTATAACGACAAACCGCGCCAGACGGCGCGCGGCCAAATAGCTAAATGCGCTGAATCTTACGGCAGATCCGTGGATAATGATAGGTGGGGCAAGAGCCCCATCGGCTCGTCACAATCCCGTCACGGGGAGCGGCACAATGAACCTCGAGCGCTATCGCCTGACCAATCCCGCACTCGCCGGCATACTCGACCGGGTCACGCTGATCCGCGCCTACCAGGCGATCGTCGACGGGCTGGTTTCGGGACGTTCCGGAGCGGGGGTCCAGGTGCTCAATGTCAGCGAACACAAGCTGACGCTGGGCGTTTCCAGTGCCGCACTCGCCAGTCGGCTGCGCTTCGAGGCTCCCGACCTGCTCGCCCGGCTGCACGAGGCCCTCGAGGAACACCCCGGCGCGCCCAGGCCGGCAAGCATCCAGGTGCGGGTCACCCCGGGACCTGGAAGCCGCCCGGGCAGGGGCCGACACACGGAGCGATCACCCTCCTCCACCGGCAGCCGGGCGCTGCACTGCCTGGCCGAAGGCCAGCAGGAGAACGACCTGGCAAGGGCCCTGGAGCGACTCTCCCGGGCCATCCGACCCGATTGAAGCGGCTCGCGACCGCAGCTTGCCCCGGTCCGCCGGTCATTCGCTCTCGGCATGCAGCCGAAAGCGGCGGTCGCCGTCATCGTAGCGGGTCTCGACCAGCCTGACGGTCTCGCCCGGAGACAGGGCCCGCTTGCCGGCATAGAGCCGCACCTCCTCGCCGCCTTCCAGCCGGACCAGCACAACCGGAAGACCGCCAGCCGCATCGTCGCCCAAGGGTGATTCGACCACCGTCGCCGTCACGAGACGGGTCTGCCGGGGCTCGTCGGCGAAGAACAGCAGGGCGACGAGAAGCGCGGGCACCAGCACCACCACCGCCCCGATCGCGCGGATCAGGCGATAGTGACTGGCGTAGTGACTCATGGGGCGGGTCGCGCGATGTCGCAGCCGTCGCCGACCTCAGCCGGCATGCATGTCGATGGAAGAGGGGCGAGCCCTGGCGGGCAGGCGCCCCTTGAGCACGAGCCGCTCGATGCGGGTGAACACTTCCGCGCGCCCGAAAGGCTTCTTCATGAAGTCGTCGGACCCCATGCGGTCGAGCACCATCCTCGCCATGGACTGCTCGTCGCCGCTGATCATGATGATGGGAATATTGGCCGTGGCCGGATCCCGTCGCAGGCGGCGAAGAGCGGCGAAACCGTTCATGCCGGGCAGGATGATGTCGAGAAAGATCAGGTCGGGACGGGTTTTCCGCGCCAGTTCCAGACCTTCCTCGGCACTGCGCGCGCCCAGCGGCTCGAAGTCGTTCTGGCTGAACATCCGGCCGAGCACCTTGACCACCGTCAGGGAATCGTCGATCACGAGGATCCGGATGCCCCGGGATGCCTCGACCCGACGCCGGCGTCGGCGCTCCCTGGCCTTGCGCAGCCCGAGCAGGCTGCCCATGCGATGCATGTAGTCCATGCCACACTCCATTGTCGTTCTTTCCCTGTCGACACTCGGTGCCGACTCGCCACCCGACCTGCCTGTCGGGCGATACCCGTTCAGTCTTGCGCAAATCCCCCGCCCTGTCCACCGTTGGTCACGCGGCATCCGGACCTCCGCCAATACCCGACGAATGCGCCCGGGAATGGCCCGACCCCCTTCCGGTTCACCGAAGATGAAGCGACGCCGATCCCCGGAGAAACGGAAAGGCCCGGGAACTTGCCCGGGCCTGTCAGGAAAGGTTCGTCCGCCTCACTCGGCGACCTGCGCCGCCGGCCGCGAGAAGGAGACCGGAGGCGGGTCCTCGTGCTCGAAGGTGACCACCTCGTAGGCCTCCTTCCTCGCCAGCAGGGCACGCAGCAGCTGGTTGTTGAGCGCATGGCCGGACTTGTGGCCGGTGAAGCTGCCGATCACGCTGCAGCCGAGCAGGTAGAGATCGCCGATCGCGTCGAGGATCTTGTGCTTGACGAACTCGTCGCCGTAGCGCAACCCGTCCTCGTTGAGGATCTGTTCCTCGCCGACCACGATGGCGTTGTCCACCGAGCCACCAAGGGCCAGGTTGCGCGAGCGCATCATTTCCAGATCACTCATGAAACCGAAGGTCCGCGCGCGCGAGACCTCCTTGACGAAGGTGGTCGAGGAGAAATCGATCTCGGCCAGCCGTGCGGACTTGTCCAGCACCGGGTGGTTGAAGTCGATCGACATGGCCACGCGGAAGCCCTCGTGCGGATCGAAGCGCACCCAGCGGTCGCCGTCGACCACCTCCACCGGCTCGAGGATGCGGATGAAGCGCTTGGGCGCGGCCTGCTCCTCGATGCCGGCGGACTGGATCAGGAAGACGAAGGGACTGGCGCTACCGTCCATGATCGGCATTTCCGGACCGTCGATCTCGACCAGGCAGTTGTCGATGCCGAGGCCCGCGAGCGCGGACATCAGGTGCTCGACGGTGGAGATCTTGACACCATCCTTGACCAGCGTGGTGGAAAGCTGGGTTTCCCCCACGTTGAAGGCGTGACCCGGAATCAGGGCATCCGGGCCCAGGTCGACCCGATGAAAGACGATGCCCGCGTCAATGGCCGCGGGCTTGAGCGTCAATCGCACCTGCTCGCCGGTATGCAGACCGATCCCCGTGGCGCGAATGGTGTTTCTGAGTGTGCGTTGCTGAACCAAGATCGTGAGAACCCAAGCCGGTAAATCCTTTAATTATCGCACGCCTGTGATGGGATAAAAACAGCACTGATCACCACGGCGCCCGGACCGGCGGGATCGCAAAGCAAAGAACCCCGGCGGCGCCGGGGTTCTTTCTCGTCTGCGGGCCCGCCCGTCGGTCAGACCGTCAGGCGAGCAGACGGTTCAACCGACTGACGAAATCGGCCGAATCGGCCAGCTTCCCGCCCTCGGCCAGGGCCGCCTGGCCGAAGAGCACGTGGGCGATGTCGGCGAAGCGCTCGTCGTCCGACTCGTTCTCGGCCTGCTTGAGCAGCCGATGCTCCGGGTTGATCTCGAGGATCGGCTGGACACCCGGCGCTTCCTGTCCGGCCTGCTCGAGCAGCCGCTGCAAATGCAGGCTCATCTGGTCCTCGTCGGTCACGAGGCAGGCCGGGGACTCCACCAGCCGCCGCGAGCGGCGCACGTCCTTGACCCGGTTGCCGAGGGTCTTCTTCAGGCGCTCGATCAGTGCTTCGTGCTCGGCCTTGTCCTCCTCGGACTCGTCCTTCTCCTCTTCGTCGACGTCGATCTTCGCCTTGGTCACGGACTTGAGCGCCTTGCCGTCGAACTCGGTCAGGTGCGCCATCAGGAACTCGTCGACGCGATCGGAGAGCAGCAGCACCTCCAGCCCCTTCTTGCGGAAGATTTCCAGGTGCGGCGAGGCGATGGCCGCCTGGTAGCTGTCGGCGATGATGTAGTAGATCTCGTCCTGGTCATCGGGCATGCGCTCGATGTAGTCGGCGAGCGAAACGCTCTCCTCGTCGCTCTCGCCCTTCGTGGAGGCGAATCGCAGCAGCCCGGCGATCTTCTCCCGGTTGGCGAAGTCCTCGCCCACGCCCTCTTTCAGCACGCGGCCGAAGGTCTTCCAGAACCCGGCGTACTTCTCCGGCTCGTTTTTCGCCATCTTCTCCAGTAGCGAGAGCACCCGTTTGACCGACCCGGAGCGGATGGTGTCGAGCACGCGGTTGGACTGCAGGATCTCGCGCGAGACGTTCAGCGGCAGGTCGGCCGAGTCGATCACGCCGCGGACGAACCGCAGATAGCGCGGCATGAGCTTCTCGGCGTCGTCCATGATGAACACGCGCTTGACGTACAGCTTCACCCCGTGGCTCTGCTCGGGCTCGAACAGGTCGAAGGGGGCGCGCTTCGGGATGTAGAGCAGCGAGGTGTACTCGACCTTGCCCTCGACGTGGTTGTGCGCCCAGGCCAGAGGCGGCTCCCAGTCGTGGGAGACATGCTTGTAGAACTCGGTGTACTCCTCGTCGGAGATCTCGCTCTTGGGCTTGGTCCACAGGGCGTTGGCGTCGTTCACCGTCTCCCAGCGACCCGGGATCTCCTTCTCGTTGCCCTCCTCGTCCTTCTCGGTACGGGGCGGCACCCACATCTGCACGGGGAAGTCGATATGGTCGGAGTACTTGCGGATCACCGAGCGCAGGCGGAAGTCGTCGGCGAACTCCTGCTGGTCCTCGCGCAGGTGCAAGACGATGCGGGTGCCCCGCTCGGGCTTGTCGACCGTCTCGATGGTGTACTCGCCCTCGCCGTCGGAGGTCCAGCGCACGCCGTGTTCGGCCTTGGCGTCCGCGCGGCGCGTGCTCAGTTCGACGTGATCGGCGACGATGAACGCCGAGTAGAAGCCCACGCCGAACTGGCCGATCTGCTTGGCGTCCTTCGCCTGGCCGGCCTCGAGCTGCTCGAGGAAGGCACGCGTGCCGGAACGGGCGATGGTGCCGATGTGCTCGACGACCTCGTCGTGGTTCATGCCGATGCCGTTGTCCTCGATCGTGACCGTCTTCGCCTCCTTGTCGAAGGACACGCGCACGCGCAGGTCCTTGTCGCCCTCGTAGAGCCCGTCGTCGGCCAGCGCCTCGAAGCGCAGCTTGTCGCAGGCATCCGAGGCGTTCGAGATCAGCTCGCGGAGAAAGACCTCGGGGTTCGAGTACAGCGAATGGATCATCAGGCGAAGCAGCTGCTTCACCTCGGTCTGGAAGGCATGCGTCTGGGCTTGACTCATGAAAGCGGTTCTCCGTGTTGTCGCCAGGTTGGCATTCGGTTCGATTCAGGCGCGCGTGTCCGGAGGCTCCGACCGGACCGCGGTGACGCCGTCGAGATAGGGACAGACCGGCCGATTTCAAGATCGGCGCTCCTCGGTAGACCGGTTGTGCCTTCCGGCCGCCGGGGCAGCCGTGATACCCGATGGCCCAAGGGCGGTCCGTTCAGCCACCGTCGCATCAATGGCCGGGCAAACACCCGGCGGGTACCGAAAAAGAGAAACCCCCGTCACCAACGGTGCGGGGGCTCGTTTCTCGCTCGTGACCGGGCCCGGCCCGGCCATGGGCGCGGACAATCAGCCCAGACGCTCGCGGATGCGGGCGGCCTTGCCGGTACGACCACGCAGGTAGTAGAGCTTGGCGCGACGAACGTCGCCGCGGCGCTTGACCTTGATGGAAGCGATCGCCGGGCTGTAGGTCTGGAAGACACGCTCCAGACCCTCGCCGTAGGAGATCTTGCGAACCGTGAACGAAGAGTTCAGGCCGCGGTTGCGCTTGGCAATGACCACGCCCTCGAACGCCTGCAGACGCTCGCGGTCGCCTTCCTTGACCCGGACGTCAACCGTCACCGTGTCGCCGGGGCCGAACTCCGGCACCTCGCGGGTCATTTGCTCGGCTTCGATTTTCTGGATGATCTCGCTCATTTTTCCGCCACCTGTTATCAATCGCGTGTTCTATCGCTGGCCGGGGCGTTTTCTGCATCCCCGAGCCAGTGTCTTTCCAGTGCCGCCCGCTCGTCCGCGGTGGGCCCGTGTTCCGTAAACAAGTCCGGCCGTCGCCGGGCCGTCGTCAGCATCGCCTGCTCGGCCCGCCACGCGGCGATGCGTCGATGGTCGCCGCCGGTGAGGACCGCCGGGACCCCGCGTCCCTCCCATTCCGGCGGGCGCGTGTAGTGCGGGTGGTCAAGCCGATCGGCCTCGAAGGAATCCTCGACGACCGATTGCGCATCCCCCACCACACCGGGCAGGCGCCGGGCAATGGCGTCGATGACCACCATCGCGGCCAGCTCCCCGCCCGACAGGACCAGGTCGCCCAGCGAGTACTCCTCGTCCACCCGCGAATCGAGGATCCGCTGGTCGAAGCCCTCGTAGCGGCCGCAGACCAGCACCAGCGGCTGCCTGCGCTCGGCCCAGTCCGCGATCACGTGCCGGTCGAGCCGCCTGCCCTGCGGCGACAGCGCCACCACCAGCGGCCGGCACTCCAGATCCGACACGGCCGCGTCGATCGCCCCGCTTGTCGGCCCCGGCTGCAGCAGCATGCCCGGACCGCCGCCGAAGGGACGGTCGTCCACGCGGCGATTGCGGTCCGTGGACCAGTCGCGCGGGTTGTAACCCCTCACCGAGAGGCTGTCCTTCTCGATGGCCGACCGGACCATCCCGCAGCGGTTCCCCGCTTCCACCAGTTCGGGGAACAGGGTCACCACGGATATCCGCATCAGAAATCCGGGTCCCAGTCCACCGTGATCCGGCGCGCGTCCAGGTCCACACCGAGTATCACGTCGTCCGGCAGGAAGGGGATCAGGCGCTCCCGTTCCCCCTCGACCACGAGCACGTCGTTCGCGCCCGTTTCCATCAGCTCCCGGACCGTGCCAAGCGCCTGACCGCTACGGTGAACGACCTCGCAACCGACGAGATCACGCCAGTAATACTCTTCCGGACCGGCCGCCGGCAGCGCGTCTCGCCCCACCACGACCTCGGCCTTTCCAAGCTGTTCCGCCGCGGTGCGATCGTCGACCGAGGCGAACTTCGCGGCCACGCCCTTGGGCGTCACCGAAAACTTCTCTATCCGTGCCGCCCGCGTTTCCCCCTGCCGCGGCCGCAGGTAGACGTCACGATACCGCTGGATATTGTCGTCCGGCCGGGTGAACACCTGCAGCCATACCCAGCCCTTGATGCCGTAGGGACGGCCGAGCTGGGCAATGACGACCGGGTCGTCCGGACCTGTCGACTCGGCCACGCCTTACTCGGCGGCTGCCGTGGCCTGCTGCTTCTTGCTCTGGCGGACCAGGGAAGCGACGCGCTCGCTGGTCTGGGCCCCGCGCTCCTGCCAGAAGGCAAGACGGTCGAGGTCCAGGCGCAGGCGCTCTTCCTTGCCACGGGCCACCGGGTTGAAGAACCCGAGGCGCTCGACGTAGGAGCCGCTGTCACGGGCGTTGCGCTTGTCGGTGACGACTACGTGGTAGAAGGGCTTCTTTTTGGCACCAGTACGAGCCAGACGAATCTTGACCATAACGCTTATCGATTCCTGTTGGAGTAGTGACTACCAGACTGCGTCGTCGGACGACGCCGGCCGGCAATACGGCCGATCTCGCAGCACTTGGAAATTCAAGTGGCGCGATTTTACGGATTTCTGCGGAAAAATAAAGACCTGTGACCCGCCGATTTCGATCCGGGCGGGCAAACCGGCGATCGGCCGGCGCGATCAGGCCTTGTACGGGTCGCGCAGAACGATGGTTTCCTCGCGGTCCGGACCGGTGGAAATCAGGTCGACCGGCGTGCCGGTCAACTCCTCGATCCGCCGGATGTAGTCCCGCGCGGCCTGCGGCAGGCCGTCGATATCCTTCACGCCGACGGTGCTCTCCTGCCAGCCGGGCATGGACTCGTAGACCGGCACGCAACGCGAGTAGGTATCGGCCGAGAACGGTGCGCTCTCGATGCGCTGGCCGTCGATCTCGTAACCGATGCAGATCTGCACGGTCTCCATGCCGTCGAGCACGTCGAGCTTGGTCAGGCACAGCCCGGAAAGGCTGTTGATCTGCACCGCCCGGCGCAGGGCGACGGCGTCGAACCAGCCGCAGCGACGCGCCCGACCGGTGGTCGAACCGAATTCGTGACCACGCTTGGCCAGGCGCTCGCCGATCTCGTTCTCCAGCTCGGTGGGGAACGGTCCGCCGCCCACCCGGGTAGTGTAGGCCTTGGTGATCCCCAGGACGTAATCCAGTTCCAGCGGCCCCACCCCACTGCCGGTGGAGGCCCCGCCGGCAGTGGTGTTCGACGAGGTCACGTACGGGTAGGTGCCGTGATCGATGTCGAGCAGCGTGCCCTGGGCACCCTCGAACATCAGGTTGACGCCCTCGGCGCGCATCCGCGCCAGCGTGCCGGGCACGTCGCCGACCATCGGCGCGAGGATCTCGGCCTGGGCCAGCAGGCGGTCGAGGGTCTGCTGGAAGTCGATCGGTTCGGCGCCGAAATACCGGCGCAGCACGAAGTTGTGGTAGTCGAGCACCTCGCCGAGCTTCGCCGCGAGCCGCTCGCGGTGGAAGATGTCCTCCAGCCGGATGCCGCGCCGGGCCACCTTGTCCTCGTAGGCCGGGCCGATGCCACGCCCCGTCGTGCCGATCTTCTGTTCGCCCCGGGCATGCTCGCGCGCCTTGTCCAGCGCGACATGGTGGGGGAGGATCAGCGGGCAGGCCTCGGAGAGCATCAGGCGATCGGAGGCCGGCACGCCGCGGCTCTCGAGCGACTCGATTTCCTCGATCAGCGCGTCCGGCGCCAGCACCACCCCGTTGCCGATCAGGCAGCGGGTGCCCTCGCGCAGGATCCCCGAGGGAATCAGGTGCAGCACCGTCTTCTCGCCGTCGATCACGAGGGTGTGCCCCGCGTTGTGCCCCCCCTGGAACCGGACGACCGCACCGACGTTTTCCGTCAGCAGGTCCACCACCTTGCCCTTGCCCTCGTCGCCCCACTGAGAGCCGAGCACGACCACACTCTTGCCCATGGTCCTATTCACCCATCAACTGCCAAGTTTGTTCATTCCCGTTCGAGGCGGGGACGAGGCGCGCCTCGTCTGCCGGGATCTCCGCCGTGGTGGTAATCACTCGATAGCCTTCCTCGCGCAGCCGAGCCACTGTCCGGGCGAGCTCCACATCGTCCAGGCGTGCCGGCGCGTATACCGTGCGGCGCGCGTCGGGAGCTCGCGACTCGCCCACCTCGAGCAGGTCGCGCAGGTCGAGCGAGAAGCCCAGCGCCGGACGCGACCGACCGAACACCTGACCGATGTCGTCGTAGCGGCCGCCGCGCGCAATCTCGCGACCCATGCGCGGCGAGTAGGCCGCGTAGACCAGGCCGGTCTGGTAGTGGTAGCCGTGCAGCTCACTCAGGTCGACGAGCACCTCGTTTCCGACCCGGCCCTCGAGCGCCCTGGCCACCACGGCAAGGCGCTGCAGCGACTCCAGCCCGCCGTCGTCGAGCAGCGGCTCGAGCATCTGTTCGGCCGCCCCCAACGTCTCCTGCCAGGGCCCGTGCAGGTCGCACAATGCCTCGATACCCCCGGCCAGCGCGCTGGGCAATTCCCAGCCCGCCAGAAGCTCACGTATCTCCGTGACGGCCTTGCGGGTCAATGCGTCGCGCAGACGGTCTTCCTGCAACTCGCTCAGGCCGCCGGCGCGCACCAGGGAGCGATAGATGCCGACGTGGCCGACATCCAGTGTCAGCCGGTGGCAGCCACCGACCGTGAGCGCCTCGCACATGAGCGAAATGACCTCGACATCGGCTTCCGGGGCATCGCTGCCGAACAGCTCGGCCCCGACCTGCATGGGCGCTCGCGAGCCGCCGAGCCCGTCGGTCTTGCCCCGGATGACGGTCCCGATGTAGCACAGACGCCGCTCGTTCACCGGCGGGAGGCTGTGCGCATCCATTCGGGCCACCTGCGGGGTCATGTCGGCCCGCACGCCCAGCTGCCGCCCGGAGAGGCCGTCGGTCACCTTGAGGGTTTCCAGGTCCAGGTCCTCGCCCGTGCCGACCAGCAGGGTGTCGATGAACTCCACCATCGGCGGGATCACGAGATCGTAGCCCCAACGGTCGAAGACCTCGAGCATGGCCGAACGGACCCGCTCGATCCGACGGGCCTGCGCGGGCAGCACCTCGTCGATGCCTGCCGGCAGGATCCAGGGAGACTGATTACTCATTAGCTTGCTGGTCACGACTTGTTTCGGTAAGTGCCAAGATAGGTTGCGGCCGGCACGAAAGGTCCGCTGCCCGGGACGATGCACCGGACAAAGCGCGCACAGTGTAAACGCCGGGCAGAAAAAACCCCAGCCCGGGCGTCGACCCGGGCCGGGATACGGCAACCGTCCGCCCCGTCCGTGGGGCGGGCTGGACGAAGCAAACGGGACGTGGCCCGGCGATCCGCGCCGCTCAGCCCCAGACCCAGAGCGCCAGCCCCAGGACCAGGATCACGAACGCGACGCCCCGCATGCGCGCGTCGGGCGTGAGCGCGATCTGCGCCACGGCCTGCCGGTAGGCGCGCGGGCTGATGAACGGCAGCAGGGCCTCGATGATCAGCACCAGCCCGAGTATTCGCAGCAGGTCGTCCATCACGCCCTGCCGGCTCAGCGCGCCGGCAGGGCCGCGCCGCCGTCCTTCGCGTCATCCCGATCCCGCTCGGCGTTCGGCGAATGGAAGTACCGGAAGAACGGGCTGTCCGGGCTGAGCACGAAGGTGTCTCCACCGTGATCGAACGCCTTGCCGTAGGCCTGGATGCTGCGATAGAAGGAGAAGAACTCCTCGTCCTGGCCGTAGGACTCGGCGTAGACGCGCGCGGCCTCGGCATCCCCCTCGCCTCGCAGCTGGTCCGCTTCACGTTCGGCCTCGGAGAGGATCACCACGCGCTGGCGATCGGCATCCGACGTGATGCGCTTGGCCTGCTCTTCACCACGCGAACGGATCGCCTTGGCCACCGTGGAGCGTTCCTTCTCCATCCGCGAATAGACCGACTCGCGCACTTCCTCGGGCAGTTCGATGCGCATGATCCGCACGTCGACGATCTCCAGACCCAGCCCCGAGATGTCCTCGTTGGTGGTCTCGATGACGTTGCGCATGAACAGGTCACGATCCCCGGAGACCACCTCGGCGATGGTCCGGCTGGAGATCTGGCTCTTCATGCTGTCCTTGACGATCTGGTTCAGGCGGCTTTCGGCCACGGATTCCCGACCGCGGGTCGCCCGGTAGAAGCTGGGCGGATCCGTGATGCGCCACTTGATGTAGTAATCGACGATCAGGTTCTTCTTCTCGCTGGTCAGAAACCGCTCCGGCGGCGTGGACAGCGAGAGAATGCGCGTATCGAACAACCGCACCGTGTTCACGAAGGGAAGCTTGAAGTGCAGGCCGGGCTCGAACTCCGTTTCGACGATCTCGCCCAGGCGGAACTTGATGCCCTCCTGATACTCGGCCACCTGGAAGGTCGCGGTCGCGTAGAGAAACACGATCACGACGATGATCGGCAGCAGAAGCCGTGTCACCCAGTTCATTCGGACCCCCTCGTACGCAGACCGGAGCGATTGTTGGTGGAACTGCCTGACTCACCGCCCGACGACATGCCCGTCGTGAGCGACGGCACGGCGAGCGGCGCGCCGTTGCGCGGATCCGAGTCCTGCATGACGCTGCCCTTCGTGCTCGGCGGCAGGTTGAGGATGTTATTGGCGTTCTCCGGGTCCACCATGATCTTGTTGCCCTTGGCGTAGATGTCGCCGAGCGTGTCGACATAGATGCGCTCGCGGGTGATCGACGGGGCGATGCGATACGACTCGAGCAGCGCATCGAAGCGCGCCGTCTCACCCTCGGCCTGGTTGATCACGCGGGAACGGTAACCCTTGGCCTGCTCGAGGACCTGAGCCGCGTCACCACGGGCGCGCGGCACGACCTGGTTGGCGTAGGCCAGCGCCTCGTTGATGTAGCGCTGCTCGTCCTCGCGGGCCCGGATGGCGTCTTCGAAGGCCGGCTGGACCGGCTCCGGCGGCTGGACATCCTGCAGGTTGACCGAACGCACGGTCAGGCCGGTCTGGTAGGACTCGAGCAGTTCCTGCATGCGCGTGCGCACGGCATCGACGATCTCGACCCGACCGTCGGTGAGCACGTAGTCCATGCGGCTCGAGCCGACCACTTCGCGGATCGCGCTCTGCATGACGTCGCGCAGCGTGCCGTTGGGATCACGGACGTTGAACAGGAACTCCACCGGGTCGCGCACGGTGAACTGGCTGGCGAGATCGAGCTCGACGATGTTTTCGTCGTTGGTCAGCACGGTCATGCTCAGTTCGCGATCCCGGTACTCGTCGACGTTGACCGTGATCGCCTCGGCGATGGGGTACGGCGGGTGCCAGTGCGGACCCGGACCGGCCGTGCTCGTGTACTCGCCGAAGGTCAGCACGACGCCGCGCTTGCCCTCGTCGACGATGTAGATGCCCGAGAGCAGCCAGCCGACGATCACGATCACGATGATGGCGAGGATTCCCTTGTTGCCGCCGGAACCTCCCATGCTGCCGCCGAAGCGATCCTTCAGGCGGCCGAGGGCGTCATCGATGTTGGGCGGCTTGCCGCCCCGGCCGCGGGGATTCGACCAGGGATCCTTACCGCCACCTGGCTCGTTCCAGGCCATGGGCATACTCCAGAGTGATGACCTGCCGGAGAACCCGGCAGGCGTTGGCATTCGTTGTCGGTTCTTCGAGCTGATCCTGTCTATCGGTGGCCGGCCGGCTCGACTGGCCTCGCCAGCGACGAAAGGCGACGTGAGAGTGTAGTGTTCGCGGCGGTCGACCGCAACCGCCCGGAGCGCTCAGTCGCGGGAGGCCAGGGCCGCCTCCCAGGGCTCTGGCGGCCGTTCGGCAGGCGGGTCGAGAAGGAATGCCCCTAGCCGCGGCTCCTGCTTGAGCAACTGCCCCCAGCGAGACGCCGGCAGGGCGATTTCGAGTTCCCAGCCGGATTCGTCGCACTCCTCGGCGACCACGGCCCCCTCGCCCTGCAGCAGCGCGTAGAAGCGCCCTTCCGCCATCGGGATGAACAATCGGTGCCGCACCCCCGTCGGCTCGACGCGCTCGACGAGTGCCTCGCGCAGGTCCTCGAGCCCGAGCCCCTCCTTTGCCGAGACCCACACCCGGCTGGGCAGGCCGTTCGCATCCCGGTCCACGCGCACGGGCTGATCCTCCAGGCGGTCGATCTTGTTCATCACGGTCAGGCGGGGCATATCGCCAGCGCCGATCTCCTCGAGCACCGCATCGACGTCCTCGATCTGGCGGTTCCGCTCCGGCGAGGCGGCGTCGACCACGTGCAGCAGCAGGTCGGCCTCCAGCGTTTCCTCGAGGGTCGAGCGGAAGGCGGAGACGAGTTCATGCGGCAGGTGGCGGATGAAGCCCACCGTGTCGGCGAACACCACCGTCAGCTGCGGGTTGAGCTCCACCCGCCGGAGCGTGGTGTCGAGCGTGGCGAAGAGCTGATTGGCGGCGAAGGCCTCGGAGGTGGTCAGCACATTGAACAGCGTGGACTTGCCCGCATTGGTGTAGCCGACCAGGGCCACCGTGGGCACGTCCGACTGCTGCCGGCCCTTGCGGCCCTCGGCGCGCTGCCGGCGGACCCGGGCGATGCGCTCCTTGAGCTGCTTGATGCGCCCGCCCAGAAGGCGGCGGTCCATCTCCAGCTGGGTCTCGCCGGGCCCGCGCAGGCCGATCGAGCCGCCCCGCTGTCGCTCCAGGTGGGTCCAGCCGCGAACCAGCCGCGTGGAAAGGTGGGTCAGCTGCGCCAGCTCCACCTGCAGCTTGCCCTCATGGGAGCGCGCCCGCTGGGCGAAGATGTCGAGGATCAGTCCCGTCCGGTCCAGCACGCGGCACTTGAGCAAGGACTCGAGGTTGCGCTCCTGGGAGGGCGAGAGCTGCGCGTTGACGATGACCAGTTCGGCATCGAGGGCGGCGACCTGCTCGGCGAGTTCCTCGGCCTTGCCCTTGCCGATGAACAGGCGCGGATCGGGCGTCTGGCGATTGACCACGCTTTCGGCGAGGATCTCCGCCCCGGCCGAACGGACCAGCTCGCGAAACTCGGCCAGGTCCTCGCTTGAATCGGCGGCCCGTCGCTCGACGTGCAGCAGCACCGCGCGCTCGCCGCCCTCGTGTCGTTCGAAGAATTCCATCAGGAGGCGTCGTTACCCTCGTTTCCCTGCGGCCCCATGTCGATATTCACCGGGCGGGTGGGCACGATCGTGCTGATGGCATGCTTGTAGACCAGCTGACTGCCGTTGTTCTTCAGCAGCACGACGAAGTTGTCGAACGAATCGATCTGGCCCTGCAGCTTGATGCCGTTGCGCAGGTAGATGGACACCGGGATGTGCTCCCGGCGCAGCGTGTTGAGAAAGGGTTCCTGCAATGACTGGCTTTTGGCCATGGTTCGTCCTCTTGTTGTTGATTGTCCGGTCGACTCGATCGACACGGCGGCCGTTCTCGGGCGGCCTGGAACAGCCATTCTGCGTTCATGTCGCCACCGGGAACGACGAAGCCCCGCCCCCGGATCGCCCGGGCGCGGAGACTTCGACTTGTCCCGACCGGGGGCGGACTCGACGCCACGCCACGGTTATGGGGCCTTGCTGGGTCAATTCAATGATCGAGTGTAGCGCCTCGATCGCGACCCCACACGGAATCCGCGGCATGGCCGCTGCCGGTGGGACAACCCGCCCCATTCAAGATTCCTTTCCCCCAACAAAGTTCATTATCCGTGACTCGATCGCCTCCGTGGCCTCGGCATCGCAGGGCAGCCATCCGGGCGCCGAACGCAGCCAGGTGCGCTGGCGCTTGGCCAGCTGCCGTGTGGCGGTGATCGCCCGCGTTCGCATCTCGTCGAACCCGTAGTCTCCCGCCAGGTAGCCCCACACCTGCCGGTAGCCGACCGCGCGGACGGACGGCAGGCCCGGGTGCAGGTCCGGGCGCTCGAACAGCCGTTCGACCTCATCGACCAGCCCGGCCTTCAGCATGGCGTCGAAGCGCTCGGCCACCGCCTGACGGGTATGTGCGGTGCTCGGCGGCCAGAGTGCCACCTGCAGGGAGCGTTCGCCCTGCAACGGCGAGCGCGGCGGATTCTCCCGCTGCCACTCGGTCAGGCTCTTGCCCGTGCCCAGGTAGACCTCGAGCGCCCGGCCGATGCGCTGGGGGTCGGTGGCGTGGATGCGCGCCGCGGCCTCCGGGTCGACCTCGGCCAGGCGGGCATGCAGCGCCGGCCAGCCGGATTCCGACGCCTCGGCGGCAAGACGCTCACGGATGGCCGGATCACTGGCAGGCAGGCGCGAGAGCCCCTGGAACAGGGCCTGGAAATACATCATCGTGCCGCCGACCAGCAACGGCAGGCGACCGGCGGCACGGGCCTCGGCAATGGCCGCCATGGCATCGTTGCAGAATCGCTCGACGCTGTAGCTCTCCGCCGGATCGCAGATGTCCACCAGGGCGTGCGGATAGCGCTCGAGCAGTTCGGCCGACGGCTTGGCCGATCCGATGTCCATGCCGCGGTAGATCATCACCGAATCGACGGAAATGATCGACACGGCCATGCGGTCGGCCAGCCGCATCGCCATCGCCGTCTTCCCCGAGGCGGTGGGCCCGGCGATGGCGACGATCGGCAGGCGCCCGCGGTCGATTGCGGCCACGGTCACTGTCCCCGCATGAACCAGCGGTCCAGCTCCCTGAGCGAGAGGGATCGCCAGGTCGGTCGGCCGTGGTTGCACTGGTCGCTGCGTTCGGTGCGCTCCATGTCGCGCAGGAGTGCATTCATCTCCTCGATGCCCAGCCGGCGATTCGCCCGCACGGAGCCGTGGCAGGCCATGGTGGACAGTATCTCGTCGATGCGATCGTCGATCACCGAGTCGATCGCGGCACCAGGAGCCAGGGGCACGCGCTGCAGTTCGCCGAGCATCTCCCGCACCAGCGCCTCGATGTCGGCCTCCCGCAGCATCACCGGCACCTCGCGCACGCGCACCCGTTCCGGGCCGACCCGGTCAAGCGCCACGCCCGCGGCGGCGAACACGTCGCGAAAGTCCTCGAAGGCCCCGGCCTCGCCCGGCGAGACATGCAGATCGACCGGCAGCAAGAGGGGGGCGCCGCTCAACCCCTGCTGGCGATACTTCTGCTTCAGGCGTTCGTAGGTGACCCGCTCGGCCGCCGCATGGGCGTCCACGATCACCAGCCCCTCGCGGTTCTGCGCCAGGATGTAGACGCCCCCGAGGTGGGCCACGGCATAACCCAGCGGCGGAACCTCGTCCCCGGCCGGGGCCGATTCCCGCACGCCAACGGCGCGATCGGCCGGCGCGCTGCCGCCCTGGCCCTGGCGAAGCAGGGACAGGTAGGCCTGGCCCGAATCGCCCGCCGACGGCGTGGCCGTGCGCCCCGCCCCACCGAACCCCCCGACGGAGAAGCCGTCCGGCGAACCCACCGCCGGTCGCTCTTCCCCGGTCATCGAGGAAGCGTTCTCCGGCCCCTCGGAGCCGGTGTTTCGACCCGCGCCCGGGGCGGCGAGCGCACGATGCACCGCCTGGAAGAGGAAGTCGTGCACGCCGCGGGCGTCACGGAAACGCACCTCGGCCTTCGTCGGGTGGACATTGACGTCCACGGCGGTCGGATCGAGCCACAGGGAAAGCACGTAGGCCGGGTGCCGGGCCTGGTGGAGCACGTCGGCGTAGGCCCGCCGCACGGCATGGGCGATCAGCCGGTCGCGCACCACCCGCCCGTTGACGAAGAACAGCTGCTGGTCGGTGGACGAGCGGGCATATTGCGGACTGGCCACCAGGCCCCGCAGGGACAGGCCGGATGCCTGCGCATCGATCTCTCTGGCCTGGTCGAGAAAGGCCCGGCCGAGGGTCGCAGCGATGCGCCGGTCCAGATCGTCCGCCTCGACGGCCGGCAGGTCGAGTATGCCGCGGCCGTTGTGCTGCAGGGAAAACGACACGGCCGGGTTGGCCAGCGCCAGCCGGCGGAGCAACTGGTCGATGTGCCCGAACTCGGTGCGCTCGGTGCGCAGGAACTTCCGCCGGGCCGGCACGTTGAAGAAGAGATCGCGCACGTCCACCAGGGTGCCGGGATTCGCCGGCGCCGGGCGAGGCTCGCCGTCGACGCCGGCCTCCAGCTCCCAGCCGTGTCCGGCGTCATGCGTTCGCGATACCAGCCGCAGGCGCGAGATCGACTGGATGCTGGCCAGCGCCTCGCCGCGAAACCCGAGACTGGCGACCGCCTCGAGGTCGTCCAGGTCCCGGATCTTGCTGGTGGCGTGGGGCGCGATGGCCAGCGGCATCTGCTCCGGCGGCATGCCGTGGCCGTTGTCGCGGACCGAGAGCTGCTTCACGCCACCGGCGACCACCTGCACCTCGATGCGATCGGCGCCGGCATCCAGCGCGTTTTCCACCAGCTCCTTGATCACGCTGGCCGGCCGCTCGACGACCTCGCCGGCGGCGATCTGGTTGACCAGGGACTGTGGCAGCGCGCGTATTTCGGGCATGGAGTCTCACGGGAAAGCGCAAAACGGGCATTGTCGCCCGCCCTGTCGCGCCGAGACAAGCACCCCGAACCGGGGCGGCGGGTCAGAGCATCGCGTAGCGCGTGCCCTGCGGGGCGTGGGCCGTGTAGTAGCTGTTGACCCCTTCGAGGATCGACTGGGCGACCTCGCGCTGGTAGCTGGACGAGCGCAGGCGCATCTCCTCGTCGGGGTTGCTGATGAAGGCGCTCTCGACCAGGATCGAGGGAATGTCGGGCGACTTGAGGACGGCGAAGCCGGCCTGCTGCACCTGCCTCTTGTGCAGGCGCGCGACGTTGCCGAGACGCTTCAGGACACGGTCACCGAAATCAATGCTGCTCTCGAGCGTCTTGGTCTGGGCAAGGTCGAGCAGCACGGAGGCCACGTCCTCGTCATGACCCGACAGCGAAGCCCCGCCGACGAAGTCCGCGCTGTTCTCCTTGGCCGCCAGCCAGCGGGCGGCCTCCGAGCTCGCCCCGTTCTGGCTCAGGCAATAGACCGACGCCCCCTTGGCCGAGGCGAGGCGGAAGGCATCCGCGTGCACGGAAATGAACAGGTCGGCGTCATGGCGCCGGGCGATCTGGGTGCGCTCGCGCAGGTTGATGTAGCGGTCGTCCTCCCGCGTCATCACGGGACGCAGGCCGGGGGTGGCCTCGATCAGGTCGCGCAGCTGCAGCCCGATGTTCAGCACGATGTCCTTCTCCCGGGTACCGCGTCGACCGATGGCGCCCGGATCCTTGCCGCCGTGGCCCGGGTCGATGGCCACCACCAGGTCGCGAAACCCGGCGGAACCCGACTGCAGCGTGGAACTGCGCTTGGGCAGATCGTCCCGCTGGGCGATC
The DNA here is from genome assembly GCA_041690375.1 of Guyparkeria sp. Classification (GTDB taxonomy): domain Bacteria; phylum Pseudomonadota; class Gammaproteobacteria; order Halothiobacillales; family Halothiobacillaceae; genus Guyparkeria. The sequence goes on along the minus strand of JAWLHL010000012.1, from coordinate 9,142 downwards.
GTGGTCTCGGCGCCGCCGCCATGCGGCAGGTCGATCACCAGCCGGTGGTCCTTGTCCTCCGTCGGCGGCAGGATGATGACCTGCGGTCGCGTGCGCTTCTTGAGGTCGAACACCAGCCGAAGGTCCGTCCCGTTGCGCACGCCCGCCCGGACGCGCTCGACCACGGGCGAGCCGGAAACCGTGGGCAGGGACACCTCGCCCAGCTGCGCCCCCCGCACGTCGACCACCGCACGCAGGGGATCGTCGAGCAGCAGGGTGTCGAAATCCACCGGTGCCGAGATGCGGAAGACGTAGCGGGTGAATGCCTCGTGGCGAGCCGCGTTGACACGGGACACGGACACGCTGCGCCCCGCCAGGACAGGGTGGGCGAACATGACTCCCGAGGCCGCCAGCCCTGCTCCGCAGGCCGCCTGCAGGAAACGCCGACGCTCGGCATCGATCATCGCCATCCTGGCATGGTCAGACTGAGTTGGCTTTTTCATGTTCCACCTCCGGCAACACAGCCCAGAAACGCATCCACGAACAGGTTACCAACAGTTTGGGACAAACTGGGATTTTTTCAACAAATGCAAGAAGATAGCGTCGACTGCTAAACCGGATGCTAGATCTGGTTTTGCAACATGTCGCGCTGGGAGTGTTTCGTGCACCCCATATCTTGTGCTTCAGCGGTGTTGAGAAAGAACAACAGGAGACAGAGGCCGTCGCCCGCCTGCCGTCAGGCGACGGCAGGCCCGGCGCGCCGAAGCCAGTCCCGGCCCAGCGGGGTGACCGCCGCGAGAAGCAGGTCGCGGTGATCCGGATCCGACGCATCGCCCTGCAACGACAGCCGCAGATCGGCAGGCAGGCTGCCGCGGGCCTTCTCGAGCCACTCGATGAGCAGGAGGCTGTGGTCCAGCTCGTCGCGCACGCCGAGGTAATCGAGTTCCTCGGGGTCGCCGAGCCGGTAGAGGTCCAGGTGCAGCACCTGCGTCAATGCCCCGGGTCGGTCGATCGCGTAGGGCTCGACCAGCGTGTAGGTCGGACTGCGGATGGTGCCGCTCACCCCCAGCGCGCGCAGGAATGCCCGCGCGAAGGTCGACTTGCCGGCGCCCAGGTCGCCTTCCAGCGCGAGGACGCCCGCCGGAGGCGCCACCGCCGCCAGGCGGGCGGCGAGGGCCTCGACCGCCGACTGGTCGAGCCGGTGGAGTGCCAGCGGCCGACGAGTCTCGCCCGGTTTCATCGACCGGTCTCCGTTGCATCCGGCGACCGGTAGCCGAAGGCCGCCTGGCCGGGATCGAGCTGCCCGTTTGCCAGCCCCCGGACCGGCCCGAGCAGGTCCAGCGCCGCCATGCCCCAGGTCCCCCGGGCATCTGCCTCGATCTCGCCGGCGACGGCATGCAGGCTGACGCCACCCTCGACCGCTTCCCGCATCGGCAGCCCCATGGCCAGCAGGGCCGCGATCAGGCCGGAGAGGATATCGCCGCTGCCGGCCGTCGCGAGCGACGGGCTGCCGCGCAGGCACACGGCCGGCTCCCGACCACCGGCCAGCACGGTCCCCGCCCCCTTGAGCAGCACCAGCGCCCCGTAGCGGTCCGCCAACCGATCGGCCGCGGCAAGCCGGTCGTCGTTGACCTCTCCGACACGACAGCCCAGCAATTCGGCCGCCTCCCCCGGGTGCGGGGTGAGGACCATCTCACGATCGGCAGGCGCGCCCGGCTCGAGCAGTCGGAGGCCATCGGCGTCGACCACCGCCGGAAGCCGGCTGTCGCGCAGGCCATGCCACATCGCCTCGCCCCAGTCATCGCGACCGAGGCCCGGACCGACAACGACCGCCGTCGACTGTTCCAGCAAGGCGGCGAGATCCTCGCCGCGCGACACGCCATGGACGATCAGTTCCGGGCGGCCGATGTTCAGGGCGGCGGCGTGGTCCGGGTGGGTCGCGACGATCACCTTGCCCGCCCCCAGGCGCAGGGCCGCCTCGGAGGCCAGCCTGGCCGCGCCCGGCATGCCGCGGTTGCCGGCGACCACCAGCACCGTGCCGTAGCTGCCCTTGTGACCATCGGGTCGACGCGGCGCGAGCGACCAGTCCCCGTGCAGCAGCGGCACCGAGCCGGGAGCGGCCTCGGTCATGGGGTAGCCCAGGTCCGCCAGTTCCCGAGCGCCGCAATACGCCACCCCGGCCCCGGTCACCTGCCCCCGCTTGATGCCAAGGAAGGTGACGGTGAGATCGGCCGGGAAGGTCAGTGGATCGACCGCACCGGTATCGCAGTCGAGGCCCGACGGGGCATCGACCGCCAGCACGGCGGCGCGGGAATCGGCCAGGCACTCGCCCACCCGTCGCATGAAATCGGCGGCCGCCCCTTCGATTCGCCGCGCCAGGCCGATGCCGAACAGGGCGTCGACCACCAAGTCCGCGCGCGCCAGCGATTCCCGGGTGCCCTCGGGATCGACGATCACCTCGATGCCGGCACCGCCCGCGCGCAGGGCCTGCCAGGCACGCGCCGCCCCGCGGGTGAACTCGGGCCGCTTCCAGCCGAGCAGGTCGACGAACAGACCTGCCTCGCGGGCCAGCCGGGCGACCACCAGGCCGTCGCCGCCGTTCTGCCCCGGACCGACCAGCACGGCGATCCGGCGGGCCTGCGGCCAGCGCTCGCGCATCGCCTCGAAGGCGGCCGTGCCCGCCTCCACCATCAGGCCGTAGGCGTCGACTCCCTCGGCGAACAGTGCCTGCTCGTGGGCGACCACGGCCTCGACCGTGTGCGCCCACCGCAGGGCCGGGGGCGGCTCGCGGCGGCGGACGGTCGGCGGGATGCAGTGCGCGGCGGTCATCAGAGAACTAGCCGAGGATGTCGGGACGCGGCAGGAAGCCCAGCGCGTCGAAGGCCCGCTGCAGCGTCGGCCGCGCCCGTTCGGCGGCGCGCTCGGCACCCTTGGCCAGGACCGCGTCCAGCCCCGCCTCGTCGGCACGGATCTCGCGGTAGCGGGCCACGATCGGCTCGAGGTGGGCGATCACCGCCTCGCCGGTCTCGACCTTGAGCTTGCCGTAGCCCTCGCCGGCCAGGCGGCTCTCGATCGACTCGATCGACTCCTCGCCGAAGATCGACAGGAGCGTCATCAGGTTCGAGACCCCGGGCTTGTTCTCCGGGTCGAAGCGGATCTCCGTGTCCGAGTCGGTGACCGCCTTCTTGAACTTCTTGAGGATCTTCTTCGGCTCGTCGAGGAGTGCCACGTAGCTGGCCTCGCTGGGGTCGGACTTCGACATCTTCGAGGTCGGGTCCTGCAGCGACATGATGCGCGCGCCGGCCTGGGGGATGAACGGCTCGGGCACGGTGAAGATGTCGCCGTAGAGCTTGTTGAAGCGCATGGCGAGATCGCGGGTGAGCTCGAGGTGCTGCTTCTGGTCGGCGCCGACCGGCACGTGGGTGGCCTGGTAGAGCAGGATGTCGGCGGCCATCAGCACGGGGTAGTCGAACAGCCCGGCGTTGATGTTGGCCTGGTGGCGCTGCGACTTGTCCTTGAACTGGGTCATGCGCTCGAGCTCGCCCATGTAGGTGTAGCAGTTGAGCACCCAGCCCAGTTCCGCGTGCGCCGGGACGTGCGACTGCACGAACAGCGTGCTCTTGTCCGGGTCCAGCCCGCAGGCCAGATACAGGGCGAGGAAGTCGTAGCAGCGCGAGCGGAACTCGGCCGGATCCTGGCGCACGGTGATCGCGTGCAGGTCGACCAGCATGAACAGCGCGTCGTGCGTGTCCTGCATGTTGACCCAGTTGCGGATCGCGCCGACATAGTGGCTGATTAGCAACTGGCCGGAGGGCTGGATGCCGGAAAGCACCACCGGCGTCTTGTCTTGACTTGGCATAGGCTTGTCGTTGGCTGTCATGCGTTGGGTTGCGGGTCGATCCATGAACACGGCGCCGCCGTGCGAGGGCGGTCATCATAGCAAAGGCGGCCGTCGCGGCCCGTAAGCGGGATCGAGCCGGGAGGGTAATGATCGATGAAAGCGATTCTCTTCGACATGGACGGCGTGCTCTACGAGGGCGAGCGCCCGATCGCGGGGGCGGCGGAAACGATCGGCTGGTGCCGAGAGCGTGGAATCCCGTTCCGATTCCTGACAAACACCACCTCCCGCCCGCGCGAGGCGCTGGTCGAGAAGCTCGCCGGCATGGGCATCCCGGCCGGGATGGACGAGATCGTCACGCCGCCGGTCGCCGCCCGCGAATGGTTGCGCGGACACGTCGACGGCCCGGTGGCGACGTTCATCCCCGAGTCGACCCGGCAGGAATTCGACGGCCTGACACTTGCACCGCCCGATGCCAATCGGGCCGCGGCAGTAATCGTTGGCGACCTGGGCGAGGACTGGGACTTCGCCACGCTCAACCGCGCCTTCCGCCTGGTGTTCGACCACCCGGGGACCCCGCTGGTGGCGCTGGGTCTGACCCGATACTGGCAGGCCGGGGACGGCCCGCGGCTGGATGCCGGCCCCTTCGTCCGGGCGCTGGAATACGCCCTGGGCACCGAGGCCGTGGTGATGGGCAAGCCCGGCCGCGGATTCTTCGAGGCGACGCTGGAATCGATCGACGTCGCAGCGTCGGAGGCGGTCATGGTGGGCGACGACATCCGCGGCGACGTCGGCGCGGCGATGGACGCCGGTCTGGCCGGCATCCAGGTGCGTACCGGCAAGTTCCGCGAGAGCGATCTCGAGCTCGGGATTCGTCCGACGGCGGTGATCGACGGCATCGCCGGGTTGCCGGAATGGTGGGAACGGCATGCGCACGACGCCGGCGGCTCTCGGCACGACAAGACGTGACATCGACGGCAGGCGTGCGGGCGACCAGCCCGGGGGATGCCGCGACCGACGCGGCCCTACCCCCCTTCCACCGCGCGGCGCACGGCCTCGATGCACGAACCCGGCTGCTTGCAGTGAATGGCCTGCAGCCCCTCGTGCCGCGCTCGCGCCACGTGTCCCTCGCTGTCGTCGACGAACAGGGTCTCGGCGGGGCGGCAGCCCAGCTCGCCGATCACGTCGCGGAAGATGCTCGGGTCGCGCTTGCCCTTGCCAAGGTGGTAGCTGTTGAACACGCGATGGAAATGCCGGTAGATGTCGTCGCGCCGGTCGAGTTCGTCGAGCCAGTGGGTCTGGTCGGACAGGATGGCCACGGTGATCCCTTGTGCCCGCAGCTCGTCGACCAGCGCCAGCATCTCCGGCCGGACGACGAAGCCACGCATCACTTCGGCGCGAAAGACGTCGAACGACTCCGGGAAGGGCATTTTCTCCTGCAGGACGCGCCAGAAGTCCGCCTCCTCGCCGCGGCCGAGCACGAAGCCGGATTCGTAGACCGCGTCCATGGCATGCCGGGGCAGCGCCTCGGGGTCCAGGCCGTGTCGGCGCGCCGCGGCCGCCAGCGCCCGACGAAAGCCCTCCTCGGCGATCACGCCCCCGAAATCGAACAGCACGCAACGGATTTCCGCTTTTTCCATGGCTCGGTTCGTCCTCCGGACCCGGTTTCACTGACACCCATCCGCCGTCGGCGGCTACACTCGAAAATACCATGAGCACCCGCCAGCGCACCCTCTCGACCCCTCCATACTCCTGCCGGGAGCACCGGGCATGACGATCGACCAGTGGATGATCTTCGCCATCCTGGCCGTCACGCTGGCCCTGTTCGCCTGGGGCCGCTGGCGCTACGACATCGTCTCGCTGCTGGCCCTGCTGGCCGCGGCCGTGGCAGGACTCGTCCCGACCGACGACATGTTCGCCGGGCTGGGGCATCCGGCCGTGGTCACGGTGGCCGCCGTGCTGGTCCTGAGTCGCGGGCTGCTGAATGCCGGCGTCGTCGACACGCTGGCCCGTTCGCTCACCCGGGTGGGTGACCGCCCCTGGCTGCAGGTGACCGCCCTGACCGGCGTGGTGGCGTTCGCCTCGGGCTTCATCAACAACGTCGGCGCGCTGGCGCTATTCATGCCGGTCGCCGTCTGGATGGCCCACCATGGCGGGAGATCGCCCTCCTTCCTCCTGATGCCGCTGGCCTTCGGCTCGCTCCTGGGCGGCACCCTGACGATGATCGGCACACCGCCGAACATCATCATCGCCAGCTACCGCGCCGAGCAGACCGGCAACGCATTCGCCATGTTCGACTTCCTGCCCGTGGGGCTGGCCATCACCCTCGTCGGCCTGGTTTTCATCGCCCTGCTCGGCTGGCGCCTGACGCCGCAGCGCCGCCGCCCGGACGACAACGGCGAGCTCTTCGAGATCGCCTCCTACCTGACCGAGCTGCGCGTGCCCGAGGACGGCAAGTTCACCGGGCGCTCGCTCCACGATCTCCTCGCCGCGGTACGCGAGGACGCGGATGTGCTCGTCGTGGGCCTGGTGCGCGAGGGAAAGCGCAAGGAAGTGCCTTCCAGCCACGAGGTCCTGCGAACGGACGACATCCTGCTGGTCGAGGCGGACTCCGACAGCCTGAAAACGCTCATCGACATCACGGACCTGGAACTGCCCTCGAGTGACGAAGAGGACGAGGAAAACGAGCAGAAGGACAAAACGAACGACGAGGACGAGTCGGAATCCGAAAAGCCCGACCGCGGCGAGCTGACCCTGGTGGAGGCGATCATCACCCCCGGATCGATGCTCGCCGGCACCACCGCGACACGCCTCGACCTGCGCGAGCGCCACGGAGTAAACATCCTCGCGGTGGCCCGGCAAGGCAAGCGGCTGCGCGAGCGCATCGGCCGCATCCGCTTCATCCCCGGCGACATCCTGCTGCTCCAGGGCAGCGAAGACAGCCTGCAGTCGACCCTCAACACGCTCGGCTGCCTGCCCCTGGCCTCGCGCGGCCTGAGGATCACCCGTCCGAGACGGGTCCTGACGGCCAGCGCCATCTTCCTCGCCACCCTGGCGCTGGTCGCCCTGCAGATCGTTCCGGCGGCGATGGGCCTGGTCGGCGGCGCCCTGGCCATGGTGCTCGCCCGCCTGATCCCGCTGGGGGAAATCTACGACAGCATCGACATGCGCATCATCGTCCTGCTGGCCGCCCTGCTGCCCGTCGGCCAGGCGCTGGAAACCAGCGGGGGCTCGACCCTGATCGCCGAGGGATTGCGGGGACTGGCGGGAGCGGCGACACCGGCGGTCATGCTGGCGATACTGATCGCCACCGTCATGCTGCTCTCCAACATCGTGAACAACGCCGCAGCGGCCGTGCTGGCCGCGCCCGTGGCGATCCAGCTGGCCCAGGGCATGGACGCCTCGCCCGACCCGTTCCTGATGGCCGTGGCCGTCGGCGCCTCCGCCGCCTTCCTGACCCCCATCGGCCACCAGTCGAACACCCTGGTGATGGAGCCCGGGGGCTACCGTTTCGGCGACTACTGGCGCATGGGCCTGCCGCTGTCGCTGCTCGTCGTGGCCGCCGCGGTGCCGGCGATTCTCTGGGTCTGGCCCCTGTGACGGTTGACAATCCAACCGGTGCTTGCCAAGCCGGCGTGCTTCTCTTATCATACGCGGCCTTTGAATTGACCCGCCCGCGTGCCGGCCGCCTGCAAGGCCTGACTCACTTCGGTACGCGCGCAAACAGACGAGTCGCTCAGGAGACAATCATGGCCCGAGTTTGCCAAGTGACCGGGAAGCGCCCGGCGGTCGGTAACAACGTATCGCACGCGAACAACAAGACCCGTCGTCGGTTCCTGCCCAACCTGCACAAGAAGCGGTTCTGGGTGGAGAGCGAGCAGCGGTTTGTCAGCCTGCGTGTTTCCAGCCACGGCCTGCGCACCATCGACAAGGTCGGCATCGACACGGTCATCGCCGAGATGCGCGCCCGCGGCGAGAAGGTCTGAACACCGCCCAATTCTTCGAGGTTACAACGACATGCGTGACAAGATCCGACTGGTATCCAGTGCCGGCACCGGCCACTTCTATACCACCGACAAGAACAAGCGGAACATGCCGGAAAAGATGGAAATCAAGAAGTACGATCCGGTAGTACGCAAGCACGTCATCTACAAGGAAGCCAAGATCAAGTAAGGCTCCCGGCCGTCTCCGGATGGCCGGCCCGTCTCTTGATCGGCCCCTGACGGACCCCGCGAGGATGCCTCGCGGGGTTTCTTCGTGCCATGCCCGAACTTCCCGAAGTCGAGACCACCCGCCGCGGCATCGAGCCGTTCGTCGCCGGCCACCGCATCGAGGGCGTCACCGTACGTGACCCACGACTGCGCTGGCCGGTGCGCGCCGACCTGCCCGCATTCCTCGCGGGCCGACCGGTCGAGTCGGTCGAACGGCGCGCCAAGTACCTGCTCCTGCGGCTCGACCGGGACGACCGCGTCCTGATCCACCTGGGCATGTCGGGCAGCCTGCGGCTGGATGACCCGACCAACCCGCCCCGCAAGCACGACCACGTCGAGTGGAGACTCGACAGCGGCCGGGTGCTGCGCCTGCACGACCCGCGCCGATTCGGCGCCGTGCTGACCGACCGCGTCGAGGCACCCCACGAGCGGCTGGCCGCGCTGGGGCCCGAGCCCCTGGACGAGACCTTCGACGGCGACTACCTCGCCGAACGGTTCGCCGGCCGGCGCGTGACCGTCAAGCAGGCGATCATGAACGCGTCGATCGTGGTCGGCGTGGGCAACATCTACGCCTCCGAGGCGCTGTTCCTCGCCGGCATCCACCCGGCGCGCCCGTCGGGTGGACTCGGCCGCGACGAATGTCACGTCCTCGCCGCCGCCATCCGGCAGGTGCTCGCCGCGGCCATCGAGCAGGGCGGCACCACCCTGCGCGACTTCCTCGCCCCCTCGGGAAACCCCGGCTACTTCCGCCAGACGCTCAACGTCTACGAACGCACGGACCTGCCCTGCCGGCGCTGCGGGACGCCGGTCGAGCGCATCATCCTCGGCCAGCGATCGAGTTGGTTCTGCCCGGCTTGTCAGCCGAAAGACGGATAGCTGGAAGCTGGAAGCTGGAAGCTGGAAGCTGGAAGCTGGAAGCTGGAAGCTGGAAGCTGGAAGCTGGAAGCTGGACGAGATCGTCGACAGCACCTCCAAGGCAGTCAACCCCCACCCCCGCAAAGGCCCACCCTCCGGCCTGACCTCTGACCTCTGACCTCTGACCTCTGACCTCTGACCTCTGACCTCTGACCTCTTCCAGCTTCAAGCTGTCAGCTTCAAGCTCATTCCTGTTCGA
>JAWLHL010000011.1:0-48616 GCA_041690375.1 Guyparkeria sp. | reverse complement strand
CTGGATGATCGAGAACCCGCCGGCGCACACCGCCTACCGCGAGGGGCTGGACGTGCGCATCCTCGAGGAATTCACGCCCACCGACGAGTGGGTGCTCGAGCCGGGCGACATGCTCTACCTGCCGCCGGGCATCCCGCATCACGGCGTGGCGGTGGACGACTGCATGACCTGGTCGGTGGGCTTTCGCGCCCCGACGCAGGCGGACCTGGTCGGCGGCGTCTGCGACCGACTGGCCACCCTGGCCGAGGAGACGCGGTACTCCGACCCGGATCTCTCGGTGGGAAGCAATCCCGGCGCGCTCGGCCCGACCACGCGCCGGCACCTGCGCGAGTGGGTGCTCTCCGGCATCGCCACCGACAGCGCGCGCCTCGATCGCCTGATCGCCGAGACGCTCACCGAGCGACCGGTGGACCACGCCGTCTTCTACCCGCACTACGACAGCGAGGAGGTCACGGCCATCCTCGACCACATGGGCGAGATCGAGGAGATCCGCCGCACGCCGGCCTCCCGCTGGCTGCTGCTCGAACCCGAGGGCGAGGATCCGGGCCAGCTGTGCATCGACGGCCAGAGCCACGAACTCGATGACGAAAGCCTGCCCCTGGCCCGGTTCCTGACCCAGCACCTGCGCTTCGACGGCGAGGACCTGGCCGAGCGCGCCTACAATGCCTCGGCGCGGCTCCTGCTCGACCGGATCCTGACGGCCGGGCAGCTGATGATCCTCGACGAGGACGACGCCGAGTTCGACGACTGACGCGGGGCCTCCTTCTCGATGGCACCGCGGTCCCCGTGGGAGCGAGCCTGCTCGCGAAGGCGGCATCAGCCGCCGTCCCCGGCCGGGACGGGCGATGAGGCCGAAGCGGGGACACGCGCCACCGGCGCGTTTCGCTTGCAGGGCAAGCTCCCACGGAATCGTCCCCGGCGTCGTAGGAGCGGCTTTAGCCGCGATGCCTCTGGAGGCAAATATCCAGCCATCGCGCCTGAAGGCGCTCCTACACGAGGCTGGTTTTGTGGGTTGGGCTTCCGTCAAACAGTCGGCCGGCAGGCCGACGGCACCAGAAGATTTGACCGGCCGGCGGGAGTGACCCGGCGGCCTTTCCGACTTGTATCGACCGTTTTCCGAGGAGGAACCATCCATGTCCAAGCCGTTTGCCAGTGAATGGGGCCTGATCGGCGCCGGCGAGATCGGCGGCGTGCTCGCCCACGGCCTGCTCAAGACCGGCCATCCCGTATTCCCGATCGGCCGTGACATGTCCATCGAGGCGGCGCTGGCCGCCAAGCCCGATCTCGCGGCCCTGCTGGTCGCCGTGGGCGAGAAGGACCTCGATCCCGTGCTCGAGCAGATCCCCACCGCGTGGTTCGACCGCGTGGTGCTGATCCAGAACGAACTCCTGCCGGACGACTGGCGGAAATACGGCATGGAGACGCCCACCGTGGCCTCCATCTGGTTCGAGAAGAAGCCCGGCAAGCCGGTCAAGCCATTGATCTCCTCGCCGGTCCACGGGCCGCAGGCAGACGATCTCGTCGCCGCGATGCGATCACTGGACATCCCGGCCCATCGCGTCACCGAGGCCGACGAGATGCTCGAGGAACTGGTGATCAAGAACGTCTACATCCTCACCACCAACATCGCCGGGCTCGTGACGGGGGGCGATGTCGAGGACCTGTGGAACAACCACCAGGAGCTGGCCCGAAAGGTCGCCGCCGACGTGATCCGCCTGCAGGAGGCGCGCGTGGGCCGGGAGCTCGACCCGGACCGCCTGATCACCGGGATGAAGAAGGGCTTCGACGGCGACCCGCAGCACCAGTGCATGGGCCGCAGCGCCCCGCAGCGCTTGCAGCGGGCCCTGGAACAGGCCGAAACACGGGGCATCGACCTGCCCGCGATCCGCGAGATCGCGACCCGAATCCGCTGATCCCGCCCCAACGGTCATCCCGGGTGGCAAGCCCGCCGCCCGGGCCCGGGCGGCATTCCACGACCCGGTGGAATTCCGTGTTACCCCAATGACACGAATCGGCCCTACACTCGAGGCTGAACACCCTGTCACCCTGCCCCAAGGCCACGCATGCCCACCACCCATCTGCTGGAAATCCGCCCCACCCTATCCGAGCGAATCGCCCGGCTCGAGGACCTCGCCGGCAACCTCTACTACAGCTGGTCGCGGCCGGTGCGCGACCTGTTCGACGCCATCGACACCGCCACCTGGACGGACTGCGAGGGCAACCCCGTCCGGTTCCTGCAGCTGGTGCCGCAGTCGCGGCTGGACGCCGCCGCCGGGGATCCGGGCTTCCTCGCGGAATTCGACGCCGTGGTCCGGACCTTCGACGCCTACCTGGCCGACTCTCGGCCGGGAGCGCTCGCCGATGCCGTCGGCGCCGGACAGACCGTGGCCTATTTCTGCGCCGAGTTCGGCTTCCACGAGTCCCTGCCGATCTACTCGGGCGGGCTGGGCATCCTGGCGGCGGACCACTGCAAGGCCGCCTCCGACCTGGGTCTGCCGCTGGTCGGGATGGGTCTCCTGTATCGGCAGGGCTACTTCCAGCAGTTCATCGACGCCGACGGCAACCAGCACGCCCGCTTCACGGACCTGGATTTCGGCCACCTGCCCATCGCCCCGGTCTCGACCGAGTCCGGGCAGCTGAAGGTGTCGGTCGACCTGCCCGGGCGGGCGGTGTGGCTGCAGGTATGGGCCGCCCGCGTGGGGCGGGTGACCGTTTACCTGCTCGACGCCGACCAGCCGGAGAACCGTCCCGAGGATCGCGAGATAACCCACCAACTCTACGGCGGCGGGCGGCGCACGCGCATCGAACAGGAGATCCTGCTGGGCGTCGGCGGCGTGCGGGCCCTGCGCGCGCTGGGCATCGCGCCCGACGCCTGGCACCTCAACGAAGGCCACGCGGCCTTCGCCGTCCTCGAACGGGTGGGCGAGCTGACCGAAGGTGGCGTGCCCTTCGGCGCGGCGCTCAACAGCGTGGCGGCGGCCACCCTGTTCACCACCCACACGCCCGTGCCCGCGGGCCACGACGTCTTCCCCCCGGAACTGGTCGACGAGTACTGGCAGGCGCAGTTGCCGAGGCTGGGAATCGGGCGGGAGCGACTGCACGCGCTGGGGCACGACCCGGCGCACGACGGCGGCAACTTCAACATGACGGCGCTGGCCCTGCGCGGGTCGCGCCAGCACAACGGGGTCTCGCGCCTGCACGGCGAGGTCGCCGCCCGGCTTGTCCAGGCATTCTGGCCGGAAGTGCCGGCCCGGGAAAACCCCGTGACTTCGGTCACCAACGGCGTGCACGTCGAGACCTTCGTCAACCGCGACCTCGCTCGCCTGTTCGACGCCACCCGGGCGGACTGGCGCGAACACCTGCACGAGTCCGGGATCACCCGCCTGGTCGAGGAGATCCGCGACGAGGCGCTGTGGTCGATGCACCTGTCGGCCAAGGCCCACCTGCTCGAGGACATCCGGGACCGGCTGACACGGCAGGCAGAACGTATCGGCCAGAGCCACGTGCGCCTGAAGCAGAAGTGCCGCTTCATCGAGCAGGCGCCCGGGGAGATCCTGCTGATCGGTTTCGCCCGGCGCTTCGCCACCTACAAGCGCGCCGACCTGCTGTTCGCCGACCCCGACCGGCTGGCGGCGATCATCGAGGCCAGTCCCCGGCCGGTGGTGTTCGTCTTCGCCGGCAAGGCCCACCCCGCCGACGAACCCGGGCAGGCCCTGCTGCGCGAGATCAACCGGCTCGCGAACGAGCCGCGCTTTCTCGGCCATGTCCTGCTGCTCGAGGGCTACGACATGGGACTGGCCCGACGGCTGGTGGGCGGTTGCGACATCTGGCTGAACACGCCGGAGCATCCCCTGGAGGCATCGGGCACCTCGGGCCAGAAGGCGGGCATCAACGGGGCGTTGAATCTCTCGGTCGCGGACGGCTGGTGGGCGGAGGGGCACTCGCACGGCGCGGGCGTGGCCAACGGCTGGTCGATCCAGCCCTGTCCCGACTGCCGTGAACGTGACCGCGAGGAGGGCGCCGACTTGCTCGACCTGCTCGAGACCGAGGTCATCCCGCTGTTCGACCGGCGCGACGCCCGGGGCCTGCCCGTCGAATGGGTGAAATGGCTGCGTCATGCCATCGCGACGACCATGCCCCGCTTCAACGCCGCCCGCATGGTGCGCGACTACGCGGTGAACCACTACCGTGGCGCCATCGATGCCGGCAGCCGCCTGGCGGCGGACGATCATCGGCTGTCCCGGGAACTCGTGGGCTTCCGGGAAGCCCTGGAGCATCACTGGGGTACCGTCGAGGGCCGGCTGCTGGGCGAGCCGCCGGAACGGCTGTCGAGCCACGAGCGACTCGTGCTCGAGGTGGAGGTGCGTTCGCCGGGCATCGATCCGGCCCGAATACGCTGCGAGGCGGTGCTGACCACCGGCGACGGCGAGCGGCAGGTCCGGGTCGGCGAGCGGGGAGAAGACATCGGCGAAGACGGCCAGACGGCCCGCCACCGAATCACCCTGCCGGAAGATCTGTCCGGGCGGATCGAGTACCGCCTGCGGCTGGTGCCCACGCACGAGGCGCTGATCCACCCCTACGAGACGGGTCTGATGCGCTGGCTGTAGGAGTCGGTTGTCCCGTCTGACCTACCCGCCCATTCTCAGGCGCATGACCCGGAAGCGCTCGCCCATCTCGGTGGGCATGACCAGTTCCCGGAACTCCTGTGCCAGGCGGGCCTGGTCGGCCATGCCGGGCTGGGCGAGCAGGAGGGCCTCGACGCGTCGGGGCACGTCGGTACCCAGGAGCCACTGCGCCTGGCTGCGCTCGCCGTCGACCGCGAAACCGGCAGCCCGTGCCGCGATCTCGACGGCCTCGAAGTCCACCCAGGCGGTGATGTCCTGCAGCCCCGGATAGACGAACGGGTCCTCGTGGGCGAGATGGCGGTAGTGGCACTTGAGCGTGCCCTCGTCGCGGTCGGCCCGGTAGATGTCGGCGGTGTGACTGCCGTAGTCGAACAGGTAGATCCAGCTTTCCTTCCCGGCCAGCGCCTCCCTCATCTCGGCGAACCAGGGCCCGAGTTCGGGGTTGTACTCGGCCATCACCTCCATGCGCGCCGGAACGATACCCTCGCCGATGCGGCGGGCAATCGCCTCGGCGGCCTCGCGCATAGGCGCATCCGGCCGGGCCGTCCGCCAGCTGAAGCGCTGGCCGTCGAAACCCACCATCAGCCGCTCGACGGTGTCGGGCTTGCCCGGCCACCAGCGAAAGCGCTCCACCGGCATCGCGTCGAGCACCTCGTTGGCCACCACGATGCCGCCGTCCCAGTCCAGCGCCGACCAGTCGTCGATCCAGCGAATCCGCTCGAACAGCTCGGCCGGCAGCGCCTCGCGCAGGTTGTTCGCCTGCCGTTCGGCGAGCGCCGGGGAAATCTCGAGGATGAGGTAGCGGGCGGGCAGACGCCCCTCCTCGGCGAGGATGGTCATCAGGTCGATGGCCAGTCGCCCGGAGCCGGCGCCGATCTCGAGGATGGCATCACCCAGCCCGGCCTCGCGGGCCTGGTGCCACTCGTAGGCGATCCCCTCGGTGAAGAAGCGCGAGCGTTCCGGGGCCGTCACGAAGTCGCCGCCCGCGCCGAAGGCCACCTGGCCGCTGCCGTAGTAGCCGTACTCGGGGTGATAGAGCACGGTTGCCATGTACTCGGAGAAGGGAATGGGCCCGTCGGCCATCCGTTCGACCAGCAGCTCGATCAGGGCGAGGCTCTTGGCCCGGTCCGCCTCGTCCGGCGTGGGCAGTTCGAAGCCTTCTCCACGGGTCGCCGCGCTGCTCACGAACTCACCTCCGCACCTCGCCCGCGGGTGATCTGCACGCCCACCCCGGCCGCTTCCGCCAGGGCCTCCGGCTTGAGCACGCGGAAGATGACCCGGCGCACCGGAAACTCGGCCAGCAGGGCCGCGCAGGCCCGTTCGGCCAGCGTCTCGACCAGCTGGAAACGCCCCCCGCTGGCGATCTCGATCACGCGACGGCTGACCGCCGCGTAGTCCACGGTCCGGTCGATGTGATCGGCCTCGGCCGCCGTGGCGATCGAGTCCACTTCCAGCACGAGATCGACGCGCAGCGGCTGGGCCCCCTCGCGTTCGTGCGGCAGGACGCCGATGACGGCGTCGAAGGTCAGCCCCCCGACCAGGATGCGGTCGGGCGCGGGGGTCAGGGAATCGTGATCGAATGCGGTCACGGAGCGTTCTCCCGGGAATTGAAACGGCCCTGCCCGGCAGGCGCCGGGCGGGTTCGGGAGGATAACAGAACCGCGAACGGCCGCAGGGCCGGCGTCAGAACTGCGTGAAGTCGAACTCGAGGCTTTCCTGCGGCGCCTGGATGAAGTTCCCCTGCACGAAGTCGACGCCCATCGGCCAGATGATCTGCAGGCTGGCCGCGTCCTCGACGTTGGGCACGATCACGCCCATCTGCGACTCCTTGACGTGCTGCACCACCTCGGCGACCCGCTCCTGGTTGGCCGTGTCACGGGCGAAGTCCTCCAGCAGCGAACGCGCCACCTTGACCAGCGGCACCGGCAGGTGCTTGAGGATGCGGAAGTCCTCGTCGCCCGAGCCGAATCCGTCGAGGATCATCTCGCCCCCCAGGGGCTCCAGCGACTCGCGCATCTTGGCCAGATGAGTGAGCAGGTGACCGGCCTTGTCGACGCCCACCTGGATGACCAGCAGGCCCTCGGGCAGCTGCGCGGACTCCATCCGCTGGCAGAGCCACTCGGAGAACTCCGGGTCGTGCAGCGAGACGTCGCTGATGCGGATGAACAGCTTGATCCGGTCGTCCGCCTCCAGGCCGGCGCGGATCTCCTTGAGGGCGGAGAGCACCACCCAGCGGTCGATCGACTGGATCAGGTCGGCCCGCTCGGCCTGCGAGAGGAACTCGGTGGGCGAGATCAGCGAACCGTCTTCCTCGAGCATGCGGACGAACACCTCGAAGCGGCTCAGTCCCCGGTCGCCGGTCAACGACACGATCGGCTGGAAGACCAGGGAGAAGCGGCTGTCGCGCAGGGCGTTCTTGATCTTGCGCGCCCAGGCCTCGTCCTGCTCGCGCTCGGAGGCCGTCTTGAGGTCCGGCTCGTACATGCGCGACTGGTAGGGGCCCTCCTGGGCCGCCTTGCCCGAGGCGCGCTCGACGCGATCGACCAGCACGGCCGGGTTGGTCGGCGAGTTCTCGTCGAGCACCAGGTAGCCGGCGGAGGTGTTCACGGTCACCGACGTGGTGTTCTGGGTGTAGACGTAGTCGCGTGCCGCGGCGTTGAGCCGTTCGGCCAGCTCTGCTGTCCCGTGGCGATCGAGCTTGCCCAGCAGCACGAGGAAGGAGAACGCCCCGTGCCGCGCGACCAGCCCCTTCCCGTCGACGATCTCCTCGACCTGCTTGCCGAACTCGGTGAGCAGGTTGTCCATCCCGGTGGTGCCGATATGCTGCTTGATCTCGTCGTGGTTGAGGATCTCGAGCAGCAGCAGGGATCCGCTGTCGCCCTCCTCCTGCCGGGCGATCTCCTCGCGCCGGGCCTCGATCTGCTCGAACAGGTAGTTGCGGTTGTACAGGCCCGTGAGCAGGTCGCGGCGGGCGAAGTACTCGAGCTGCTCGGAGATGTCCCCCGCGTCTTCCTTGACCTCGGTGGCGAAGATCTGCAGGCAGGGTTCGCCGTCGAACGAAGCGGCCGTGCTGTGCACGCGGACCTCGATCTCCTTGCCCCCGGCGGTCCGCAGGGTGAAGCTGTCCTCGGCATCCTCGGTCTTGAGGAACTTCTTCAGCCGCTGGGCCGAGTCGCCGACCGCGAGATCGAGGATCGGCTCCTCCCTGAGCTCGTCGACGCTGGAAAAGCCCAGCAGGTCGAGATAGGGCTGGTTGGCGTAGATGTGCAGGCCGTCCTGGATGTACGCCACCGCTTCGCTCGAGCCGTCGATCAGCTTCTGGCAACGCAGCTCGGAGCGGGCCAGCTGACGGCTGGTCCGCTCGCGGTCGCGATAGACCAGCGCGAACTCGACCGCGCGCTGGAGCATGGTCTCGACCAGCAGCTCGTCGGTGACGACCAGGAAGGCGCCGGCCTCGAGGAGCTCCTCGACCTGCTCGGGAGACGCGCCCTCGCTGTAGACCACCACCGGCATGCCCTGGACCGCCGGGTCGCGCTCGGCCTGCTTCCTGAGCGCCTGGAGCACCCCCGCGGCGCGATCGCCGTACTCGATGTAGGCCACGTCGCAGGGGGTCTTGGCCAGCTCGGAACGCGCGCCGTCGTAATCGCGCGCGTGGTGGACGCTGGCCTGCATGCCCGCGTTGCGCAGTTCGCCCCTCAGCGCGATCGCGTCATTCACCGACTCGGTGACGTGGAGAATGGAAAAAGGTGTGTTCTCGATGGATTCAATGGCGGTCACTCGTCGCCTCCATTACCACCAGGTGCGAACCGACCATCACGATTCTCCCCAGGTTGATGTTGATGTCTGCGCCCTGGTCGCGGATCACCGTCAGCCGACGACCACGCTCGGGCAGTTCCGGCGGGACGACCACCCGGTCCACGCGCCTTTCCTCGTCCACGCGCGCGAGCACCGGCCAGGTCCCGGAAGCGGGCGGAGTGCCGTCGGCGGGATGGGCGAAGTAGGCCATCCAGTCGCCGGGAAGGCGTTCGACGCCCATGTCGATGGTGCGATTATCGGCGTCCAGGTGTCGCACCCAGCGAACGATCCCAAGGCCGACCACGGCATCCAGGCCCCCGACGTCCTCGTCCGGGTCACGTTCGATCAGTATCAGCTCGTCGACCGCCGCCCGGCTGTTCTCCGCCATGCGCCAGTGCAGCCGCAGGCCACGCTCCGAGAGGTTGACCACGTCCCAGACGCCCGGCTCGTTCAGCCGCATCGGCTGTCGGCCGTTGCCATCGGCATCGGGAAGCGCCTCCCAGTCGAGGTCGTTGCGGCGCCCGGAATCCATTTCCAGCTTGAAGTCGCGGATGCTCTGCTGCCGGTTGACCTCACCGTGGACTGGGCGCTCCAGCCCTTCCCAGTCCAGGCCGGAGAAGGTCAGATGCTCGGACGGCCGGACACTGTAGAACATCTCGTCGAGCAGGCGGCGATGCACGCTGTTGAAGCCGATGGTGATCAGCGAGCGTTCGCCCGGGCCGGCATGGCTGTCCGCGAGGCGCTTTTCTCGTGGCCCGAGGAAGAAGTGCAGCTTGTGAAGGAACCCCACCAGCGCGATCCGGCATTCGGGGTCCAGGCCCTCCCGCGCCCCCTCGTCGTAGAGCTTCTCGACATCGACGAACACCGTGCCGTCGGCCGTGGCCTGCCCGCCACTGAAGGCCACATGCGGAGCAATGCGACCGGTCATGTCGACGTACCGCCCCGTACCGCGGGGCTTCTGGGAGGTGATCCGCACCAGCCCCGAACACTTCTTCAGACAGGAGAACAGCGTCTCCATCTCCTCGACCGTGAGCGAGTAGGGATTGACCATGCCCAGCAGGAGGATGGAGACGTAGGTGCTGCGCACCACCGCCCAGGCGGCCGGATGGTCACGTTCGAGCTCGCGGCAGGCCGAGCGGGCGAACTGGTGCAGATCGGCAAGAAGGGGGCGGGGAACACTGACGTAGAGCAGGTAGCAGTCGAGCACTTGCCGGGCCGCCCAGTCGACCCGGCGCTGGTGGGCACCGGCGAGCATCGCGCCGGAACCTTGCGTCCGGGCCATGTGCAGCTGCAGGTTCACCAGGACTTCGGCGCCCCGGTAGAGCGTGAACAGCGCCGAAAGCTGCGAGCGACCCCGCTCGGTCATCGGCAGGGGGCTCTGGCGCAGCCCGCGACGCAGCGCGGTCGCGGTACGGTCGATGGCCGGCTCCAGGTCCGCCATCAGGCGACGCAGCTGGTCGTCGCTCATCGACTCCAGGTCGGCCTGGCCGAGGAACCCGGCCAGCAGGCCGGCCGCCTCGATCGGGTCGACGATCAGGATCCGGTCGAGCAGCGAGCGCAGGTCGCCCGCGGTCTCCGGTCCCGGTGAGGATTGCGGCATGTCACGAAACTCCTTTTTCCCTCGTCCCGCGCGGGACGTGCCCGCCCCGTCGGCCTGACGGCGGCGCCTGAAGCCATACTCTATTCAATACGCTCGCCCGAATCCATCGCCATCCCATGAAATACGCGATCCGGGCGCCAAGCCTCCGTCACCCGGCATCTCCCACGGGAGTCTTGCTGGGCTCGCCCGGCAGTTCGACCACGTGGCGCGGCACGAGGTAGCCGGGCAGGCGACGGCGCAGTGCCTCGACCAGCGCCCTGCCCCGCGCCTCGGCGACGGCGAAGTGCGCCGCACCGGCGACCGGGTCGAGCTGATGCAGGTAGTAGGGCAGCACACCCTGGTCGAACAACCGTTCGGACAACTCGGCGAGCACCGCCTCGTCGTCGTTGATCCCGGCCAGCAGCACGGCCTGGTTGAGCAGCGTGACGCCCGCCTCGCGCAGGCGGTCAAAGGCGGCGCGACTGTCCTTGGTGAGCTCGTCGGCGTGGTTGACGTGGGCGACGAGCACCACCGACAGCCCGCTGCCGACCAGCATCCGACAGAGCCCGGCGTCGATGCGCTCGGGGCGGACCGTCGGCAGCCGGCTGTGGATGCGCAACCGGCGCAGGCGGGGGATGGCCGCCAGCGACTCGACCACGCGGGCGAGCCGGCGGTTGCTCAGCACCAGCGGATCCCCCCCGGAGAGGATGACCTCGGTGATCTCGGGGTCGGCGGCGAGATACTCGATCGCACGCGAGAGGGCGTCGTCGTCGAGCCGCTGATCGCCATAGGGGAAATGCCGCCGGAAGCAGTAGCGGCAATGCACGGCGCAGGCCCCGGTGAGCACCAGCAGCGCCCGTCCCCGGTACTTGTGCAGCACGCCGGGCACGGCATTGGCCTCCAGGTCGCCGACCGGGTCGGCGCCGAAGCCGGGCACGGTCTCGAACTCGCGCGCATCGAGGCGGAACTGGCGGGCGACCGGCTCGGACACCGCCGCGATCTCGTCGACGAGCGGCGTGGTCAGCTCGCGGAAGGCCGGCTCGTCCGGTTCGCCACCATGCTGGGTTGTTTCCGGCATATCGGGTATGATCGCCCCCATTTCCACAGCGTTTCGAATCAATCGATCAGGTTTCCCATGGCTAACTACAGCACCAACGAATTCCGCGGCGGCCTCAAGGTCATGCTGGACGGCGATCCGGCGATCATCATCGAGAACGAGTTCGTCAAGCCGGGCAAGGGTCAGGCCTTCAACCGGGTCAAGCTCAAGAACCTCAAGACCGGCAAGACCATCGAGCGCACCTTCAAGTCGGGCGATTCGCTGGAGGCGGCCGACATCCTCGAGCTGGAAATGCAGTACCTCTTCTCCGACGGCGAGGAATGGCACTTTATGGACCCGGAGAGCTTCGAGCAAGTCGTGGCCACCCGCGAGGCGGTGGGTGACTCGGCCCAGTGGCTCAAGGAACAGGACCTGTGCACCATCACCCTGTTCAACGGCTCGCCGATCCAGGTGCTCCCGCCCAACCACGTCGAGCTGAAGGTGGTCGAGACCGATCCCGGCCTGCGCGGCGACACCGCCACCGGCGGCACCAAGCCCGCCCGGCTCGAGACCGGCGCGGTGGTCAAGGTGCCGCTGTTCATCGAGGAAGGCGAGGTGCTGCGCTGCGACACCCGCACCGGCGAGTACCTCTCCCGGGTCAAGAGCTGAGATCACCCCCCTGTCCCGCGCCGCCCCCGATACGGCCGACTGGCGTCCCGGTGCCGACCGGGCGATGCTCGAAGCACGGGCCCGCATCAAGCGGGTGCTGCGCGACGGGCTCGAGCGGCGCGGCTCTCTGGAGACGGACGCCCCGGCGCTGATCCGCAGCGGCGACTTCGAGCCCCACATCGCCCTGTTCCGCGTGGCCGGCCCGGACGGCAGCCCGGCGGGCAGCCTGCACAGCTCGCCCGAGCTGATGATGAAGCGCATCCTGTGCGCCCACCCGACCCTGCGGGGGATTCACTACCTCGGCCCGGTGTTCCGCGCCGGCGAGGCCGGGACACGCCACAACCCCGAGTTCACCATGCTCGAGTGGTACGAGACCGGCTCGGACCTCGATGCCGCGATCTCGACCGCCCTCGACCTGATCCAGTCGGCCCGCCGCGCCCTTGCCCTCGCTCCGGCCCCGACCGAAAGGCAGGACTACGGCGTCCTGTTCCGCGAGCGGCTCGGCCTCGACCCGTACCGCGCCGACACCGCCATGCTGCAGCGGACCGCGCGGCTCTCCGGCATCGCGGTGCACGAACCGGAAAAGCTGGACCGGGACGACTGGCTCGATCTCCTGATGAGCACGGTGATCGAGCCGAGCTTCCCCGACGATCGGCTGACCGTGGTGAAGGGCTTCCCTGCCAGTCAGGCGGCCATGGCGCGGCTCGAGACGATCGACTTCGAGGGGCATGCGGTGCGCGTCGCGGCGCGCTTCGAGGTCTTCGGCGGCAAGCTGGAACTGGCCAACGGCTACCACGAACTTGCCGACCCGGTCGAGCAGGCGCAACGCCTGGATTCCCCCGGGGCGGCCGGCAGCACGAGACAACGCTTCCTCGAGGCGCTGGAACACGGCCTGCCCGACTGCAGTGGCGTGGCCATGGGGTTCGACCGGCTGATCATGTGGCTGACCGACCAGCCGACCCTCGACTCGGTCCTGCCGTTTTCCGAAGGCCGGGTATAGGCCTCTGCCTCAGCCCTCGGCCTGCAGCCGCTGACCGAGCTTCACCGGCATCTCCGGCTGCCAGGCCGGGTCGAAATCGACGCCGGGCCGGGTCAGGAGAATCACGGTGGATCCCATGTTGAAGCGCCCCATCTCGGCGCCGCGCTCCAGGCGGATCGACAGCCCGTCCTCTTCCCGGTAGCTCCAGCGCCCGATCTGTCGCTGCGGACTGGGAGTGACCAGGCCCGCCCAGACCGTCTCGATCGCCGAGACGTTGATCGCGCCGACCAGCACCATCGCCATGGGGCCGTCGTCGGTGTCGAACAGGCAGACCACCCGCTCGTTGCGGGCGAACAGGCGCGGGACCTCGGCCACCGTCCCGGTGTTCACGGAAAACAGCCGGCCGGGCACGTGGATCATCTCGCGCAGCCGGCCGGTGACCGGCATGTGGATGCGGTGGTAGTCGCCCGGGGAGAGATAGAGCGTGGCGAAGGAGCCGTCGGCGAACTGCGCGGCCAGCTCCTCGTCGCCGCCGAGGAGCTCGAGCACCGTATAGTCACGCCCCTTCGCCTGCAGCAGGTTGCCCGACTGCACGTGCCCGATCTGGCTGATGCGCCCGTCGACCGGGCTGATCCAGGTGCCCTCGTCGCCTTCGAGCGGACGCACGCCCTCGGCGAGCGCCCGGGTGAAGAAGGCATTGAAGGTTGGATAAGCCGCCGGATCCGTCTCGGCGGCCTCGTTGAGATCCACGCCGAAGGTTCGGGCGAAGCGCCGGACCAGCCAGGTGGTCCACGGTGCCCGCCAGCGAGTCACCCGGAAGACCAGGCCCGAAATCAGGTGATGCGGCAGGAAGAGCTGGGTCCAGGTCCAGAGCCGGGATTTCAGCGGTCGTGCCGAAGATGTCGTCGCCATGTTGTCTCGTCGTTCGCGCCCGGCGGCCTTGACGTCGTCAGACCCGGCCGGCTGTTGTAAGGTTCCCCGATTATGCACCGTTTTGCCTGTTTTCAGGCCCCTTTCAGGTAGATCCCGCCATGAATCCGGTCGACCCCGCGGAATCCGCCGGCGCATCGATGCTCGGCACGCACGACAATCTGGAGACGATCCTCGACTTCATTCGCTGGGCTGCCAGCCGGATGGACGAGCACGAGGTATTCCTCGGCCACGGCACGCAGAGTTATCTCGACGAGGCCGCCTGGCTGGTGCTCGAGGGCCTGCGCCTGCCGCCGGACCTGGGACGCGACTGGTGGACGGCACGACTCTCCTCCGAGGAGAAGGCGGAGCTGGTCGAACTGATCCGTCGCCGCTGCATCGAGCACACGCCCACCGCCTACCTCCTCAATCGGGCCTGGTTCATGGGCCGGCCGTTCTACGTCGACGAGCGCGTGCTGATTCCCCGCTCACCCTTCGGCGACCTGATCCGTGACGATTTCCGCGGCCTGCTGGGAGCCGACGTCCGCTCCGGCCGCATCCTCGACGTCGGCACCGGGTCGGGCTGCATCGCCATCGCGCTGGCCGAGCATTTCCCCGAGGCCCGGGTGATCGGCAGCGACATCGACTTCGGCGCACTGTCGGTCGCCTCGAGGAACGTCGCCGACTACCAGCTCGACGACCGCGTCGAGCTGCTGCAGTCCGACCTGCTCGACCAGGTGCTCGACGAGCAGGGCCAGCCGCTGACCTTCGACCTGATCGTCAGCAACCCTCCCTACGTCGACCCCGAAGAGGCCCGGGACCTGCCGGACGAATACCACCAGGAGCCCGCCAGCGCCCTGTTCGCCCCGGACCGGGGGCTCGCCCTGGTCGAGCGTCTGCTCGACGATGCGGCCGCCCACCTGCGGCCCGGCGGCTGGATCTTCGTGGAGATGGGCAACGGGCGACACTGGTTCGACCAGCGCTGGCCGGGCCACCGGGGCTACTGGGTGGACCTGGCTCCCGCACCGTCATCGATCATCGCCTTCCCGCTGGAGAAGCTCGACGACTGGCGTGGGCAACAGCCGTGAATATTGTTTTTCGCATCCGCGAACATTCACGGTTCCACGCCGTCAATTCAGCCGTTTAAGGACTCGACCGGCCAATCAATTGAAAAACTGATCCCTCGGGGGCTTGTTTTTATCGCCCCCGGGGTGAACAATCCGCAGGTGACGCATTGTTCGGGAGCGGCCGGACACCTCACCGGCCCGATGCCGGGAAGGTAGCCACTCCCTGGTTCCTTTGATGGGAGAGTGAAACATGGCACATATCGTAATCCTCGGCGCCGGCATCGGCGGCCTGCCTGCCGCGTACGAGACCCGGCAGGAGCTGGGCAACGAACACAAGATCACGGTGATCAACGCCGAACCGTACTTCCAGTTCGTTCCGTCCAATCCCTGGGTAGCCGTCGGCTGGCGCAACCGCGACGACATCACCTTCCCGATCGAGCCCTACCTCAAGCGCAAGAACATCGACTTCATCGCCCAGTCCGTCGAGCGCATCGACGCGAAGGGCAACCGCCTGGAACTCGCCGACGGCGAGACGGTGGAATACGACTACCTCATCATCACCACCGGCGCGAAGCTGATGTTCGACGAGGTCGAGGGATCGGGTCCGCACGGCGGCCACACCCAGTCGGTCTGCACCATCGACCACGCCGAGCAGGCCTACGACGACTTCAAGAAGCTGGTGGAAAACCCGGGGCCCGTGATCATCGGCGCCATGCCCGGAGCGAGCTGCTACGGCCCGGCCTACGAATACGTCTTCATCCTCGACTCGGCCCTGCGCAAGAAGAAGATCCGCCACAAGGTGCCGATCACCTTCGTCACCGCCGAGCCCTACATCGGCCACTTAGGGCTAGGTGGCGTCGGCGACTCCAAGGGCATGCTCGAGTCGGAAATGCGTGCCCACGACATCAAGTGGATCACCAACGCCAAGACCACCAAGGTCGAGGAAGGCCTGATGCACGTCGAGGAGCTGGACAGCAACGGCGAGGTCAAGCAGAAGCACGAGCTGCCGTTCAACCATTCCATGATGCTGCCGGCGTTCAAGGGCGTGGACTGCGTGGCCGAGGTCGAGGATCTCTGCAACCCGCGCGGCTTCGTCAAGATCGACGACTACCAGCGCAACCCGACCTACCCGAACATCTTCGCTGCCGGTGTGGCCGTCGCCATCCCGCCGATCGAGAAGACCCCGGTCGCCACCGGCGCGCCGAAGACCGGCTACATGATCGAGTCGATGGTCACCGCGATCGTGCACAACATCCACGCCGAGCTCTCCGGCGAGGGCGAGCCGAACTCCAAGGGCACCTGGCAGGCCATCTGCCTGGCCGACTTCGGCGACCGGGGCGCGGCGTTCATCGCCCTGCCGCAGATCCCGCCGCGCAACGTCAACTGGTTCGCGGCCGGCAAGTGGGTGCACCTGGCGAAGATCGCCTTCGAGAAGTACTTCATTCGCAAGATGAAGAAGGGGACTTCCGAGCCGCTCTACGAGAAGTACATCATGCGGGCGATCGGCCTCAACCGCCTGGAAAAGTAGGCCATCGCCGATCGGACATGACGAGGCCCGCCTTCACGGCGGGCCTTTTTTTGCCTGAACCGAACGGGCCAGGACGCTTTCCCGCCAGACCGCCCGATCGTGGTCAGCCCCGCCGCGTGTCGAGCGCGTCGCGCGTCGCCTCGCCGACGAAGATCAGCAGCACCAGGGTGCCCACCAGCACGAGGAAGGTGGACACCGACAGCCACCAGGCGTCGATGTTCGCCTTGCCCTGCGAGAGCAGCTCGCCCAGCGACGGCGTGGACGGCGGCACGCCCAGGCCGAGGAAGTCCAGGCTGGTCAGGGCCAGCACCGCCCCGGAGATGCGAAACGGCAGGAAGGTGATCACCGGGGTCATGGCGTTGGGCATGAGGTGGCGGAACATCAGCCGCGGACCCGAGACCCCCAGCGCGCGGGCGGCGCGGACGTAGTCCAGGTTGCGCCCCTTGAGGAACTCGGCGCGGACGTAGTCCGACAGGCCCATCCACCCGAACAGGGCCAGCAGGGCGAGCAGCAGGCCGATCGACGGTTCGAAGATCGAGGCGAAGATGATCAGCAGGTAGAGCTCGGGCAGAGCCGACCAGACCTCGATGAAGCGCTGGAAGACCAGGTCCGTCTTGCCGCCGAGGTAGCCCTGCACGGCACCGGCCAGCACGCCGATGGCCGTGCCGATCACCGTCAGGGCTAGGGCGAACAGCACCGAGATGCGAAAGCCGTAGATCAGGCGTGCGGCGACGTCGCGTCCGCGGTCGTCGGTGCCAAGCAAGTGCCGGCTGTTCGGGGCGGCAGGATTGGGCTCGTCGTTGTAGTAGTCGATGGTGTCGAAGGAGAACGGGATCGGCGGCCGGATCGCCCAGCCGTCGCGCTCGATCAGCTCGATCACCTTCGGGTCGGTGTAATCGGCGGGCGTGGCGAAATCGCCACCGAAACGCGTCTCGGGGTAGTCGTTCCACAGCGGGAACATGAGCTCGCCCTGGTGCTTGACCAGCAGCGGGCGGTCGTTGGCGATCAGCTCCGCGCCGAGGCTGAGGACGAACAGCGCCAGGAACACCCACAGGCTGACCCAGCCGCGGCGGTGACGGCGAAAACGCCTCCAGGCGCGCGCCGCGGTGGAGACCTGTCCTTCCGCTCCGCTGCCCTTGGCGACGGCCGATTCGGCTCCGGCATCGACAATCGACATCTAGCTGCCTCTCTCAACCATTTACCGCACCGCCTCGAAGTGAATCCTCGGGTCGACCCAGACGTAGACCAGGTCGGAGAGCAGCTTGCCGAACAGCCCGATCAGGCTGAAGACGTACAAGGTGCCCAGCACCACGGGATAGTCTCGCTGCAGCACGGCGTTGTAGGACAAGAGCCCCAGCCCGTCGAGCGAGAAGATGGTCTCGATCAGGAGGCTGCCGGTGAAGAACGCGCCGATGAACGCCGCCGGGAAGCCGGTGACGATCGGGATCAGCGCGTTGCGGAAGACGTGGCGGTAGAGCACCGTGCGCTCGGCCAGCCCCTTGGCGCGCGCGGTGAGCACGTACTGCTTGCGGATTTCCTCGAGGAAGCTGTTCTTGGTCAGCATGGTCATCACGGCGAAGTTGCCCACCACCATCGCGGTGATCGGCAGCACCAGGTGCCAGAGGTAGTCCAGGATCTTGCCCATGAGGGACAACTGCTCGAAGTTGTCCGAGGTCAGCCCGCGCAGCGGAAACCACTGCACGAAGCTGCCGCCGCCGAACAGCACCAGCAGCACCAGACCCAGCACGAAGCCGGGGATGGCGTACCCGACCAGTATGACCGTCGAGGTGATCGAGTCGAAGCGCGAGCCGTCGCGCACCGCCTTGGCCACCCCCAGCGGGATGGAGACCAGGTAGGTGAGCAGGAAGGTCCACACCCCCAGGCTGACGGAGACCGGCAGCTTCTCGACGATCAGCTCGCCCACGGAACGCTGGTAGAAGTACGACTCGCCCAGGTCGAAGGTCAGGTAGTTGCCGAGCATCTCGGCGAAGCGCTTGTACGCCGGCTCGTCGAAGCCGTAGAACTCCCGGAACTGCTCGATCTGCTCGTCGTCCAGCCCCTGCTCGCCGCGGTAGAGCCCCTCGGTAAGCGCGCCGCCCGACTCCGCACCGCTGCCGTCGGCCGCGCCTTTCAGCTGCATCATCAGTTGCTCGACCGGCCCACCGGGCACGAACTGGATCACCGCGAACGAGATCAGCAGGATCCCGAACAGCGTCGGGACCATCAGCGCCAGTCGCTTGAGGATGTACGGTCCCATCTACGGCGCGTCCCCGGGGATGGAGGGGTCGGGAAGCGGATCCCCCTCGCGGCAGTTCTCGATGCAGACCACCCTTCTCTCCACCTGCCCGCCGCAACCGACGTAGCACTGGTCGAAGCCTTCCTGGCAGCCGCAGGGCTCGTTGCAGTGACGGTCGATGAGCTGCGCGCGGATCGAGGCGCGATCCGGCGCGGCCGGCGGGACGGGCGGGTCATCCCAGTAGCGGTCCGTGTACCAGAACGGGTCCGGGTAGCCGTAATAGAACGGGTGGCGGTAATAGCCGAAATGCAGGGCACGATCGAGCCGGTAGAACTCGCGCTCGCGCATGTAGTGCCGGCGTTCGACCTCGTAGCGCTTCAGCGCCTCCTCGAAGGCCGCATCCACCCGCGGTTCGATGCTCTCGATGCAGGCCGCGCGCCTCGACTGGCAGTCGGCCTGGCAGGCCTCCAGCTCCACGTGACAGCCCTCGAGACAGCTCATGCCCGCCTCGCCGGCCGGCGGCACGTAGCGTACCTCCGTGGCATAGCGGGGAGCGGCGCAGGCGGACAGGAGAAATGCGGACGCCGCGAGAAGCACCGCGCCTCGCCACGAAACCAAGCATCGCCGACAGAAGCTGATCACCTTCATCGCCCTCGCCCTCCCATCAGAGTTCGGTCACGTCGTTGACCACGGGACCGGTCTGTGCCTCCGGATGCGTCTGCCACCAGGTCTGCAGGACCCAGTCCATGGCGCTGTAGTAACGCGGCAACGGCCGGTCGTGATAACCCAGGCGGTTCCACCAGGCCAGCCGGTGCGACCCGATATACCAGTTCGGCACCAGGTACTCGTTCCACAAGAGCACGCGGTCGAGCGCATGGCAGGCCGTGACCAGCGCCTCGCGATCCTCCGCGTAGATCACCGCTTCTATCATGGCATCCACGACGGGGTTGTCGATGCCGCAGTAGTTGCGCGACCCCTCGCGCTCCGCCGCCTCCGACCCGAACATGTCCAGCAGTTCGTTGCCCGGCGACTGCGACTGGCCGTAGGAGGTGACCGTCATGTCGAAATCGAAGCGATTCATCCGGCGCTGGTAGAGCGCGACGTCGATCGTGCGGTAGGACACGTCCACGCCCAGTCGGCGCAGGCTGTAGGCATAGGGAGCGACGATGCGCTCGAAACCCTTCTGCGCCAGCATGATCTCGAAGGCGAAGCGCTCGCCGTCGGCATTGCGCAGCACGCCGTCGACCACTTCCCAGCCGGCCTCGGCGAGCAACTGCTGGGCTTCGATCAGCTGGGCTCGCTGTGTCTCCGGATCGGGCGCGTCGGGGACCTCGTGAGGCCGCTCGAACAACTCCGGCGGCAACTGGTCCCGGTGAGGCTCGAGCAGCTCGAGTTCGCGCCCCTCGGGAACGCCGGTGGCAGCCAGCTCGCTGTTGGCGAAATAGCTGTCGCAGCGGCTGTACTGCCCGTAGAACAGGTGCCTGTTGGACCACTGGAAATCGAAGGCGAGGTTCAGGGCACGACGCACGCGGCGATCGGCGAATCGCGGCCGGCGGGTGTTCATCGCGAACCCCTGCATGCCCGCATTGTTGTGGTGCGGGATCTCGCGGCGGCGGATACGGCCGGTGGAGAAGGCCTGCCCCCGGTAGGCCCGTGCCCATCGCTTCGAGTTGGTCTCGTGGAAGACGTCGAACTCGCCCGCCTTGAAGGCCTCGAGGGCCACCGTCTCGTCCTTGTAGTACTTGAAGGTCAGGTGCCGGAAATTGAACATGCCGCGGCGCACGCCGAGGTCCCGCGCCCAGTAGTCGTCGCGTCGGCGATAGCGGATGTCGCGCCCGAAGTTGATCTGTTCGATCTCGTAGGGGCCGCTGCCCATCAGGGGCGTGCGCGAATGCTCGGCGAAATCGACCGCCTCCAGGGCGCGGCGCGACAGGACCGGCAACTCGCCGATGATCAGGTGCAGCTCGGGGTTCACCCGCCGGAAATCGAAGCGCACGTGCCGGGGGTCGACCACCGTCACGGCCTCGACGTCCCCCCAGTAGTGGCGATAGCGCGGATGGGCGTTCTCGCCCACCAGCGTCTCGAAGCTGAATGCCACGTCGCGGGCGGTGACCGGCGTGTCGTCGGCGAAACGCGCATCCGCATTGATGCGAAAGCTCACCGACAGGCCGTCATCGGCCAGCTCCATCCGATCGGCCAGCAGGCCGTAGGCCGAGAAGGGCTCGTCCCAGGATCGGGCAACCAGCGTGTCGAACAGGAGGTTGTCGGTCCCGGCCGCGGCCAGGCCCTTGAGCACGAAGGGGTTGAGCGAATCGAAGGTGCCGAAGACCGACATCGCCAGCTCGCCTTCCCGGGGCGGATCCGGATTGACGTAATCGAAGTGAGACGGCTCGGCATCGTAGGCCGGCTCGTAGCCCAGGGCCGTGGCGAAACCCGCCGCGCGCGCCACTCCGGGCAGGAAACAGGCGCCCAGCATCCCGCCGACCCGACAGAGAAACGCCCGGCGTCCCGGCAGGGAAAGACCCGACGGCAAGCCGGCAGCGGGACATGCCGGCGCGCCGGACCTGGGCCGTTCTCCGGATTTGGGGTGCTTGTTCCTCATCAGGCGAATACAATACGGTGAAAGTCCAACCTAGACCAAGGGAAAAACAGGAGAGACACATGGGATTCCTATCCGGCAAACGTGCCCTGATCACGGGGGTTGCCAACAACCGCTCGATTGCCTACGGCATCGCCGAGGCCATGCACCGCGAAGGTGCCGAGCTGGCCTTCACCTACCTCAACGACCGCTTCAAGCCCAAGGTCGAGAAGGCCACCAAGGACCTGGGATCCTCGATCTACCTGCCGCTGGACGCGACCGACGACGCCCAGATCGACGCGCTGTTCCCGGCACTGGCCGAGCACTGGCCGGAAGGCGTGGACATCGTGATCCACTCCATGGCCTTCGCCCCGCGCGAGGCGCTCGACGGCGACTTCCTCGACGGCATGTCGCGCGAGGCCTTCGCCCAGGCGCACGACGTCTCCGCCTATTCGCTCGCCGCACTGGCCAAGGCCGGTGAAAAGCACATCCGCGACGAGGGCGCGCTGCTGACCCTGAGCTACCTCGGTGCCGAGCGGGTCATGAAGAACTACAACGTCATGGGCGTGGCCAAGGCCTCGCTGGAAGCCACCGTGCGCTATCTCGCCGGTTCGCGCCTGGGCGAGCGCGGCATCCGGGTCAACGCCGTCTCCGCCGGCCCGATCAAGACACTGGCCGCATCGGGGATCGGCGACTTCAAGGGCTTCCTCGACTACGTCTCCACCAACGCCCCGCTCCGGCGCAACGTCACCATCGAGCAGGTGGGCAACACCGCCGCCTTCCTCTGCTCCGATCTGGCCTCGGGCATCACGGGCGAGAACGTCCACGTCGATTCCGGCTACTTCATCACCGGCATGGGCGAGTGCGGCAACCGCTAGCACCCCGCCACGCCGCAGACAGCGGAAGGGCGCCCCGAGGGGCGCCCTTTTTTCGTCATGGGGCCGGGAATCCTGCACAAAACCGGGGTCGTCGGCCCGGAATTAACCCAGCGTTTTTATAAACAACCGGGGATAGGTGACGAAAAACTTTGATTGGATGGCGACATATTTCGGGTCCAACATGATGAACATGGTGAATATCAGCAAAACAGCACTTACTGGAGGAGATGCATGACGACTGCCAGCCTGCGAAACGTTTTCCATTTCGGCGAGGAAGTCGAAGGTTATCCCGTCCGGGTGATCAACGAACGGGAGGCCCGCGCGGCGGCCGGCCTGCTCGCGCTGTTCGCGGGTTTCGCCTTCGCCCAGGGGTTCCTGACCGGGGACTTCATGTGGGAACGCCTGATGATCATCGCGTTCTCGGTCGAGTTCGGCATCCGTGTACTGGTCAACCCGCAGTTCGCGCCGTTCATGATCATGGGGCGGTTGATCACCCGCAACCAGGACGTGGAGTACGTCGGCGCACCGCAGAAGCGGGTGGCCTGGGCCATCGGGCTGATCATCGCGGCGATCATGGTCTGGGTGGTCTTCGTCGAGGCGAATACCGGGCTGATGAACCTGGTCGGCTGCTCGGCCTGCCTGCTCTTCCTCGCCTTCGAGTCGGCCTTCGGCATCTGCCTGGGCTGCACGGCCTACAACCTGCTCACCGGCCAGAAGGCCCAGCTCTGCCCGGGCGGCGCCTGCAAGATCAAGCAGGTCGAACCGATCCAGCGGGTCAAGTGGTGGCAGGTGATCCTGGTGGTCGCCTTCCTCGGTCTGCTCTGGGCCGTGCCGGAGTACAACCTCTGGAACATCCAGGACAACGTCGAGGTCGACGACTCCAACTTCGACAGCATCGACCTCGACAGCCTGGAATACTGAGGTCGGGCAACCTCACGCCGACACGAAGAAGCCCGCCGATCCGGCGGGCTTCTTCTTTTATGCTCCTGACGATCACGGGGCATGCCGACCCGGGGGATTCAGGCGTCAGCTGGTTTGCTCCACTCCCTCGATACGGGTATCCATCAGGACCCGCTCCTCGCCCCGCAGGCGAGCGACTATCACCGCCCCGGTCGCGTCGCTGTAGACGTTGACCGACGTGCGCACCATGTCGAGCAGCCGGTCGACCACCAGCAGCAGGCCCATCGCCTCCAGCGGGAGACCCAGCACGCCGAGTATCAGCGCGATCGCCACCAGGCTCGCCGAGGGCACCGCGGCCACACCGATGGATGTCACCAGCGCGAGCACGACGATCAACACCTGCATGGACAGCGAGAGGTCCACCCCGTAGGCCTGGGCGATGAACAGCACGGCGGCGCATTCGTACAGTGCCGTGCCGTCCATGTTGATGGTCGCCCCCAGCGGCAGGACGAACGAGGCCGTCTCCCGGGAAACGCCGGCCCGCTGGGTCAGCGCATTGAGGGTCACCGGCAGGGTCCCGGCCGAGGAACTGGTCGAGAAGGCCACCAGCAGGGCCGGCCAGATCGCCCGAATGAACACGATCGGAGAACGCCTCGTCACCAGCCACAGGACCAGCGGCAGGACGACCAGCGCATGAATGGCCAGCCCCAGCAGCACGGCGAGAAAGAAGTCCAGCATGGGCAGGAGCACCGACAGGCCGCTTTCGGCGATCACGCCGGCCACCAGTGCGAACACGCCAATGGGGGCCACGCGCATCACCCAGTGGGTGATCTGGATCATCACGTCCTGCACCCCGGCCCAGAAGTCCTTGACCGCCTGCCGCCCCGGCGAGGTCACCCGGGTCAGGGCGATACCGAACAGCACCGAGAAGAAGATCAGGCCCAGCATCTGGGCCTCGGCCCCGGCCTCGACGATGTTCGGCGGCACCATCTCGCGCAGGATGTTGAAGAACCCCGACAGCTCCTGACCCTCGAGTCGCCCGGAGACCTCCTCGCCGATCGGCGGCAGTTCCACGCTCTCGGACAGGGGCTGCCCGCCGGAGACGCCCGGCTGGTACAGGTTCATGACCACCAGCGCCGTGGTCACCGCCAGGATGGTCGAGAAGACGTAGTACAGCGCGGTGCGCCCGGCCATCGCCCCGACCCCGCCGGCGCTGCCCATGCTGGCCACGCCGGTGATGATCGACGCGGTGATCAGCGGGACGATCAGCATCTTCAGTGCATCGAGAAAGAGCCCGCCCACGAAGGCGTAGACGCTGCCCAGCGGTATGCCCGCCGCCTCGGTGCCGAACACGCTGCCGACGAAAAACGCCGCCAGCAGTGCGCCAAGGATCTGCCAGTGCAAGGCCATGCCGTCACTCCCCGGCCGCCGCCCGACTCGCGGGCGGCCCCAGCCGTTTCTAGTCGATCGCCCGTTCGCGGATCGTCACGTCCGCCTCGTCGCGAAGCGAGCGCATGAACGCGGCGATCAGCCGATCCGCCTGGTTGGCCTCGAGCTGTCTCGCCATCATCCGACGGCTTTCGGCATCCAGCTCGGACGGCTCGCCCGCGCGTACGCCCGACAGGCTGATGACACCACGGTCGCCGCCGCTCAGGGTGACGATCTCGGTGGACACGCCCTCGGATGCAGGCGGGGTCATGCCGAATGCCGCCTGCAGGACCTCGGCCGGCATTTGTTCGTTGTCCTGCCCGCGCTGGTACCACTCGGGCTCGACCCACTCGGCCGACGGTTCGCCTTCCACGACCTCCGCCGGGTCGCCGCCCTCGTCGAGTGCCGAGCGGAGCGAAGCGGCCAGATCGCCCAGCGCCTGGTCGACCGCTTCACGCCGCCACTGCTCACGCACGTCGTCCTCGACCTCTTCGAAGGGAAGCGGCTGCGCCTCGCGGTGCTCCTCGACCCGCACGACCACGGCATGGCTGGAGCCGAGCTCGATCAGCTGACTGTTG
This sequence comes from Guyparkeria sp., assembly GCA_041690375.1. Classification (GTDB taxonomy): domain Bacteria; phylum Pseudomonadota; class Gammaproteobacteria; order Halothiobacillales; family Halothiobacillaceae; genus Guyparkeria. The sequence continues at coordinate 23,831 of JAWLHL010000011.1, read as the reverse complement.
AAGCGCTCCTCGAGCACACCCTCGTCGAAGGCGGCAGCGCGCACGGCGTCGTGCTCGCCGATGCCTTCGCCCGCGTCACGGCTGATCCAGCCGCTCTGCTCGATGGACACGTCCACGGCTTCCGAGGCCGGCACCAGGCTGTCGGGCTGCTCGTAGCTGACACTGGCCAGTTCCTCGGCCGCATCGTAGTAGGCGCGCTCCGCGGCATCCTGCCGCAAACGCTCGAGCAGATCGCCCCGGACTTCCTCGAGAGGAGGCACCTCGGCCTCCTCGACGTCGTAGACCTCGATCAGGTGCCAGCCGAACCGCGTGCGGACCGGCTCGCTGACCTCGCCCTCCTCGAGGGACGACAGCGCCCGGTCGAACGACTCGGCGATATCGCCCTCTCGCACGCGCCCGAGATCGCCACCGTCGTCACGGCTACTGCTGTCGTCGGAAAGCTCGGCGCCCTTCTCGGCGAAGCTGGCCTCGCCCGACTCGATCGCGGCACGGGCTTTCTCGGCGGTCTCCCGGGCCGCGTCCACCTCGGCGGCATCCGCGTCTTCGGGCACCTGGATCAGGATATGCCGGACCTGCCGGACCTCGTCCCCGCTCTCCCTGGACTTGTAATCCTCGTAGGCGCCCGCGAGGGCCTCTTCCGAGATCTCCTGCGAGGCGGCGAGGCGCTCGGGCGTGAGCTCGACGTAGGCCAGTTTCACCTGCTCCGGGCGCTCGAATGCCTCGGCATGCTCCTCGTAGTAGGCGCGCAGGTCGGCCTCGTCAGGCTCGGGGACGGACTCGGCCACCCGATCGCGGTCGATGCGGATCAGACCGATCTCGCGAGACTGGTCACGCAGGGCCACCAGCTGGCGCACCTCGGGTTCCGTGACGAAGGCGCTGCCGATCAGGGCCCGGTCGAGCGTGTTGAAAAGCTGGTCCCGACGCACGTCGTTCTCGAACTGGTCCGCGCTCATCCCCTGCTGGGCCAGGCGCCGCTCGTAGGTTTCGCGGTCGAACTGGCCGTCGGCGTGAAAAGCCGATATGCCACGGATCACGGCGGCCACGCGCTCGTCGGGCACGACGTAGCCCTGCTCGCGGATGAAATTGACCAGCAGGCGCTCGTTGATGATCTCGTCGAGCACCTGGCGCTTCAGGCCCATCTCCTCGAACATCTCGGCGGTCAATTGCTCGTCGCTCTCGGCGATCATCTGGGCCCGACGCTCGGCGAAGGCCCGGTCGAGCTCACGCGCGGTGATCTCCTCGCCCTGGACCTCGGCGACGGTGGAGTCGCTGCCACCACCCATGTACTCGCCAACGCCCCACAGCATGAACGGGATGCTGATCAAGCCAACGATCACGTATGCGAGCCAGCCGCGAATCTTCTCGCGGATATCCATCAACATGTCTTATTCACTCCCCGTGCGGGTCTGTCGTTCAATCCGGGACCAGCCGCGTCCCCTGGTCGGTCCGACCGTGTCCAGTTCCACGGCGTCAATCGCCCGGCATGATAGCAGGGCTTGGCGGCCTCACCCATCGCGAACCGGTTCGCCGGCCAATTCACCGGCGTGGTAACGGCGACGGATCACTCTGGACAGGGCGGCAGACAAAAAGAAAGGGGCGTTTCCGCCCCTTTCTCCTGGAGTGCGCCGACCGGTTCCGTGCCGGTGCGCACCCGAGTAAACCTGACCGTCGGGTTCAGTTGACCGCGTCTTTCAGCCCCTTGCCCGCCTTGAAGGACGGCAGCTTGGAGGCCTTGATGTTGATCGTCTCCCCGGTACGCGGGTTGCGACCGGTGCGGGCCTCGCGCTCGCGAACGAGGAAGGTGCCGAAGCCGACCAGCGTGACCTGATCGCCCTTTTTCAGCGCACCACCAACGGCATCGATGAAACCATCCAGGGCACTCGCGGCCGCCGACTTGGAAATACCGGCATTATCGGCCATCGCATCGATCAGTTCAGATTTATTCATACCTTGTCATCCCTTGGTGAAAGAAGTGTCTGCTCGGGTTCCGGCCCAACGCGCGTCAGAATCACTACGCGGCGCGGCTGGCCACCGCACGGAAACAGCGTGATCAGTTATACAAGTCGGACCTTCGGCCTGTCAACACGCAAGTGGCCCGCCGCAAAGGGCGTGGTGGCGCGATTACAACGCCCGTTCCACCAACGATCCGGGCCGATCTCACCCGGAACTTCGCCGACTGCCGACCGTTCCACCCCGATCCCGGCATGGAAACACCCCGCCGGATCCCGCCGGGGCGTGGGGAGAGACCTCGTCGGGGCCGGCGGCCAACCGGGCCCGCCCCAGGGCGTGACCCGACGCCACCAGCGCGGTCAGTGAGCCATGCTCTTGCCCTTGCCGCCGCGCTTCTTCTTCTCGATCAGGCCGACGTCGCCCGTCGGCGCGGCCTCGTTCGGCATCGGCATGCGGGTCAGAGCCGCCTCGAGGACCTGGTCGATCCAGCGGACCGGGCGAATGTCGAGCTTCTTCTTGATCTGGTCGGGAATCTCGACCAGGTCCTTTCGGTTCTGCTCGGGAATCAGCACGGTCTCGATACCGCCGCGCTGGGCGGCCAGCAGCTTCTCCTTCAGACCGCCGATGGGCAGTACCTCGCCGCGCAGGGTGATCTCGCCGGTCATGCCCACCGAGGCCTTGACCGGGATGCCGGTCAGCGCCGAGACGATCGCCGTGCACATCGCGCTACCCGCCGACGGGCCGTCCTTGGGCGTCGCCCCCTCGGGCACGTGGACGTGGATGTCGCACTTCTGGTTGAAGTCCGAATCGATACCCAGCGCATCGGCACGGGCCCGCACCACGGTGAGCGCAGCCTGGATGGACTCCTGCATCACCTCGCCGAGCTTGCCGGTGTACTTGAGATTGCCCTTGCCCGGCACGGTGGTCGCCTCGATGGTCAGCAGGTCGCCGCCCACCTCGGTCCACGCCAGCCCCGTGACCTGGCCGACCTGGTCGGTCTCCTCGGCACGGCCGTAGTCGAAGCGCTGCACGCCGAGGTACTTGTCGAGGTTCTTCGGCGTGACCGAGACGCCCGACTTGTCCTTCGCCGTGATCAGTTCGCGCACCACCTTGCGGCAGATCTTCGCCAGTTCGCGCTCGAGGTTGCGCACGCCCGCCTCGCGGGTGTAGTGGCGAATGATGTCGCGGATGGCGTTGTCGCTCACCTTGAGCTCGCCTTCCTTGAGCCCGTTGGCCTTGATCTGCTTGGGCAGCAGGTAGCGCTTGGCGATCTCGGTCTTCTCGTCCTCGGTGTAGCCGGCGATGCGGATGGTCTCCATCCGGTCGAGCAGCGGGCCGGGGATGTTGTAGCTGTTGGCCGTGCAGACGAACATCACCTCGGACAGGTCGATGTCGACGTCCATGTAGTGGTCGGCGAAGGCCTTGTTCTGCTCGGGGTCGAGCACCTCGAGCATCGCCGCGGCCGGATCGCCACGGAAGTCGGAGGCCATCTTGTCGATCTCGTCGAGCAGGATCAGCGGGTTCCTGGTGCCGACCTTGGTCAGCGCCTGGACGATGCGACCCGGCAGCGCGCCGACGTAGGTGCGGCGGTGACCGCGGATCTCGGCATCGTCACGCACGCCGCCGAGCGCGATCCGGCCGAACTTGCGGTTGGTCGCCTTGGCGATCGACTGGCCGAGCGAGGTCTTGCCCACGCCCGGGGGGCCGACCAGGCAGAGAATCGGGCCGGCCATCTTGCGCACGCGGGTCTGGACCGCGAGGTACTCGATGATCCGCTCCTTCACCTTTTCCAGGCCGAAGTGATCCGCCTCGAGCACTGCCTCGGCGGCCTCGAGATCGTGCTTGATGCGCGTGCGCTTCTTCCAGGGCACGGCCACCATCCAGTCGAGGTAGCTGCGCACCACGGAGGCCTCGGCCGACATCGGCGACATCATCTTGAGCTTGTTGAGCTCGTTTCTCGCCTTCTCGCGCGCCTCCTTGGGCATGCCGGCCTTCTCGATCTTGTCCTCGAGCTCGTCGAGCTCGTTGCCACCGTCCTCGAGCTCGCCAAGCTCCTTCTGGATGGCCTTCATCTGCTCGTTGAGGTAGTACTCGCGCTGGCTCTTCTCCATCTGCTGCTTGACGCGGCCCCGGATGCGGCGCTCGACCTGGAGCGTGTCGATCTCCGACTCGATCAGCATCATCAGCCGCTCGATGCGCTCGCGCAGGTCGATCATCTCGAGGATCCACTGCTTCTCGTCGATACCCAGGGCCATGTGGGCGGCGATGGTGTCGGCCAGACGCGAGACGTCGTCGATGCCCGACAGCGAGGTCAGCACTTCCGGCGGCGTCTTCTTGTTGAGCTTCACGTAGCTCTCGAACTGGTTGAGCAGGGCACGGGCCTCGAGCTCGATCTCGCGCTCGTCGACATCGCTCGGCGCCGCGATCGACTGGACCTCGGCGGTGAGGTGCCCGTCATGCTCGTGGACAGAAGACAGGGCCACCCGCTCGATCCCCTCGACCAGGACCTTGATCGTGCCGTCGGGGAGCTTGTGCAGCTGCAGGATCGAGGCCAGCGTGCCCACGCCGTGCAGGTCCTCGACGCCCGGGTCATCCTTTTCCGCATCCTTCTGCGCGACCAGCAGCAGCTGCTTGCTGCCCTTGACCGCCTCGTCCAGGGCCGCGACCGACTTGGGCCGCCCGACGAACAGCGGGATGACCATGTGCGGGTAGACCACGACATCGCGCAGGGGCAGCACGTCGACCTGCCGCGGTACCGCCGGGACGTTTTCGGGAGAATGTTCGGAGTGAGTCATGTTGGGGTATACCTGTGACGCCCAGAGGGCGGTGTATTCGCGAAAGGCCCGCATCCGTGGCGGGAGACGACTTGCTGTAGACGTATGACCGGAGAATAGCTTTTCAACCCGGCGTTTTCAGTGCCTCGGCGAGGGGCCCCGGACACGAAAACACCCCGCCGTGCGGGGTGCCTGATGGACGAAATACCGGTGACCGAAAGCGGCGAACTCAGCGATCCGAGGAAGCCTTGTCTCGCTCGACCGAGGCGTCTTTCTCGTCCACGGCCCGATGTCCGTCTCCCTGGTAGACGATGTAGGGCTCCGATTCACCGCGAACCACCGCCCCGTCCACGACGACCTTCTCGACGTTCTCCAGCGAGGGAACCTCGTACATGGTATCGAGCAGGATGTGTTCCATGATCGTGCGCAGGCCACGCGCCCCGGTGCGTCTCCGGATGGCCTTCTTCGCGATCTCGCGCAGGGCGTCCTCGCGGAACTCGAGCTCGACGTCCTCCATCTCGAACAGCCGCTCGTACTGCTTGGTCAGCGCGTTCTTCGGCTCGGTCAGGATGCGGATCAGCGCGTCCTCGTCGAGCTCGGTGAGCGTCGCGATGACCGGCAGGCGGCCGATGAACTCGGGGATCAGGCCGAAACGGGTCAGGTCCTCCGACTCGATCTGCTCCATGAGCTGGTCGGTCGCCTTCTGGTCGAGCTCGGACTTCACCTCGGCGGAAAAGCCGATGCCGCCCTTCTCGACGCGCTGGCGAATGATGTTTTCCAGGCCGGCGAACGCCCCGCCGCAGATGAACAGCATGTTGCTGGTGTCGATCTGGACGAATTCCTGCTGCGGATGCTTGCGCCCGCCCTGCGGGGGCACCGAGGCGGTGGTGCCCTCGATCATCTTCAGCAGCGCCTGCTGCACGCCCTCGCCCGACACGTCGCGGGTGATCGACGGGTTCTCCGACTTGCGGGTGATCTTGTCGATCTCGTCGATGTAGATGATGCCGTGCTGGGCCTTCTCGACGTCGTAGTCGCAGCGCTGCAGGAGCTTCTGCAGGATGTTCTCGACGTCCTCGCCCACGTAGCCCGCCTCGGTGAGCGTGGTCGCATCGGCGATGGTGAACGGCACGTCCAGCACGCGGGCCAGCGTCTGGGCCAGCAGGGTCTTGCCCGAACCCGTCGGGCCGATCAGCAGGATGTTCGACTTCGACAGCTCGACGTCGTCGTCCACCTCGCCGCCGCGGCGCTCGCCGAACAGGTTCAGCCGCTTGTAGTGGTTGTACACGGCCACCGCCAGTGCCCGCTTTGCCGGCGTCTGGCCGATGACGTACTCGTCAAGCGCCGCCACCAGCTCGTGCGGGGTCGGCAGACGGGTCGGGCCGCCCTCGCCCTCGGCCTCCACCTCCTCACGCAGAATGTCGTTGCACAGCTCGACGCACTCGTCGCAGATGTAGATGTTCGGACCGGCGATGAGCTTCTTCACCTCGTCCTGGCTCTTGCCACAGAACGAGCAGATCAGATCCTGCGTGTCTTTCGTCTTCTCGGCCATTGCTGTTCTCGTCGAACCTCTTGGGTCGGGCCTGTACCGTAACGCGGGGCGACAGGCCGTCTGATGGGCGGGCCGGCTGCCGGCAGGTCGAGGCCTCAGTCGGCGCGGCCGGCCTCCTTGCGGCTGGTGAGCACCTTGTCCACCAGATTGTAGTCGCAAGCCTGCGCGGCCGTCATGAAGTAGTCGCGATCCGTGTCACGCTCGATCTGCTCGAGGCTCTTGCCCGTGTGGTGCGACAGGATGCTGTTGAGCCGCTCGCGCAGCTTGATGATTTCCTCGGCGTGGATCTTGATGTCCGAGGCTTGGCCCTGGAAGCCGCCCAGCGGCTGGTGGATCATGATGCGCGAGTTGGTCAGCGCGTAGCGCTTGCCCTCGGCCCCGCCGGCGAGCAGGAACGAGCCCATGCTGGCCGCCTGGCCGATGCACAGCGTCGAGACGTCGGGCTTGATGAACTGCATGGTGTCGTAGATCGCCATGCCGGCGGTGACCACGCCGCCCGGCGAATTGATGTAGAGGTGGATGTCCTTGTCCGGGTTCTCCGACTCCAGGAACAGCAGCTGGGCGACGATCAGGTTCGCCATCTGGTCCTCGATCGGGCCCACGACGAAGATCACGCGCTCCTTGAGCAGGCGCGAGTAGATATCGTAGGCGCGCTCGCCACGGGAGCTCTGCTCGACAACCATCGGCACGAGGGCATCCATTTCCGGCTGTCCGCCACTCAAGCGATCAAACGCCTCTTTCATTCATCACCTCAACACGGTTGAGGCCGCCCGCAGGCGGCCTAGGTCATCAGGGTTTCTCGATGCCGGGGCGCGAGCCGCGGGGCAGTCAGCCCTGCGGGTTCATCAGTTCCTTGAAGGGAACCTTCTTCTCGCTGACCTTGGCCTTGTCGAGAATATGCTCGACCGCCTGTTCTTCAAGAACGACGGTGCGGGCATTGCTCATCATCTGGTGGTCGCCCTTGTAGTGTGCCACCACCTGCTCCGGCTCGTCGTAGGCCGCGGCGATCTCGTTGATGAACTCGTCGACGCGGGCGTCGTCCGGCTTGAGATCGGCGTTCTTGACCACTTCCATGATCACCAGGCCCATGCGCACGCGCTTTTCGGCCTGCTCGCGGAACAGCGACGGGTCGAGTTTGCTCGCATCCGCCTGCGGCATCTGGTTGCGGACGAACTGGTCGCGCATGTTGACCGCCTCGTCGTCGATTAGTGCCGACGGCACGTCGAACTCGAGCGAGTCGGTCAGGGCCTCGATGGTGCGGTCCTTGTTGCGACGACGCATGGTCTGCTTGAGCTCGCGCTCCATGTTCTCGCGCACGTCCTCGCGCAGCTTCTCCGCCGACTCGGCACCGAACTTCCTGGCGAACTCGTCATCGACCTCGGGCAGCACCTGCTCCTCGACCTTGGTCGCCTCGATCTCGAACTCGGCGGTCTTGCCGGCCAGGTGCTCGGCCTGGTAGTCCTCGGGGAAGTTCACCTCGATGGTGACCGGCTCGCCCGGCTTGATGCCCTTCAGGCCCTTCTCGAAGTCCGGCAGCATCTGCCCTTCGCCCAGGATCACCTCGACGTCCTCGGCCGAACCACCCTCGAAGGGCTCGCCGTCGATCTTGCCGACGAAGTTGATGGTCACACGCTCTCCCTTGCGCGCCTTGTGACGGACTTTCTTCCACTCCGCCTGCTGCTTGCGCAGGGTGTCGATCATCTCGTCGACATCCTCGTCGGTGACCTCGCTGGTCAGCGTCTCGACCTTGAGCTTGGACAGGTCGCCCAGATCGATTTCCGGGTAGACCTCGACGGAAGCGACGAACTTCAGCGCCTCGCCGGCATCGCCCTCGACGGACTCGATGCTCGGCTGGCCGGCCACGCGCAGTTCCTTTTCCTCGACGGCCTTCTGGAAGCTCTGCCCCATGACTTCGCTGACCACGTCGTCACGCACCCGGCCGCCGTACTGCATGCGGATGACCGACAGCGGGGCCTTGCCCGGGCGGAAACCGTCGATGCGAACCCGACCGCGCATGTCCTTGAGCCGCTTTTCGACCTGCTGGTCGATCTCGTTGGCGGGAACCTCGATTTCCAGGCGACGGGTCAGGCCCTCGGCCGGCTGCAATTCAACCTGCATGGATGTCATACCTCAAAAGAAACGAATGTCTGAATGTTCCGGTCCGATCGCCGTTCGCAGTCGGACAAATCACGGGAATCTGGTGCGAGAGGAGAGACTCGAACTCTCACGCCGTCAGGCGCTGGTACCTAAAACCAGTGCGTCTACCAATTCCGCCACTCTCGCCGGCGCCAGTGAACCTGGCGATCAAAGCCGAGCAGTATACCGGAGCCGGAGGCGCGCCCAAAGCTGGCCGCCGAACCCCGCCGGGGCGGGCGCGGAGTCAGAACGGCAGTCCCGGCATGCGCCCCTTCATCGCGCGCATCATCTTCTTCATGCCGCCACCGGAGAGCTTCTTCATCATGTCGCGCATGTCGCGGTACTGCTTGAGCAGGCGATTGACGTCCTGCACCTGCATGCCCGACCCGTTCGCGATCCGGCGCTTGCGCGAGCCCTTGATGATGTCGGGGCGCTGGCGCTCACCGGGCGTCATCGAGTCGATGATGGCGATCATGCGCTTGATGTCGCGGTCGTCGATGTGCTTCTGCGCATCGGCACCGAGCTTGCCCATGCCGGGCAGCTTGTCCATCAGGCCGCCCATGCCGCCCATCTTGAGCATCTGGTTGAACTGGTCGCGCATGTCCTCGAGCGTGAAGCCCTTGCCCGAGCGCACCTTGTCGGCCAACGCCTTCGCCTTGTCGGCGTCGACCGTCTCCTGGGCCTGCTCGACCAGCGAGACCACGTCACCCATGCCGAGGATGCGCGAGGCGATCCGATCCGGGTGGAACGGCTCGAGCGCGTCGAGCTTCTCGCCCACGCCGAGGAACTTGATCGGCTTGCCGGTGACGTGGCGCACCGACAGCGCCGCGCCGCCGCGGGCATCACCGTCGGCCTTGGTCAGGATCACGCCGGTCAGCGGCAGCTGCTCGTGGAAGGCCTGCGCGGTGTTGGCCGCGTCCTGGCCGGTCATCGAGTCGACGACGAACAGCGTCTCGACCGGGTCGACCGCCCCGTGGATGCGGGCGACCTCGCCCATCATCTCCTCGTCGATGTGCAGGCGACCGGCGGTATCGACGATCAGCACGTCGTAGAACTTGAGCTCGGCCTCCTTGCGGGCGGCCCGGGCGATCTCGACCGGGTCCTGGTCACTCGAGGAGGGGAAGAAGTCGACGCCGACCTGTTTCGCCACCGTCTCGAGCTGGTCGATCGCCGCCGGGCGGTAGACGTCCGTGGAGACGACCAGCACCTTCTTTTTCTTCTGCTTGTTCAGCCAGCGACCGAGCTTGCCGACGGTGGTGGTCTTGCCCGCGCCCTGCAGGCCGGCCATCAGGATGACCGCCGGCGGACGGGCAGCGAGGTCGAGCTCGGCGTTCTCCGAGCCCATCAGGCGGGTCAGCTCGTCGTTGACGATCTTGACGAACACCTGCCCCGGCTGGAGGCTCTTGGCCACCTCGGCGCCGACGGCCCGTTCGCGCACGTCCTTGATGAACTCGCGCACCACCGGCAGGGCCACGTCGGCCTCCAGCAGCGCCATGCGCACCTCGCGCAGGGCATCCTTGATGTTGTCCTCGGTCAGGCGGCCCTGGCCCTTCAGGCCATCGAGCAGCCCGCCGAGGCGCTTGGAGAGATTGTCAAACATGCGTCATCCACTCCTGCCCGTGGCGATCCGGACCGGCAACACGATCCGGGACGATGGGGACGACCGGGACGCGCGTCAAGCGCTGCGGGCAGCGCGCTTGCGTTCGTTCTCGGTCAGGTGCTTCTTGCGGATCCGGACCGACTCGGGCGTGACCTCGACCAGCTCGTCATCATCGATGAACTCCAGCGCCTGCTCAAGCGTGTAGCGAATGGGCGGGGTCAATGTCAGCGCCTCGTCGGTACCGGCGGCACGGACGTTGGTCAGCTTCTTGCCCTTGAGCACGTTGACGGTCAGGTCGTTGTCGCGGGCATGGATACCCACCACTTCGCCTTCGTAGACCTCTTCGCCGTGACCGATCATCAGGCGACCACGATCCTGCAGGTTGTACAGGGCGTAGGCCAGCGCCTTGCCGGTATCCGAGGCGATCAGCACGCCGTTGATGCGCTGACCGACCATGCCCGGCTGGTACGGACCGTAGTGGTCGAATACCGAGAACATCAGGCCGGTGCCCTGGGTGGCGGTGAGGAACTCGGTGCGGAAGCCGATCAGGCCGCGCGACGGGATGATGAACTCCAGGCGCACGCGGCCCTGGCCGTCCGGCTCCATGTTGCGCATCTCGCCGCGGCGCAGGCCGAGCTTCTCCATGACCGCACCCTGGTGCTGCTCCTCGATGTCGACGACCAGCTGCTCGTACGGCTCCTGCTTCTCGCCGTCGACCTCGCGGACGATGACCTCGGGACGGGAGACACCCAGCTCGTAGCCCTCGCGGCGCATGTTCTCGATCAGCACCGACAGGTGCAGCTCGCCACGGCCGGAGACGCGGAACTTGTCCGGATCGTCGAGCTGCTCGACGCGCAGCGCCACGTTGTGCACCAGCTCGCGATCAAGCCGTTCGCGGATCTGGCGACTGGTGAGGAACTTGCCCTCGCGGCCGGCGAACGGCGAGGTGTTGACCTGGAAGGTCATGGAGACGGTCGGCTCGTCGACGGTCAGCGCCGGCAGCGCCTCGACGTTATCCGGGTCGCAGAGGGTATCGGAGATGTAGAGCGGGTCGACGCCGGAGAAGGCGATGATATCGCCGGCCTGGGCCGAGTCGACCTCGACGCGGTCGAGACCGTGGAAACCCATGATCTGCAGGACGCGGCCGTTGCGCACCTCGCCCTCTCGACCGACGACCTTCACCGGCGTGTTGGTCTTGACCCGGCCGCGCTTGATCCGGCCCACGCCGATCACGCCCACGTAGGAGTTGTAGTCGAGGCTGGAGACCTGCAGCTGGAACGGGCCATCCGGGTCCACGTCCGGGGCCGGGACGCGCTCGGCGATCGCCTCGAACAGCGGGGTCATGTCGCCCTCGCGGACGTTCTCGTCGAGGCTGGCGTAGCCATTGAGTGCCGAGGCGTAGACGATCGGGAAGTCGAGCTGGTCGTCGCTCGCGCCCAGGCGGTCGAACAGGTCGAAGACCTCGTTGATGACCCAGTCCGGGCGCGCGCCCGGGCGGTCGATCTTGTTGATCACCACGATGGGCTTGAGGCCGTGCTCGAAGGCCTTCTGGGTGACGAAGCGCGTCTGCGGCATCGGCCCGTCGACCGCGTCGACCAGCAGCAGCACCGAGTCGACCATCGACATGACCCGCTCGACCTCGCCGCCGAAGTCGGCGTGTCCCGGGGTGTCGACGATGTTGATGCGCCAGTCCTCGCCCTTGGGAGACTGCCACTTGATCGCCGTGTTCTTGGCCAGGATCGTGATGCCCCGTTCCTTCTCGATCTGGTTGGAGTCCATGACCCGCTCGCCGTGGTCGGCGCGGGCGTCGAGGGTGCCGGATTGCTGCAGGAGACGGTCGACCAGGGTGGTCTTGCCATGGTCGACGTGGGCGATGATGGCGATATTACGGAGATTGGCGATCACGAAAATGCGGTCCAAGGGGTTGAAATAAGGGCGCGCAGTATAACCATAAACCGGCCCGATACCGAGGCGGATGCGAAAATTCCACCCTCGCGCGGGCCGGTCGCCCCGAATGCCCGGCCGAACGGCGCGATCCCCGGACCGTCGCTCAGCGCGAAGAGCAAGGCATCGGGGGCCGACCCTGTCGCCCGTGCCCCCGTCCGTCGAACGGCGAACCGGCCGCAAGGGCAGGCCGCACGAGGTTTGACCGCGGGTGCTAGAATCCGGCGGGAATCGACAGGAAAGGGAAAACGGGGAGCGCAATGGGCGATCGGCTGGCATTCACGAAGATGCAGGGGCTGGGAAACGACTTCATGGTGATCGACGCGATCAGCCAGGAGGTCGACCCCGAGCGACTGCTCACGGCAGAACGCATCCGGGCGTGGGCGGACCGGCATTTCGGCATCGGCTTCGATCAGCTGCTGGTCGTCGAGCCGGCCCGCCGCCGTGACATGGATTTCCGCTACCGCATCTTCAATGCCGACGGCGGCGAGGTGGAACAATGCGGCAACGGGGCGCGCTGCTTCGCACGCTTCGTGGCCGAACGCGGCCTGACGGACCGTCGGGAAATCCACGTCGAGACCGCCGGCGGCCCCATCGTGCTCAGTCTCACCGAGGACGGCCGGGTGCGGGTGGACATGGGTCGCCCGCGCTTCGAACCCGACGCCATCCCGTTCAAGCCGCCGATCACGGAGACCGCCCCGCCCTACTCGCTCAGGTTGAGCGGCCGCCCGGGCGGGATCGAGCAGGTGCGTGCGGATGTCGTGTCCATGGGAAACCCGCATGCCGTCGTCCAGGTCGACGATATCGACCGCTACCCGGTGGCGGAAGTGGGGGCGGCGATCGAGTCCCACCCGGCCTTTCCCCGGCGGGTGAACGCCGGCTTCGTCCAGCAGCTGACCCCGGACCACGTCCGGCTGCGGGTGTTCGAGCGCGGCGCCGGCGAGACGCTGGCCTGCGGGACAGGCGCCTGCGCGGCCGTGGCCGTCGGCATCCGGGCCGGGCGACTGCAGTCCCCGTGCCGGGTGGACCTGCGTGGCGGCGAACTGTCGATCGAATGGTCGGGCGACACCGAGCGTCCCCTCTACATGACCGGACCGGCCGAGTTCGTCTTCGACGGCAGCGTGCCGCTGTAGCAAGAGGATGGCCGGGCACGTCTCGAGCGGCATTGCCGCACCCCGTCGGCCGGAGTAAGGTGAGCGGAGGAAACGCCAGACCGACAGGCATGCCCGTGGAAATCGACAAAGGGATGACGCATGAGCGATAACGTGGCCTTCGAACTCACCGACAGGGATGCAGCACCGACCGGCAACGACGATCCCGCCGCCGGCGGCGAACCGACTGCCGAGGAGGTGGTCGACTTCCTCCGTCGACACCCCGACCTTCTGATCGACAATCCCGAACTCATCGATCGCCTCGAGCTGCCGGGGCCACCGGCACCGGCGGCTTCCCTGCATCATTGGCAGCTGCGGCGCTGGCGCGGCCAGGCCACCCGCCATCGCCAGGCCCTCGACCGGCTGCACCGCGTGGCCGAGGAGAACGCGGCGGCCGACCGGCTGCTGCACCGGTTCTGCCAGGCGCTGCTCGCGGCCGACGATCGGAGCGACGGAACGCTCGAACAGCTGGTCCGGGCCACCTTCGAGGTCGATGCCGGCCGTGTCGCCTCCCTTGCGGGGCTGGGCACGGCGAGCCGGTCCCAGCTGGCCGGCTGGCTGGACAACCCCGTTCCCCATTGCGGACGGATCGCCGACGCGGTCCGCGACGAACTGTTCGGCTCGGCACTCGCCCAGACCGGTTCCGCCGCGCTGATCGCCGTACGCGCTGGCGGCGCGGATGACATCACCCACGTCATCGCCCTCGGCCGTCATGCCCCCGACGGCTTCAACCCCGCGCAGGGCACGCACTTTCTCGAACAGATCGGCGAACTCGCCGCCGCTTTCCTGCCGGCGCCCGGAGCCTAGTCCCCGCCGACCACCGCCATGCCTTCCGCGACCACCGGACTGGAGCAGGCCCTCGAGAATGCCCGTCGGCAGCTCGACGAGGATCACCGACTCGTCACCTCGACCAGGAACGCCTACCGGGCCAGCTGGGAGCGCCTGGCCGATTACCTCGGCGAATCCGCCATCGACGATCCCGGCCGGCTCGACGACCGGGTGTTGCGGGGGTTCATCGCCCGGCTGGCGCGGGAGGGCCTGTCGCCCCGCTCGATCGGTCGGCATGTGAGCGCCATCAAGTGGCTGCTCCGGGCCTGGCAACGCAGTCACGTGCCCTGCCCTGCCGACGCCCTGCTGCTGAAGGCGCCGCGCGCCCCGAAACGCCTTCCCCAGGCCCCGGACGTCGAGACGGTCTCCCGGCTGCTCGACGAGCGAGACCCGGGCGCCGGCGCGACGGCGGCCGGAGACGATGACCGGGCCCGGCTGGCGCGTGACCGCTGTCTGTTCGAATGGCTGTACGGCAGCGGCCTGCGCCTGAGCGAAGTGGTCTCGCTGGACCTGGACGCCGTGGACCGGGCCAGCGGCCAGGTGCGAGTCACCGGCAAGCGCGGCAAGACCCGCATCGTGCCGGTCGGGCGCAAGGCCGCCGAGGCCCTGAACGCCTGGCTGCCCCTGCGCGCCCGCTGGGCCCGGGCCGACGAGCCGGCCGTGTTCATCAGCCATCTCGGCCGTCGCCTGACGACGCGAACGGTGCAACGGCGACTCGAGCGGCTCAGTCGACGAAATGGTCTGAGCGAGCCGCTGCACCCGCACCAGCTGCGCCATGCCTTCGCCACCCACGTGCTGGAATCCTCCGGTGATCTGCGCGCCGTGCAGGAAATGCTTGGCCACGAGAGCCTGTCGACCACGCAGATCTACACTCACCTGGACTTCCAGCACCTGATGTCGGTCTACGAGAAGGCGCACCCCCGAGCCGGGCGCAGGCGTCCCGGCGCCGACCCAGGGGGCTCCGAGGAGACTTGATTTTCCTTCGGGCGCCTCCATGGTTGGCAGTTCGTGCAAACAGGAGAGACGACGCGCCTCGCCGAAACGGCCAGCCTTCCGCCCGTCGTCCCCGGCCTAAACCAACCAGACAAGGGGTTCCCATGGCCCACCAGGAAGATACGCTCTACGGCACCACCATTCTCTGCTTGCGCAAGAACGGACAGACGGTCATCGGCGGCGACGGCCAGGTCACGCTTGGCCACACGGTGGTCAAGGGCAATGCCCGCAAGGTGCGCACGCTCTACGACGGCAAGGTGATTGCCGGCTTCGCCGGCGCGACGGCCGACGCCTTCACCCTGTTCGAACGCTTCGAGGCCAATCTCGAGAAGTACAGCGGCAACCTGCTGCGCTCGGCCGTCGAGCTGGCCAAGGACTGGCGGACCGACCGCATGATGCGGCGACTCGAGGCGATGCTGGTGGTCGCCGACCGCCACGCGATGCTCACCATCAGCGGCAACGGCGACGTGATCGAGCCCGAGGATTCGCTGATCGCCATCGGCTCGGGCGGCGCCTATGCCCAGTCGGCCGCCACCGCCCTGATGCGCCACTCCGACCTCCCGGCGCGCGAGGCCGTGGAGACGGCGCTGCACATCGCCGGCGACATCTGCATCTACACCAATCACCAGCTGACCATCGAAGAGCTCGACTGATGAACCTCACACCAGCACAGACCGTCTCCGAACTCGACAAGCACATCGTCGGCCAGCAGGCCGCCAAGAAGGCCGTGGCCATCGCCCTGCGCAATCGCTGGCGCCGCCAGCAGGTCGACGAACCCCTCAAGAGCGAGATCACGCCCAAGAACATCCTGATGATCGGACCGACCGGCGTGGGCAAGACCGAGATCGCCCGCCGGCTGGCCAAGCTGGCCAATGCGCCGTTTCTCAAGATCGAGGCGACCAAGTTCACGGAGGTCGGCTACGTCGGCCGCGACGTCGAATCCATGATCCGCGACCTGGCAGAGCACTCGATGAAGATGGTCCGCCAGGAAGCCATGGTCGAGGTGCGTGACCGCGCGCGCGTGGCCGCCGAGGACCGGGTCCTCGACGCGCTGCTTCCCGCCCCGCGCGACAGCTGGACGAGCACCGACAGTCACGGTGACGAGGCCTACCGCAATACCCGCGAGAAGTTCCGGGCGAAGCTGCGCGCCGGCGAGCTCGACGATCGCGAGGTCGAGATCGAGCTGCGCCAGCAGCCGGCGGGCATCGACGTGATGACCCCGCCGGGCATGGAGGAGATGGCCAGCCAGCTGCGTTCGGTGTTCCAGAACATGGGACAGGGCAAGACCCAGACGCGGCGCATGACCATCAGCGAGGCCATGGCCGCGCTCACCGACGAGGAAGCCGCCAATCTCGTCAACGAGGAGGAGATTCGCGCCGAGGCCGCCGAACGCGTCGAGCAGAACGGCATCGTCTTCATCGACGAGATCGACAAGGTCGCCAAGCGGGCCGAGCACGGCGGCGGCGAGGTCTCCCGCGAGGGCGTGCAGCGCGACCTGCTGCCCCTGATCGAGGGCTCGACGGTGAACACCAAGATCGGGATGGTCCGCACCGACCACATCCTCTTCATCGCCTCCGGCGCCTTCC
The DNA here is from genome assembly GCA_041690375.1 of Guyparkeria sp. GTDB lineage: Bacteria > Pseudomonadota > Gammaproteobacteria > Halothiobacillales > Halothiobacillaceae > Guyparkeria. The sequence goes on along the minus strand of JAWLHL010000011.1, from coordinate 7,320 downwards.
ACGTGGCCAGTCCCTCGGACCTGATCCCCGAGCTGCAGGGCCGCCTGCCGATCCGCGTGGAGCTCGAGGCCCTGTCCAGCGACGACTTCGTGCGGATCCTGACCGAGCCGGATGCCGCCCTGACACGCCAGCACATCGCGCTGCTCGCGGCCGAAGGCCTGGAGATCGAGTTCACCGACGACGCCATCCGCCGCATCGCCGAGATCGCCTTCGAGGTGAACCACCGCACCGAGAACATCGGTGCCCGCCGCCTGCAGACAGTCATGGAGCACCTGCTCGAGGACCTGAGCTTCGAGGCCGACGCCCGTCCGGGCAAGCTGACGCTGGATGCCGACTTCGTCGAGGAACGCCTGGGCGAACTGGCCCGGGACGAGGACCTCAGCCGTTACATTCTCTAGCCGGAGACCGCCATGACCGCATCGAGCCCTGCCCCCAGCCGCATCCGCCTCGGCAAGGACCGCCGGACCCTGTCCGTGACGTTCGCCGACGGCGCCGCCTTCGACCTCCCGGCGGAATACCTGCGCGTGTTCAGCCCGTCCGCGGAAGTCCGCGGACACGGCGGCGGCGAGATGATGCTGGTGCTGGGCAAGGAGCGGGTGCGCATCACCGACGTGCAGCCAGTGGGGCGCTACGCGGTCAAACTGGTCTTCGACGACGGGCACGATTCCGGCCTGTACGACTGGGGACTGCTGCGCGAACTCGGCGAGCGACAGGAGGCCAACTGGCGTTACTATCTCGATCGGCTTGCCGCCGCCGGCGTCGAGCGGGACCCGGACCGCGAACCCCTGCCGGGCGCGACACCGGCCTACGATGTATTATCGGCATCCGGACGTGACGGGAACGGCGACCGCTCCGGCTGAAACGCCGGACGCTCCCGCCCCATCGAGAAACCGACGAGAGAAGACCCATGAACGAGAAGACGCATTTCGGCTACCGGGAAGTCCCCCGCGAGGAGAAGTCCCGGCTGGTGGGATCGGTCTTCGACTCCGTGGCGGGCCGCTATGACCTGATGAACGATGCGATGTCCTTCGGCATCCATCGCCTGTGGAAGCGCATTGCGCTGGAATACACGGGCCTCAGGCGCGGCGGACAGGCGCTGGATCTCGCCTCCGGCACCGGTGACCTGGCCGCGCGCATGGCGCGCATGGTCGGCGACACGGGGCTGGTGGTGCTCTCGGACATCAACGCCAGCATGCTGTCGATCGGCCGGGAGAAGCTCGACGAACAGGGCATCTTCAACAACGTCGAGTACAGCCTGGCCAACGCCGAGGCCCTGCCCTTCGAAAGCGGCCGCTTCGACTGCGTGACCATCGGCTTCGGCCTGCGCAACGTCACCGACAAGGCCCGGGCCCTTGCCGAGATGGCCCGCGTGATCAAGCCCGGCGGCCGGGTGGTGGTGCTCGAGTTCTCCAAGCCGACCAACCCGGTGGTGGGCCGCCTGTACGACGCCTACTCCTTCTCCGCCCTGCCGGTAATGGGCAAGCTGCTCGCCAATGACGCCGACAGCTACCGCTACCTGGCCGAGTCGATCCGCATGCATCCGGACCAGGAAACCCTGGAGCAGATGATGCTCGACAACGGCTTCGACCACGTCGACGTGCACAACCTCACCTTCGGCGTTGTCGCCATCCACGTGGGCTTCCGGTTTTGACCCAAGCGGTCCGCAATCGCGGGATCGGCCGGTGGCTGATCCCGCTGGTCGGCGTGGGCGCCCTGTTCGTGGCCCCGCTCCTCTGGTGGTCCGCCCAGTGGCTGCCCGCCGAGCGCCCGGACCGGCTCGCGGCCATCGACGTGGCGGAATCGTTCCAGCGCATCCCGCAGCTCGAGCAGGTGGTCAGGCGCGGTGAGCTGCGGGTCGCCACGCTCATCGAGCCGTCCCTCTATATTCCGGACAGCTACCGGCCGCAAGGTCTGGAGTACGACCTCAGCCAGCGATTCGCCGAACGGCTCGGCGTCGAGGTGGAATACATCGTGGTGCCGAGCATCGACGCGGCCTACGACGCCCTCGAAGAAAACCGGGCGGATCTCGCCGCCGCCGGGCTGCAGATCGATCCCCAGCGCCAGCGAAGGTTCCGTTACGGCCCGCCGTACCTCACGGTCAGCCGCAAGCTCCTGCACGCCACCGACCGGGCCGCCCCCGAAACGCTCGGCGACCTGGCCGGCCAGACCGTGGTCCTGCCGGCGGGATCGGCCAGTCGGCACTGGCTCGAGCGGGAAATGCAACGCGACCGCCGGCTGCACATCGATATCCGCGAGGAAACCGACAAGGTCTCCATCCTCCAGGGCATCCGCGAGGGCCGTATCGACTATGCCCTCACCCTCTCGCACATTGCCCTGCTGACCCACAAGCTGTCCGACGACGTCGCCATCGGGCCCACGGTCGGGCCGCCCGTTTCGCTGGCATGGGCGTTCTCGCGCCAGGCGGACGACTCGCTCTACCGCATCGCACAGCGCTTCTTCACCGATACCCGGCACGACCTGCAGCTCAAGGCGCTGGTCGATCGGCACTACGCGCAGTTCGAACGGCTCGACGAATCCCTGTCACGACGGTTCCTCAGCGACCTGCGCGACAAGGCCGCCCCCTACCTGGACACCTTCCGACAAGCGGGCAGGCAATACGGGATCGACTGGCGGCTGCTCGCCGCCGTCGCCTACCAGGAATCCAAGTGGCAACCCGATGCCGTCTCCCACCAGGGAGCCTACGGCCTGATGCAGATCACCCTGCCCACGGCCCGTGGACTTGGCCTGAGCGACCCCACCGACCCGGTGGCCAACATCCTCAGTGGCGCGAAGTACATAGACCAGTTGCGCGATCAGGTGCCGGAACAGGCCCTGGAACCCGACCGCACCTACCTGGCACTGGCGGCCTACAACGTCGGTATCGGCCACCTCAGCGACGCGCTGGAGCTCACGCGGGACCAGGGAGGTTCTCCCGAACAATGGAACGACGTCCGCGGACGCCTCCTCCAGCTCGCCGACCCGGCCGTCTACCGCGACATGCGATACGGCTACGCGCGGGGCAGCGAGACGGTGAACTATGTCGAGAACATCCGGGCCTTCCATGACCTGATGATCTGGATCTCGACCCGCGACGCCCTGCTTCGCGACAACGGCAACGGCCCCTGAACGAAAAAGGACCCGGTCGAGCACTAGCCGACCGGGTCCCGACAGTCGCTGACCGTGCGCTTCAGAGCTGCGAGACGATGTCTGCCAGGGCCCGACCGGGAGACTCCGCCCCGGTGATCGGGCGACCGATCACCAGGCTGCTCGCCCCCGCAGCCAGCGCCTCGGCGGGAGTCATCACCCGCCGCTGATCATCAAGCGCACTGCCCGGGGGACGCACCCCGGGCGTGACGACCAGGCCGGCGTCACCGAAACGTCGCCTCATGCCGGCAGCCTCGCGGGCCGAACAGACCACCCCGTCGAGACCCGCATCCACCACGAGCCCCGCCAGGCGTTCCACCTGGGCGGCCGCGCCGTCGTTCACGCCGACCTCGGCCAGGTCCTCGTCCTCCATCGACGTGAGCACGGTCACGGCGATCAGTCCCGGGGCATCCGCCCCCGGCTCGATCGCCTCGCGGGCGGCTTCCAGCATCCGGCGCCCCCCGCTGGCGTGGACGTTCACGAGCGAAACCCCGAGGTCAGCGGCCGCCCGGCATGCCTGCCGAACCGTGTTCGGGATGTCGTGGAACTTCAGGTCCAGGAAGACCGGGAAGCCCCGTTCCCTCGCCCATTCCACGGACGACGGCCCGAGGGCGGTGAACGCCTCCTTGCCGATCTTGATCCCGCAATGCGCCGGGTCCAGATCGTCGAGCAGGTCCCGGATCCGAGCCGGTCGAGCCGAGTCCAGGGCCACGTAGATGCGCGGCTGGAGGCGGTGGGCCGTCACGGCTTCAGGCCTCGCTCTTCACGGCGGCGTTGACCCTTTCGCGCAGTTCCTTGCCCGGCTTGAAGTGCGGGACGTACTTCGCCCCCAGCGAGACCGTCTCGCCGGTCTTGGGGTTACGGCCCAGGCGCGGACGACGGTAGTTGAGCGAAAAACTGCCGAAGCCACGGATCTCGATCCGCTCGCCGGCGCTCAGGGCATCCATCATCTCGTCGAGCATGAGGCGCACCGAGGTCTCGATGTCGCGCATCGGCAGGTACTGCTGGCGATCGGCCAGCCGTTCGATCAGTTCCGACTTGGTCATCGGTTGTACTCCTTCGGGCACGGCCCTGGCGGGCCATGCGACTTCAGATGTCTGGCAGGGATCTGCAACGAGCCGCCCACAAAAAACGCCATCACGGGGGATGGCGTTTCGACAGCTCGGCAGGGCCGGTTTACTCGGAACGGCCGAGCTGCTCCTTGAGCAGGTCGCCCAGCGTCGGCGACGAGGTGCTCGGAGCCTTGTTCAGCTCTTCCATCGCCTCGGCTTCCTCGGCGTGATCCTTGGCGCGGATCGACAGGCTGATCATGCGGTTCTTGCGGTCGATGCCCATGAACTTGGCCTCGACTTCCTCGCCTTCCTTCAGGACGGTGCGGGCATCGTCGATGCGCTCGCGGGCGATGTCCGAGGCGCGGATGTAGCCTTCGATGCCGTCGCCCAGGTCGACCACCGCCCCGCGGGCGTCGACTTCACGCAGCGTGCCCTTGACGATACTGCCCTTCGGATGATCGGCCGCCCAGTTGGACAGCGGATCGTCCTCGAGCTGCTTGAGGCCCAGCGAGATGCGCTCGCGCTCCGGATCGATGGCGATGACCACGGCCTCGACCTCGTCGCCCTTCTTGAACTGGCGCACGGCTTCTTCGCCCGGCTCGCTCCAGGACAGGTCGGAGAGGTGAACCAGACCGTCGATGCCGCCTTCCAGGCCGATGAAGATGCCGAAGTCGGTGATCGACTTGATCTGGCCGACGACCTTGTCGCCCTTGGTGTGCGACGCGGCGAAGGCGTCCCACGGGTTCGGCTGGCACTGCTTCATGCCCAGCGAGATCCGGCGGCGGTCCTCGTCGATGTCCAGGATCATCACCTCGACCTCGTCGCCGACGTTGACCAGCTTGCCCGGGTTGACGTTCTTGTTGGTCCAGTCCATCTCGGAGACGTGAACCAGGCCCTCGACGCCATCCTCGATCTCGACGAAGCAGCCGTAATCGGTGATGTTGGTGACCTTGCCGAACAGGCGGGTGGAGGTCGGGTAACGACGGGAGATGTCGCTCCACGGGTCCTCGCCCAGCTGCTTGAGGCCCAGCGAGACACGGTTGCGCTCGCGGTCGAACTTCAGCACCTTGACGTCGATCTCGTCACCGATGTTGACCATCTCGGACGGATGCTTGACGCGCTTCCACGCCATGTCGGTGATGTGCAGCAGGCCGTCGATGCCGCCGAGGTCCAGGAACGCGCCGTAGTCGGTGAGGTTCTTGACGATACCGCGCAGCACCATGCCTTCCTGCAGCTGCTCGAGCAGAGCCTCGCGCTCGGCGCTGTACTCTTCCTCGACAACCGCGCGGCGGGAAACGACCACGTTGTTGCGGCGCTGGTCGAGCTTGATGATCTTGAACTCGATGTCCTTGCCTTCGAGGTAGGTGGTGTCCCGGATCGGGCGCACGTCGACCAGCGAACCCGGCAGGAACGCGCGCACGTCGCCGAGCTCGACGGTGAAACCACCCTTGACCTTCCCGGAAATGCGACCAGTGACGATCTCGTCGTTCTCGAAAGCCTTCTCCAGCTTCTTCCACGCACGGGCACGCAGGGCCTTCTCGCGCGACAGGCGGGTCTCGCCGAAACCGTCTTCGACCGCGTCGAGGGCGACTTCGACCTCTTCACCGACGTTGATGTTCAGCTCGCCGTTCTCGTCACGGAACTGGTCGGTGGGGATGATGCCTTCCGACTTCAGGCCGGCGTCGACGGTGACGTAGTCGTCGTTGATGTCGACGACCTTGCCGTAGACGATGGAGCCCGCCTGCATGACGGCATTCTGGAGGCTTTCTTCAAAAAGCTGGGCAAAACTTTCAGACATTAATCAACATTTCCAAGGGTTGACGACTGGACGTTCCAACGTTGTCCGTCGTGGTAAACAAACACTGGCCTATCCGTCCCTGGGTTTGCCAGACTCAACGGTTATGACCGGGCGACATTGCCCGCACAAAAACACGAGTCGATGGCCACGATCCGACTGCTATTCCCCGGAACCGGCGAGCCGATCCTGGATGTAGCGCCAGAGCCTGGCCTCCACCTCGTCGATGGAAAGATCACTGGAATCAACGACTAGCGCGTCTTCCGCCGGCCGGAGCGGCGCGACCGACCGATTGCGGTCCCGCTCGTCCCGTTGCCGAATCTCCTCGACGAGGGCGGTAAAACTAGCATCGAATCCATTCTCGATCAACTGCTTATAACGTCGATCGGCGCGAACCTCGGCACTGGCGTCGAGAAAGATCTTCACCGGGGCCTCGGGGAAGACCACCGTGCCCATGTCGCGGCCGTCGGCGACCAGCCCCGGGGCCTTGGCGAAGTCGCGCTGGCGCTGCAGCAGCGCCTCGCGGACCTCGGGGCGCGCGGCGATCTGCGAGGCGATCGCGCCGGTGGTCTCGGTGCGCAGCTCCCGGGAGACGTTCTCGTCGTTGAGAAAGACGTTGCCCTCCTCGTCGAAGCGGCAGTCCAGGTGCCGGGCGAGATCGACGATTTCCGGGTCCTGCGGCGCGAGCGCCGCGGCCTGGCTGGCCAGCGCCGTCAGGCGGTAGAGCGCGCCCGAATCGAGCATGCCGAAGCCCAGGCGCGTCGCCAGCCGCCGCGCGACCGTGCCCTTGCCGGACCCGCTGGGCCCGTCGATGGTGATGACCGGTACCATTGAAGTCTCCTGAATGTTACTGCGTTACCTTAGGCGGCCTAGCAATCGACTAACCAAGCAACCGTTCCAACCTGGCCCAACGGGAGATAATCCCCACACGAACCGTCGGGTGGGTTTTCGCACGCCTTTCCGAGCTCATCGCACTGATTCGACCGTGTTCCTGGGCGCGCGAGCCCCTTTTCTTGCTTGTCCAAGAAAAGGGGCGAAAAGAAGGACACCCCATGCCTTGGCCCTTCGAGGCCGCGTGCCTCTCATCGAGGCACGCGGCCTCGTGAGCGCCGGGCGGCTTTTCGGGGCCGGTTCGACGCGACTTCCTGTCGCGACGAACCTCGGAGCGACATCCCTGTCGCTCCGCCCCGGCCGCCCGGCGCTCACGAGGCAAGGCATAAAGGGGATTGGCCCTGTAGTGGTCAAGCGATCTTGGACAGTTCGTTGAGTGATTTCTCGGTTTCTGCCGGCGTTTTGCCGTCCAGATACTGGTGCGGGCGGACCGAATCG
>JAWLHL010000010.1:49242-52540 GCA_041690375.1 Guyparkeria sp. | reverse complement strand
TCCTTGATCTCCAGCAGCCCGGCCATCGCGTGCGGCGAGGAGCAGTCCATGCGGATCTTGCCGTCGTGATCGAGCGTGATGAAGCGAAAATCCGGCTCGATCCGATCGTTGACCACGGTCAGATCCAGGCCGTAGCGCTCGGCGATCGGCTCCCAGTACGGCAGGCCGGCGCCGCCCATGGGGTCGACGCCAATGGAGACCCCGGCACCGGCGATGGCCTGCATGTCGATCACCTGGTCGAGCGCCTCCACGTAGGGGGCGACGAAGTCGACGGCCTCGGCCGCATCGCTTTTCAGCGCGCGCTCGAACGGCATGCGCGGGATCGATTGCCAGTCGGCGAGCAGTTCGTTCGCGCGGCGCTCGATCCAGCCGGTCGCGTCGGTGTCGGCCGGACCGCCGTGCGGCGGGTTGTACTTGAAGCCGCCGTCGGAGGGCGGATTGTGCGACGGCGTGAGGATGATCCCGTCGCAGCGCGCCCCGCCCGCCCCGCGGTTGGCCGTGATGATCGCCCGGGAGACCACCGGGGTCGGCGTCGGGCCGTTGCCCTCCTGGTAGCGGAACGGCACGCCGGCGGCCGCCAGGACCTCGACGGTGGTCATGAACGAAGGCCAGGCCAGCGCGTGGGTGTCGAAGCCGATCAGCACCGGGCCGCTGATGCCCTCGGCCCGACGATACTCGACCAGGGCGGCGGTCACGGCGGCGATGTGCGCCTCGTTGAAGGAGGCACTCAGGCTCGAGCCGCGGTGCCCGGAGGTGCCGAAACCGATGCGCTGCGCCGGGTCCTCCGCGTCGGGCTCCGTCTGGTAGTAGGCGGCGATCAGCCTCGGTACGTCGACGAGGTAGTCCCTGGGGGGCAGTCGGCCGGCAAGCTCGTGCAGTGGCATGGGCGATTTCCTTGGCAGATGGTTCGATGGCTGTGGTTCCCGGAATACCCGGCGAAGCCTTCTCGGCGGGGCCGGTCAGCGCGAGGTCGACCCGCAGGCCACCGCCTCGCCCGGCGGAAGGGGGTCGAGCCGCTGCTGACGGTGCTCCGCCACCCGGGCGAGCGCGAGCGAGGCCATCCGCGAGGACTCGGGGTCGCTGCGCGAGGTCAGCACGACGGGCACGCAGGCCCCGACGACGACCCCGGCGAAGTCGGCCCCGGCCAGGTACTCGAGATCCTTGTAGAGAATATTGCCTGAGACGAGATCGGGAACCAACAGCACATCGACGTGACCCGAGACGGGGCTGTTGAGGCCCTTGAGCCGCGCGGACTCGGCCGAGATGGCATTGTCGAAGGCCAGTGGGCCGTCGACCTGGGCATGCTCGATCTGCCCCCGCTCGCTCATCTTCGCCAGGCAGGCGGCGTCCAGGGTCGATGGGATCGCCGGGTTGACGGTCTCGATGGCCGACAGGGCCGCCACCCGCGTGCGGCGGTTGCCCAGCCACCAGGTCAGGTCCACGGCATTCTGCAGGATCTCGGCCTTGGCCCGGATGTCCGGCTGGATGTTGATCACCGCGTCAGTGATGTAGAGCAGCTTGTGATAGGCGGGCAGCTCGGCGACGAAGACGTGCGAGAGCCGCGGCCCCCGCCGCAGTTGGCGAATGATCGGGCGGAGAAACACGTCCGAATGCACGTCTCCCTTGATCAGAAGACGCACCCGTTCGTCGAGCACGGCAGCGACCGCCTCCCTGGCGGTCGCCTCCGCCGTCGGCGCGTCGACGACCGGGAAGTCCACCCCGAAGGTCTCGAGCAGCGGCTCGATGCGGGCGGCCGGCCCGAAGAGCACCGGCTCGATCAGCCCGGCCTCGGCGGCCGCCACGGCGGCGTGCAGCACATGCTCCGAACCGGCGCCGACGATCGCCGCCGGCACCGGCGGCAACTCGCTCGCCTCCTCGAGCATCTGCTGCATGGTTCGCACTTCGGGGAACTTATTCTCCATTAGTCACTCCTTATGGCCGTGGCGTCCATGGGCGGCCCCGTTTTCTTGACGGCCCGTTCCACAGTCTAGGACGCCGACGTGACGCGACGGCGACCTCGTCATCCGTCATCGGCGCAGGCATCGAGGCAACGTCCGCCCTTGAAAATTAGCGCCCACTAATATAAAAACCGCATATCGATCATCAGTAAACAGCAAAAGGTGAAGGAACCCATGCTCAAACGCGACCTGAATTCGTCGTACAACCCGTTGTTTTTCCTGGCGGCCCTGGGGGCCGGCGGCTTGGCCGTCTCGTTCTTCATGTACCCCATGTTCCTGGTCGGCCACCCGGACACCCCCATCCCGACGTTCAACCACATCTGGCCGATCGTCTCCGGCCCGGTCTCGTGGCAGTCGGTCCTGCTGGGCCTCGACCTGCTCGCGGTCGTCTTTTTCGCCTACCTGCATTTCCGACTGCTTTTCTGGAACATTCGCGAGTACCGGCAGTTCCGGCGGACCGAGGCCTATGACAAGCTGCGCGACAGCAACGCCGAGGTCTCGCTGATGGCCATCCCGCTGACGCTGGCGATGACCATCAACACCATGTTCGTCCTCGGCGGGCTGTTCGTGCCCAACCTGTGGTCGATCGTCGAGTACCTGTTCCCGATGGCGCTGACCGGGTTCGCCGCGGTAGGCCTCTACGCGCTCAAGATCCTGACCACCTACTTCGCGCGCACGCTGACCAACGGCAACGTCGACTTCTCGACCAACAACAGCCTCGCGCCCATGATCGCCATCTTCGCCCTGGCGATGATCGCGGTGGGCTTCGCTGCGCCCGCGGCCATGAGCGAGAACCGCGCCATGATCACGGTGGGCATGCTCGCCTCGCTGTTCTTCCTCACCATCGCCGCGCTGCTCGCCATCATCAAGCTGGTGCACGGCTTCCAGGCGATGATGGCCAAGGGCATCAACGAGGCGGCCAGCCCGAGCCTGTGGCTGATCATCCCGATCCTGACCCTGATGGGCATCACCTGGATTCGCCTGGCCCACGGCCTGCAGCACGGCTTCGACCAGCCGATCAACCACACCGGCCTCTTGATGCTCGGCGCGGTCATTCTCTCGGCGCAGGTGCTCTTCGGCCTGATCGGGTACGCGGTGATGAACCGACTGGGCTACTTCGATCATTACAGCAGGGGCGACAAGGGCAACGCCGGCACCTTCTCGCTGATCTGCCCGGGCGTGGCGTTCTTCGTCTTCGGCATGTTCTTCGTCCACGTCGGCCTGATCCACAACGGACTGATCGAGCACTCGACCTGGGCGCACTACCTGCTGATGGTGCCGTTCATCCTGGTGCAGGCGAAGACCATCGAGGTCATGCTGCGCATCAAGCGCAACATCCT
>JAWLHL010000010.1:0-49142 GCA_041690375.1 Guyparkeria sp. | reverse complement strand
CGAGCACTCGACCTGGGCGCACTACCTGCTGATGGTGCCGTTCATCCTGGTGCAGGCGAAGACCATCGAGGTCATGCTGCGCATCAAGCGCAACATCCTGCACGCCGAGCCGGCCATCGAGGCCACGCCGGCACGGGGCTGACGAGCGAGGGGCAGCGCCCTCCCCCTCGGTCTCGATACGGGGCGCCGCGTTTGCGGCGCCCTTTTTCGTGCCGGTGTGCTGCTGCATCGAGCTCCCCGGCGCACTATAAATGAACGGTATTGCTTCAATAACAACTGGAATGGAGGTATCTCATGCTTGTCATGACCCGCCGCCTCGCCGCCATCGCGGTGCTCGCCGTCAGCCTCATCGCCCCGGCCATGGCCGAGGACGCCAAGCGCACGTTCTTCTACAACATCACCACGGACGACACCTGGGCGGCCGGCATGGCCGCCGGTCAGGCCAACAAGGCGCTCGAGGCCGGGCACGACGTGGTGCTCTTCCTCAACGTGCGCGCGGTCTACCTCGCCTCGACCGAGCGCCAGCAGGACACCTTCGCCGCCGCGGGGCACACGCCGCAGGAACTGTTGCAGGCGGCCATGGACAAGGGCGGGCGCGTGATCATCTGCCCGATGTGCATGAAGCAGGCCGGCATGTCGATGGACGACGTCATCGAAGGCGTGGAACACGGGGGTCCCGACGTGACCTTCAAGGCGCTGAACGACCCGGATACGGTCGTGCTCAGCTACTGACCTCCGGTCGCTCGAGCGGATCATGCCCAGGGCGTTTGGCGCCGCCCGCTTTTGCATTGCCTCGCGCGGTCAGACGTCGATGTCGTCCTGGCCGGCGAGACGTTCGAAATCCGGCAGCTCGCTGAGGGAATCGAGACCGAAGTCGTCCAGGAACGCGGGCGTGGTCCCGAGCATCTCGGGCCGCCCCGGCGTGTCGCGGTAGCCCAGGCTGCGTATCCAGCCCCGCTCGGTCAGCTGCTTGATGATCTGCGGGTTGACCGCCACGCCGCGGGCGGACTCGATCTCGCCACGGGTGATCGGCTGGCGCCAGGCGATCAGGGCCAGGGTTTCCAGGGCCGCCCGGGTCAGCCGCGGCGCACGGGCCGGATCGCCGGCCTTGAGATAGGGGGCGAGCGACGCGCCGGCCACGAGCCGCCAGCGGGGCACGCCTTCCCGGGTGACTCGATCGAGCTCGATGAAACGGTGGGCCTCGTAGCGGGCAGCCAGCCGCTCGAGCGCCGCCTCGACCAGTGCCTGGGCGGTCTCCTGGCCGACCATGCCGCCAATCGCGTCCAGGGACAGGGGTTCGGGATGGGCCAGCAGCAGGGCCTCGACCAGTTCCACCAGCCCCTCCGGCGGCTCGGGGGGCGTCCGTCGCTCGTCGCTCATGCGTCGTCTTCCTCCATGTCGACAGGATCGGCCTCCACCCGGTAGAGGGTGACCGGCCCGTAGGGTTCGTCCTGCTCCCAGTCGATCGCGCGGGTGCGGGTGAGTTCGAGAATCGCCACGGTGCACACCGCGATGCCCATCCGGCCCTCCTCCGGGCGGAAGAAGTCCGCCAGCGGCCGAGTCCGACCGGATTGCAGGGCGTCGAGGATGTCGGTCATGCGCTGGCGGATGCTCAGGGGTTCGGCCCGCACGTGGTGCGCCCGCTTGACGCTGCCCTCGCGCAGCAAGCGCTTCATGGCGCCGATCAGTCCGTCGAGGTCGGCCGGCACGGGCGGGGCCGGCAGGCTCGGCGGCGGGTCGACCGACAACGCGAACCAGTCGCGCTCCCCCCGGGGGCGCTCGTCCAGCCAGCCGGCGGCACGGGTGGTGCGCTCGTACTCGAGCAGGCGCTCGACCAGTTCCGCGCGCGGGTCGAGCGGCTCCTCCTCGTCGTCGCGCGGCTCGGGCGGCAGCAGCATCCGCGACTTGATCTCGGCCAGCCACGCGGCCATCAGCAGGTATTCGGCGGCCAGCTCGATCGCCATCGACTTCATCAGTTCGAGATATTCCAGGTACTGCTCGGTCACCCGGGCGACGGGGATCTCGAGGATGTCGATGTTGTGCTTGCGGATCAGGTAGAGCAGCAGGTCCAGCGGGCCCTCGAACTGCTCCAGCCAGATGGCCAGCGCGTCGGCCGGGATGTACAGGTCGAGCGGCAGCTGCTCCATCGGCTGGCCGGAGACCCGCGGGGTGGTCTCCTCCCAGCGCCGGGACGCGGTGTGCGAATCAGAGGAGTGCATGGATCAGCGTGTTGAACCAGCCGATCAGCGTTCCCATGATCGGCAGCAGGATGGATGAGAGCACGCCGCTGACCAGGAGCACCACGACGATCGGCAGCCCCCAGGGCTCCAGCCGGCTCATCCGTCGCTCCCAGGCGACCGGCAGCACCGAGGCAAGCATCCGTCCGCCGTCGAGCGGCAGGATGGGCAGCAGGTTGAACACCGCCAGGATCAGGTTGACGAAGATGCCGACCTGCCCCATCAGCGCAAGCGGCTCGGCGAAGCGCATCCCGCCGTCCAGCCCCTTGAGCGCGAGCACGACCACCAGGGCCCAGCCGATGGCCATCAGGATGTTCACTCCCGGGCCGGCGGCCGCCACCAGGAACATGCCCCGGCGCGGCTCGCGCAGGCGCGACGGATCGATCGGCACCGGCTTGGCCCAGCCGAAGACGAACTGGGTGAACAGGTACATCAGCAGCGGCACGACGATGGTGCCGAGCCAGTCGACGTGACGGATGGGATTGAGCGTCAGGCGACCGGCGCGCTTCGCGGTCGGGTCGCCCAGCGCGTTGGCGACATAGCCGTGCGCGGCCTCGTGGACCGTGACGGCGAGCAGGATCGGCACGATGCCGATCGCGATCTTCTGCAGGAGCGACAGTTCCAGCACGCGGCAGGACCGGCTACGAGGCCAGTTCCGGCGGCACGCCGCCGAGCCCTTCGCGTTCGACCGTGAAGTCCTCGCCGGTCAGGTCGAGCACCGTCGAGGGCAGCTGCTCGCAGAAGCCGGCCGAGGCGATCAGGTCCACCTGGCGCTTGACCGAATCCGGGAAGAGTTCCGGGTCGTCGAGCGGCTCGTCGAGGTCCGGAATGACCAGGGAGGCGCTCAGGATGGGCGCGTCGAGCTGCTCGAGGATGGCGACCAGCACCCGGTGTTCCGGCACGCGCAGTCCGATCGAGCGCTTCTTCTCGTGCAGCAGCCGGCGCGGGACCTCGCGGGTGGCCGGGAGGATGAAGGTGTAGGGTCCGGGAGTGTGGGTCTTGAGAAAGCGGAACTGGATGTTGTCGACCTTGGCGTAGATGCCCAGTTCGGAAAGGTCGCGCACCGAGAGGGTCATGTGGTGCGGTCCGTCGTCACGGCGGATCCGGCCGATCCGTTCCAGCGCGTCCTTGTCCTCCAGCCGGCAGGCCAGTGCATAGCCCGAGTCGGTGGGCACGACAACCACCTCGCCTGCCGCGATGGCCTTCGCCGCCTGGTCGGCGAGACGGGCCTGCGGGGTTTCCGGGTGAATGTCTAGCGTTCTCGTCATGTCTCGACCCCTGGTTGAACTGGAAATGGCGGACCGGCCGGGCGCCCGGTCCGTGGCGCGCCCACATGTCGCGGATGGTCTGTCTCACACCCGCTCCCGGGCCCATGTTAGTGTACTGCAAGCGGATTGATAGCCCCCGATCCGGGGGCATATACCGGATATCGACTGACCCATGAAATTCCTGTTCGACTTCTTTCCCATCCTGCTGTTCTTCGGGGCCTATCACCTCGAGGGCATCTACGTGGCGACGGCCGTGGCCATGATCGCCTCGGTCATCCAGATCGCGGCCGGATGGCTGATGTGGCGCAAGGTCGAGCGCATGCACTGGGTCTCGGCGGGCCTTATCGTGGTCTTCGGCGGCATGACGCTGATCCTGCACAACCCGCTGTTCATCATGTGGAAGCCGACCATCCTCAACTGGCTGTTCGCCCTGGTCTTCCTCGGCAGCGCCTACATCGGCAGCAAGCCCCTGGTGCAGCGGATGATGGAACACATCATCCAGGTCCCGCGCGAGATCTGGCACCGGGTCAACTGGGCCTGGGTGGGCTTCTTCCTGCTCTCGGGCGTGGCCAACATCGTGGTGGCCTACCAGTTCTCCGAGGCCGTCTGGGTCAATTTCAAGCTCTTCGGCCTGATGGGCATGACCTTCGTCTTCATGATCCTGCAGGGCCTGTACCTGGGCATGTACGCGGAGCGCGCCGAGATCGAGGACGAGGACAGGTCGCGCGCCGACCCGCGCGATGCGGGCGAGGATTGAACTTTACCGGGAGGATGGACCACTCATGCAATGGTTTATGATCATCGCCAACGACGTTCCCGACAGCGGCGAACGGCGGGCCGCTCACCGAACGGCGCACCGCGAGCGCATCGAGGCGCTGGAATCCGAGGGGCGCCTCCTGACGGCGGGCCCGCTGCCGATCGATGCGTCCCGACACGAGAGCGGCTTCTCCGGAAGCCTTATCGTGGCCGCCTTCGAGACGCTCGAGGCGGCACGGACCTGGGCCGATGCCGACCCGTTCCGGGCGGCAGGCGTCTACGAATCGGTGGACGTGCGTCCCTACAAGCCGGTGTTCGGCCGGACATCCTGAACACGACAAGAACACGATCAAGACAAGCGACCAAAGGACAGAAAAGCATGGAAAACAAGCGAACCGTCACCCGTCCCACTCGCCTGGCAACCGCGATGGGCGGCGGCCTGCTGCTTGCCGCGGGCCTCTTGACCGGCTGCGGCGGCGAGGAAGGGCCGAAGTCGGCCCAGAAGACCCCGCTGGGTCACGAACAGACCAGCAGGGCGGACGGCGACTACGCGGGCATCGAGGACGGCGAGATCGTCGCGCGCATCAACGGCAGCCCGCTCTACGAGGAAAACCTGCTGGTCGTGAAGGACAACCTGGGCGCCGAGGTTCCCGAGGGTCGACTGGTCAGCCGCATGGTGGAGCTGCGCCTGCTGGCCAACAAGGCCCGCGAGCAGGGGCTCGACGGCGATGCCCGCACCCGCGCCCGCATCCAGAACGCCATCGACAACCAGCTGGCCAACGCCTACCTCAGCCATTTCGTGGCCGAACTCGAGATCAGCGAGGATGACCTGCGCGACGCCTACGGGGACGTGGAGGCCGAATACGCGGAGGACATCCAGCATCGCGCTCGCCACATCCTGGTCGAAAGCGAGGAAACGGCTCGCGACATCCTCGCGCAACTCGAGGAAGGCGCATCGTTCGAGGAACTGGCCGGCGAACACTCCACCGACCCGGGTTCGGCCGAAGAGGGGGGCGATCTCGGCTGGTTCAACCTCGACCAGATGGTCGCACCCTTCGCCGAGAAGGTCGCGTCCCTCGAGTCCGGCGAGACCGCGGCCGAACCGGTCGAGACCCGCTTCGGCTGGCATGTCGTCCGGCTGGAGGACACACGACAGACACCGGCGCCCTCCTTCGAGGACCTGCGCCCCGAACTGGAGGACCACGTCCGTCGCCAGCAGGTCAACGACATGATCGCCGAGCTGCGTGCCGAGGCGAACGTGGAGATCCTCGCCGACGATGTCCACTCCATCATCGAACGCGACAGCGACGTTGACAGCAATACCGGCGACGACGACGCGGACAGCGCGCAGGACGCGAACGGCGGGATGGACGGACTGCCGGCCCGGCCGCTCAAGGCCCTGCCCTGATCGGCAGCCTCACGCACAAGCAAACTGACAGGGAACAGGAAAGACCATGACGCAGAAAGTAAGCGGCGAGGAACTCAAGCAGACCGCCCTGGGACGGGAACTGAGCAGCGAACAGTGCCAGCTGCTGGCCAATGCCTGCCGTCGGCGCTCGATCGCCAACGGGGAGACCCTGTTCAGGGAGGGCGAGGCCAGCGATACCCTGTTCGTGATCATCTCCGGTCGATTCGCGGTCAGCCGCGACACCGGGCGCGGCTTCTCGGACACGCTGCACCTGCTCGAGGCAGGCCATCTTGCCGGCGAATCGGGCTTTCTGGACGGCTCCCCGCACAGCGCTACCCTGCGCGCGGTGGGCGATGCCGAGGTGGTCACCCTGGAGCGCGCGCACCTCGAGGCCCTGCTCGTCGATCACCCGATCCTGGTCTACAAGGTCATGCGGGCGATCGTGCACAGCATCCGCGAGATCATCCGCCGGATGAATCGCCAGCACAGCGAACTGCTCAGCTACATCAACCCAAGTATCGGGCGGTTCTGACACGCACCCGTCCCCGAACGCGGAAAGGGCCGTGATCGTCGGATCACGGCCCTTTTACTTTCCGGACCGGCCTGCCGCGGTCGGCGGCCGGAGACTAGCGGTCCTTGCGCATCGACAGGCGCAGGCGTCCCTGGCGATCGATCTCGAGGAGCTTGACGTCCACCTCGTCGCCCTCGTTGACCACGTCGGTGACCTTCTCCACGCGCCCCTCGGCCATCTCGGAGATGTGCAGCAGGCCGTCCTTGCCCGGAGCGATGTTGACGAAGGCCCCGAAGTCGACCACGCGGACGACCTTGCCGTGGTAGACCTTGCCCACCTCCAGCTCGGCGGTCAGTTCCTCGATGCGGCGCCGGGCCTCCTCGGCGGCGTCGCCGTTGGGGGCGGCAATCGTGACCACGCCGTCCTCGCCGATGTCGATCTGCGTGTCGGTCTCCTTGGTCAACGCCTGGATGGTCGCGCCGCCCTTGCCGATCAGGTCCCCCTTGCGCTCCGGGTTGATGCGCATGGTGACAAAACGCGGCGCATGCGAGGAGAGGTCCGTGCGCGCCTCGGCGAGCGCCTCGTTCATGCAGCCGAGAATGTGCGTCCGCCCGGCACGGGCCTCGCGCAGGGCCTCGGCCATGATCTCGCGGTTGATTCCCTCGATCTTGATGTCCATCTGCAGGGCGTTGACACCCTCGGCGGTGCCGGCGACCTTGAAGTCCATGTCGCCGAGGTGATCCTCGTCACCGAGGATGTCGGTCAGCACCACGAACTCGTCGCCTTCCTTGATCAGCCCCATGGCGATGCCCGCCACCGGCGCCTTCATCGGCACGCCGGCGTCCATCATGGCAAGCGAGGCCCCGCAGACCGAGGCCATCGAGGAGGAGCCGTTGGACTCGGTGATCTCGGAGACCACGCGAATGGTGTAGGGAAACTCCTCGGCCGCCGGCACGGCCGCCATCACGCCGCGGCGCGCGAGGTTGCCGTGGCCGATCTCGCGGCGCTTGGGTGCTCCGAATCGGCCGGTCTCGCCGACGCAGAACGGCGGGAAGTTGTAGTGGAACAGGAAGGGTTCCTTGCGCTCGCCGCCAACCGCGTCGATCAGCTGCGCGTCGCGGGCGGTGCCCAGGGTGGTGACCACCATGGCCTGGGTCTCGCCGCGGGTGAACAGGGCCGAGCCGTGGGCACGCGGCAGGAAACCCGTGCGGATGCTGATCGGGCGGACCGTGCGCGTGTCGCGCCCGTCGATGCGCGGCTTGCCCGCCAGTATGCTGCCGCGGACCACGTCGGACTCGATGCCCTTGACCAGCCCGTCGACCATCTTTTCGGTCACCTGGGGCTCGACCGTCTCGTCGACGAACCGCTCGCGGATCTCGCCGCGGATCTGCCCGAGACGGGCGGCGCGCTCGGCCTTGTCGGCGATCTGGTAGGCCGATTCGATATCCGCGCGGAACGCGGACTCGATTTCCCCGGCCAGGGCAGTGTTGTCCGCCGGCGGGGTCCATTCGATCGGCGCCGCCCCGGCCTCCTCGGCCAGCGCATCGATGGCGCGGATTGCCGCCTGCATCTGCTCGTGGCCGAACATCACCGCATCGAGCATCACGTCTTCCGACAGCTGGTCGGCCTCGGACTCGACCATCAGCACGGCCTTCTCGGTGCCCGCCACCACCAGGTCCAGGCGCGAGCCGGCCACCTGTGCCGGGCTGGGGTTGAGAACGAACTCGCCGTCGATGTGACCGACCCTGGCGGCCCCGATCGGGCCGGCGAAGGGCGCACCCGAAAGCGACAGCGCCGCGGAGGCCCCGATCATCGCCGGAATCTCCGAATCGACCTCCGGATCCAGCGACAGCACCTGGGCGATGACCTGGGTCTCGTGGGTGAACCCCTTCGGGAACAAGGGGCGGACCGGGCGATCGATCAGGCGGGCGACCAGCGTCTCGCCCTCTGTCGACCGACCCTCACGCCGGAAGAAGCTTCCCGGCACCCGGCCGGCGGCGTAGAACTTCTCCTGGTATTCCACCGTCAGCGGCAGAAAGTCCTTGCCCGGATCGGCTGCCGGCGCGACCACGGCGGTGACCAGCACCACCGTCTCGCCCATGGTGACCATGACCGCCCCGCTGGCCTGCCGGGCGATTTCGCCGGTCTCCAGGGTGACGGTGTGTTGACCGTACTCGAAGGACTGTTTGCTGACTGCCACGCTTGGCTCCTGACGTATCGAATGTGTTCGTGATGGGGACGGGACCATTCAGGGCCCCGCACACAAAAAACCCGCCGGCTTGCGGCGGGTTCCTAGTGTAACGGCAAGCGCTTACTTGCGCAGGCCCAGCTTCTTGATCAGGTCCTGGTAGCGGGTCAGGCTCTTGGACTTGAGGTAGTCGAGCATCTTGCGACGCTGGTTGACCAGCTTCAGCAGGCCACGGCGGGAGTGGTGATCCTGCTTGTGGGTCGCGAAGTGCTCGGTCAGGTGCTGGATCCGCTGGGTCAGCAGGGCAACCTGGACTTCCGGGGAACCGGTATCGTTCGCATCCTTGCCGAACTCGGCAACGATGTCGGCCTTGGTCTTTTCGTTCAGTGACATGGGATATCTCCTCGTCTGCCTGGGTGAAGCTTTCAAAGTCCATCACGGGTCAGTGGCGACCGGGCCACCGTCCCGCAATGCGTTTGGGCCTGTCAGCCCCTTACAACGCCGCGAACAGTCGTCGCGGCGCGGTTCGCCCGTCATCCAGCACTTCCCCCATACCCAGGAAGAGGTCGTCGGGTGAGTACAGTCGAAACCACCCGGTTTGTGGCGCATTGGGCACAAACACCGGATGACCGTGGCGAATTGGTGTGACGCTGGTCGCATCCAGCACGACGGCCGGATAGGCGCCCAGCGCCGAATCGATCGGGAGGATAACACGATCCAGCGCGTCGGTGCCGCCTTCCTCGGCCAGCGCCTCGAGGTCCTCGAGCGTCCAGGCCCGGTCGGCCGACCGGCTGTCGGTCGCCTCGATCGACCACGGCCCGAGCCCGGTCCGCCGCAGCCTGGTGACCACCGCACCGCAGCCGATCGCCACGCCGATATCCTCCACCAGGGTGCGGATGTACGCCCCCTTGCTCGAGTGTACGCGCAGGGTGAACTCGTCTCCCGAGAGGGACTCGAGCGTGATCTCGTGAAAGTCGATGGTACGTGCCTTGCGCTCGACCGTCTTGCCCTCGCGGGCCAGCTCGTAGAGTCGCCGACCGCCCTGCTTGAGGGCCGAGTACATCGGCGGGACCTGCTCGACCCGGCCGCGAAACCGCTCCAGGACCGACTCGAGCATGCTCTCGTCGACCGGCGGCACCTCGCGGGTGTCGATCACCTCGCCCTCGAGGTCGCCGCTATCGGTGATCACCCCGAGCTGCCCCGTGACCCGATAGGTCTTGTCGGCGTCGAGCAGCAACCCGGAAATGCGGGTCGCCTGGCCGAAGCAGACCGGCAGCAGGCCGCTGGCCGCCGGGTCGAGACTCCCGGTGTGGCCCGCCTTGGCGGCCTGATAAAGCCGCTTGACGCGCTGCAGGCCGTGATTGGAGCTCAGGCCCAGCGGCTTGTCGAACAGGACAATGCCGTCGATCGGCCGGCCGCGTCGCTTGCGTGCCATGCAGGAACCGGGCGCCGGTCAGCGGTCGCCGGACTCGTCGTCCGGCTCTTCCGTGCCGCCGTCCGCGTCCTTCCCGCGGACGGCCCGGATCAGGGCGTCCATCTGCATGCCCTGCTCGATCGAGTTGTCGAAGATGAAGGTCAGCTGCGGCACGATGCGCAGGCGCATGCGGTGGCCCAGCTCGCTGCGCAGATGACCGGCGGCCTCCGCGAACCACTGCTCGGCGATCGGCTGCTCGTCGGCATTGAGCACGCTGTAGAAGACACGGGCGTGCGCAAGATCGCGCGAGACCTCGCAGTCCGTGATCGTGAGCATGGTCAGCGGCGCGTTCGGCCCGCTGTCCACGCCGGAATCGCGGATCAGTTCCGCGATCTCCCGCTTGATCTGCCCGGCCACCCGCTGGTGGCGCTGGAAACCCTGTGCCATGAGAACCGATTCCGCCTTACAGGGTCCGCTGGACCTCGACGCGCTCGAAGACCTCGATCTGGTCGCCGACCTTGACGTCGTTGTAGTTCTTCACGCCGATACCGCACTCCATGCCGGAGCGGACTTCCTGGACGTCGTCCTTGAAGCGGCGCAGCGACTCGAGCTCGCCCTCGTAGATGACCACGTTGTCGCGCAGCACGCGGATCGGGTTGTTGCGCTTGACCACGCCCTCGGTGACCATGCAGCCGGCGATCGCACCGAGCTTCGGCGAGCGGAACACGTCGCGCACCTCGGCCAGGCCGACGAACTTCTCCTGGGTCTCGGTGCCCAGCAGACCGCTCATGGCCGCCTTGACGTCGTCGAGCATCTCGTAGATGACCGAGTAGTAGCGGATCTCCACGTCCTGCTCGGCCGCGGTCTTGCGGGCCGCGGCGTCGGCACGGACATTGAAGCCGATGACGATGGCGCTCGAGGTGGCCGCGAGGTTGATGTCCGACTCGTTGATCCCGCCCACGCCGCTCATCAGGACGTTGACCTTCACCTCGTCGGTCGACAGCTTCTGCAGGCTGTCGCGGATCGCCTCGGCCGAACCCTGCACGTCGGCCTTGACCAGCACGTTGAGCGACTCGACCTCGCCTTCCTTCATCTGCTCGAACAGGTTCTCGAGCTTGGCCGCCTGCTGGGCGGCCAGGCGGGAATCACGCTGCCGCGCCTCGCGCAGCTCCGCGATCTCGCGGGCCTTGCGCTCGTCCTCGATCACGACCAGCTCGTCGCCGGCATCCGGCGTGCCCGACAGGCCCAGCACGACCACGGGGATCGACGGACCGGCCTCCTTGACCTGCTTGCCGTTCTCGTCGAGCAGGGCGCGCACCCGGCCGTATTCCTTGCCCACGACCACGGTGTCACCCTTCTTGAGCGTACCGCTCTGGACGAGGATGGTCGCGACCGGACCGCGGCCCTTCTCGAGCGACGACTCGACCACCGTGCCGATGGCGTGACCCTCGACCGGCGCCTTGAGCTCCTGGAGCTCGGCCTGCAGCAGGATGGCCTCGAGCAGCTGGTCGATCCCCTCGCCGGTATGTGCGGAGACGTGCACGAACTGCGTATCGCCGCCCCACTCCTCGGAGATCACCTCTTCCTGCGAGAGCTCGGCGCGCACCCGCTCGGGGTCGGCGCCGTCCTTGTCGATCTTGTTGACGGCCACGACCATCGGCACGTTGCCGGCGCGGGCGTGATGGATCGCCTCCTTCGTCTGCGGCATGACGCCGTCATCGGCCGCGACGACCAGCACGACCACGTCGGTCGCGCTCGCCCCGCGGGCCCGCATGGCGGTGAACGCCTCGTGGCCCGGGGTGTCGAGGAAGGTGACCGTGCCGCGCGGCGTGTCGACGTGATAGGCGCCGACGTGCTGCGTGATGCCGCCGGCCTCGCCCGCGGTGACCTTGGCCCGACGGATGTAGTCGAGCAGCGAAGTCTTGCCGTGGTCGACGTGACCCATGACGGTGACGACCGGCGGCCGCGGCTTGGCCTCGCCCTGCTCCACCTGCTGCAGTGCCTCGTCCTCGATCGCGGTCTCGGACTCGGCGTGCGGGCGGTGCCCCATCTCCTCGACCACGAGGATGGCGGTGTCCTGGTCGAGCACCTGGTTGATGGTGGCCATCACGCCCATGTTGAACAGGGTCTTGACCACGTCGACGCCCTTGACGGCCATCCGCTGGGCGAGCTCCTCGACCGAGATCGACTCGGGCACGTTGACGTCGCGGACCACCGGAGCGGTCGGCTTCTCGAAGGTGTGGCGGGTAGCCACGGCCGTCTTCGCGGCCGCACCCTTCTTGCCCTTCTTGCGACGACGACCGGCGCCGGCGCCAAGGTGCAATTCCTCGCGCGCCTTCTCGCGGGCATGGCGGCCCTTGCCGCCGTGCTTGCCACCGCGCTTGGCCTTGCCTTCGTCCGGGGATACCGGGATGCCCGGCGCCTCTTCGGGCATGGCGACGATCCGCAGACGGGACTTGGGCTTGGCTTGCTCCTCGCCCTCTTCCTTCGTCTCGACGGTTTCCTCGCCCGCCGCCGGTTCGGCCGCTGCCTCCTCGGGGGCAGCCGGCTGTTCCTCGGCCGCGGTCTCGGTCTCAGGCTCGGCCGGGGCTTCCGGCTCCTCGGCCAGTTCGGCCGCCGCCGGCTCCTCGGTCACCTCCGCAGGGGCCTCGACCTTCTCTTCGACGGCCGGCTTGGCCTCTTCGGCGGCAGGCCGGGTCTCGACTTCCGGCTCCTCGGTGCGCGGGGCTTCCTCCGCTACCGGCTTTTCCGCCTCGGACTCCTTCTCGAGCTCTTCCCGAGGCACGTAGGTCTTGCGGCGACGATATTCGACCGCGACGGTCTTGCCGGCACGTCCGCCGCCGACCTTGATCTCCTGCTGCGACCGTCGCTTCAGGGTGATGCGGGAGGACGGCTTCTTGGCCTCCCCCTCGCCCGACGAGCGCGACTTTCGCAGATGGGCCAGCAGCTTCATCTTGTCGTCGTCACTGACACTGGCATCCACGGAAGACGCCGGAACGCCTGCTTCAGCCAGTTGCTCAAGCAGCCGTTCGGGGGTGGCGCCAACCACTTTTGCCAATTCTTTAACCGTGACCTCGGACATTAACGACTCCTGTGGTCCTGAAAACTATTCAAACTTCGAAACTTCGCCCCGGCACTCGCCGGCGGCGGCTGGTCGGACTCTCGCCGACCGGTCAGGCGAACCAGGGCTCGCGGGCGGCCATGATCAGCCGGCCGGCGAGCTCCTCGTCCACGCCTTCGTATTGCGTCAGCTCGTCAATGGACAGCTCGGCGACGTCTTCCGAGTCCTTGATGCCGTTCTCGCGCAGGATGGCGGCCAGTTCGGCCGTCATCCCGTCGAGATCCTCGAGGGCCAGGGCCTCGGCGGCCCCCTCGCCCTCTTCCTCGGACTCGTCCCCGCCCGAGATCGCCATGGTCAGCAGGGCGTCGCGGGCGCGATTGCGGAGTTCCTCGACGATGCCCTCGTCGAAGCCCTCGACCTCGAGCAGCTCCTCGGTGGGCACGTAGGCAATCTCCTCGATGGTGGTGAAGCCGGCCTCGACCAGCACCTCACCGACCTCCTGGTCGACATCCAGCGCCTCCATGAACTGCTCGGTCAGGCGACGGGTCTCGGCCTCGCCCTTCTCCAGCGCCTGCTCCTCGCTCATGACGTTGATCTGCCAGTGCGTGAGCTGGCTGGCCAGGCGGACGTTCTGGCCGCCGCGACCGATCGCCTTGGAGAGGTTGTCCTCGCTGACCGCGACATCCATGCTGCCGGCGTCCTCGTCGACGACGATCGAGACGACCTCGGCCGGCGACATGGCGTTGATCACGAACTGGGCCGGGTTCTCGTCCCAGACGATGATATCAATCCTTTCGCCGGAGAGCTCGTTGGTCACCGACTGGACCCGCGAGCCGCGCATGCCCACGCAGGTGCCCACCGGATCGATGCGCGGGTCGTTGGAGAGCACCGCGATCTTGGCGCGCAGGCCCGGGTCGCGGGCGGCGTTGACGATCTCGATCAGCCCCTGGGAGATCTCCGGCACCTCGAGCTTGAACAGCTCGATCAGGAATTCCGGCGCGGTGCGCGAGACGAAGATCTGCGGGCCACGCGGCTCGTGGCGCACGTCGGTGATGTAGCCACGCAGGCGATCGCCCGGGCGGACGGCCTCGCGTCCGATCATCTCGTCGCGCGGGATCATCGCCTCGGCGTTGCCGCCGAGATCCAGGATGACGTTGCCGCGATCGATGCGCTTGACCAGCCCCATGATCAGGGTGCCCTTGCGGTCGATGTAGGCATCCACCACCTGGCGACGCTCGGCCTCGCGCACCTTCTGCACGATGACCTGCTTGGCGGCCTGGGCGGCGATCCGGCCGAACTCGGCCGACTCGATCTCTTCCTCGATGTAGTCGCCGACCTGCACGTCCGGGTCGTCCATCTGGGCGGCCTCGAGAATGATCTCGCGCTCCGGGTGCTCGGAGGTCTCGCCGTCGACCACTTCCCAGCGGCGGAAGGTGCGGTAGCTGCCGTCCTCGCGATCGATCTCCACGCGCGTCTCGATGTCGCCCCCGTGGCGCTTGCGCGCCGCCTGGGCGAGCGCGGCCTCGATCGCCTCGAAGATCACGTCGCGATCGACGCCCTTCTCGTTGGAAACCGAATCGACGACAAAAAGGATTTCTTTGTTCATGTTGCTAGCCAGATCGCTCTATTTCCGCGCCGCGCGCTTTTTTCGCTTGTTGCGCCCGCGCTTCTTGTTGTCCGCAAACTCGTAGACGAGGTTGGCCTTGTCGACCTCCTCGAAACGGAAGACCAGCTCACCCACATCGTCGACGAGCACGGTGATGTCCTCGCCGTCCACGCCCTGGATGACACCTTCGAACTTCTTCTGCCGCGCTACCGGCTTGTAGAGACGCAGCCGGACCCGCTGCCCGGCGAAGCGGGCAAAGTCCGACGTGCGGAACATCGGGCGCTCCACGCCCGGCGAGGAAACCTCCAGCCGGTAGGCGCCCGGGAACGGGTCTTCCACGTCCAGCACGCCGCTCAGCGCGTTGCTGATCTCGGCGCAGTGGTCGAGGGTCATGCCGTCCGGGTGGTCGACGTAGACGCGCAGCAGGCCGTTGGGGCCGCCGCGGAATTCGCCACCGACCCACTCGAACCCGAGGCCTTCGACCTCCGGCTTGAGCATCTCTTCGATCGTCGACGGGATTCTCTGCACTCGCGCTCTATCCTCCGAAATCACCCGGTCCGTTCCGCGTCCGCGACCATCGCGCCCCGAGGGCAAAAAGCCCTCCGGGAAAAGAAAAAAGCCCCAAATGGGGCCCGGCATCACTTCTTAAAGCCAATGTTCGCGGGAACCGGAATATAAGGACAAAACCCGCAAAAGTCAATCGCCCCGGCCGGTCGAGCCGGCCGGATGCCGACACGCCGGTTCAGTCTCCGCGCAGATCGTCGAAGAAGCGCTTCACCGAGTCGAGGAAGGAATGCTGACGGGGGCGGTGCTTCTCCGCCACGCTGCCGTCCTCCTCGCCACCCAGCGACTCGTCGAATGCCTCGAGCAGCTCGCGCTGCTTGCGGGTGAGATTGACCGGGGTCTCGACGTGCACCGTGACCCGCAGGTCACCCTGCGCCCCGCCACGGACCGGCTTGACGCCCTTGCCGCGCAGGCGGAAGACCTTGCCGGTCTGTGTCTCCTCCGGGATCCTGAGCTTCACCTTGCCGTCGAGCGTCGGCACCTCGATCTCGCCGCCGAGAGCCGCCGTGGCAAAACTGATCGGCATGTCGCAGAGCAGGTCGGCGCCCTCGCGGCGGAAAAGCGGGTGCGGCTTGATGTCGATCAGGATGTAGAGATCGCCCGGGGGACCACCCTTCTCGCCCGGGGCACCCTCGCCCGAATGCCGGATCCGGTCACCCGTGTCGACGCCCGCGGGGATCTTGATCGACAGCGTCTTCTGCGTCTCGATGCGACCGGTGCCGCCGCAATCGGGACAGGGATCCTCGATCACTTCGCCCTCGCCACCGCAGTCCGGGCAGGGCTGCTGGATCGAGAAGAAGCCCTGCTGGATGCGCACGGCGCCCTGGCCTCCGCAGGTGGCGCAGGTCTTCTTGCCGGTTCCGGGCTTCGCGCCGCTGCCGTCACAGGTGGCGCAGGGCTCGGTGGTCGGGATGCGGATGTCGACGGTCGTGCCGCGTACCGCCTCCTCGAGCGACAGCCTGAGGTTGTACTGCAGGTCGGCACCGCGGGTCGCCCCGCCGCGGCCGCGGCCGCCACCGAAGATGTCGCCGAAGACGTCACCGAAGATGTCGGCGAAGCCGGCACCGCCACCGAAGCCGCCGCCGGCGCCCTGACCGTCGACGCCGGCATGCCCGAACTGGTCGTAGGCCGAACGCTTCTGCGGGTCGGATAGCACCTCGTAGGCCTCCTTGGCCTCCTTGAACAGTCCCTCGGCCTTCTCGTCCCCGGGGTTGCGGTCCGGGTGGTGCTTCATCGCCAGGCGGCGATAGGCCTTCTTCAGTTCGTCGGCCGAGGCATTCTTGCTGACCCCCAGCACCTCGTAGTAGTCACGTTTTGCCATGGTCGGTCTCTACGGCTGATTCGGTTCTTGACCCACGGACACTCGCCCGCGGGCCGGAATAATGCTGGACGGGCCCCGTTGCCGGACGGCCCGTCCATGGAAAGTCGGTTGCGCCGCGGGTCGCGCGGCACAAAAAATCACCCGCCCCGGAGGGCGGATGACCGGCAGGTCGACAAGAAACGACTTACTTCTTGTTGTCGTCGTCCTTGACCTCTTCGAACTCGGCGTCGACGACGTCGTCGTCCTTCTTCGCCTGCTCGCCGCCGGCAGCCTGTTCACCGCCGGCCTGGCCGCCCTGGGCTGCGCCCTGGGCCTTCTGCATGACCGCGGCGGAGGCCTGGGACAGGGCCTCGACCTTGGCGTCGATGGCCGCCTTGTCGTCGCCCTTCATCGCCTCGCGCAGTTCGGCGATGGCGTCCTCGACCGGCTTCTTGTCCTCGTCGGTCAGCGCATCGCCGGCCTCGGACATCGTCTTCTCGATGGTGTGGATGACGCCGTCGCCCTGGTTGCGCGCCTCGACCAGCTCCTTCTGCTTCTTGTCTTCCTCGGCGTGGGCCTCGGCGTCCTCCACCATGCGCTCGACTTCTTCCTCGGTCAGGCCGGAGCTGGCCTTGATCTCGATCTTCTGCTCGCGGCCGGTGCCCTTGTCCTTGGCCGAGACGTGCAGGATGCCGTTGGCGTCGATGTCGAAGGTGACCTCGATCTGCGGCACGCCGCGCGGCGCCGGCGGGATCTCGGTCAGATCGAAGCGGCCCAGCGACTTGTTGCCGGAAGCCATCTCGCGCTCGCCCTGCAGGACATGCACGGTCACGGCCGTCTGGTTGTCCTCGGCGGTCGAGAAGGTCTGGCTCGCCTTGGTCGGGATGGTGGTGTTCTTCTCGATCAGCTTGGTCATGACACCGCCCATCGTCTCGATACCCAGGCTCAGCGGGGTGACGTCGAGCAGAAGCACGTCGGAGACACCGCCGGAGAGCACGCCGCCCTGGATCGCGGCACCGATGGCCACGGCCTCGTCCGGGTTGACGTCCTTGCGCGGGTCCTTGCCGAAGAACTCGGCGACCGTGTCGCGGACCTTCGGCATGCGCGTCTGGCCGCCGACCAGGATCACGTCGTCGATGTCGGAGGCCGAGACGCCGGCATCCTTGAGCGCCATCTTGCAGGGCTCGATGGTGCGCTTGACCAGCTCGTCGACCAGCGACTCGAGCTTGGCCCGCGTGATCTTGATGTTCATGTGCTTCGGACCGCTCTGGTCCGCCGTGATGTACGGCAGGTTCACGTCGGTCTGCTCGGTCGAGGACAGCTCGATCTTGGCCTTCTCGGCGGCCTCCTTGAGGCGCTGCATGGCGAGCGCGTCGTTGGAGAGATCGACGCCCTGCTCGTTCTTGAACTCGGCGACCAGGTGGTCGATCAGGCGGTTGTCGAAGTCCTCGCCCCCGAGGAAGGTGTCACCGTTGGTGGACATGACCTCGAACTGCTTCTCGCCGTCGATGTCGGCCACCTCGATGATCGACACGTCGAAGGTGCCGCCACCCAGGTCGTAGACCGCGATCTTGCGATCGCCACCCTCCTTCTTGTCCATGCCGTAGGCCAGCGCCGCGGCGGTCGGCTCGTTGATGATCCGCTTGACGTCGAGACCGGCGATCTTGCCGGCGTCCTTGGTCGCCTGGCGCTGGGAGTCGTTGAAGTAGGCCGGCACGGTGATGACCGCCTCGGTCACCTCTTCACCGAGGTACGCCTCGACGTCCTTCTTGATCTTCATCAGGACGCGGGCGGACACCTCCGGCGGGGCCATCTTCTTGCCGTTGGCCTCGACCCAGGCATCGCCGTTGTCGGCCTTGACGATCTTGTAGGGCATCAGCTTGATGTCCTTCTGCACGGCGTCTTCCTCGAAGCGCCGGCCGATCAGTCGCTTGACCGCGTACAGGGTGTTTTCCGGGTTGGTCACCGCCTGGCGCTTCGCCGGCTGGCCGACCAGGATCTCGCCGTCGTTGGTGTAGGCGACCACCGACGGGGTGGTGCGCGCGCCCTCGGCGTTCTCGATGACCTTGCCGGACTTGCCGTCCATGATGGCGACGCAGGAGTTGGTCGTCCCCAGGTCGATACCGATTACCTTGCCCATGATTCGTGTCTCCAGATTTCGTTTGAATGCGTGAAATTCGTTGCCGTTCGCCGTTGCTCTTGCCCGGCGCAGCGTTCAGGCCTTGACCGTCGACTTGCGGTCGCCCGCCGATTTTTCAAGGCGGAATGACGAAACCGTCACTCCTTGTTCTCGTCCTTCGGCTTGGACACCACCACCAGCGCCGGGCGCACGACCCGCTCCTTCAGCAGGTAACCCTTCTGCATCACGTCGACGACGTGATCGGGCTCGCCTTCGTGCGGCTGGGTGGTGATCGCCTGGTGATGATCGGGGTTGAAGCGCTCGCCGATGGGGTGCACCGCCTTGACGCCGAACTTCTCCAGCGTCTGGATCAGCATCCTGAGGGTCATCTCGTCGCCTTCCCGGATCTTCTCCAGGGTCGCCCCCTCCTTCTCGGCCGCCTCGATGCCGAGCTCGAGGGAATCGACCACCGGCAGCAGCCCCTCGACGAACCGCTCCAGGGCGAACTTGCGCGCCGACTCGACGTCCCGCTCGGCCCGATGACGCACGTTCTGCATCTCCGCGGCCATGCGCAGGATCTCCTCCTCCTTCTCGGCCAGCTGCGCCTTGAGCTGCTCGACCTCGTCGGTGGAGGCAGCCTGCCGCTCTTCGTCCGCCGGCTGCTCCGGGTGCTCCTGCATGTTCTCGTCTTGGTCGACCGGCTTGTCCGTCATCGAAGCTCTCCTGATAGGGAAATGAAACTGGTTGACTTGTGTGAATCGATTTTCCGACTGTTGGGGCTGCCCACGGGATTTCAAGGGCCGTTGCCGACGGCGGGACAGTGACGGACTTCGCCGTGCTGTCCGCTACTGGCGCGCCAGCGCCGTGGACAGCAACCGCGACGTGACGTCGACAATGGAAATGACCCGGTCGTAGGGCATGCGCTTGGGACCGATCACCCCGAGCACGCCGACCACCTCGTCGTCCACGCCGTAGGAAGCCCCCACCACCCCGCATTCGTCGAAGGTCGGCGACCCGGATTCGCGGCCGATGAAGATCTTCACACCCTGGGCGCGCTCGCACTGGTCGAGCAGCGAGACCAGCTCGCGCTTCTCGGTGAAGGCGTTGAACAGCCGGCGCATGCGCTCCACGTCGCTCAGCTCGTCGATGCCCATCAGGTTGACCTGGCCGGCCACGGCCACGTCAGCCTGGTCCTCCACGGCGCCGACCGCCGTTTCCGCCAGGCTGACCGCCTCGGCCAGGTTGCCCTCTATCTGCTCGCGGGTGTGCTTGAGTTCGTCGACCAGCGTCTCGCGCAGGGCCTGGATCGACTGGCCGTTGAGCCGCTCGTTGAGGAAGTTGGCGAAGCGCGTCAGCTCGTCCTGGGTATAGGGCTTCCCCGGGTGGATGATGCGGTTCTGCACCCCGCCGTCGTTGGTGACCAGAACCATCAGCACCCGACCGGGAGAGAGCGAGACGAAGTCGATCTGTCGGAACAGCGCCCGGGCCCGGGAGGGAATCGTGACCACGCCGGCATAGCGCGTCAGGCTCGAAAGGAGGTTCGAGGCGGTGTCGGCCAGGTGCTGGGGGTCGTCCTGGGCCGCCTCGCGGAGAATGCCCTCCAGGCGGCGCGCGTCCACCGGCGCCCTTGCCGGGGCGACGAGCAGCGAATCGACGAACAGGCGATAGGCCAGCTCGGTGGGCACCCGCCCCGAGGAGGTGTGCGGGGCGCGCACCAGTCCCAGGTCCTCGAGGTCTGCCATCACGTTGCGCACGGTCGCCGGGCTCAGGTTCAGGTCAGACATGCGCGCAAGCGCACGCGAACCCACCGGCGCCCCTTCGTCGGTGTAGCGGTCGATCAGAACCCGCAACAGGGTCTGGGCCCGCTCGGGAAGTTCACTCCAGGTCTCAGCCATTCTCCGAACCCGATTGTTTGAGGAAAATCACGACTTGTCGTCGGCCGCAGACGGCACCGAGGCCCGTCTCCATTCGCGCTCGGATCCGGCATGCGCACCGCGTCTGACCGCGAGCCGGTTCCGGAATTTCCCCCCGAGGAAGGGCGGGAGCCGGCAGCAGGCAGGTGAGATGAGTCCGGCCCTCCCGCCGGCGCCCGGCCGCCCCGGGGATCATTAAGGAAACTCTGCGCGAATGCCATACCGCTCTGCGCGCCTTGAGCCGGGCAGATGCAAGGCGTTCGTCCGCCGCGGAAGGGTGATTCCCTTTCCAAGGACGACAACGTAGCAGATGCCCGGCTCAAGGCGCGCCCTGCGGGGCCTGACGAGCCGCCCGTGCTCCGCGTTGCGCCGTCTTGACGTGGCCACCGGCACGCCGGCGACAACGCGCCTTGATCACGAACGGCTCGACAGGCCAGAGTGGCATGGCATTCGTGCAGAGTTTCCTTAAGGAAACTCTGCACGATTCGATGGCATCTCTGGCTCGCGGGTTTGTTCGCAATCGAGGCGCCGGACCGAAGACGGGCTCATTGCCCGTCGAGGGACGGCAACGACGAGTGGGGGCAAACCCGCGAGCCCCCGTCCGGACGGGCCTCCAAGGGCCCATCTGCGGCGTCGCGGGGTTCGTCCGTGAACCCCCGCCCTTCGGGCCGGCTCGCGCCGGCCGGATCGGCATCCTGCCGATCCGGTTCAACCCTTGTAAAGGGCGACGGCCCTTCACGGCGGACTGCGCCTTGCATCTGGGCCCTTGGAAGTCCCGCTTCAGACGTCATCGAATCGTGCAGAGTTTCCTTAAACTAGCACTCGCCGACAGGGAGTGCCAAATGCCGCCGCACCGCGAAGGTGGCGGATCCCGTCGCGACCCGCCGGGGTTTTGCTAGACTGCCTCGTCAAGCGCGACAGGCGCAGCAACTCAGCTCCGATCCGAGGACGAAAACAAGACCATGAATGCCTGGGTCATCCTGCTGCTGGCCGGTCTGCTGGAAATCCTCTGGGCCAGCGGGCTGAGATTCACCGACGGCTTCACCCGACCGATCCCGTCGATCGTGGTGCTGGTGCTTGCCTGGCTGAGTTTCTATCTCCTCGCCGTGGCCATGCGCGAGATCCCGATGGGTACCGCCTACGCCGTCTGGACGGGCATCGGGGCGACCGGCGTGGCCCTGCTGGGAATGGCTTTCCTCAAGGAACCGGTCAGCTTTTCCCGCCTGCTCTTCCTGACAATGATCGTCGCTGGCATCATCGGGCTTAAGTGGTCATCCACCAGCGACTGACCCGACGGCGACACGGAACTCTCAAACGGAGTTACGGGCACATCGCGACACCATGATCGAGCCGGACACATGAACACACAGCCAAGCCGACATACCGAGGACAACGAGATCCCGAACGGGAGAAAGCCGGCCTTCTCCCGCCTGGGAATCATCCTCAAGCCCGACGGCGGGCCCGCGCTGGCGGAGGTCTACCGCAACCTCGTGGCGATCGCCGAATCCAAGGGCGTGGACTGGGCGCTGGAGGATTCGGTCGAAAACCCGGACCCCCGCATCGACGCGGCCCGCTTCTCTCGCGATCGTCTCGATCGCGACCTGATCGTCGTGATCGGCGGCGACGGCACCATGCTCAACGCCGCCCGCTCGCTGTGCCAGCACGAGGATGTCGCGATCCTGGGCGTGAACCTCGGGAGGCTCGGCTTTCTCGCCGACGTCAGCCCCAACGATCTCGAGCGTCACCTGTCGGCCATTCTCGACGGGCGCTACAGCGAGGAACGACGCTTCCTGCTCCAGGGCTGCCTGATGCGCAACGACACCCGCATCATGGAGTCCGTGGCGCTCAACGACGTCACCTTCAAGATGCGCGACCCGGCGCGGATGGTCGAGTTCGAGATGAGCATCGACGGCACCCTGGTCAACCAGCAGCGATCGGACGGGGTAGTCGTCTGCACGCCAACCGGCTCGACCGCCTATGCCCTCTCCGCCGGCGGCCCGCTGATCGCCCCGGACCTCAACGCGGTAGGCATCGTCTCGATCTGCCCGCACACGCTCAGCTACCGCCCCATCGTGGTCGACGCTCGGCACCTGATCGAGATCCGCCCGGTCGAGGGCTCGCGCGGCGGCGGCGTGGTCAGCTTCGACGGCCAGCTCAACCAGCCGCTCAAGTGCGGCGACGTGCTCGCCATCTCCCAGTACGAACACGACATCCGGCTGATCCACCCCGCCGGCCACGACCACTATTCGCTGCTCAGGGACAAGCTCTGTTGGAGCGAGCAGGCGTTCTAGTCCCTTCTGGCCGGGACCGTCTGCCGAACAGGCCGATCCGCCAGTTGCGACACGATCAGCGACAAGGGAACATGTCACCATGCTGACCAACCTGTCTATTCGCCGGATTGCCCTGATCGACGAGCTGGAACTCGACTTCGCCTCCGGCATGACCGCGCTGACCGGCGAGACCGGCGCGGGCAAGTCGATCCTCATTGACGCCATCGGCCTGCTGCTCGGCGACCGGGCCAACATGAACCTGCTGCGCGCCGGCTGCGACCAGGGCGAGGTCACCGGGGAGTTCCTGCTGCCGTTCGACAGCCCGGCGGCGCACTGGCTCGAGGAGCAGGAGCTGGGCGAGGAACCGGAGGGCGACTCCCTGCCGCTGATCGTCCGACGGTTGTTGTCGCGGGACGGGCGCTCCAAGGCCTGGATCAACGGCCGTCCCGTGCCGGGCCAGAGCCTCAAGTCGATCGGTCGGCACCTGATCGACATCCACGGCCAGCACCAGAACCAGCGGCTGATGCAGGCGAAGACCCAGCTCGCCCTGCTGGATCATTTCTGCGACCTCAAGGGCCAGGTCGACGAGCTCGGCCGGCTGAGCCGGCAGATCCACGCCGAGGAGGCGCTTCTCGCCAACCACCGGGCCGAGCAGGCCGCCCGCGCCGATCGGCTGGCCTTCCTGGAATTCCAGCTCGAGGAAATCGAGCGCGTGGACCCGCAGCCCGACGAGTTCAACCAGCTGCACGCCGAACTCAAGCGCCTCTCGCGACTCGACGAGTGGCGCCAGGTGCTCGCCGACCAGATGGCCGCGCTGTTCGACGAGGACGGCAACGCCCACGACCGCGTCGGCGCCGCCGAGCAGGCCCTCTCGCGGATCGCCGACCTCGACGAGGCGCTGGGGCCGGTGATCGAGACGCTGCAGTCGGCCGAGATCCAGATCGCCGAGGCGGTCGACACCCTGCGCGACCGGCTGGAATCGGCCGAGGCCGACCCCGAGCGCCTCGCCACCGTCGAGGCCCGGCTCGACACGCTGCACGAGCTGGCGCGCAAGCACCGCGTCGCCCCGGAGGCCTTCGAGCAGCACGTGGCCGACCTGCGCGAGGAACACGAGCAGCTCGAGCAGGCCGGCAGCACGCTCGGCGAAGTCGAGGCCCGCCTGGCCGAGAATCGCGCCGCCTACGACCGGCTTGCCGCCGAGGTCAGCAAGAAACGGCAGACCGGCGCGAAGAAGCTGGCCGAGCGCCTCAAGGCTTCCATCCGCGAGCTGGGCATGCCCAACGGCGAGTTCGAGGTTCGGCTGACAAGGCCTGAGACTCTGGCCGAGCGCCGCGGCGAGCGCGGCATCGACGAGGTGGTCTTCCTGATCAGCGCCAACCGCGGCCAGCCGGTCGCCCCGCTCGACCAGATCGCCTCCGGCGGCGAACTGGCCCGCGTGAGCCTGGCGCTCAAGACACTGACCGCCGGCGACGACCCCGTGGGCACCTTCATCTTCGACGAGGTCGACACCGGCATCGGTGGTGCCACCGCGGCGATCGTCGGGGCACACCTGCGCGCGCTGGGCGACTCGCGCCAGGTGCTGTGCGTCACGCACCTGCCGCAGGTCGCTGCCCACGGTCACCACCAGGCGCGCATCGAGAAGGACGAGCAGGCCGATTCCACCCGCACCTGGGTACGCGCCCTCGACGAGGACCAACGGGTCGAGGAGCTCGCCCGCATGCTCGGGGGACGCCAGGTCACCGAACAGACCCGCGCCCACGCGCGCGAGCTGCTGGCTCACTCGGCCTGACCGATCACGGGCGCGCCAACGCAAGACGCCCGCCCGGGTCTCCCCGGGCGGGCGTCGGCAGCTCGGCGATGCGGGTGGCCTATCGCTTGCCGGTCGCCTTGCGGCTGATGCCGTAGATCACCAGCGAGTAGTCGGTCAGATCGAAGTCGAACTCGTCGGCGATCTTCGCGATGCGTTCCTGGATGATCGGATCGTGGAACTCCTCGACCTGGCCTGTCTTCACGCAGACCAGGTGGTCGTGGTCGCCCTTGGAGATCAGCTCGAACACGGCCTTGCCGCCCTCGAACTGGTGGCGCTTGAGGATGTCGGCGGTCTCGAACTGGGTCAGCACCCGGTAGACCGTCGCCAGGCCAATCTCCTCGCCCCGGGCGAGCAGTTCCTTGTAGACGTCCTCCGCGCTCATGTGCCAATCGGGGTTGGACTCGATGATCTCGAGAATCTTCACCCGCGGGAGGGTGACCTTGAGACCGGCCTTCTTCAGCTCGCTAGATTCCAAAACTTCTACCCTCGTTAAATTGCTGGCACGAATTGTAACCGAAGATGCGCTCGTCACCGGAACCCGGACGGGCGCGCTGGCATCACGGCACAGAGGGCGTATCATTGGCCGGAGCGTCATTCGACCAGCCCACGCAACAACCCTCTTGAAATTCTCAAGGACAACAGGTTTCCCAGGATCATGCAGCGCAAACTTCTCACGCTCCCGGTCATCGCCGCCCTGCTTGCCGGCTGTGCCTCCGCTCCCGTGCCGAGTTTCATCAAGGTATACCAGCCGGACATCCAGCAGGGGAACATCTACGAGGAAGAGCAGGTCAGCCGACTGAGCGAGGGCATGCCCCAGTCGCAGGTGCGCTCCATCCTCGGCACGCCGAGCCTGGAAAGCATCTTCCACGCCGGTCAGCGTGACACCTACATCTACTATGACAAGCGCGGCAAGGAAGAGGCCTTCCGGCACACGCTGGTCATCGAGTACGACCAGGCCGGACGGGTGGACTCGATCAGTCGCGACGGCATGGATCTCTCCGAGGCCCCGTCCATGAACAGCGCGGAACTTCCCGACGAGGCCGAGGTGACCTCGCCGAGCAACACGCCCGCGGGCCAGGGCGGCCAGCAGCAACCGGCGCCCCAGCCGCAACAGCAGACGCAGCCGGCACCGACTTCATTCTGAACCGACCCACCGGACCCGTCGGGCCCGGCGTCTCCA
Source organism: Guyparkeria sp. (assembly GCA_041690375.1). Lineage (GTDB taxonomy): Bacteria > Pseudomonadota > Gammaproteobacteria > Halothiobacillales > Halothiobacillaceae > Guyparkeria. Next base: position 23,537 of record JAWLHL010000010.1, on the reverse strand, counting down.
ATACACCGGCGAGAGGCTACTCCGCCGGTGTTTTCGTCTTTGCCGACGGTTCGTCGGTCCCGGATCGCGCCGGCTTGTTCGCGGGTTTTGCGTCGCCCCTGTCCTCCCGGGCGCGCTGCCGACGGGCCGCCTTGGGGTCCGCGATCAGCGGGCGATAGATTTCCACGCGGTCCCATTCGCGCAGCGCCTGGGACAGTGGTGCGACCTTGCCGAAAATCCCGACCTTCTGGCTGGACAGGTCGATTTCCGGGAAGCGCTCGAGCACGCCGCTCTTGCGGATGGCCTCCTCGACGGTCGCGCCGTCCGGCACGTCCACCTCGAGGATGACCTGGACATCGGGACGGGCGTAGGCCACCTCGACCTTCATCCTTCTCCCTCGCTGCGGGAATAGACCTCGAATGCGCGCTTGCGGAAGGCGCCCACCAGACTCTTGACGATCTCGCGGAACACCGGGCCCACCGCCCGCTCCAGCAACCGGTTGGCGAACTCGAAGCGCATGTCCAGCGTCACCCTCGACCCGCCTTCCGGCAGGTCCTCGAACGCCCAGAAGCCGTCGAGGTGCCGGAAGGGACCATCGACCAGGGTGACCACGATGCGCGAACCGGGCTCGTTGTGGTTGCGGGTGACGAAGGTCTTTCGGATCGCCCCCTTTCGCAGGGTGATGCTCGCCTCGATCTCCTCGCCGGAGGCACGCAGCACCCGGGTCTTCTCGCACCAGGGGAGAAATTCCGGGTAGGCGTCGATGTCGTTGACCAGGGCGTACATCTGCAGTGCCGAAAACGGCACTTCGACCTGTCGCTCGATGGTGGTACTCATGCCGGGGAAGATCCGCCCTTTCCTGTGATCGGGTCAGGCATTCTATCACCCGGGGACGCCTGACCGGTTCAGCCGAACATCCCCAGTCCGTTGAGGAAGACCAGCGCCACGCCGGCGGGCGCCACCACGGCCGCCAGCCACCACCAGAATCGGTAGGCGACGGCACCCAGGCCCAGTTCCTCGCGGGAATCCGTCCGCCGCATCCGCCAGGCCGCGAACAGGGCGATCAGCATGCCCCCGGCCGGCAGGAGGATATTGGCGGTGAGGAATTCCATGATGCCGAAGAAGTTCTTGCCGAACAGCGTGAGATCGTCGATCAGGTTGAAGGACAGCGCCGAGAACACGCCCAGTGTCCAGGTGGCCACCCCCGCGCCGATGGCCGAGTACAGGCGTGGGACGCCGAAGCGTTCGTAGAGGTAGGACACCGCCGGCTCGACCAGCGAGATCGCGGACGTCCAGGCGGCGATCGAGACCAGGATGAACAGGACGATCGCCAGCCAGTAGCCCCACTCCATCGCGCCCAGGGCCAGCGGCAGGGTCTGGAAGATCAGGCCGGCCCCCTGCTCCGGGCTCATGCCGTTGGAGAACACGATCGGGAAGATCACCATGCCGGCGAGCAGGGCGATCGCCGTGTCCAGCACGATGATCCAGATCCCGGCCTTCACGATCGAGGCGTTCGCCGGCATGTAGGAGCCGTAGACCATGATCGCGCCCATGCCGAGACTCAGGGTGAAGAAGGCGTGCCCCAGCGCCACCAGGAAGGTCTCGCCCGTCACCCTGGAGAAGTCCGGGGCGAACATGAACTCCATGGCCGGCGTGAAGCCGCTGGTGCCGATGTTGTAGCCGAACAGCAGCACCAGGATGGCGATCAGCAGCGGCATCATGATGCGGGTGGCCAGCTCCAGCCCGCCCCGCACACCGCGGGCGACCACCATGATGGTGAGCAGCATGGCGACCGTATGCCAGAACAGCAGCGTGCCGGGGTTGGAGACCAGGTTGGTGAAGAGGCCTTCGATCGCCTCGGCGTCCGCGCCGACGAAGGCGCCGTCGGCGGCCTTCTCGACGTAGGACAGCGCCCACCCCATGACCACCGAGTAGTAGCTCAGGATGAGAAATCCCGTGAGCACGCCCATCCAGCCGATGACCTGCCAGGCCGGGCTGACACCGGCCTCGCGGGAGAGCTTCGCCATGCCGGAGATCGGGTTGGAACGCGACCGCCGGCCGAGCATGACCTCGCTGATCAGGATGGGCGTGGCGACGATCAGCAGGCAGGCGAGGTAGATGATCACGAACGCCCCGCCGCCGTTGTCGCCCATGATGTAGGGAAACTTCCAGATGTTCCCCAGGCCCACGGCCGAACCGGCCGAGGCCAGGATGAAGGCCAGTCGGGTGGACCACTGGGGATGATTCTCGAGATGCTGTGCTGACACCGGGGTTCCTCCTGGCCTTGAGCGCGGCGGTTCCTGCTCCGTGGACGTTCGGAAACCTACCACCATCGCGGGCTCACGACCAAGTTGACCCCGGACGGCGAAGCCGGCGACGAGAACCCGCAACGGCCGGGACGGTTCCTCGCCCGGCCCTGCTAGAATGCGGACATGAGCAATAGCAAGAAGAACAACGCGGGTCCCGGACAGTCCACCATCGCCCTGAACAAGAAGGCGAAGTTCGACTATTTCCTGGGTGATCGGTTCGAGGCCGGGCTAGTGCTGGAAGGCTGGGAGGTCAAGTCCCTGCGCGCCGGGAAGGCCCAGATCGCCGACGCGCACGTGATCATCAAGGACGGCGAGGCCTGGCTGCTCGGCGCGGTGATCACCCCCCTGCTGCAGGCCTCCACCCATGTCCATCCGGATCCCACGCGCACACGCAAGCTGCTGCTCCACGACCACGAGATCGCGCGACTGACCGGACAGGTCGAACGCAAGGGCTACACGCTCGTGCCCACCGCCCTCTACTTCAAGCGCGGGCGCGTGAAACTGGAGATCGCGCTGGCCGAGGGCAAGAAGTCACACGACAAGCGCGCGACCCTCAAGGAACGTGACTGGCAGCGCGACAAGCAGCGCATCCTGCGCCACAAGGCCTGAGAAAAGGCCCTCCGCCGAGACGTCGGCCGCCGGATCGACGCCGGCCGGCGCCATGGTCGATCTCCCGCCGATCAGTCCGGGAGCTCGCCCAGCACTTCCTTGACGAATGGTATGGTCAGGCGGCGCTTGGCGATCATCGACTCGCGGTCCAGCCGCTCCATCACCCCGAGCAACGTGCCGACATCACGCGGCAGATGGGCCAGCATCCACTGGGCCGTGGCATGGGGCAGTTCGAGGCCGCGCTCCTGCGCGCGGGCACGCAGCAGTTCGATCTTCTCGGCATCGCTGGGCAGATGGACCGGCAGCACGGCCCCCCATCTCAGCCGGGAGGCGAGATCCGGCAGCCGGACCGGCAATTCCGTCGGCGGCAGTCGGGCGGTCAGCAGCAGGGGCACCCCGGCCTCGCGGGCCCGGTTGATCAGGTCGAACAGCGCGAACTCGCCCTCTTCCCGGCCGATGATCGCATCCACGTCGTCGACCACGGCCAGGGCGAATGCCTCTATCTGCTCGCTGGCTTCCGCCAGTTGCCCGCCGAGCTGGCGCAGCGGCCAGTAGGCCGCCGGCCGTCCAAAGGACCCGGCGTGATAGCAGGCCGCCTGGGCCAGGTGGGACTTGCCGACCCCTTCCGGGCCGTGGATGAACACCTGCGCCTCGCCGCGACCGCGGGCCTGCTCGCTGAGAATGGCCTTGAGCAGCAGGTTGTCGTTGCCGATGAACCCCTCGAAGCTCGTCGGCGTGACCAGGTCCAGGGCAAGCGGTATCTGCTGCATCGCCGGGTCAGCCCTCCCCGTCCGTGCCCCGCAAGGGCTCGTCCGGCACGTCCCGATCGTCCCGGGCCGCGTAGAAGCCGCTGTTCCGGTAGGCCTCCAGCCCATGCCGGCCCAGCACGATCAGGACCGCGGACACCGGCAGGGCCAGCAGGATGCCGAAGAAGCCGAACAGTTGACCGCCGGCCATGACGGCGAAGATCACCGCCACCGGGTGCATGCCGATCTCGTTGCCGACGAAGCGCGGCTGCCAGGCCACGGTCTCCAGCACCTGTCCGGCGCCGAAGACCAGGAGCACCAGCAGCAGGGGCAGCAGGCTGTCTGCCTGGATATACATGGCCAGGAGGGCGAGCAGGACGCCGACGATCGTGCCCAGGTACGGCACGAAGCTGACCAGCCCGGCGAACATGCCGATCGCGATCCCGGTGTTGAGCCCGATGAGGGTCAGGCCGACCGAATAGGTGATGCCGTTGGCCAGCATCACGGCCAGCTGGCCTCTCAGGAAGTTGCCCAGCATCCGGTCCGATTCCCGCACCAGGTGAACGACGGAATCGCTCCAGCGTCGGGGCAGCAGCGCCTCGATGCGCTCCATCACCCGGGGCCAGTCGCGCAGCAGGTAGAAGGCGATCACCGGTGCGAGCAGCAGGTTCATCACCGCGACGAACGCCGCCGACCCCGTGCCCGACACGCTGCCGAGTCCCTGGGCGAGCACCTTGCCGATGGTCTCCCCGTGCTTGACCGCCATTTCCCGGAGCATGCCGATGTCCAGTTCCACGCCGAGCTGGGCGTTGACCCAGGGGATGACGCGGTTCTGCACGATCTCGAGCGCCTGGGGAAAGAGCCGCACCAGCCTGGCGGTCTGCTCCACGAGAACCGGCACCAGGGCGATGATGCTGACCACCAGGACCAGACCGCCCAGCAGGAAGAGCAGCGAGGTGCCCAGCGTTCGCGACACCCCGTGGCGATCCAGCCGGGTGACCAGGGGATCGAACAGGTAGGCGACGATGAACCCCACCACGAAGGGGGTGAGGATCGGCAGCAGGAACCAGGTCAGCACCAGCAGGGCCGCCAGCCCGCCCCATATCATCCAGCGCATCGAATCACCTCCCTGTCAGCGACAAACGCAGGCAGTCTAGCACCGCGGCGGATGGCCGGAATCAGATCCGCTCGATGCGCAGGCCCAGCGCCTCGAGTTCCTTCTCGCGCGACGGGCCCGCGAGCACGCCGACGGACGCCTTTTCCGGGCGGAGATAGGTCTCGGCGACGCGCTTGAGATCGTCCTGGGTCACGTCGAGCACCCGGGCACGCATCTCGCGCAGGTCCGCGGGACTGCGGTGATGCAGCGCGTCGACGAAGGCCTTCTTCGCCTCCCCGGCCGGCGAGCCCGGCTTGTCGATCGAGGCGATCACGCCGAAGATCGCCTCGTCGACGGTGCGGTCCTCGTGCGCGGTGTCCACCACCCAGTCGACCGCCCGGTCGAAGTCGGCCAGGGTCTCTTCGAGGCGCGGGTCGCGGTAGGAGAAGAAACGGAAACTGCCGGACTCGGCGTCATAACCGCCCCCGCCACCGTAGGCGCCGCCCTTCTCGCGGATCGCCGTGTGCAGGAATCCGTTGCGCATGAAGCCGCCCAGCACGGCGAGCGCCGCCGCGTCCGGGTGCTTGGGCGCCACGGCCGGGTGCGCCTTGGCGCAGTAGTTGACCGCGAGGTTGCCCACCCACGCCTCGCGGACCTGCTCGACGTGGCGGCCGAGGCCGAAGGATTCGTCGCTCCGTCCCTGGCGCATGTGCGGCCGCAATGCCTGCGCCAGTTCGGAGAAGTGACGCTGCTCGGTGACCACGTTGTAGTGGCGCAGGCCGCCCTTTAGTTTCTCGTGCAGACGGGCGAGTCGCTCGGCCAGGTCCTGGCGGGCGGCGGCCTGCTCGAGGCCATCGTCCATCGCCTTGATCCGGCGCACGGCCGCCACGCCACCGGTATCGTGGCGCAGCGCGGCGCGCGCCGACATGCCGGAAGAGGCCAGCGTCATGGCGTGGACATGCCCGCGCCCGGCCACGCCCTGCTCGCTGCCGAAACGCATCTGGCTGACCAGGTCCCGAATCCGGTCGATCTCGTCGAAGCGCGCGGCCTCGAGGTGCTGGTGGAAGAGATCCACCATGGCGTCGGCGTTGCGCACCAGCGCCTTGCCCGACATCAGCCAGTAGCCGGAAGTGTCGTGGATGTCCTCGATGCCGGCGCGGATCGAGGCGGCCGCCGAGAACCCGCCGGTCTTCGCCGCCACGGCCTCGGCCATGGCGAGGTAGTCGCGGTCGCCGGCGCCCAGCTCGGTCAGCAGCCCCGTGTAGATCGGCAGGAGCTCGAGCTCCTCGCGGTCGAGCGGCGGCAAGTCCAGGGCCAGCTGCAGGTAGGCCAGGCCGTTGGTGCTGCGGTCGTACCAGCGCTGGCTCGACGGCTGGTGCACGAACTGCACCGGCTGCGGGATGTCGATGTCCTCGGGGATGTCCTCGCGCGTGACCGTCGGCAGGATGGAGATGTCGCCCTCCTCGGCCTGCCGGTCGGCGAGCGCCTTGGCCTGCTCGACGATGGCCTGCTTGTCCTCCTCGGAGAGCGTTTCCTGCATCGCCGCCAGGCGCGCCTGCTCGGTAGCCTGCTGGCGTGCGGAGAGCCCGGTGTCGGGCCTGAGCGTCAACTGCACCCGATGCGGGTTGTCCAGCAGCAGGCGGCGAACGAGATTGGGGATGAACTGCGGGTCGGCGGCGCGCTCCCGCAGGCGCTCCAGCGCCGGCTCGAGGTCGAGCAGGTTGATCGGGTCGCTGTCGTGGATGGCCGCCGGCAGCGCCTGGACGATCAGGTGCAGGCCGTAGGGAAAGCCGTCGCCGGTGATCTCGCGCTGCTCGAGCTCGAGCTGGTGTAGCACGGATTCGACCATCTGGGGATCGACACCCTTCTCCGCCACCTCGGTCAGCGTGTCGAGGATCAGCTTTTCCACGTCTTGCGCTCGGTCGGCCTCGCTGCCCTCGAGCCCGGCGACGAACACCATCTGCCGCTGGGAGTCCTCCAGCCCCAGCACCGGCGAGGGCGCGGCGCCCAGGTCGGTGGTCTCGAGTGCCTTCATCAGCGGCGAGGCGCTGTTCTCCAGCAGCACGCCCTCGAGCAGCTGTGCCTCGAGGCGCGCGTCGAGATCGGCGCTCTCGCCCAGCATCCAGCCGACATTGACGTGGGTCTTGCCTGCCGTGTCCTCGTCGTCGAGCGGGTAGACGTCCTCGACCTGCTTCGGGCCGGCGAACACCGGCTGGAGCGGCACGGCCGAGTCCGGGTCGATGCGCTCGAAGCGCGCCAGCGCCTTCTCCTCGAATTCACGCTGCAGGCGTTCGACCGGCTGGTTGCCGAAGGTCATGAACACCGCGTTGGACGGGTGGTAGAAGCGCTTGTAGAACGCCACCATCTGCTCGTAGGTCAGATCCGGGATCTTCTCCGGGTCACCGCCGGAATTGTGGTGGTAGGTGGTGTCGGGGAACAGCTCGCGCGAGAGCGTCTGCCAGAGCACCGAGGTCGGGTCGCTCATCGCGCCCTTCATCTCGTTGAACACCACGCCCTTGAAGGTCAGCGGCGTTTCGGGATCGTCCCACTGCTCGAACTCGACCCGGTGGCCCTCCTGGCGGAAGTCCAGCTCGTCGATGCGCGAGAAGAACGTGGCATCCAGGTAGACGTCGAGCAGGTTGTAGAAGTCCTTCTCGTTGCAGGAAGCGAACGGGTAGGCCGTCCAGTCGCTCGAGGTGAACGCGTTCATGAAGGTGTTCAGCGAACGGCGGATCATCATGAAGAACGGGTCGCGGACGGGATAGCGCTCCGAGCCGCAGAGCACGGTGTGCTCGAGGATGTGCGCCACGCCGGTGGAATCCTCCGGCACCGTGCGCAGCCCGACCAGGAACACGTTCTGGTCGTCGTCGGTGGCCAGGTGGTAGTGACGCGCCCCGGTCCGGTCGTGACGGTATTCCTCGACGGTCAGGTTGAGCGCCTCGATCGGCACGGCGCGAACCAGGCTGAACGCAGGATGATGACCGTTGGCTGAAGGCATGATCGCTTGGGACTCCCGAAAGGTCTGGGTGGTAAACAGAAGAGCGCCCGAGTGTAACGCAGCACCGGGCCACCACCGAGCATGGGGACGACTCCGCTCCAGGCAAGCCACCCGGTCGCGGGCGGCGGGGAAAGCCGGTAGAATCCGCCTTCCCGCGGGTGTGGTGGAATTGGTAGACACAGCAGACTTAAAATCTGCAGGCTTAACGGCCGTGCCGGTTCGAGTCCGGCCACCCGCACCAGTTTTCCCTCCCTTCTCAATCGAGCCAGCGACCCTCCCAGAGCAGTCGCGCCGCCTTCATCGGCTGGGCGATCAGCAGCGGCAGCAGGGAAAAGCCCAGGACCAGCAGCCAGCCGCCCGGCCCCGGGTCCACCGTGCCCAGCACCTCGCTCAGCAGCGGCCAGTGGACGGCGGCGAGCAGCAGGGCCACCCCGACGACCAGCGCCAGCCAGACGAAGGGGTTGCGCGTGATCGGGTTGACGAACCACCCCGAGTCGGCCGATCGCATGTTGAACACGTGCCATAGCCGGCCGAAGCCGAAGGTGAGGAACGAGACGGTCACCGCCGTTTCCACCGGCATGCCGAGCCCCAGGATCGCCGTCGCCAGCGCGCCCAGGGCGGCGGTCGCGATCAAGAACCCGTAGCCGAAGACCGCCGCCCATCCCGCCGGGGTGACCAGCGCCTCGGCGCGGGTGCGCGGCGGGCGGCGCATCACGCTCTCTTCGCCGCGGTTCACCCCGAGGGCCAGCGAGGGCAGCACGTCGTTGACGAAGTTGATGTAGAGGATCTGCAGCGGCAGCAGCGGCAACGGGGCGCCGGCGGCCGCGGCGGCGGATACCGCCATGATCTCGCCCAGGTTGCCCGAGAGCAGGTAGACGATGAACCGCCGGATGTTGTCGAAGATGTTCCGCCCCATCCGGATGGCCACCACGATGGTGGTGAAGGCATCGTCGCGCAGCACCATGTCGGCCGCCTCCCGCGCCACGTCGGTGCCGCGCCGGCCCATGGCGATGCCGACGTCGGCCTTCTTCAGCGCCGGGGCGTCGTTGACGCCGTCGCCGGTCATCGCCACCACGGCACCGGCCTGCTGGTGCAATGTGACGATATCGAGCTTCTGCTCCGGGCTGACCCGGGCGAACACCGCGGTGGAAAGGTCGCGCTCGCGGGCCTCGTCGTCCAGTTCCTCCGGCGGACGCAGGTCGTCGCCGTGCACCGGCGGCGGGGCATCCTCGTCCGCGATCCCCAGTTCCCGCGCGATGTGCGCGGCCGTCGCCGGCTGGTCGCCGGTGACCATCAGCACGCGGATGCCCGCCTCGCGGCAGGCGGCCACCGCCTCGCGGACGCCCTCGCGGGGCGGATCGAACAGGCCGACCAGGCCCAGCAGCGTCATGTCCTCGTAGGAGTCGGCGTCCGGGTCGTCGCTGGCGCGCTCCGCCAGGGCCAGCACGCGCAGGCCGTCGGCGGCCATGCTCTCGTTCGTCTCGTGCCATCGGGCCCGGCCGTCCTCGCCCAGCTCGACCTCGCCGTCCGGGCCCAGCTCGCGGTTGCAGCGGTCGATGACCGCCTCGGGCGCCCCCTTGACCGCATGCCGCCAGCCGGACGCCGCGGCATGCACCGTGGCCATCATCAGGGTCTCGGAGGCGAACGGCTCCTCGCGTTCTTCCGGCCAGTCGGCCAGCAGGTCCTCCCGCTCCAGCCCCGCCAGCCGACCGCCCTGAAGCAGCGCCTTTTCCATCGGATCGCCGCCCTCCGAATCGTCGAGACTGGCGTTGTTGCACAGCACGGCCACCTCAAGCGCACGCCGGAGGCGATCGTGCGCCTGCGGGTCGACTGTCTCGCCGTCCCGCAGAAAACGGCCGGCGGCGGCCTCAACCTCGATCGCCTCGCCCGGGAGCACCACCCGCCCGAGCGTCATGCGGTTCTCGGTGAGCGTGCCGGTCTTGTCGGAGAGAATGGTGGTGGCCGCCCCCAGCGACTCCACCGCGGCCAGGCGCTTGACCAGGGCATTCCGGGTCGCCATGCGATGCATGCCGCGCGCCAGCGCCACGGTGGCGACCACCGGCAGGCCCTCGGGCACGGCGGCCACGGCCAGCGCGATGGCCGTCTCGAGCATGGTCACCAGCGGATGCCCCGCCGCCAGGCCGGCGAGCGCCACCAGTACCGCGATCACCAGGGTCAGGCCCACCAGTCGCCGCCCCAGCGATTCCAGCCGCCGCTCCAGCGGCGTGAGATCGCCCTCGGAGGCCTCGACCATCGCCGCGATCCGACCGATCTCGGTCTCCATCCCGGTGGCCACCACCACGCCGATGCCCGCACCGCGCGTCACGGCGGTTCCCTTGAAGACCATCCCCGACTGGTCCGCGAGGCCCGCCTGCTCGGGCACCGGGTCCACGGACTTGGCCACCGGCACGGACTCCCCCGTCAACGCGGATTCGTCGCAGGTCAATTCCTCGGACTCGATCACGCGCAGGTCCGCAGGGACCTGGTCGCCCGCTTCCAGGCGCACCACGTCGCCCGGCACGAGCTGATCGGCGGGAACCGAACGGTCACGCCCCTGCCGCCGGACCCGGGCCTTCAGCCCACCGAGCCGTTTCAGCGCGACCATCGAGCGCACCGCCTGGTACTCCATCACGAACCCGACCGCACCGTTGACCAGCAGCGCAATGCCGATGGCGACCGCCTCCACCCGGCGATCGAACAGGAAGGCGACCACTGCCGCGATCACCAGCAGGACGATGACCAGGCTCTTGAACTGGTCGATCAGGATGCCCGGCACACCACGCCGCCGCGCCTCCTCCAGGCGGTTCGGACCATGCCGGGAGAGACGCTGGTGAACCTCGTGGCGGGACAATCCCTGGTCCGGGTCGGTGGACAGGTGATCGAGCACCTCCGACACCGGGGCCGATCCCGGCCTGAAGCTGGAGCGGGCTTCCCTTTCCTTGACCAAAGTGACCACCCCCGAAAAATCCCGAGAAAGACGGCTCCCGATGACGCCGCCGCCCGACGGCCTCGCCTGGCAGGCGAATCGCCAGTCAGAGTCTAGACTCGCTGATGTAAACGTTCGCGGGTTTGGAGGTAACGGCATGTTCCGCAATCGAGAGGAAGCGGCAGAACGCATCGCCGAGCGACTGGAGCACTACCGGGGCCGGAACCCGCTGGTGCTGGCCATTCCGCGAGGTGGCGTGCCCATGGGGCGGATCGTCGCCGACCGGCTGGGCGGCGAGCTCGACATCGTGCTCGTGCACAAGATCGGCGCCCCGGGCAACCCGGAGTTCGCCATCGGCTCGGTGGACGAATCCGGGCACGTCGAGCTCAACCCCGGGGCGGAGCAATACGGCATCTCGTCGGATTACATCGAGCGCGAGGCCGAACGCCAGCTCGAGACCATCCGCGAGCGCCGCGCGCGGTACCGTCGACCGCCGACCCGTGCCGAGGGACGGGTGGCCATCCTGGTCGACGACGGGATCGCCACCGGCGCGACGCTGTCGGCGGCGATTCGCTCGGTTCGGGCCCAGTCACCGGAGACGCTGGTGGTTGCCGTGGGCGTGGCGCCGCCTCCGACAGTCGACCGGCTCCGGCGCGAGGTCGACGAGCTGGTCTGCCTGGAGGCGCCGGCGGAGTTCATGGCCGTCGGCCAGTTCTTCCGTGACTTCCGCCAGGTGGAGGACGAGGAAGTGATCGCCACGCTGGGAGGGGAGGGATCATGAACGAATCGCGCCGCACCGAGACACTCGAGGTGGGCATCGAGACGCCGGACGGCACGCTGCCCGGGGATCTCAACATACCGGAGGGCGCCGACGCCATCGTGCTCTTCGCCCATGGCAGCGGCAGCAGCCGGCGCAGTTCGCGCAACCGCTACGTGGCCGAGGCGCTCAACGACGGCGGGCTGGCCACCCTGCTGTTCGACCTGCTCACCCCGCAGGAACACGAGGTCGACCAGTTCACCACCGAATACCGCTTCGACATCGGCCTGCTGACGCGCCGCCTGCGTGACGCGGTGGACTGGACCCACCGGCAGCCGCGGCTCGGGGAGATGTCCATCGGGCTCTTCGGCTCCAGCACCGGAGCGGCCGCCGCCCTCAACGTCGCCGCCGAACGGCCCGAGACGGTCGCCGCCGTGGTCTCTCGGGGTGGGCGTCCCGACCTGGCCGACCCGCGGGCGCTGGGTCGCGTGACGGCCGATACCCTGCTTGTCGTCGGTGGCCTCGACGGCCCGGTGATCGGCATGAACCGGGAAGCGGCCGAGCAGATGCGCACGCCTCCGAGGATCGAGATCGTCCCCGGCGCCACCCACCTGTTCGAGGAACCGGGGAAACTCGCCCAGGTCGCCGGGATGGCGCGCGACTGGTTCGTGGAACATCTGCGCTAATCGGGCCTGACGCCGGCTCGGGCCTCGGCCCACGTCACTCGGCCAGCGCGGCCCGAAGCAGGTCGCGCACCCGGATCACCCCCAGCAGGCGCCGGTCGTCGTCGATCACGGCGATGTCCTCGACCCGCCGCTCCATGTGCTGGTGGAAGACGTCGCTGATCCGTTCCTCGGGCCGCACGCAGAGCACCCGCTCGTCCATGTACTCGCCCACGGTGCCCGGCGTGATGCGCTCGATGAGCTGTCGGCGACTGTGGCTGGGCCGCAGGTGCGCGAGCAGGATGCCGGCGAGACGCCGGAAACCCAGGTGCCCGCAGACCCGGCCCGCCTCGTCGAGCACGTAGACATCGCGTGATTCCGGTTCGTCGAGCAGCGCCTGCGCCGCCGCGGACAGCGAGTCGGTGGCGGCCACGGTCACCCCGCGCCTCGGATGGCCCTCGAGCCAGTTACCTGCCTTCATCCACGCCTCCTCCCAGCGTCCGGTCCGTCTCCCCGGCGCGACGCAGCCCGTACCGGGCGGCCACGGCGCCGATGGACTCGGTCAGCAACGTGCTGGCCGTGACGATGTTGACGATCAGTTCGGCCGACTGGGCGAACCGTTCCTGTCCGGCCAGCAGCAGTGCCATGCCGATGGCCACGCCGCCCTGCGGCAGCATGCCCAGCCCGACATTGCGGGTGATCTCGGGCGGCGCCTTGGCCAGGCGTGCCCCGACCATCGACCCGAGGACCTGGCCACCGGCACGCAACAGGAAGTACAGCAGGATCAGCCAGGCGTATTCCACCACGACGCCGAGATCGAAGTGCAGACCGGCAAAGGTGAAGAACAGCACGAACACCAGTTCCTCGAGCTGTTCGACCGGTTCGAACAGTCGTTCGGAGTGGGCGCCGCCGAAAAACCGGGCGGCAAAGCCGAAGGCCATCGCCGCGAGCAACTCGGAGAAGTGCCAGGCCTCGGCCAGCCCGGTCAGGAGGATGATACCGCCGATCAGGGCGACCAGCCGCAATTCGTGCTCGTGCAGGCGTCGGACCAGCCGCTCGACCACCCAGCCGGCAATCCCGCCGATTGCCAGCGCCGCAGCGATCTCCCAGACCACGCCGGGCAGCGCCTCGGACAGGCCGGCGGCGCCCACCAGCGCCAGCACCAGCGAGAAGATCACCAGGCCGAGGGCATCGTCGAGGGCCACCATACCGAGCAGCGCCGTGGTCAGCGGGCCCGCGGCCCGGTACTGGTGGATGATGGCCACGATAGCGGCCGGCGCCGTGGTGGTGGCGATGGCCGCCAGCACCACGGCGAACGTCCAGCCGGGAATGCCCGGGACGGCGGCGCCGAGCAGGCCGAACACCATGAATACCGCCAGAAACGCGCCCGCAACCTTGCCGACCGTAGCGGCGGCAATGGTCCAGCCCAGCCGCCTGATCTGGCCGATCGTGGCCGAGCCGCCCACCAGGTAGGCGATGATCCCCAGCGCCACCGATACCATCGGTCGTGTCCAGTCGGTGGTATCCACGCCCAGCGCACCGCCAAGCAGGTCGGGCGCGAACAGCATGCCCAGGAGGATGTAACCGACCACGCGGGGCACGCCGAAGTAACGGCTCCCCAGCGTGCCGAACACCAGACCCGCCAGCAGCAGTATGCCGATCAGCAGTATTTCCACGCCAACTCCCTACTCGCCTGCCATGGCCAGACGCGACAATCGTCCACCACCACCCGACCGGATGTCTATCCTTGACGGTGTCACTGACCGAAAAGGCAAGAGGTGAAACGACATGATGATCCCGTTTTTCAAGCGCTTGAGCATCCTGGCTGCACTGGTCGCCCCCCTGGCCATCCTCTCGGGCTGCAACACCATCGAAGGAGTCGGTGAGGACACCGAGGAACTGGGTGAATCCATCGACAGGGAGGCCGAGGAGCACGATTGACCCCGGGAGACGTCGGACAGACCGGCCGCTCCTCCCGGGGACGGCCTTTTCGTGCCGTGGCAGGTGCCCGCTCGCGGCAATTTGCTTATGATTGTCCGCCGAACGTTCACAGGGAGAGTACAACCATGTTCAAGCGTCTCATCGCAGCCACCTTTCTTGCCGGCCTGGTCACCCTCGCCAGCGGCTGCAACACCATGAAGGGCCTCGGGGAAGACATCCAGAGCCTGGGCGACTCGGTCGAGGGGGCGGCGAACAAGAACGACAACGACGACTGACCCCGGGCCTTCACGGCGACTCGCCCTCCCCGGTCTTCCCGCCGGCGTCCAGCACCCGTTCGAGCGCCTCGCCGAACTCCCGGGGCACCTCTTCCCAGGGAAAATGGACACAGCCGGCCAGCAGCTCGACATGTCCCAGCGAGAGGTTTCCCTGCAGGGCGTCGAGGCTCTCCGGCATGAGCAGATCCTGCCGGCAGCCGATGAAGTCGATCGGCACGTCCCAGTCCCGGATGGTGGCGTACTCCACCGGGTTGTCCCGGTACGCCCGCCAGCCCTCGACGTTCAGCAGGGGGTCGAAGTCCGACTCGTCGAACCGCGCGGCGTAGCGCCTGCCCTGCTCGTAATCGAGAAAATAGCTGGGCAGACTCCGCTCGATCTGGTGACGGGCATGCTCGTCCGCCGAGCGTGACCCGGGATCGCCACGGGTCCAGGCGGCCTCGTCGTCCCAGCGTTCGCCCCGTTCCCGCGCCCGCCGGGCGTCGATCTGCTCGGTCACGGTCCGCATGGCCGTACGCCCCGGGTCGACGGGGTTCAGCAGCACCAGCCGGTCCGCGTTCTGCGGGTAATCCCGCATGTAGACCAGCGCCATCAAGGCCCCCCAGGAATGGCCGACGAGGACCACGGGCCGATCCCCGGCCAGCTCCCGGCGCAATCCCTCGACCTGCGCGATCCAGTCGTCCAGCGGCGAGGCCTCAAGCGACGCCTCGTTCTCCCCCACCCCGAGCATGTCCATGATCGCGGCCCGGTAGCCCAGCTCCGCCAGCCGCCGCTGGATGGGCTCGAGGTTCCAGCTCGAGAACCCCGGCCCGCCGCCGAGCACGATCGCCACCGGCTTCCCCGTCTCGCCGCGCACGTGGTAATGAACCGTCCGCTCTTCCAGTTCGAAACCCCGTGCCGGCGTCGTGAAACCCGCCCATGCCGGACCCGCGATCAGGCCGACGGCGAGCAGGACAGTCACAGGCAGGTGTCGTGTCATTCGCATGCCTCCCCCTGGTCCGACCAAGGGTAGCGACAATCCCGACCGTCTGCTGCCGGCCCTGCAGATGGAGGGCATATCCGGGAGCGGTCGCCGAAGTCGCGATCGAGACGATATCGCCGGCCTCGCCGGACTCGAGACGCGGCGACCGGTTCATCCGGTGGTTCAGGGCGACCCGGATCTCAGGATCTACACTCGTCTTCAGCAACGATCGGCAGATCGCTGAAAAACCCGTTTCATCCGCAAGGGCCAACGAAACATAGCGGAGGCCACATGACCCGCGACCGGCACGCGAACGATTCCGCCGCCTTTCTCCCGGGCCACGAGCTGGGCCTGTTCACGGACCTCTACGAACTCACCATGCTGCAGGCCTACCACGAGGCCGGCATGCAGGACACGGCGGTGTTCACCCTGTTCGTGCGGCGACTGCCGGAGACGCGTAATTTCCTCCTGGCCTGCGGGGTGGAGACGCTGCTCGACCTGCTCGAGGACCTGCAGCTTTCCGCCGCGGACATCGACTACCTCGCCTCGCTCGGCCATTTCGCTGAGTCGTTCCTCGACTGGCTGGCGGACTTCCGTTTCACCGGCGACGTGTTCGCCGTGCCCGACGGCACGCCGGTGTTTCCCAACGAGCCCATCCTCGAGGTAGTCGCCCCGCTGCCGCAGGCGCAACTGATCGAGACCCTGGTGATGAACCAGGTCCACATGCAGACCGTGCTCGCCTCCAAGGCGGTACGCCTGGTGCAGGCCGCCGACGGCCGGCCCGTGGTGGACTTCGGCGCCCGGCGCATGCACGGCATCGACGCGGCCGTCCGCGGGGCCCGGGCCTACCACGTGGCCGGCATCGCCGGCACCTCCAACGTGATCGCCGGGCGGGAACACGGCGTGCCGGTGCTGGGCACCATGGCCCACAGTTTCATCCAGGCCTGCCCGGACGAGCGCAGCGCCTTCCGCCGCTACGCCCGCCGTTACCCGGAGACCGTGCTGCTGGTCGACACCTACGACACGCTCGTCGGCGTGGAGCACGTCATCGAGCTGGCCCGCGAGATGGGCGACGATTTCCAGGTCCGCGCGGTCCGACTGGACTCGGGCGACCTCGGCGATCTTGCGCGCCGGTCCCGCCAGCGGCTGGACGAGGCGGGGCTGGAGCAGGTGGAAATCGTCGCCAGCGGCGGGCTCGACGAACACGAGATCAAGCGGCTGATCGACGCAGGGGCCCCGATCGACTCCTTCGGCGTGGGCACGAGCATGGGCGTGGCCCGCGATGCGCCGGACCTGGACATCGCCTACAAGCTGGCCGAGTACGCAGGCCAGGGGCGGCTCAAGCTCTCTTCCGGCAAGCCCATCCTGCCCGGGCGCAAGCAGGTCTTCCGCCAGTGCGAGAACGGCGTGTTCAGCGGGGACACCATCGGCCGCGACGGCGAGGACCTGCCCGGCGAACCGCTGCTCGAGCAGGTCATGGCCGATGGTCGCCGCCTGTATCCGGCACCCTCGGTGGACACGCTGCGCGAGCGGAGCGGCGAGCGTATCGCCCGCCTGCCCGAGGCCCTGCGTGACATCGAACCGGCCGAGACGCCCTACCCGGTCCGGATCAGCGACGCACTGCAAGAACACCAGGCCGTGGTCCGGCAGTCCGTGATCCGGCGCGAATCCGTCCAGGGGGATACGCCATGACCGAACACAGCCTCTCACCGAAGCCCGGCGACGCCCTGCTGATCGTCGACGTGCAGAACGACTTCTGTCCCGGCGGCGCTCTGCCCATCGATGATGCCGACCAGGTCGTGCCGGTGGTCAATCGCTGGATCGAGGCGCCAGGCGAGGCCGAGGTTCCCGTCTTCGCCTCGCGAGACTGGCACCCGAAAGAACACGTCAGCTTCGACGAACGGGGCGGCCCCTGGCCGCCCCATTGCCTGCAGGACTCCCGTGGCGCCGCCTTCCACCCGGAGCTGAAACTACCCGGCCACGTGATCAAGGTCACCAAGGGAACGCGCTTCGACCAGGACCAGAACTCCGCCTTCGACAAGACCGGCCTGGCCACCGAGCTGCGCGCGCGGGACATCGGGCGCGTATTCGTGATGGGATTGGCGCAGGACGTCTGCGTACTGGCCACCGCACTGGATGCGCGGAAGGAAGGCTTCGAGACCCTGCTCGTGAAGGAGGCCACCCGACCGGTCTCTCCGGACCGTGGAGCCGATGCGCTGGCGCAGATGCGCCGGGCCGGCGTGACCCTGATCTGACGCACTGCCGTTCGTCTTCTACGCTCGAGTCACCGCGTTTTCATTCATGCCCGATCGGGGGAGGAGTTATCGTATGACCAAGCCACTCGACGGAAAGCACGTCGCCCTGCTGGTGGCCGATGGGTTCGAGCAGGTGGAACTCACCGAACCCAAGCGGGCACTGGAGCAGGCCGGCGCACAGGTGGCCATCGTCTCGCCGGCCGACGGCCAGGTAAGGGGCTGGCAGCACACCGACTGGGGCGACAGCTTCGACGTCGACCAGTCGCTGGAATTCGCCGGCGAAGGCGAGTACGACGCGCTGGTGCTCCCGGGCGGGGTGATGAATCCGGACAAGTTGCGCCGCGACGACCGCGCGCTGGGCTTCGTCAGGGCGTTCGTCGACCACGGCAAGCCGGTGGCCGCGATCTGCCACGGCGGCTGGACGCTGATCGACGCCGGCGTGGCCAAGGGGAGGCGCATGACCTCCTACCCCAGCATCCGCACCGACCTGGAGAATGCCGGCGCGGACTGGGTCGACGAGGAAGTGGTGATCGACGACGGCCTGATCACCAGCCGCGACCCGAACGACCTGCCCGCATTCAACGCCGCGCTGATCGAGGAGATCGCCCGGGACCGGCACTGAATCATGCATCCGGGCCACCCACCGCGCAGGCGGCCCGGGTACAGCCTCGCCCCGCCCCGTATCGAATCCGAAGGAGAACGTGCATGAACGACCAGCCGAGCGACCCGCGACGACGCCATTCCGCCCCGGTCGTCGACGGCATCAACAAGTCCGCCAGCCGGGCGATGCTGCGGGCGGTGGGCTTCACCGACGAGGATTTCCGCAGGCCCCAGGTCGGCAGCGCCTCGACCTGGAGCGAGGTCACCCCCTGCAACGTGCACATCGACAAGCTGGCCCGCGCGGCCAGCGACGGCGCGGACGACGCCGGCGGCAAGGGCGTGATCTTCAACACCATCACCATCTCCGACGGCATCGCCAACGGCACCGAGGGCATGAAGTACTCGCTGGTCTCGCGCGAGGTGATCGCCGACTCGATCGAGACGGTCGCCGGCTGCGAGGGCTTCGACGGGCTGGTCGCCATCGGCGGCTGCGACAAGAACATGCCCGGCTGCCTGATCGGCATGGCGCGCCTCAACCGCCCGTCCGTGTTCGTCTACGGCGGCACCATCCTGCCCGGCAAGTGCCACACCGACATCGTCTCGGTGTTCGAGGCCGTCGGCGCCTATTCGCGCGGCGAGATCGACCTGCCGCGCCTGGAGGACATCGAGAAGACCGCCATCCCCGGCCCCGGCTCCTGCGGCGGCATGTACACGGCCAACACCATGGCCTCGGCGATCGAGGCGATGGGCATGAGCCTCCCCGGCAGCTCGGCGCAGAACGCGGTCTCCGAGGAAAAGCGCGCCGACAGCGAGGCCGCCGGCCGGGCGGTGCTCGATCTCTTGGACAAGGACATCAAGCCGCGCGACATCATGACCCGCGCGGCCTTCGAGAACGCCATCACGGTGACGATCGCCCTGGGCGGCTCGACCAACGCGGTGCTGCACCTGCTGGCGATGGCGAACGTGGTCGACGTGCCACTCACGCTCGACGACTTCACCGAGATCGGCCGGCGCGTGCCGGTACTCGCCGACCTGCGCCCGTCGGGGCACTACATGATGAGCGAGCTGGTCGAGATCGGCGGCATCCTGCCGTTGATGAAGATGCTGCTCGACGTGGGGCTGCTACACGGCGACTGCCTGACCGTCACCGGCAAGACGCTGGCCGAGAACCTGGCCGATGTCGCGCCCTACCCGGACGACCAGCAGATCATCGCGCCGCTTGACGCCCCGCGGAAGGCCGACAGCCATCTCCGCATCCTCAAGGGCAACCTCGCCCCCGATGGGGCGGTGGCCAAGATTACCGGCAAGGAGGGCACGCGGTTTTCCGGCACCGCGCAGGTGTTCGGCTCCGAGGAGGAGGCCCAGGCGCGCATCCTCGACGGCACCGTCACCGCCGGCACCGTGGTGGTCATCCGCTACGAGGGACCTCGCGGCGGCCCGGGCATGCGCGAGATGCTCTCGCCCACGTCGGCGATCATGGGCCGCGGGCTGGGCAAGGACGTGGCCCTGATCACCGACGGGCGCTTCTCCGGCGGCAGCCACGGCTTCGTCGTCGGCCACATCACCCCCGAGGCCTTCGACGGCGGGCCGATCGCGCTGGTCGAGGACGGCGACACCATCAGCATCGACGCGGTGGCCGACACCATCGAGGTGCACGTCGAGCCCGACGAACTCGAGCGCCGCCGCGCCAACTGGCAGCGCCCGGCGCCCAACTACCCGCGCGGCGTGCTGGCAAAATACGCCCGCACGGTCAGCTCCGCGTCGCTGGGCGCGGTGACCGACCTGCCCGATCAAGCCGATCTATAAGGAGACACCGATGAGCCTTACCGTGTACCTGTCAGGCGAAATCCACACCGACTGGAGAGAGCAGATCGAACAGGGAGCCCGGGAAGCGGGGCTGGACATCACCTTCACCCGCCCGGTCACCGACCACGCCGCCAGCGATGCCGCCGGCGACCTGCTCGGCGAGGAGGACAAGCAATTCTGGCGCGATCACAAGTCGGCCAAGGTCAACGCGATCCGCATCAGGACCCTGATCGAGCAGGCCGACGTCGTCGTGGTGCGCTTCGGCGACAAGTACAAGCAATGGAACGCGGCCTTCGACGCCGGCTACACCGCGGCACTGGGCACGCCCTACATCACCCTGCACGACGAGGATATCGTCCACCCGCTCAAGGAAGTCGACGCCGCCGCCATGGCCTGGGCGACCACGCCGGAACAGGTCGTCGGCATCCTCGAGCACGTCATGCGCGACTGACGCCGGCAAAAGAAAACCCCGCGCAAGGCGGGGCAAGCAAGGAGTGAGAAAAAATCACCAAGCCATGGACACGCCGATGGTGCTGGCCGCGATCCGTTGACGCATCCGACCACAAGTCCATCGTGCCGAAGGCTTGTGACACTCTCGTGATGGCCGGTCGTTAAAGGGAACACATCCGCGGCAACCACCCTGTGCGAGCGGGCCTCGCACCCTCCCCTGTGCGAGCGGGCCTCGCCCGCGAAGGCCGCCGCAGCGGCCACCCCCGTTTCCGTCACGCACCGGGCCCGCCGAAGACGGAGCACGCGCCTCCCGGCGCGTTTCGCTTGCAGGCAAGCTCGCACAGCGCGCCGGTGGCACCACACCCCTGTGCGAGCGGGCCTCGCCCGCGAAGGCCGCCGCAGCGGCCACCCCCGTTTCCGTCACGCACCGGGCCCGCCGAAGACGGAGCACGCGCCTCCCGGCGCGTTTCGCTTGCAGGCAAGCTCGCACAGGGCGCCCATAGCCACATCTTCCTTCCCCATCGGGCTTGTTCGGCCGAGTTACCCGTGCTGCACTGATCGGGCAAACCAACACGAGCGAGATCACCATGGAAGGTATCTACGCCAGCCACCGCCTGCGACGCGGGCGGATCAGTGAAACCGGGCGCGTCTATCACGTGCGGTTCTCGGTTCGACCGGGAAGTCCTCTCATCCACGCCCTGCCCATCGCGCGGCACGTGATCGATGCATTGAGGTCCGTTTCGCCGGATGCTCTGACCTTGTGCTTCGTGGTCATGCCGGACCACGTGCACTGGCTGTTCGAGTTGAGAAGCGACAACCTGTCTTCGATCGTGCAGAAGGCCAAGTCGCACGCGTCTCGTGCGATACGCCGGGAACCCGGCCGGCATTCGTTTGCCTGGCGAACCGGGTTCTTCGATCGGGCGCTTCGAAGCGACGATGAACTACTGCCCACCGCGCGCTACATCGTCGCCAACCCGTTGCGCGCGGGGCTCGTGAAAAGCCTTCGGGATTACCCGCACTGGGACGCGATCTGGCTGGAGTGAGGCCGCGTAGCGGCCGACACCGGGGCACGCGCCTCCCGGCGCGTTTCGCTTGCAGGCAAGCTCGCACAGCGCGCCGGTGGCACCACACCCCTGTGCGAGCGGGCCTCGCCCGCGAAGGCCGCGCCAGCGGCCGTCCCCGTTTCCGTCATGCACCGGGCCGGCCGATGACGGGGCACGCGCCGTCGGCGCGTTTCGCTTGCAGGCAAGCTCGCACAGCGCGCCGGTGGCACCACACCCCTGTGCGAGCGGGCCTCGCCCGCGAAGGCCGCGCCAGCGGCCGTCCCCGTTTCCGTCATGCACCGGGCCGGCCGATGACGGGGCACGCGCCGTCGGCGCGTTTCGCTTGCAGGCAAGCTCGCACAGGGCGCTGACGCATCTCGGCTTTGCTACCATGACCGCCTCTCGCGCCGGCCAACAAGGGACTGCACCGCATGACGCAAGACGTGCTCACACCACAAGCCACCGACTCACGGGCAATCGACGACTTCATCGCCCGCTGGGCCGAGGCGGACGGCAGCGAGAAGTCGAACTACCAGCTGTTCCTCACCGAGCTCACCGAGCTGCTCGGCCTGCCCAGGCCCGCCCCTTCCGGTAGCGACACGGAGCTCAACGCCTACGTCTTCGAGCGCCGCGTCGACATCGACAAGCCCGACGGCAGCTCCACCCGCGGCTTCATCGACCTGTACCGCCGCGGCTGTTTCGTCCTCGAGGCCAAGCAGAGCGGCAAGACGCTGGATTCCTCCGGCTGGGACAAGGCCATGCTGGCCGCGCAGAACCAGGCGGACCAGTACGTCCGCGCGCTGCCGCAGAGCGAGGGCCGCCCGCCGTTCATCGTGGTCACCGACGTGGGCCGCTCCATCGAGCTCTACGCCGAGTTCACCCGCTCGGGCGGCACCTACGTCCCCTACCCGGACCCGGGCCACCACCGCATTCGACTCGAGGACCTGCACGACCCCGAGATCCGCCAGCGCCTGGTTCACCTCTGGACCGACCCCGACCAGCTCGACCCCTCCAGGCACGCCGCCCGCGTCACCCGGGACGTCAGCCGCCGGCTCGCCACCCTCGCCCGCTCGCTGGAGCAGAGCGGCTACGCCGTCGACCGCGTCGCGCACTTCCTCAAGCGCTGCCTGTTCACCATGTTCGCCGAGGACGTGGAACTGCTGCCGCGCGAGAGCTTCACCACCCTGCTGGAGAAGCTCAAGGACAACCCGGAACACTTCTCCGCCGCGCTCGCCGACCTGTGGCACTCGATGAACGAGGGCGGCTTCAACGGCGCGCTGATGCACAAGATCCCGCGCTTCAACGGCGGGCTGTTCAAGGACATCGACCCCATCGCGCTGACCCGCGACCAGATCAAGCTGCTGATCGAGGCGGCGAAGGCCGACTGGCGCTTCGTCGAGCCGGCGATCTTCGGCACCCTGCTCGAACGCGCGCTCGACCCGCGCGAGCGCCACAAGCTCGGCGCCCACTACACCCCGCGCGCCTACGTCGAGCGGCTGGTCATGCCCACGCTCATCGACCCGCTGCGCAGCGAATGGCAGACCGTGCAGGTCGCCGCCGAGACCTGGCTGCAGCAGGGCAAGCCCGACAAGGCGCTGGGCGAGCTCACCGACTTCCACCACCGCCTCTGCCAGACCCGCGTGCTCGACCCGGCCTGCGGCAGCGCGAACTTCCTGTACGTCTCGCTCGAACACATGAAGCGGCTGGAAGGCGAGGTGCTCAACCTCATCCGCGATCTCTCGAGCGGCCAATCCCACATGGACGTCGAGGGGTTCACCGTCGATCCTCACCAGTTCCTGGGGATGGAGATCAACCCGCGCGCCGCCGCCATCGCCGAGATCGTGCTGTGGATCGGCTACCTGCAATGGCACTTCCGCATCCATGGCAAGCTCGACCTGCCCGAGCCGATCCTCAAGGACTTCCACAACATCGAATGCCGCGACGCGCTGATCGACTATGACGCCCGCGAGCCGATGACGGACGAACACGGCCAGCCGGTCACCATCTGGGACGGCATTTCCTACAAGAAAAGCCCCACCACCGGCGAACTGATCCCCGACGAGAGCGGCCGGACGACCGTCTACCGCTATATCAACCCGCGACGCGCCGAGTGGCCGCAGGCCGACT
>JAWLHL010000009.1:0-59328 GCA_041690375.1 Guyparkeria sp. | reverse complement strand
ACCTCGACGGTCTCGAGAAAGCCCATCAGCGTGGTGCCGTGGTACCACGGCATCCGGTCGCCATGATCGATGATGTTGTCGCCCTTGAGCGCCGACATCGGGATGAAGGTGATCTCCTCGAGACCGATCTCGTCGGCAAACGCGCGGTAGTCGGCGACGATCTCGTCGAAGACCTGCTGCGAGTAGTCGACCAGGTCCATCTTGTTGATCGCGACCACCACGTGGCGGATACCGATCAGGTTCATCAGGAAGCTGTGTCGGCGCGTCTGGGTGAGCACGCCCTGGCGGGCGTCGACCATCAGGATAGCGGCATCGGCCGTCGAGGCGCCGGTGACCATGTTGCGCGTGTACTGCTCGTGACCGGGCGTATCGGCGACGATGAACTTGCGCTTGTCGGTGGAGAAAAAGCGGTAAGCCACGTCGATGGTGATGCCCTGTTCGCGCTCGGCGGCCAGGCCGTCGACCAGCAACGCGAAGTCCATCTCGCCACCCTGGGTGCCGTACTTCTTGGAGTCGGCTTCCACCGCGGCCAACTGGTCCTCGAACAGGAGCTTGGACTCGAAGAGCAACCGCCCGATCAGCGTGCTCTTGCCGTCATCCACGCTGCCGCAGGTGATGAACCGCAGCAAGCCCTTGTTCTCGTGTGATTTCAGGTATCCCTCGATGTCCGAGGCGATCAAGTCCGATGCGTGTGCCATTTTCTCTCCTTGGGAGAGAGCTGGAAGCTGGAAGCTGGAAGCTGGAAGTGTTTTGTTTCACCTCCGGGGTCTTCCGGGCGTCCGTAGGCTTTTCAGCTCGTTGGTTTGTTCGTTTCTGAGCTGGAAGCCGGAAGCTTGAAGCTGGAAGTGTTGGTTCACACTCCCGTAGGAATTCCGGCCACTGGCTTTCAGCTCGTTACTTTGTTCATCAGCCCGGTGAGCATTGCGGCAATTTCGCGGGTTTCCGCGAGCCAGCCGGTTGCAACCTCCCGGTCCAGGTAATCGATGTCGATGCCGATGTATATCTGCGTTCTGACCTCGGCGCAGGAGCCTTTCGCTATATCGAGAAACCGGTACTTTTCCTTCGAGGAACAGCGGCTCATCCCCTCGGCGATATTGCTGGGAACCGACAATCCGGATCGCGTGATCTGGTCCCGAAACCCAAAATCCCGCAGGTCACGCGTCGCCTTGTATAGCTCCGCCGACAACCGAGCCGACCGCCGCCAAACCTCAAGCTTCTCGAAATCCATTCAGACCATCCTTGTCCGACGTGGCCACCGAGCCCCTCTTCCAGCTTCAAGCTTCCCGCTTCAAGCTCTTCTGAGCCAACGGCTCAGAAGTACCCCTCCTGCTTCTTCTTCTCCATCGACGCCGCCGAGTCGTGATCGATCACGCGGCCCTGGCGCTCGGAGGTCTTCGTCAGGAGCATTTCCTGGATGATGTCGGTCAGCGTGTCGGCCTCGGACTCGATCGCGCCGGTCAGCGGGTAGCAGCCGAGCGTGCGGAAGCGGACCTTCTTCATCATCGGCACCTCGCCCTCGTTCAAGGGCATGCGCTCGTCGTCGACCATGATCAGCGTGCCGTCGCGCTCGACCACCGGGCGTTCGGCGGAGTAGTAGAGCGGGACGATAGGGATGTTCTCGAGGTAGATGTACTGCCAGATGTCGAGCTCGGTCCAGTTCGACAACGGGAACACGCGGATCGACTCGCCCTTGTGCTTGCGGGCGTTGTAGAGCTTCCACAGCTCGGGGCGCTGGCCCTTCGGATCCCAGCGGTGCTGCGCGGTGCGGAAGGAGAAGATCCGCTCCTTGGCGCGCGACTTCTCCTCGTCGCGGCGCGCCCCGCCGAAGGCCGCGTCGAAGCCGTACTTGTCCAGCGCCTGCTTGAGCCCTTCCGTCTTCATGATGTCGGTGTGGATGGCCGAGCCGTGCGTGAACGGGTTGATGTCCTTCTCGACGCCTTCCGGGTTGACGTGGACCAGCAGGTCCATGCCCACCTCCTCGGCCATCCTGTCGCGGAACTCGTACATCGCGCGGAACTTCCAGCGCGTGTCGACGTGCAGCAGCGGAAACGGCGGCGGCGCGGGCGCGAAGGCCTTGCGGGCGAGATGCAGCATCACGGCCGAGTCCTTGCCGATCGAGTACAGCATCACGGGGTTCTCGGTCTCGGCGACCACCTCGCGCATGATGTGGATGCTCTCGGCCTCGAGCCGTTGCAGGTGTGTCAGCGTGGTCATGCTCTGGTTCCCATTCCTGGTCTGGTCTTGAATGCGTGTCGATGTGTCGGCTTTCGTCCGGCGGGACCGCGACGGCCGGGCCACCACCCGGAGCCAGTCGCGTTCGCCACGAATTGCCCGTTGCAAGGCCGGGGCGCGCACCGCTATCCCCCGGGTCGTGACCGCCAGCGGGCCGTCGAGACGGTCGGCCACGGCCCACCAGAAGTCGAGGTAGTCCTCGGCACGCGGCGGCTGGTCGAACAGCGCGAACCACAACCGGCCGCGCCCGTCCCGGGCGGTCAACTGGTGGCGGCCCTTCAGCGGGGAGTCCATCGGCACGCGCCGCAGCATCCCGTTCACCACGGTGCCCCCCTCGCTCTCCGCCCAGGCGAGCAGCTTGCCGACCGGTCCGCTGCGCCCCGTCGGCATGGATTCACGCGGCGGCACGAGGCCCAGGTCGTCCAGCTGGCGCCGCAGCGACCGGCTGTCCGGCCGCACCCCGCTTTGGTGCTCGACGGCCGCGGCCAGTGCATCGACATCCCAGCAGCGGCCGGGTGACTCGTCGAGCACGGTCCGCACGGTGACCCCCAGGTCCTCCGCCGGTCGACGCGCTGCCCCGCGTGGCCGCCCTCGGGGGCGCACGTCCACCGCCGGCCAGCCACCCTGCCGAAACGCGCGGAAAGCCGCCGTGACCGTCGGCGCGGACACCCCGGCCCGTCGGGCGGCCTCGGCCACCGTCAGGCCGTCGAGGCGCAGGCGCACCGCTTCCCGTCGGCGACGATTGACCTCACCCGGCGAAAAATGTTTTGCCGCCACTTGGTCTTCAACCCACTGTCTTAAAACGGTTTACGTCGGCCGCGCCATTCGGCGTCATCCGCTCTGGTTCGACAGTGTATTGAACAGTCCATAGAATCACAATTCGAACCGAACCGATGTTCGCCCCGGGAAGATCCCCGAGGCGACACGCAGAAAACGACAGGGAAGCCCGCCCCATGACCGCCTGGATCACGCTGACCGCCATTGCCGGATTGCTGGGACTGCTCGCCAGCGGGCGCATCAAGCCGGCAGTCGGCTTCGCCTCTCTCGCCGGTGCGTTTGTCCTGAGCGGCGTCATCGAACCGGCGGCCATGCTGGGCAATTTCGCCAACCCGGCGCTGGCCACGCTCGCCCTGCTCCTGCTGGTCTCGCTGGCGCTGGAGCGCTCGCATTTTCTCGACACGCTGGCCGACCGCCTGCTCGCCGGCAGCGAAGGCCGGGCGCGCTTCAAGCTGATCGGGACGACCGCCCTGCTTTCGGCCTTCCTCAACAACACCGCCGTGGTGGGCGCGTTCCTCGGCGCGATCTCCCGTCAGAAACGCATCGCCCCCTCGCGGCTGCTGATCCCGCTCTCCTACGCCTCGATCCTGGGCGGGGTGACGACACTGATCGGCACCTCGACGAACCTCGTGGTCAGCTCGTTCGCCGTGAACGCCGGCCTGCCCGAACTGACCATGTTCCAGTTCACGGCCGTCGGCGTGCCGGTGGCGGTGCTCGGTCTGGCGGTGCTCTGGTGGCAGGCTCGAGCTCTGCCCGAGAACGAGCCGGACAATGGCGGCGAGGCGATGGCCTATTTCCTGAGCGCCGAGGTGCGCCCGGACTCGCCGCTGATCGGCAGGAGCATCGAGGCCAACGGACTGCGCCAGCTGGAGGGGCTCTACCTGCTGGAGATCGAGCGCGAGGGCCGACTGATCACGCCGGTCGGACCCGACGAGGTGCTCGCCGCCGACGACGTGCTGATCTTCACCGGCGAGGTGGACAAGGTGCAGGCGTTGCAGCGCTTCCCCGGTCTGCACCTGTTCGGTCACCGGGCCGACGACCTGCTGGCGACGAACCTGGTCGAGGTGGTCATCTCCAACGAGTCGGAACTCGCCAACCGCACCCTGCAGGAAGTGGACTTCCGCAGCATGTTCAACGCCGGCGTGGTCGGCATCCGTCGGGGCGACGAGCGGATCGGCGGACAGCTCGGCCGGGTGCCGCTGCGGGTGGGCGACTGCCTGCTGCTCGCCACCGGGTCGGACTTCCAGCAGCACCGCAACATCGACCGCAACTTCCACCTGCTGAGCGGCAGTTTCCAGCGTCCCCGGCTCGGCGCCGGGCAGAGCCTGTTCACGCTGGGCGGCTTCCTCGGCGTGATCGCCGCGGCGACGGTGGGCTGGCTGACGCTCTTCGAGGGACTGCTGCTCCTGCTCGGCGCCCTGCTCGCCAGCCGCATCCTGACCGTGGGCGAGCTGCGGCGACGCTTTCCCTTCGAGATCGTGGTGATCATCGGCTCGGCACTGACCCTCGCCGAGGGGCTGGAACAATCCGGCGGCGCGGCCCTGATCACCCAGTTCATGCAGGCAGTGTTCAACGGCCACGGCGTGTTCGCCGCCTTCGTGGGTGCCTACCTGCTGACCGTGGTCCTGACCGAGACCGTGACCAACAACGCGGCCGCCGCGCTGGCCTTCCCCGTGGCCTACGCCACCGCGCAAGGGTTCGGCGTCGATCCCCTGCCGTTCATCATGGCCGTCGCCTTCGGTGCGAGCGCCTGTTTCCTGGTGCCCTTCGGCTACCAGACGCACCTGATGGTGTATTCCTCCGGCCGCTACCGGATGGCCGATTACCTGCGCACCGGCCTGCCGCTGACGCTGGCGTACTCCGCCGCCGTGATCGCACTGATCCCGCTGGTGTTTCCCTTCCACCCATAGACCCCGACCCTTCCCGGATGCCGGCCAAGGGCAAAAAGGAAAGCGCCCTTCGAGCCCCGCGAATGGTGGGTTGTCGGGCTGAAGACCGACCCACAGGGCCCGGCACGCCCCTGCGCCGTGGGTTGGACTTCAGTCCAACAGTCGGCCGACAGGCCGACTTGATTGCCGGGTATGCGGGGCGCATCATCACTCGCCCTTTTAGGTGGATTGTCCTGTGGAACGGGCTCCGCCTGGCCATCGCGGCTAAAGCCGCTCCTACGGTCAATGGGGAGCCCGGCCATCGCGGCTAAAGCCGCTCCTACGGTCAATGGGGAGCCTGACCCTCGCGGCTAAAGCCGCTCCTACGGTCAATGGGGAGCCTGGCCATCGCGGCTAAAGCCGCTCCACGGTCAATGGGGAGCCTGGCCGTCGCGGCTAAAGCCGCTCCTACGGGCGATGGGGAGCTTGTCAGGTGCCGACGGGCAGCGCCGTCTCGACGAAGAGCTTGAGGCGCTTTCGGCCGCGGAAGCTGTCGGCGACGGGGCGGTAGGCGACGTGCCAGTGGCGGCCGGGGGGCAGCGGGTTGGGGGCGCGGAACCAGATGGCGTCGACGGGGCGGGCCTCGGGGGCGTCGACCGGTCGCAGAGACAGCCGCCAGTGCTTGCCGTCCTTGAGCGCGGTGCGTTCGACCACCTCGAAGTGGTTGTCGAAGACCGGCTCGGGGAAGCCGGTGCCCCAGGGGCCATGGGCCTCCAGGGAGGCGACGAAGTCGAGGGTCAGGTCCCCCGCAGACAGCGGGCCGTCGGTCTCGACCGTCCGCCCCTCGGGGAGGCGATCGGCATGCCGGGCCACGACCCGGGCGAAGGCGGCACGGAAGTCTTCCAGCCGGCTGGCTGCCAACGACAGCCCCGCGGCCATGGCGTGACCGCCGAACCCCGCCAGCAGGCCCGGGTGGGCGGCGTCGATCTCGACCAGCAGGTCGCGCAGGTGGATGCCGGGGATCGAGCGACCGGAACCCTTGAGCATGCCGTCGTCCTCGCCGTCGACCTGCGCCGGGGCAAGCACGAAGACCGGCCGCATCCAGCGCGTTTTCAGCCGCCCGGCGACGATGCCGATCACGCCAGGGTGGAAACCCGGGTCGAAGCGCACCCACTCGCCGGCGTCGCTCGGCACGTGGTCGCCCTGCCCGCCCAGCGCGCGCTCGAGGTCGGCGGCGACCGTGTCGAGCATGTGGCCTTCCACGTCGCGGCGCTCGCGGTTGATGCGGTCGAGCTCCCGGGCCTTGCGGTGCGCCTCGGCCGGATCGTCGGTGACCAGGCATTCGACGCCCAGGCGCATGTCTTCCAGCCGCCCGGCGGCGTTCAGGCGCGGGCCGATGGCAAAGCCCAGATCGCTTGCCTGCGCCTCGCGCGGGTCGCGCCCGGCCACGGCAAACAGCGCCGAGATGCCCGGCGCGCACTGCCGGGCCCGGATGCGCGCCAGCCCCTGCGCGACCAGGCGGCGGTTGTTGTCGTCCAGTTCGACCACGTCGGCGATGGTGCCCAGCGCCACGAGGTCCAGCCAGGCGGCCAGGTTGGGCCGGGCCCGCGTGTCGAACCAGCCACGCCGTTCGAGCTCGGCGCGTACGGCGGCGAGCAGGTAGAAGGCCACGCCTACCCCGGCCAGGGCCCCGGAGGGGAAGTCCGCGTCGGCCCGGTTGGGGTTGACGATGGCATCGGCCTCGGGAAGCGTCTCGCCGGGCAGGTGATGGTCGGTCACCACCACGCGCGCGTCCAGCGCCCGGGCCGCACTCACGCCCTCGTGGGCCGAGATGCCGTTGTCGACGGTCAGGAGCAGGTCCGGCGGGGTCGCGATGTCCTCGAGCAGGGCCGGGCTCAGGCCGTAGCCGTGGCGCTGGCGATCGGGAATCAGGTAGTCGACCTGTTCCGCGCCCATGGCGGCGAGCGCCCGCCGGCACAAAGCGGTGGCGGTCGCGCCGTCGGCATCGAAGTCGCCGACGATCAGGATGCGCTCACCATTGGTGACGGCGTCGGCGACCAGGCGGGCGGCCACGTCGAGATCGGGCAGCCCCGTGGGCGGCAGGATGGCGGCAAGGCGCTGGTCGAGCTGCGCCGCCTCGCGGATGCCGCGTGCTGCCAGCACCCGGGCGAGGCTCGGATTGAGGTGGGCCAGCGCCCCCGGGATGGCCGGCTCCGGTCGGCGAGCGATCGTGGCCAGGCCCGGCAGTCGAGCGGGCTTGACCGGTTCGGCGGCAGCGGTCATCGCCGCCCTCCCCCTGCAAGCCGGGCCCGGAGCCGCCGCCAGAACGATTGCGGACGCCACTGCCCGCCCCGGCCGTCGGTCAGTTCCACGGCCAGGCGCGGCACGGCGGTCATCACCTCGGCAAGCCAGGCATCGATGCGCGCCAGCTCGGACTGGAAGCCGCCCAGATCCCCTTCCAGCCGGCACCATGCCGGTTCGGTCAGCACCGCGCGCACGGCGCGGCCCGCCTGCAGGGCCTCCAGCACGGCCTCGACGCTCGCCGGCGACCAGGCGAGCGCCCCATCGAAACGGGCCAGCACGGCGGGAGAGTCGCTGACCACCAGCCGCTCGGCACCGAATGTCACGGGCAGGCCAGCGCCGAGATCGCTCATGCCATGCGGCCAGAAGCTGGTGAGGATGGGCTGGCCGCGGGCGGCGCGGCGGTCGTTCATCGGTTGCGGGTAGAGCCACATCTGCAGCTCGGTCAGCCACTGGCGCAGGACCGGCTCGCTGCGCTGCTCGTCGATGAACACCCCGGCATTGCGGTTGAGCAGGCAGGCCAGCGGGGCGCCGGCGCGCTCGAGGCGGCCCGATGCCGGGCCGACGCCGTCGTCACGCTTCTCGGCCAGCAGGTAGACCCGGTGCCCGATGCGCTCGGCGCGCATGCCGTCGCCGGCCAGCCAGGCGTTCAGGTCGGTCAGCAACGCATCGAGATCCTCCGGCTCGAGGTCGAGAAAGCGCGGACCGAAGGTGATCGCGTGGTCGGTCTCGGCCTTCATGTGCACCGGGTCGAAGGAAAGCAGGCGCTCGAAACCGCGATCGCGCCATTCGGCCACGCGCTGCTCGAAGCCCGCCCGGGTGCCGCCGCCCAGCAGCCAGTCCCCGAGGGCGCGGGCCAGCGCGTCGAGGGCATCCGCCGCCTCCTCCCGGCCCAGCGCCGCCAGCGCCTGGCGGTCCGGGTCGTCGCGGTGGCAGTCGGCAATGGCATGTCCGCCGGATACGCCCGGGCCGGACGCGCCCGGAAGGAAACGTCCGCCCAGGCATTCGGGCAAGGCCCCGCGGGAGGGGAGCCCTTCGGGCCAGGTCCACACCGGGGCGTCGAACGTCGCGTCGTGCGCCCTGCCCTCGCGCGGGTCGAGCCCGCGGATGGCGAGCTCCAGCCGGGGGCGTGCACCGGTAACCATCAGGCATCTTCCCCGAGGGGGCGATTGTCCAGGCCGGCCAGCCGGCGGCCGCGCGGGCCGTTGTGGATCGAGAGGCTCGCGGCGTACTCGGTCTCGACCCGCGCCACGGCGGCCATCGGCGCGCCCATCACCCAGGCGGCGGCCGCGCGGATGACCACCGCGTGGCAGAAGACCACCGCCGACTGGCCGGCGTGGTTTTGCTCGATGCGCGCAAGTCCGCGGGTGACCCGCTCGAAGAAGGCGTCCATCGCCTCGCTGCCCGGCGGGCGGCCGTGGACGGGATCGGCCAGGAACGCGGCGTGCTGCTCGGGGTAGCGCGCGGGGATCTCGGCGTGGCGCAGCCCTTCCCAGGGGCCGAAGCCGATCTCGCGCAGGTCGGGGTCGACCACCACGGTGAGCCCGCGCCGGTCGGCCCAGTCTTCGGCGAAGTCCCGGCAGCGGACCAGCGGCGAGGTGACCACCACGTCGAAGCCGTCCTGCCCGCTTTGCTCTAGCGCCTGCATGCGCGATTCGAGCTGCCGCCAGCCGAGCTCGCTCAGGGGATCGTCGACGCGATCGCCGCGGTAGCGCTTGCCGCCCACGGGTTCGCCGTGGCGGACCAGCACCAGGCGGGTGGCCGGGGAAGATGTCTGGGTCATGGCACTCGCGGGGTGGATTGACGGAGGAGGATTCTACCGCATAACCCCGGTCATCCCTGAGGGGTGGCAGGACCGCCGAAGGCGGGGGCGACGGGGCGGGTTCGCCCGTCGGGGCGTCAGCCCACCCAGCCGACGAGCGTCAGCACGGCGACCAGCGCGATGCCGAACAGCAGCGCGCGCAGCACGATGGCGTGCGCGGCCCGGTACCAGGTGCGCTGGTCGGCGAGGCAGGCGTTCTCGTCGAGGCACTCGTCGGCGCGCTCGACGTCGATCACGGCGTGCCCGACCCGGGCGATCAGCCCCAGCGATCCGGCCTCGAGCTCGCTCATCGCCCCGTGCGACCGGCCGAGCTCCGGGTCGCCGCGCCAGGCGTTCAGACCCCGCTGGAAGGAGCCGGCGAGCAGCATCAGCACGGTGAACACCGGGGCGGCCGGCCAGACGAACAGCCCGTGCACTCGCTTCTGCCAGCGCCACAGGGCCGATTCCCCCTCTCCTTCCGGGTCCGGTTGCTGGCCGAGCCACTCGGTCAGCCGGTAGAGCAGCGCCCCGGCCGGACCGAGCAGCACGAACCAGAACACCACCAGGAACCATTCGCTGAAGGCCAGCACGATGATCCGCTCCCCGGTCTGCCGGGTCGTGGCTTCGGCCGGGTCGATGCCCGACTCGGCGAACAGCACCCGACGGGCGGAGTCCACGGTCTCGGCGTCGTCCCGCAGGGCCCCGTCGAGCAGGTCGTGGGTGATCTGCGAGGTGTTGCGCGGCGTGATGACCAGGAGAAGCACCACCACCGAGACCAGCCAGCCGACCGGACCCTCGGCGCCGAGCCCGAGCCACGCGAACAGCGCGACCGGCAGGAGCAGCCAGACCAGCAGGCGCGCGACGCTGCTGCCCACCAGCCGGGCGAGGTAGTCGAACACCTCGACCACCGCCTGCTGCGGCCAGCGCTGGGCGCGCCAGCGCTCGAAGAGCTCGAGGAAACGGTCGATCGCGATGACCAGTACCAGTGCCAGCAGTTTCATGACCTGTGCGCCCCCGGCGCTCGTTGTGCTTCAGTCTTCCCTGTCCGTTCCGTCATCATACGCCGCCTGATCCGCCGCCTGTCCAATGCTCAGGCCAGCGCCATGCCCTCGGGCAGTCGCGATGCGAGCTGTCCCCAGTCGAAGGCCGGCCCCGGGTCGGTCTTGCGCCCCGGGGCGATGTCGGCGTGGCCACGCACGGCGTGCACGCTCGGGTAGGCCCGCTTGATGGCCTCGAGCACCTGGCCGAGCCGCTCGTACTGCACGCTGGTGTAGGGATCGGTATCGGTGCCCTCGAGCTCGATGCCGATGGAAAAGTCGTTGCAGCGGAACCGGTCACCGAAGCGTGATTCGCCGGCGTGCCAGGCGCGCCGGTCGAAGGGCACGAACTGCTGGATCGAGCCGTCGCGGTAGATCACCACGTGCGCCGAGACGCGCATGTCGCGGATCTCCTGGAAGTACGGGTGCTCGTCGGGGTCGAGCTGATTGGTGAAGAAGCGCTCGATCGCCGTCCCGCCATACTGGCCCGGCGGCAGCGACATGGCGTGGACCACCACCAGCTCGATGGTCGTCTCCCTCGGGCGCTGGTCGCAGTTGGGCGAGCGCCGGTAGGGCACGGAGTCGAGACGGTTGGTGGCGGGGTCGATGTTCATGGCATTCCCTTGAAAGTGCTGCCCGGACCGCGCGGGCTAGAGCTTGAGCCCGGCGGCCGGCCAGTGGGCCTGCGACCATTCCCCGGCGGCGGCCTCGTCCCAGCCCCCTCCGCCCAGGTGGGCGCACAGGCCGCGCAGCGCCACGTCCACGGCCGCCTCGCGCACCGCCTGGCGGTCGCCCTCGAAGCGGTAGCGGGCGGTGAAGGTCTGCGCCCCGGCCGGCCGGTTCCCGTCCGCGGCGACCGGCGGGCACCAGGCCCAGCCGAACCAGACGGTGCCGACCGGCTTGGCCTCGCTGCCGCCGCCCGGGCCGGCCACGCCGCTGATGGCCACGGCGTACTCGACGCCCGCGCGGCGGATCACGCCCTCGGCCATCGCCGCGACCACTTCGCCGCTGACAGCCCCGGCCTCGGCCAGGACGTGCGCCGGCACGCCCAGGTCGCGCTGCTTGGCCTGGTTGCTGTAGGTGACGTACCCGCAGTCGAACCACCTGGAACTGCCCGGAAGGTCGGTGAGGTTGGCCGCCAGCAGCCCGCCGGTGCAGGACTCGGCCGTGGCAACGCGCATCCCGCGCGCCTCCAGCGCCTCGGCCAGGCAGACGACGCGCTGCTCGCGGCTGGTGACCTCGGCGGTCAGCTGCCCCGGCGGGGTCCAGCCCGGCGGGTTGTCGGCGTTTGCGTCGTGCTCGCTCATCCTGCGAATCCCAAGCGTGTCGCGACCCCGTGCGCCGGGGCCGAATTGTTTACAATGGCGTGCATGAGCAAGAACCCCGATCCAGCCGCCGCCTCCGGCGAGACGCCGTCCGACGAGAGCCCCGATCTCAGCGCCCATACGCCCATGATGCAGCAGTTTCTGCGCATCAAACAAGCGTACCCCGACGTGCTGCTGTTCTACCGCATGGGCGACTTCTACGAGCTGTTCTTCGACGATGCGCGCCATGCCGCCCGCCTGCTCGACCTGACGCTCACCCAGCGCGGCACCTCGGCCGGCGAACCCATCCCCATGGCCGGGGTGCCGGTCCACGCCTACGAGTCCTACCTGGCCCGGCTGCTCAAGGCCGGGGAGTCGGTCGCCATCTGCGAGCAGGTCGGCGACGTGCAGGCCAAGGGGCCGATGCAGCGCGAGGTGGTCAAGGTGGTCACGCCGGGCACGGTCACCGACGAGGCCCTGCTCGAGCAGCGCCGCGCCCACCGGCTGGCCGCCGTGGCGCAGGTGAGAAAGCGCGGCCGGTTCCGGCTGGGGCTGGCGCACCTCGATCTCTCCAGCGGGCGGTTCGCCGTCATGGCGCCCGAGGGCCCCGACGAGCTGGCCACCGAGCTCGCCCGCGTCGACCCCCGCGAGCTGCTGCTGCCGGAGGGGGTGAGCCTCGACGAGCTGACCGCCGGCCTGTGGCGTGACGGGGCGCCCGCCCGCGAGCGCCCGGCCTGGCACTTCGCCGCCGACACGGCCGTCGAGCGGCTGTGTCGCCAGTTCGGCACGCGCGATCTGGCCGGCTTCGGCATCCACGCCGACAACCGGGAGACGCTGGAGGCCGCGCTGGGTGCGGCCGGGGCCCTCTGGCAGTACGTCACCGACACGCAGAAGACGCACATCGGGCACATCGACTCGCTGACCGTGGAGCAGACCAGCGAGGCCCTGCTGCTCGACGTGCACACCCGCCGGCACCTGGAGCTGTTCGAGGACAGCCAGGGCAATCGCGCCGGTGCTCTGATCGGGCTGCTCGATCGCACGGCCACGGGCATGGGGGCCCGGCGCCTGCGCGAGTGGCTGGCCCGGCCGCTGCGCGATCACGCCGAGCTTTCCGCCCGCCACCAGGCGATCGCCGAGCTGCGCGAACGCGAGCTGCCCGCCGGCCTGGCCGCCTGCCTGCGCCAGGTCAACGATATCGAGCGGATCACCACGCGCATCGTGCTGCGCACCGCCCGCCCGCGCGATCTCGCCGCCCTGCGCGATTCGCTGCAGCAACTGCCGGAGATCACCGCCATCCTGGCCGAATGCCAGCAGCCGCTGCTCCAGTCCCTGGCCGAGGCATTGGCCGACCTGCCGGCGGTACGCGAGCTTCTGGAGGCGGCCATCGCGGCGAAGCCCTCGGTGTGGCTGCGCGACGGCGGCGTGATCGCGCCCAACTTTGATGCGGAACTCGACCGCCTGCGCGGACTTTCCGAGCGGGCCGACGTGACGCTCACCGCCATGGAGCAGGACGCGCGCATGCAGTCGGGGGTGGAGAGCCTGAAGCTTGCCTACAACCGCGTGCACGGCTACTACTTCGAAGTGCCGCGCAGCCAGTCGGAGCGCATGCCCGAGAGCTTCACCCGGCGCCAGACGCTCAAGTCCGTCGAGCGCTACACCAACCCCGCGCTCAAGACCTTCGAGCAGGAGGTGCTCACCGCCCGCGACAAGGCGCTGGCCCGCGAGAAGGAATGCTTCGAGTCGCTGCTGACCGACCTGGCCGCGTCGCAGGCCGAACTGCGCCGGCGCGCCGATGCGCTGGCCGACCTGGACACGCTGGCCGCGCTGGCCGACGTCGCCGAGCGACATGGCTGGGCGGCGCCGTCGTTCCGCCGGATCGCCGGTATCGACATCCGCCGGGGACGCCACCCGGTGGTCGAGGCCAACAGCGACGAGGTGTTCGTGCCCAACGACGCCGAGCTGGCCCCCGACCGGCGCATGCTGCTGATCACCGGCCCGAACATGGGCGGCAAGTCCACCTACATGCGCCAGACCGCCCTGATCGTGCTGCTGGCCCATGCCGGGGCCCACGTGCCGGCCGAGAGCGCGGAGATCGGGCCGATCGACCGCATCTTCACCCGCATCGGCGCCTCGGACGACCTGGCCTCCGGGCGCTCGACCTTCATGGTGGAGATGACCGAGACCGCCGAGATCCTCCACCACGCCACCGAGCGTTCCCTGGTGCTGATCGACGAGATCGGCCGCGGGACCTCGACCTTCGACGGCCTGGCGCTGGCCTGGGCGGTCGCCGAGCACCTGCTGCAGAAGAACCGCGCCATGACGCTGTTCGCCACCCACTACTTCGAGCTGACCACGCTCGCCGAGCAGTTCGAGACGCTGGTCAACGTGCACCTCGAGGCGATCACGCACAACGGCGAGCTGGTGTTCCTCCACGGCGTCAAGGACGGGCCGGCCAACCAGAGCTACGGCATCGACGTCGCCCGCCTGGCCGGCCTGCCCCGCACCGCCATCCGGCGCGCCCGCGGCCTGCTGGAACAGCTCGAGTGGCAGGGCAGCCACGGTGCGGGAGCACCGCAGCTCGACCTGTTCGCCGCCGAACCGGCCGCCCTGCCCGTCGAGGAAGAGCCCGACCCGCTACTCGAGGCCATCGACGCGCTCGACCCCGACGAGATCAGCCCGCGCGAGGCGCTCGACCTCCTCTACGAGTGGAAAGAACGGCGGAAGGCAGAGTGACGGGAAGCTTGAAGTAGTAAATCAGCGATAGACGTGTCGTCGGTGGCCGATCTTGACTATGGTGACCACCAGGTCGTCATCGATGATCTCGTAGAGTATCCGGTAGTTGCCTTGCCTGACCCGGTACCGCTCCTGCCCGGAAAGCTTTTCGCTTCCGGGCGACCGCGGATCGACCGTCAATGCTTCTATACGCTTGAGAATCCGCCGCACATCGTGCGCGGGTATCGGGCGGAGATCTCGCCTGACGGATTTTCGGAATCGCAGGCTATAGCTTGCCATCGGCCTTGAGTTGGTCGAGCAGCGTCTCGTAGCTGACCGTGGGCTCGGACACCCTCTCCTCGAAGGCCGCCAGATCCTCCTGGTCCTCGGCCAGGGCAGCGCGAACCGCCTCGTTCACGATCTCGGAAATCGAACGCTGGGACTGTGCGGCCTTCATTCGCAGGGCGCGATGCAGGCTCTCGTCGAAGTAGATCGTGGATCGTCGGGTTTCCGTTGGCATGTCAGTCGTCCGATGCAGGTGGGATCACATGGACTATAACATCATGACGTCCAGACGTCATGGCGCTGTAACGCCAGCGCTCCGGGGTGGACCGGAGCGGGATGGATCTGAACGCGAAAGCGGCATTCGCCCTCCGGGCTTGCCCGCGCCGGTATAATGCCGCCATGCCGATCAACACCATCGAACGCCCCCTCGTCAGTCTGACCGTCGCCGGCATCGCCTGCCGGGACGACCACTACCTCGTGGTCGAGGAATCGATCCGCGGCGAGCGGATGCTCAACCAGCCCGCCGGGCACGTCGAGCCGGGCGAGACCCTGCTCGAGGCGGTCGTCCGCGAGGTGCGCGAGGAGACCCGCTTTGCCTTCGAACCTACCGAACTGCTGGGGCTCTACCACGACAACCCCGCCAACGGGCGCCGAGTGCTGCGGGTGGCGATCCTCGGCGAGGTAGACGGCGAACCCGACGAGGAACCGCTCGACGACGGCATCATCGAGGCGCGCTTCATGTCGCGCCGGGCGATCGAGACCTCGACCGTCCCGCACCGTTCGCCTTTCGTCACCGCCGCGATCCGCGACTTCGAGCGCGGCCAGCGTTTCCCTCTCGACCTGATCCATTCCATCCGATGACCGACACGACCCAGCAACCGATCATTCCCCCGGCCCCGGCGGACGCGCCGCGCATCATGGTCGGGCTCTCCGGCGGGGTTGACTCCTCGGTGGCCGCCCTGCTCCTCAAGGAGGCCGGCTACCGGGTCGAGGGCCTGTTCATGAAGAACTGGGAAGGCGATGACGACGACGAGTACTGCGCGGCCAAGGAGGACATGCTCGACGCCATGGCCGTGGCCGACAAGCTCGGGATCGAGTTCCACTACGTGAACTTCGCGGCCGAGTACTGGGACCGCGTCTTCGAGCACTTCCTGCAGGAATACCGCGCCGGGCGCACGCCCAACCCGGACATCCTCTGCAACCGCGAGATCAAGTTCCGCGCGTTTCTCGACCATGCCCGCGAACTGGGCGCCGACGCCATCGCCACCGGCCACTACGCCCGGCGGATCGACGACGAGGATGGCGTGCACCTGGCCCGCGGCGTCGACGAGAACAAGGACCAGAGCTACTTCCTGCATGCCCTGTCACGCGAGCAGGTCGGCTCGGCGCATTTCCCGGTGGGCGAACTGGAGAAGCCGCGCGTGCGCGAGATCGCCGCGGCGCACGGCCTGGTCACGGCGCAAAAGAAGGACTCGACCGGCATCTGCTTCATCGGCGAGCGGCGCTTCGCCGACTTCCTGCAGACCTACCTGCCCGCGCAGCCAGGTCCGATCGAGACCCTCGAGGGCGAACGGCTGGGCACCCACCAGGGCCTGATGTACCACACCATCGGCCAGCGCCAGGGGCTGGGCATCGGCGGGCTCAAGACCCACGGCGACGAGCCGTGGTACGTGGTGGGCAAGGATCTCGAGCGCAACGTGCTGCTGGTCGCCCAGGGCAAGAACCACCCGGCCCTGTTCGCCCCGGCGCTGGCCGCCGAGCAGGTCCACTGGATCGAGCCGCCGCCGGCGGGCCGGCCCATCACCGCCAAGATCCGCTACCGGCAGCCCGACCAGGCCGTGGAAATCGAGCAGCACGGCGACCGGCTGGTCGCCCGCTTCGAGCAGCCGCAGCGGGCCGTCACCCCGGGCCAGTCGATCGTGTTCTATGATGGCCCCCTGTGCCTGGGCGGCGCGGTGATCACCCGCGCCCTGCCCGAGGGCTGATTTCGAACCCAACCCCGAGACGTCCGAGACAATGGCCTCAAGCATCGACGACCAGCTGATCGCCATGGCCGGCATGACCCAGGCCGTGCAACTGATCCAGACACTGGCCTACGAGGGCCGCGTGGCCGACCGGGAGGCGCTCGAGGCGAGCATCGGCTCGCTGTTCGCCTTCGACGCCCCGGACACGGCCAGCATCTACGGCGGGGTGTCCGGTGTCCGCTTCGGCATGCAACGCCTGACCGAGCTGCTGGCCGGCAATTCCCGCGAGCCGCGGGACCTCGAACTGACCCGCTACGTGGTCACGCTGTTCGCCGTGACCAAGGCGTTCCGCCGCGACGAGGAGATGGGCGGCCGGCTGTTCGACCGCCTCGAGGAACTCAAGCCGGCCTTCGACGAGCACGGCGCGGATCCGGGGCTGCTCGCCGATCTGAACAATCTCTATCGCTCGACTTTGAGCAACCTGCCGCAGAAGTTCGTCATCAACGGCGAGAAGCACCACCTCGAGGACATGCAGGTCTCCTCGTCGGTGCGCGCCCTGCTGCTCGCCGGCGTGCGTGCTACGATCCTGTTCGACCAGGTCGGCGGGCGGCGCTGGCGCCTGCTGTTCCAGCGCGGCAAGTTCCTCTCACGCGCCCGGGAGATGCTTCAGCGCCTCTGACACCCCGCCGGACCCGATCGAACCCGCCGTCCCCTTCCCAGGATCTCGCCATGCCGCAGCACCTGCTCCGGAGCCTCGCCGAACGCCATGCGGACGACCCGATCGGCTCGCTGGTCGCGATCATTGACTGGCTGCGTCCGGCCGCGGGCGAGGATGCCTCGGCGGCGATCGAGCGCATGGAGCAGCTGCAGTCGGCACTCGAGGACGATTCCGAGGTCCGGCGAACCCTCAACGAACGCCTCGGCGAATGGCTCGACGAGGCACGCTTCTTCCAGATACTCGCCGGGCTGGGCCTGTTCTCGCGGCGGGGATTCCTGCGCGAGCTGGGCCAGCGTGTCTACGAGCGGCTCAACCCGGCACCGGCCGACCCGGGAAGCGTGCGCGATGTCTTCTATCTCGCCTTCCACGAAACCGACGATCCCGAGTGGGTCGCGCAGGTGCCGCCGGCGTGCTGGGAGCGGCTCATGCGCATGCTATGGCCGCTGTCGGGTGAGGAGGAAGGCCGGAAGGTCGTCGACCGGCTCACGCGCGAGACGCTCTACGCCGTGGAGATGCTGGCGATCTGGATCGCCGCCGAGGAGTTCGAGCCCGACATCCTGCGCCTCGACCCGAGCATGGCCACGCGGGATTCGAGCTTCATCGCCCTGCAGCGCGAGGTGGGCGCCTACGTGCGCGACTACGCCGGCTGGCTGGACGGCAAGCTCGCCGACTTTCACGACGACGCCCACATCCGGGTGCTGCTCGAACAGTGCAGCGAGACGATCGAACGGCTGCGCCGGCGCGCGATCATGCGGGGCACGAGCATCTCGCTGACGCACCTGCTGGAACGACTCGACCAGACCGTCGGCCGGATCGAACGCCTGCTCGACATCCTCGACCCCGAGGCGAGCGGGCAGCGCACCGAACGGGCCACGCTCCTGTTCACCGAACTGGTCGAGGCGAGCGCCGAACGCCACGGCATCCGCCCGCTGGTCCGCCGCAGCCTGCGCCAGCTGGCGCGCAGCGTCACCGAGAACGCCAGTGACCAGGGCGAGCACTACATCGCCGGCGATCGTCCCGCCTATTACCGGATGCTGGCCTCCGGGCTGGCCGGTGGACTGGTCATCGCGGTGATGGCGCTGATCAAGATCCGCATCCTCGAGAGCGGCTTCGAGCGCCTGCCCGAGACGGTGCTGGTGAGTCTCAACTACGGGCTCGGATTCGTGCTGATCCACATCCTGCACGGCACGGTCGCCACCAAGCAGCCGGCCATGACCGCGGCGAGCATCGCCGAGCAGGTCGAGCTGGGCGAACATGGCCGGGCCAACCCGAAAAAGCTGGCCGACCTGCTGCTGCGCGTGGGCCGCACGCAGTTCGTCGCCATCGCCGGCAACGTCATCGCCGCCCTGTCGCTGGCCTTCCTGATCGCCTGGTTCTGGCAGCAGCAGTCCGGCGCCGCCCTGATCGACGCCGAGCGGGCCGACTACATCCTCCAGGGCATCAACCCGGTGACCGGCCTGGCGCTGTTCTACGCCGCGATCGCGGGCGTCTGGCTTTTCCTGTCGGGCCTGATCGCCGGGTTCTTCGACAACCGTGCGGCGTACCTGGGACTCGAGGCGCGGCTCCGGGAGCACCCGCTGCTCAGGCGGCTGCTCCCGGAGCGGATGCGCCACCGGCTGGCCGCCTATATCGACGGCCACTACGGCGCCCTGATCAGCAACTTCGCCTTCGGCATCATGCTGGGCAGCACCGGCTACGTCGGCTACCTGCTCGGCCTGCCCCTCGACATCCGCCACGTCGCCTTCTCGTCGGCCGATCTCGGCTACGCGATGTCCCGGGAGTTCGCCGGGCCCCTGGTGTTCGTCCTGCTGCTGGTGTCCGTGCTGCTGATCGGGGCAGTCAACCTGACGGTGAGCTTCGCGCTCGCGCTGAATGTCGCCCTCCGGGCACGCGGCACCCGCATCGCGCGCCCGCTCAATATCGCCCGGGCGTACTGGCAACTGGCCCGGCAGCGGCCCTCGAGCCTGGTCTACCCGCCGGCGCAACCGGCCGAAAAGCTCGAGAAGGTCGAGGGCGGCCCCCCTGCGGACTCCACCGCCGGGACGGCCGACGAGAAGCAGGCGAATCACCGTCCTGACAAGGGCGAGTGAGCCGCGCGGGGACGGGGCATCCTCTCCAGCGGACCTCGCTGTGATCCTGGCTCCGGGCGTCGCGCGCACTACCATTGGCGGGATCTCGGCATCAGCGCCACGGCGAGGATCGGGGGAACCGATGCTTCGGCACCCGCGTGCAGCGTGTCCGAGTCCTCCCGCGAGTCACTCCGACGGCCTCCCGGGCAGATCGGCGGCGGCGAGGCGCTGCAGAAAAAGGAAAACCGCCGGGGAGCGAAGCTCCACCGGCGGTTCGATCCGGGTGGCGAGGGAGTGACTCTCGCCCGGCAGGTCAGGCCTGCAGGTACTTGCGCAACTGGTACTGCCAGATGAAGCCCGGTGCCGAGAACACGGCGAAGATGCTCGCCGCCACCGCCCAGAAGATCCAGTCCTTCGCCTCGATCCCAGTGAGCGAGTACTCGATGTACAGGCCCAGCCCCATCCCGATGACGAAGTAGACCACCCACTCGACCAGCCGCCACCAGAAGGACTTGAGCTCGCCGGCTTCGACTACCCGGATGACCAGGAACAGGCGCTGGTTGACGAACGGCAGGTTGGCGAGCACCAGCAGTGCCAGCAGGTAGACGATGACGATCCAGTCGGGGACCATGGAGACCTCTTTTGCGTTTGCCCGGGCCGAAGCGCCCGGGAGGTTCAGAGTCCGAACGCGCCGGCGGTCAGTGCCGTCAGCCCGGTCGGGTACAGGCCGAACACCAGCATGGCGATGCCGCTCAGGGCCAGCACGCCGCGCACGTTGACGTCCGCCTCGATGGGGCTGTGGTCGACCGGCGAGTCGAAGTAGACCATCTTCACCGCGCGCAGGTAGTAGAAGGCGCCGATCACGGCCGTGACCACGGCGAAGGTGGCCAGCCACCACAGCCCGACCCCTACGACAGACTGCAGCACGGCAAGTTTCGCCCAGAAGCCGAAGGTGAAGGGAATGCCCGCCATGGAGAACATCAGCAGCAGGAAGACGAACGCCATTACCGGGCTGCGGTCGTTCAGTCCCTTCAGATCATCCATGCTCTCGGCCTCGAA
This sequence comes from Guyparkeria sp., assembly GCA_041690375.1. Classification (GTDB taxonomy): domain Bacteria; phylum Pseudomonadota; class Gammaproteobacteria; order Halothiobacillales; family Halothiobacillaceae; genus Guyparkeria. Next base: position 39,201 of record JAWLHL010000009.1, on the reverse strand, counting down.
GCCCTGGCGTGCCAGCAGCAGGATGATGCCGAAGCCGCCGATGGTCATCACGGCATAGGCGATGGTGTAGAACAGTGCCGCGGAGTAGCCCTCGGCCGTGCCGGCGAGCACGCCCAGCAGGATGAAACCGACGTGACCGATGGTCGAATAGGTCAGCATCCGCTTGAAGCTGGTCTGCGCGATGGCGACCACGTTGCCGATCGCCATCGACAGCATCGCCACGACGATCAGCATCGGCTGCCAGTCGGCGAACAGCGGCCCCATGCCGTCGACCAGCAGGCGCAGGATCAGCGCCAGCGCGGCGATCTTCGGCGCGGCGGCGAGGTAGATCGTCACCGCGGTCGGGGCCCCCTCGTAGACGTCCGGCAGCCACATGTGGAACGGCGCGACGCCCATCTTGAAGATCGCGCCCACCACGATCAGCACCACGGCGGCCTTCAGCGCGATGGAATCCTCCCCGCCGGCGACCGACTCGGCGATCGCGGTCAGGGTGAGATCACCGGTCACGCCGTAGAGCAGCGACATGCCGTAGAGCAGGATGCCCGAGGCCAGCGCACCGAGGACGAAGTACTTCATCGCCGCCTCGGAGGCGCGACCGTCGTCGCGCTTGAACGCGGTCATCGCGTACAGCGCCAGCGACATCAGCTCGAGGCCGAGATAGAGCAGCAGCAAGTGATTCGAGGAGATGGTGATCATCATCCCCAGCACGCCGAACAGGCCGAGCGTGTAGTACTCGCCCTTGTCGATGCCCCGCTGGCGCAGGTAGGTGCGCGAGATGACGAACACCGCGGCGACCAGCATGTAGACCGAGAGCTTCATCAGGTCGGCCATGGGATCGTTGACCACCATGTCGCCGAAGCTCATCCGCACGCTGTCATCCATCTGGAACAGGGTGATCACGAACAGCGCGATCAGCGTCAGGATCGAGAGACCGAAGCTCACCGACGCCCCCCGCTTGGGCAGGAACGGGTCGACGAGCAGGATCAGGCACGCCATCGCCGCGAGGACGATTTCGGGAAGGACCGGTTGCAGGTTCAGTGAGGCGAGTGTCATAGGGAACGTCTTACAACTTGGTGGTCAGCGCCTGTTGCGCCAGGTTCTCGATCGAAGCGTGCATCACCTCGACCAGCGGGTTCGGCCACACACCGATGAGGATGATCAGGAAGGCGAGCACGCCCAGGATCCAGGCCTCGCGGAAGTTCAGGTCGTGGAGCGTCTTCACGCCCTCGTTCCTGACCTCGCCGAAGATCACGCGCTTGACCATCCAAAGCGTGTAGGCCGCGCCGATGATCAGGGTCAGGGCCGCGGCCAGGGCGATCCAGAAGTGGGCCTTGAACGAGGCGAGGATGACCATGAACTCGCCGACGAAGCCCGAGGTGCCCGGCAGGCCGACATTGGCCATGGCGAACACCACCACGAGTGCCGCGAACCAGGGCATGGTGTTGACCACCCCCCCGTAGGCCGAGATGTCACGGGTGTGCAGGCGGTCGTAGAGCACGCCGATCGAGAAGAACATCGCCGCGGAGATCAGGCCGTGCGAGATCATCTGCACCATCGCCCCCTCGAGCGCCAGGGTCACGCCGCTGGCGGAGGCGTTGTCCGGGTTGGCCACGATCATGAAGATCACGAACATCCCCAGGGTGACGAAACCCATGTGCGAGATCGACGAGTAGGCCACCAGCTTCTTCATGTCCGACTGGACCATGGCAACCAGGCCGATGTAGACGATGGCGATCAGCGACAGCGCGATCATCAGCCAGTCGAGCGTGGCCGCGGCGTCGGGCGTCATCGGCAGGGAGAACCGCAGGAAACCGTAGCCGCCGATCTTGAGCATGATCGCCGCCAGGATCACCGAACCGCCGGTGGGCGCCTCGACGTGGGCGTCCGGCAACCAGGTGTGCACCGGCCACATCGGGATCTTGACCGCGAAGGCGATCAGGAACGCCAGGAAGATGAGGATCTGCTCGGTCAGCCCCAACTTCAGATCGTGCAGCACGGGAATGGCGAAGCTGCCGGCCTGGAAATACATGTAGATCAGCGCGACCAGCATGAACACCGAACCGAGGAAGGTGTACAGGAAGAACTTGATCGTCGCGTACACCCGCTGCGGGCCGCCCCAGATCCCGATGATGATGAACATCGGGATGAGCATGCCCTCGAAGAAGAAGTAGAAGACGATGGCGTCCATGGCGGCGAAGGTGCCGTTCATCATGCCTTCCATGATCAGGAAGGCGGCCAGGTACTGGTGCGCCTTGTCCTTGATCACTTCCCAGGCCGCGATCACCACCAGCACCGTGGTGAAGGTGGTGAGCACGATCAGCGGCATGGAAATGCCGTCCACGCCCATCGCGTAGTTGATGCCGAAGGCGGGAATCCAGGGCACGTGCTCGACGAACTGCATCGCCGCGGTGGAGGTGTTGAAGCCCACGATCAGCAGCAGGCTGACCAGGAAGACGACCACGGACACCGTCAGCGAGAACCACCGCGCGCCGTCCGCACGGCGTTCCCCGAACAGCATGACGGCAAGGCCGGCGGCAATCGGCAGCCAGACGAGCAGGCTCAATATCGGCCAGGAAGTGAGCATCGAACCGTTATCCTTCGTATATGTTCTGTCGTTACGGGTTCAGGAACACGATCCAGGTCATCAGGCCGATCAGGCCCAGGATCATGACGAACGCGTAGTGGTAGAGGTAGCCGGTCTGGGCGCGGCGCCAGATCTGCGCCATGCGACCGACCACGGCCGCCGACCCGTTGACCAGCCAGCCGTCGATCGCACGCAGGTCCGCGCCCTTCCACAGGCCGCGGCCCAGCAGCCGCGAGCCGCCGGCGATCACCGTGTTGTTGAACGAGTCGAAGCCGTAGCCCTCCTCGAGCACGCGGCGCGGCCAGGCCAGCGCCCTGGCGGCAGCGGCCGGGGCGGTCTTGGGTGCGCCGAGGTACATCAGCGCGGCCAGCCCCACTCCGGCGAGGGCCATCCAGACCACCGAGGTGGCCCAGCCGTGGACGAACATGTCCCAGGCCCCGTGGAATTTCTCCTCGAGGACGGCCATTGCGCCGTGCGTGGCCAGCACGCGGATCGAATCGTCGAAGTAGCCGCCGAACAGCATCGGCTCGATCACCAGGAACCCGATCACCAGGGACGGCACTGCCAGCAGGACCAGCGGCACGGTGACCACCTTCGGCGTTTCCTTGACGTGCGAGTACTCCTCGTCGCTCATCCGCGGCTGGCCGAAGAACACCAGGAACATCATGCGGAAGGTGTAGAACGCGGTGACGAACACGCCCGCGAACACCGCCCAGTAGGCGAAGGTGGCGCCCGGCAGCGTCGAGGCCTCGACCGCGTAGATGATCGATTCCTTGGAATAGAAGCCCGACGTGCCCGGGAACCCGATCAGCGCCAGCGCACCGACCAGGAAAGTGACGAAGGTGATCGGCAGCTTCTTCGCCAGGCCACCCATCTTGCGCATGTCCTGCTCGTGGTGCAGTGCGATGATCACCGAGCCGGCGGCCAGGAACAGCAGCGCCTTGAAGAACGCGTGGGTCATCAGGTGGAACAGGGCCGGGCCGTACGCGGACACGCCCAGCGCGACGGTCATGTAGCCGAGCTGTGAGAGCGTCGAGTAGGCGACCACGCGCTTGATGTCGTTCTGCACGATGCCCAGCAGGCCCATGAACAGCGCCGTGATCGCCCCGATGACGAGGATGAACGACAGCGCCGCGTCGGAGAGCTCGAACAGCGGCGAGAAGCGCGCCACCATGAAGATGCCGGCGGTGACCATGGTCGCCGCGTGAATCAGCGCGGAGATCGGGGTCGGGCCTTCCATGGAGTCGGGCAGCCAAACGTGCAGCGGCACCTGGGCCGACTTGCCCATCGCGCCGATGAAAAGCAGGATCGCGATCACGGTGACCACCGACCACTCGACGCCCGGCAGGTACTCGACCTTCATGTCGACCAGATCCGGCAGCCGCTCGAACAGCGTGGCGTAATGCAGCGTATCGGCGTACATCAGGATCATCGCGATGCCGAGCAGGAAGCCGAAGTCGCCCACGCGGTTGACCAGGAACGCCTTGAGGTTGGCGAAGATGGCCGACTCGCGCTTGTACCAGAAGCCGATCAGCAGGTAGGAGACCAGGCCGACCGCCTCCCAGCCGAAGAACAGCTGCAGCAGGTTGTTCGCCATCACCAGCATCAGCATGGAGAAGGTGAACAGCGAGATGTAGCTGAAGAAGCGCTGGTAGCCCGGGTCGTCGTGCATGTAGCCGATGGTGTAGATGTGCACCATCAGCGAGACGCCGGTGACCACGACCATCATCATCGCGGTCATGTTGTCGACCAGGAACCCGATGTTGAACTCGAACAGGTCCGAGGCCATCCAGGTGTAGACGGTGCCGTCGAAGGTCGGCAGTCCGCCGAACACGTGCATGTAGAACACGTACAGCGACGCGGCGAACGACACGGCCACGCCGATGATGGTCACCCAGTGTGCGCCGGCCCGACCGATCTGGCGCCCGAACAGGCCCGCGATGATCGAGGCGATCAGCGGGGCGAGCACGACGGCAAGATAAAACTTTTCCATGGGATCAGCCCTTCATCTCGGTCAGGTCTTCGACGTTGATCGTGCGACGGTTGCGGAACAGCGTCACCAGGATCGCCAGACCGACCGCCGCCTCGGCCGCGGCCACCGTCAGCACGAAGAAGACGAACGCCTGCCCGTCGATATCGCCGGAGAAGTGCGAGAACGCGACGAAGTTCACGTTCACGGCCAGGAGCATCAGCTCGATGGCCATCAGCAGCACGATCACGTTCTTGCGGTTGAGGAAAATCCCGGCAACGCTGATCGAGAACAGCAGGCCGCCGAAGATCAGGAATTCGGACAGGCTGATCATGACTCTTCCTTTTCCTTGTTGGCCGCGTCGCCGGCGAGATCGCCCCGGCGGGTCTTGTCCGCATCGAGCTCGGCGATGCGAACCCGGTCGGCGGCGCGTACACGCACCTGGGCGTCGATGTCCTGGTAATGCACGCCCGGACGCCGGCGGTGCGCCAGGGCGATGGCCGCGACGATCGCCACCAGGAGGATGAAGGCCGCGATCTCGAACGGGTAGACGAACTTGGTGTAGAGCACCTGGCCGATCGCCAGCGTGTTGCCGGCGTCCGCCGGGGCCGGCTCGGGCGCCGGGTACAGTTCGAGGCCGAAGGTCGCCGGGCCGAGGATCAGCCCCAGCTCGATGATCATCACCAGCGCGACGAACACGCCCACCGGCAGGTTGCGCACGAAGCCTTCCCGCAGCGGCGCGAGATTGACGTCGATCATCATCACCACGAACAGGAACAGCACCATCACCGCGCCGACGTAGACGAGCAGGAGCACGATGCCGAGGAACTCGGCCTCCATCAGGACCCAGATAAGCGCCGTGGAGAAGAACGTCAGCACCAGGTACAGCGCCGCGTGCACCGGGTTTTTCACCGTCACGACCCGGGCGGCGGCAATCACCGCCACCGAGGCGAACACGTAGAAGAGTATCTGATAGAGCGACATGACTATCCTTCTGCTGGAGGCGGTTCACCCGCCCCGTAGCCGGTTGACCTTTGTATTCGTTGTTTTCCCTATCACCCGCGCATGGCGCCGGCGGACGTTACCACGTCCCGGTGCCAACGGGTAATCCGAGGCCGCCTAGCGGTAGGCGGCGTCCGCAAGCCGGTCCGCCGCGATCTGCGGCTCGAGGCGGTCACCAATCTCCAGGAGCTTTTCCTTGGTCATGATGTTCTCGCCACGGTTCTCGAAGTGGTACTCGTAAACCCTTGTCTCGACGATGGAATCCACTGGGCAGGCTTCCTCGCAGAACCCGCAGTAGATGCACTTGAACAGGTCGATGTCGTAGCGCGTGGTGCGGCGCGTGCCGTCCTCGCGCTCTTCGGATTCGATCGTGATCGCCAGCGCCGGGCAGACCGCCTCGCAGAGCTTGCAGGCGATGCAGCGCTCCTCGCCGTTCGCGTAGCGGCGCAGGGCGTGCAGGCCACGGAAACGCGGCGACTGCGGCGTCTTTTCCTCCGGGTACTGCACGGTGTACTTGTGACCGAAGAAGTACTTGCCGGTCACCGACATCCCGAGGAACAGCTCCCACAGGAACCAGGTCTTGAAGAAATGCTTGATCGCGTTCATTGCAAGCTACCCCTTAGCCGAACCACGGGCCGAGTTCGAAATAGAAGAACACGCCCTCGACCGCGATCCACAGGATGGTCAGCGGGATGAATACCTTCCAGCCCAGGCGCATGATCTGGTCGTACCGGAACCGCGGGAACGTCGCCCGCAGCCAGATGAACACGAACAGCAGGAACGAGATCTTGAGCAGGAACCAGACGATGCCCGGCACGAAGGCGAACGCCGGCTCAAGGAAGGTCCCCTGGAACGGTGACAGCCAGCCGCCGAGGAACAGCACCGCGGCCAGCGCCGAGATCAGGATCATGCTCGCGTACTCGGCCAGCATGAACAGCGCGAAGGCGATGCCGGAGTACTCGACGTGGAAGCCGGCGACGATCTCGGATTCACCCTCGGAGATGTCGAACGGCGCGCGGTTGGTCTCGGCCACGCCGGAGACGAAGTAGACCACGAACATCGGCAGCAACGGCAGCCAGTACCAGTGGATGATGCTGCCCTCCTGGCCACGCACGATCTCGGAGAGGTTGAGGCTGCCCGAGACCATCAGCACGCCGACCAGCGCGAAGCCCATCGCCAGCTCGTATGCGACCTTGTGGGCCGCCGAGCGCATGCCGCCGAGGAGCGCGTACTTGGAGTTCGACGCCCAGCCGGCGAGGATCACGCCGTAGACGCCGGCCGCGCCGATGGCGAGCACGTACAGGAGGCCCGCATTGATGTCGGCCAGCACCCAGCCGTCGTCGAACGGGATGACCGCCCAGGCGACCAGCGCGGCGACCAGGATCAGGACCGGCGCGAGGTAGAAGACGAACTTGTTGGCGACCGTCGGGGTGATCACCTCCTTGAACATCAGCTTGAACACGTCCGCGAACGGCTGGAACAGCCCGCGGGGGCCGACCCGGTTCGGGCCGATGCGCACGTGCATGTAGCCGATGACCTTGCGCTCGGCCAGCGTCAGGTAGGCGACGGCGAGCACGATCGGCAGGACGATGACCAGCGTCAGGAGAACGTGGACGACGAAGTACTGCCAGCCGGGCGACATCCACCCGATGACCGGGGAAAGCCATTCCGTGATCATGCGGCCACCTCCGTGTGAATCTCGACCCGGCCGGTTCGCGGCGCCAGCGCGTCACTGTGCGCGCCGCCGAACACCACGACCGTTCCCGGAGTGACGTTATCGTCGACGCGCAGCGGCAGTTCGACCCTCGCACCGTCCTGTTCGACGGCCACGGTCGCGCCGTCCTCCCAGCCCTCGCGCTCGGCGTCCGCCGGGTTGACCAGCACGTGCCGCTGCTCCTCGGCCTTCTCGGTCGCCTGCAACGCCGGGGACCGGCGGACGACCGGGTCGCCGCTGTACATGCCGACGGCGGCCACGCGGCGGTAGCCGCCCTGTCCGGCCTCGCGGGCCGGCAGCTCGAAGCGCGCCTGGTCAGGAGCGGCCGTCCGGTTGTCCAGCGACACGTCCTGGCAGAGCGACTGCAGCTCACGACGGATCTCGGTGACCGCCATGTAGTCGAAGCCATTGAGATCCAGCAGGTTGCCCATCACGCGGAGCACCTTCCAGGCCGGGCGGGCATCGCCCAACGGACGCACGGCCCCGTTGACCGACTGCCAGCGACCCTCGCCGTTGACCCACGTGCCCGCGGTTTCCACCGCGGTGCCCATGGGAAGCAGCACGTCCGCGTAACGCTTCATGGACGGGGTGACATAACTCGTGATGGATACCACGCAACCGGCCTTCTCCAGCGCCTCCGCGGCTCGCCGGCCGGCCGCGCTGTCGTGCTCGGGTTCGACGCCGAGAAGCACCATCGCGTCGCAGGGCTCGGCGAGCAGCTCGCCGGCCGACCGGCCGTGGCCGACGGCGGCCGATCCGCCCGCGGCGCGATGCGGGATCGCCCCGGCCAGCCAGGCGCCCGCGGCGTTGCCGCCCTGCGCCAACAGACCCAGCTGGGCGCCGGTCAGGCGCGCGAGTTCGGAAGCCAGTGCGCGAATGGCGGCGAATTCCGGGGCGTTCTGGGCCACGGCGCCGAGGAAGATGGCGCTCTGCGCCCCTTCCTTGAGTTCGTTGACGATCGCCGCGGCCTCGTCGACGGCAGTTTCCGGCCAGTCGGCCATTGAAGCCGGGATCTCGCCGCCGGCGGCCCGGACCAGCGCGATCAGCGTACCGAGCTGCCCGCCGCCCGCCTCGTCCGAGGCGACCTGGCGTGCCGGGAAGGTAAGGCCCTGCCGGTACGGGTGAACCAGCGTCAGGCGCGCGTCGTTGTCCAGCGCCGCCTGGCGCAGGCGATGACCGAACAGCGGGACTTCCTCGCGAACCGCCAGGCCCACGGTCAGCGCCGCGTCGAGTCCGGCGATCGCCGGGATGTCCATCCCCAGCCACGGCATGACAGGGTCGTCGGCGTCACCGGAGAAGTCGGTCTGGCGCAGGCGGTGGTCGATGTTGTTCGAACCCATGCCACGAACGATGCGCGCCGCGAGGTACTGCTCCTCGAGGCTCGCGTTCGGCGAGACCAGCGCGCCCAGCGAGGTCGGGCCCTGCTGGTTGACGACCTCCTGGATGCCCTTGGCGGCCACCTCGAGCGCCTCTTCCCAGCTCACGGTCTTCCACTCGCCGTCGCGCTTGACCATCGGGCGCGTCAGGCGGTCCTCGGTGACCAGGCCCGTGTAGGCGAAGCGGTCGCGATCGGCGATCCAGGTCTCGTTGACGGCCTCGTTGTCGCGCGGGACCACGCGCATTACCTGCGCATCGCGGGTGTGCAGGTAGAGGTTCGAGCCGAAGGCGTCGTGGGTGGAGATGTGCTTGTGCTGCACCAGCTCCCAGGGGCGGTGCGTGTAGCGCGACGGCTTCGCGGTCAGCGCGCCCACCGGGCAGAGATCGATGACGTTGCCCGAGAGCTCGGAGGTCACGCTCTTGGAGATGTAGGTGCCGATCTCCATCTGGTCCGAGCGGCCGGTGGCGCCCAGTTCCTTCAGGCCCGCGATCTCCTCGCCGAATCGCACGCAGCGGGTGCAGTGGATGCAGCGCGTCATGTCGGTGGCGATCAGCGGACCGATGTCCTTGTCCTTGACCACGCGCTTGGCCTCGGAGTACTGCCCGACGCCCTCGCCGTAGCCCATGGCCACGTCCTGCAGCTCGCACTCGCCGCCCTGGTCGCAGATCGGGCAGTCCAGCGGGTGGTTGATCAGCAGGAACTCCATCGTGGAGCGCTGGGCGCTGATTGCCTTGGGGCTGCGGGTCTGGACCTTCATGCCCTCGGAGATCGGCGTCGAACAGGCCGGCAGCGGCTTGGGCGCGCGCTCGACCTCCACCAGGCACATGCGGCAGTTGGCCGCGATCGACAGCTTGCGGTGATAACAGAAGCGCGGGATGTTGATCCCGGCCTTGTCCGTCACCTCGATCAGCATGTCCCCGGGGTTGCCCTTGAGGGTCATGCCGTCGACTTCGAAGGTAATCTGCTCGTCACTCATACCTGGAAACCTGGTTGCAGGCCGCGGCTCACGCCGCGTTCGCCTTGCCATCGACCATGCTGTGGCCGTGCTTGATGTAGTACTCGAACTCGGGCCGGAAGTGCTTGATGAAGCTCCGGACCGGCGTGGCCGCTGCGTCGCCGAACGCGCAGATGGTGCGTCCCTCGATCTTGCTGGCCACGTCGTCGAGGCGGTCGAGGTCCTCCAGCTTGCCCTTCCCGTCGATGATGCGGTTGAGCATGCGGAACAGCCAGCCGGTCCCCTCGCGGCACGGGGTGCACTGGCCGCAGGACTCCCGGTAGTAGAACTGCGCGATGCGGCGCAGCGCCTTGACCATGCAGGTGTCCTCGTCCATGACGATCAGCCCGCCCGAGCCGAGGAACGTGCCGGCCTTGGCGATCGAGTCGTAGTCCATGTTCGTCTCGAGCATGATGTCGCCCGGAATGACCGGCGAGGACGTCCCGCCCGGGATCACGGCCTTGCACTTCTTGCCGTCGCGCATGCCGCCGGCCATCTCGAGCAGGTCGGCGAACGGCGTCCCCATCGGGATCTCGAACACGCCGGGCTTGTTGACGTGACCGGAAACCGACCAGATCTTCACCCCGCCGCTGTTGGGCACGCCGAGATCCGCGAACCACTGCCCGCCGTTGCGCATGATCGCCGGGATCGACGAGAGCGTCTCGGTGTTGTTGACCGTGGTCGGCCGGCCGTACAGGCCGAAGTTGGCCGGGAACGGCGGCTTGAAGCGCGGCTGGCCCTTCTTGCCCTCGAGCGACTCGAGCAGCGCGGTCTCCTCGCCGCAGATGTAGGCGCCGGCGCCCAGCGACCCCGCCAGGTCGAAGTCGATGCCCGAGCCCTGGATGTTCCTGCCCAGCATCCCGTACTCGTAGGCCTCCGCCACCGCCTGCTCGAACCGCTGGAACACCAGGTCGGAGAACTCGCCGCGCATGTAGTTGTAGCCGCGGGTCGCGCCGATGGAGTAACCGGCGATCGCCATGCCCTCGACCAGCGCGTGCGGGTTGTTCATCAGGATCTGCCGATCCTTGAAGGTGCCCGGCTCGGATTCGTCCGAGTTGCAGACGATGTACTTCTGCCCGGGGGCGTTGCGCGGCATGAACGACCACTTCAGCCCCGTCGGGAAGCCCGCGCCGCCGCGCCCGCGCAGGTTGGAGGTCTTGACCTCCTCGATGATCAGCGCCGGATCGGTCTTCTCCTCGAGGATCTTCTTCCAGGCCTGGTAGCCGCCGGACTCGAGATAGGCCTCGAGTGACCACGGCTTCTCGTGCTCGAGGGTGGCGAAGCAGACGGCTGTCGAACTGGCTTTGTTGAAACTCATGGCGTCAATCCAGCTTGTCGAGAATCTCGTCGACCTTTTCCGGCGTCAGGTTCTCGTAGTAGACATGGTCGACCTGCATCATCGGTCCGCCGCCGCAGGCGGCGAGGCATTCCTCCTCCTTCTTCAGGAGGATGCGTCCGTCGGGAGTGCTCTCTCCAACCTTGATGCCGAGTTTCTTCTCGCAGTAGTCGAGGATCTCGTCACCGCCCATCAGCATGCAGGCGATGTTGTTGCACACCGAGACGTGGTGGCGGCCGCAGGGCTTGGTCTCGATCATCGAATAGAACGAGGCCACCTCGTAGACGGAAATCGGCTCCATCTCGAGATATTCCGCGATCGCGTCCATCAGGTCGACGGTGACGTGACCCTGGTTCTGGTGCTGCACGATGCGCAGCGCGGCGAGAACCGCGGACTGCTTGCGGTCCTCCGGGTAGCGCGACAGCCACTGATCGATCTCCTTGCGGGAGTGCTCGGTCAGCAGATCAAGCTTGCTTTCGCTCATCAGCGGTCGACCTCTCCGAATACGATGTCCTGGGTACCGATGATCGCCACGACGTCGGCCAGCATGTGGCCCCGCGACATCTCGTCGAGACCCGAAAGGTGCGCGAAGCCCGGCGCGCGGATCTTCAGGCGATAGGGCTTGTTCGCCCCGTCGGAAACCAGGTAGATGCCGAACTCGCCCTTGGGGTGTTCCACCGCCGCGTACGCCTCGCCCTCGGGCAGGGTATACCCCTCGGTGAACAGCTTGAAGTGGTGGATCAGGGATTCCATGTCCGCCTTGAGTTCCTCGCGCCGCGGCGGGGCCACCTTGTGGTCGTCCACCATCACCGGGCCGGGATTCTTGCGCAGCCAGTCGATGCACTGGCGGATGATGCGGTTGGACTGGCGCATCTCCTCGACGCGCACCAGGTAGCGGTCGTAGCAGTCGCCGCTCTTGCCCACCGGGATATCGAAGTCGAGCTGGTCGTATACCGCGTAGGGCTGGTGCTTGCGCAGGTCCCACTCGACGCCCGACCCGCGCAGCATCGGGCCGGTGAAGCCCATCTGCAGCGCCCGCTCCTTGGAAACGATGCCGATGTCGACGGTGCGCTGCTTCCAGATCCGGTTGTCGGTCAGGAGCGTCTCGTACTCGTCGACGTACTTCGGGAACCGCTCGGTGAAGTCCTCGAGGAAGTCGAGCAGCGAGCCCTGGCGGGCCTCGTTCATGCGCCGGACTTCGCGCTCGCTGTGCCACTTGGAGGGCTCGTACTGCGGCATGGAATCCGGCAGGTCGCGCGCCACGCCGCCCGGGCGGTAGTACGTCGCGTGCAGGCGCGCCCCCGAGACCGCCTCGTAGCAGTCCATCAGGTCCTCGCGCTCGCGGAAGGCGTAGAGGAAGACGGCCATGGCGCCGATGTCGAGCGCGTGCGCACCCAGCCACAACAGGTGGTTCAGGATCCGGGTGATCTCGTCGAACATCACGCGGATGTACTGGGCGCGCTCGGGAATCTCGAGATCCAGAAGCTGCTCGATGGCACGCACGTAGGCGTGCTCGTTGCACATCATCGAGACGTAGTCGAGCCGGTCCATGTAGCCGATCGACTGGTTGTAGGGCTTGCTCTCGGCGAGCTTCTCGGTGGCGCGATGCAGGAGACCGATGTGCGGGTCGGCGCGCACGACGGTCTCGCCGTCCATCTCCAGCACCAGGCGCAGCACGCCGTGCGCGGACGGGTGCTGGGGACCGAAGTTCAGGGTGTAGTTGGCGATTTCCGGCATCTATCAGCCCTCGTCGAGGTCAATGTAGCGGCTGTCTTCCCGGTGCACCTTCGGCACCAGCACCCGCGGCTCGATCGACACCGGCTCGTAGACGACCCGCTGCTTCTCGTCGTCGTAGCGCACCTCGACGTGGCCGATCAGCGGGAAGTCCTTGCGGAACGGGTGACCGACGAAGCCGTAGTCGGTCAGGATGCGACGCAGGTCCGGATGCTCCTCGAACAGGATGCCGAACAGGTCGAACGCCTCGCGCTCGAACCAGTTCACGCCCGCCCATACCGGGACCACCGACGGGACCGACGGCGCCTGGTCGTCCGGGCAGTAAACGCGCACGCGCAGCCGCCAGTTGTGCGTGTAGGACAGCAGGTGCGCGACGACGGCGAAACGCGGACGTCCCAGGTCGCCGGCATCGGGCTCCTCGCCGAACTTGAGCCAGCCACTCGTGTTCGGCTCGACCCCGCGGCTGTAGCCGGTATAGGAGACGGTCTCCTCGCCGGCCCACTCGCCGCGACCGTACTCGAGGTAGTCGACGCCGCAGAGATCCACGCACTGCTCGAAGCGAGTCGCCTCGCTCGATTCCAGCCGCGAGGCGACCTCTCGCCAGTTCGCGGCGGCCACCTCGATGGTCATTTCACCACGGTCGATGGTCTGGTCGACGATGAACTCGCCGATGGTCTCTTTCAGGGCCGTTTGCAAATTCATAGGTCGGGCTGCCCTCAAAATACTTGCCACTGGCCGTCAGGCACGCGCGATGGTGTTCGTGCGGCGAATCTTGTTCTGCAACTGGATGATGCCGTAGAGCAGCGCTTCGGCCGTCGGCGGACAGCCGGGGACGTAGATGTCCACGGGCACGATCCGGTCACAGCCGCGCACGACCGAGTAGGAATAGTGGTAGTAGCCGCCACCGTTGGCGCAGGACCCCATCGAGATCACCCAGCGCGGCTCGGCCATCTGGTCGTAGACCTTGCGCAGGGCCGGGGCCATCTTGTTGACCAGCGTGCCGGCGACGATCATCACGTCCGACTGGCGCGGGCTGGGACGGAACACGACGCCGAAGCGGTCGAGGTCGTAGCGGGCCGCGCCCGCGTGCATCATCTCGACGGCGCAGCAGGCCAGGCCGAAGGTCATCGGCCAGAGCGAGCCGGTGCGCGCCCAGTTGATCAGCTTGTCGGCCGAGGTGGTGACGAAGCCTTTCTCGAGAACGCCTTCTACTCCCATTCCAGCGCCCCCTTCTTCCACTCGTAGATGAAACCGATCACCAGCACGCCCAGGAAGATCGCCATCGCACCCAGGCCGAAGCCGCCGATGTCCTCCAGGGCGACGGCCCAGGGGAACAGGAAGGCGATCTCGAGGTCGAAGATGATGAACAGGATGGCGACCAGGTAGTAGCGGATGTCGAACTTCATGCGGGCGTCCTCGAAGGGAGCGAAACCGCACTCGTAGGCATCGTTCTTCGCCGCGTCGGGCCGCTTGGGTGCCAGAACCTGGCCGACGACCAGAAGCCCCAGGGAGAACAGGGTGGCCACACCGAAGAAGATCAGGATGGGAATGTAGCCTTCAAGCATCTGACACCCTCTTGCTCGAAATCCGCTGGGCAGGGCCGGCGGAGTTTTTTCAGCGCGTTCGACTCCCCTGCACGCTCACTGACTAAGCGTACAAGGATAACGAATCGAACCGGAAAAGTGTGTTTGGTGCGGACGGTGGGACTCGAACCCACACGGCTTTCGCCACTACCCCCTCAAGATAGCGTGTCTACCAGTTCCACCACGTCCGCTTTGAACGTCAACCGGATCATCGCTTGATCCGGCCGTAACGGCTGTTGCGCGCCGTTACTGTCCGGGCACATCCGACGGCGATTGGGTGCTGCCGTCTTCCTGCCCAGAGGGTGCCGCCGAGTTCGGGGATGGGACGTCGGTCGGCTTTTCTGCCGGCTCGTCGGACGGGGTGCGCTCGACTTCGCCGGACTCGCTTCCGCTCTCGGAAACGGGTGCAGAATCTACCACGCTCGAGGGCTCCTGGGAAGTGTTGATTACGTAGGCAAGCAACAGACTGGTGCCGAAAAAGGCCACGACCATCCAGCCGGTCACCCTCTGCAGGGTGTTCGCCGGCCCACGAGCCCCGTGAACGGTGCCGGAAGCGCCCGAACCGAAGGCCGCGCCGGCATCGGCGCCCTTCCCATGCTGGATCAGCACCAGCCCGATCAGGACCAGGCCCAGGAGTACGTGAACGATGAGTACGATTGTCGTCATGATTTAACCTACCGTGTCTGCCGCGGCGCGACAGATGCCGAGGAAGTCCTCGGCCTTGAGAGAGGCCCCGCCGATCAGGCCGCCGTCGATGTCCGGCTGGCCGAACAGCTCGGCGGCGTTGCCCGGCTTGACCGAACCGCCGTACTGGATGCGCACCGACTGGGCCACCCCGGCGTCGTGCGTCTCCAGCTGACCGCGGATGAAGGCATGGACCTGCTGGGCCTGTTCCGGACTTGCCGTCCGCCCCGTGCCGATCGCCCAGACGGGCTCGTAGGCGATGACCATGCGCTCGAAGGCCCGGATGCCGTTGCCGGCGATCACGGCGGCGAGCTGCTGGCGAACCACGGCCTCGGTCTCGTCGGCCTCGCGCTCCTCGAGCGTCTCGCCGACGCAGAGGATCGGCGTGAGCCCGGCATGCAGGGCCGCCTTGACCTTTTCGCTGACGATCTCGTCGGTCTCGCCGTACAGGGCGCGCCGCTCGGAGTGGCCCAGGATCACGTAGCGTGCGCCGACGTCGAACAGCATCTCGGGGGCGACTTCGCCGGTAAAGGCTCCGGCGGACTGCTCCGAGCAGTTCTGACCACCGACGCCCAGGGCCGTCCCCTTCGCCAGACCCACGACCTGCGGGACATAGACGAACGGCGGACAGACGGCCACGTCGATCCCGGCCAGGTCGCTCATCTCCGAGAGGACTCCCGAGACCAGTTCCTCGTTGTCCGCCTCGGACCCGTTGAGCTTCCAGTTTCCTACGACAATCGGTTTACGCATCCGATGGTTCCACTTTGCTTTACCAGGTAATCTCGTTCACACGGACCCGACTCGTCCAACGAACCGGGTCCCCGAAACGGGCGACAAGCCTACTTGCCTGCCCCCCCAAAATCAATCCGCCGGGCGCGGCGGGCATCGCCGGATCAGGGCGACGGCCTCGGCCGCGATCCCCTCCCCCCGGCCGGTGAAGCCCAGCTTTTCCGACGTGGTCGCCTTGACGTTCACCGCGCTTGCCTCCGCACCGAGCGCGGCGGCGATCGCCTCGCGCATGGGCTCGATCCAGGGAGCGAGCTTCGGCGCCTGGGCGATGACCGTGCCGTCGACGTTCTCCATGCACCAGCCCGACTCGGCCAGCATCGCCACCACCCGTCCGAGCAGCTTGCGGCTGTCGGCGTTCTCCCAGGCCGGATCGGTGTCCGGGAAGTGCCGGCCGATGTCACCCAGCCCCGCCGCGCCCAGCAACGCATCGCATATCGCGTGAAGCAGCACGTCCCCGTCCGAGTGCGCGCGGAATCCACGGTCGAACGGGATGCGGCAACCGCCGATCCAGAGGTGGTCGCCGGGCTCGAATGCATGCACGTCGAAGCCATGACCGACGCGGATGGCGAGTTCGCTCATTGCAGCGCCCCCTGTTCGCGGAGAATCGCCCGGGCGATGGCCAGGTCCTCCGGGTGCGTGATCTTCAGGTTGTCGCCGGCCGCCTCGACCAGCCGCGGGAAGAGCCCCGACTGCTCCAGCGCCGAGGATTCGTCGGTGACCTCCCGGCCGCCGGCGATGGCCGCCTCCAGCGCCGCCAGCACCACGCCGACCGGGAACATCTGCGGCGTGAGCGCGCGCATCAACGAGCCCCGGTCCACCGTCTCGGCGACCCGGCCGTGCGCATCCACCCGCTTGATGGTGTCGCCCACCGGCGCGGCGAGCAACGCGCCCTCCGGCGCCCGGGCCGTCTCCAGCAACCGGCGCACATCCTCCGGACGCACGCAGGGACGGGCCGCGTCATGGACCATCACCCATTCACCCAGCCCGTCGGCCGCGTCGTCCCCGGGGGCCATCTCCGCCCAGCGCTCGCGAAAGGCGGCGAGACCGTTGCGCACGCTCTCGGCCCGTGTCTCACCCCCGGCGACAAGCCACAGCGGCACGCCGCCCACATCGACTCCCTTGACGGCGTCGGCCGGGGCATCCGGCGCGGACACGAGAACAATACCCGCCAGTCCGGGGATCGAGAGGAACCGCGAGACGGTCAGATCCAGGACGGATCGCCCCGCGATGGACAGGTACTGCTTGGGCGTGTCGCTCCGCATGCGGCGACCGAAACCCGCCGCCGGCAGCAGCAGCCACCAGCGCCCGGCCTCGATTGGTGTCGGCGCACCCCCGCCCTCTCGGAAGTCGATCGCCTTCACGAGACAACCGACGGGCTCGGGTCCGCGCGCATCGAGCCCCCTAGCACCGGCATCGGGAGCGGGTGGAGCGACTCATTCATCGGGGACGAAATCCGGGACGCGGGTGTCGCCGAGCTGGGCCGGCGTGATGGTGTCCGGACGCACCGCCTCGATGACCTGGAAGAAGTGCTCGTCCGGGTACACGAAACCGAGGTTCAGGCGTGCCTGGCCCTCCACCGCGGCCACGCCCTGCCTCAGGCTCTCCACCTCGGCCGCCAGGGTCTCGTTGCGCATCTCCAGGCGCCGCAGGTCGGACTCCAGTGCTTCGAGCCGCGCCTCCTTCTCCCGCACGTTGCCCACGGAGGCATCGCCGAACCAGACCCGCCATTGCAGGCCCGCGAGCATCAGGAGCAGGATCAGGGTCAGCCAGCGCATCCCGGAGGCCGAAGGCCCGCCTTACTGGCCGAACGCCGACAGGCCCGGGAAACGCGCCCGATCGCCGAGCCGCTCCTCGATGCGCAGCAGCTGGTTGTACTTGGCGATCCGGTCGGAGCGCGACAGCGAGCCGGTCTTGATCTGACCGGCGTTGGTCGCCACGGCGAGATCCGCGATGGTGGTGTCCTCGGTCTCGCCCGAGCGGTGGGAGACGACGTTGCTGTAGCCGTTCTCCTGCGCCAGGCGCATGGCCGCCAGCGTCTCGGTCAGGGTGCCGATCTGGTTGACCTTCACCAGCATGGAGTTGGCGATCTTGCGTTCGATGCCCTCGCGCAGGATCTTCTCGTTGGTGACGAACAGGTCGTCGCCCACGAGCTGGCACTTGTCGCCCAGGCGCTCGGTCAGGAGCGCCCAGCCGTCCCAGTCGTCCTCGGCCATGCCGTCCTCGATCGACAGGATCGGGTACTTCTCCACCCACTCGGCCAGGAGATCGACCATGCCGGCGGCGTCCAGGGTGCGGTTCTCGCCGGCCAGGACGTACTTGCCGTCCTTGACGTACTCGGAGCTCGCGGCGTCCAGACCAAGGAAGACATCCTTGCCCGGCGTGTAGCCGGCCTTCTCGATCGCCTCCATGATCGCCTCGATCGCCGCCTCGTTCGACGGCAGGTCCGGGGCGAAACCGCCCTCGTCACCGACGGCGGTGGACAGGCCGCGTGCGGCCAGCACCTGCTTGAGCGCGTGGAACACCTCGACACCGTAGCGCAGCGCCTCGGAGAAGCTCGGCGCACCGGCCGGAATGATCATGAACTCCTGCATGTCGATGGAGTTGTCGGCATGCTCGCCGCCGTTGATGATGTTCATCATCGGCACCGGCAGGGTCACCGCCGACTCGCCGCCGAGGTAGGCGTACAGAGGCTCGTTGCGCACCAGCGCCCCGGCCTGTGCGGCGGCCAGCGAGACGGCGAGGATCGCGTTCGCCCCGAGGCGGGACTTGTTCTCGGTGCCGTCGAGCTCGATCATCTTGTTGTCGATGTCCGACAGCGAGTGAACGTTCATGCCCTTGACGGCGTCGTTGATCTCGCCGTTGACGTTGGCCACGGCGCGGGTCACGCCCTTGCCGAGGAAGCGGGACTTGTCGCCGTCACGCAGCTCGATCGCCTCGCGGGCGCCGGTGGAGGCACCGGATGGCACGATGGCACGCCCCATGAAACCGCCGGCAACGTGGACCTCGGCCTCGACGGTCGGGTTGCCGCGTGAATCGATTACTTCTCGTGCGTGCACTCGCTCGATGGCTGCCATGCAAAGTCTCCCCTGTGTGCGAAATTCGTAGCGTCGTTCATCGGGGCCCGGCCGTCCTCGGTCGACGGGACGGCCGGGCCGGGTTGTGTCTGGCCGGCAACGCCGGCCGGGGCATCACTCGTCGATGCCGAGGTAGGCGTTCTCCGGGAAGCCGGAGGCCTTGACCGTGCGGTCGAGCGTGGTCAGCGTCACCAGGAGCTCGGCCATCTGGTCCATGGGCCAGGCATTGGGCCCGTCGGAGAGCGCCTTCTCCGGGTTCGGGTGCGTCTCCATGAACAGGCCGGAGACCCCGGCCGCCACCGCGGCACGCGCCAGCACCGGCACGAACTCGCGCTGCCCGCCCGAGGCCTTGCCCTGCCCGCCCGGCTGCTGGACCGAGTGGGTGGCGTCGAAGACGACCGGCGCGCCGGTCTGGCGCATGATCGCCAGGCCGCGCATGTCGGAAACCAGCGTGTTGTAGCCGAAGGAGACGCCGCGCTCGCAGACCATCACCTGGTCGTTGCCCACCGCGCGGGCCTTTTCGACCACGTTGGCCATGTCCCAGGGCGCGAGGAACTGGCCCTTCTTGATGTTCACCGGCAGGCCCTGGCGCGCCACGTTCTGGATGAAGTTGGTCTGCCGACAGAGGAAGGCCGGGGTCTGCAGCACATCGACCACGGAGGCCACTTCCTCGAGCGGCGTGTCCTCGTGGACGTCGGTGATCACCGGCAGACCGAACTCGCGCTTGACGTCCTCGAGGATCGCCAGCCCGCGCTCCAGGCCCGGGCCGCGGTAGCTTTCGGTCGAGGAGCGGTTGGCCTTGTCGAAGGAACTCTTGTAGATCAGCCGGATGCCGGCGGTATCCGCCATTTCCTTGAGCCGTCCGGCGGTCTCGCGCGCCAGTTCCGCCGATTCGATCACGCAGGGACCGGCGATCAGGAACAGCGGCTGGTCGAGTCCGACCTCGAAGTCGAGCAGTTTCATGGTCATTCGTCTTCCTGGGCCTCGGATTGCCCCACCCGCTGGGTGTGGGCCGCGTTCACGAAGGAGATGAACAGCGGATGGCCGTCACGCGGCGTGGAGCGGAATTCCGGGTGGAACTGGCAGGCGAAGAAGAACGGGTGGTCCGGCAGTTCGACCGTCTCGACCAGTTCGTTCTCGGCCGACCAGCCGGCGAACACCATGCCCGCCGACTCCAGCGCCTTGCGATAGCCGTTGTTGAATTCGTAGCGGTGGCGATGACGCTCGCTGATCTCGTCGCTGGCGTAGATCCGGTGTGCCAGCGTATGCGGCGTAATCCGGCAGCGCTGGGCGCCCAGGCGCATGGTGCCGCCCAGGTCCGCGTCCTCGCTGCGCTCGATGCGGTTACCCTGCTCGTCGCGCCACTCGGTGATCAGGGCGATGACCGGGTTCTCCGCCTCGGGGGCGAACTCGGTCGAGTGCGCGCCGGCCAGCCCGGCGACGTTGCGGGCGTACTCGATCACGGCCACCTGCATGCCGAGGCAGATGCCCAGGTACGGCTTGCCGCTCTCGCGGGCGTAGCGCACCGCGGCGATCTTGCCCTCCACCCCGCGCGAACCGAACCCACCCGGCACGAGAACGGCGTCCATTCCCTCGAGGCGACCGACGCCGTCGCGCTCGAACGACTCGGAGTCGAAGTAGTGGATGTTCACGCGGGTGCGGGTCTGGATGCCGGCGTGCAGCAGCGCCTCGTTGACGCTCTTGTAGGCATCGACCAGGTCGACGTACTTGCCCACCATGGCGATATCGACGATGCGGTCCGGCTTGGTCTGGGCCTCGACCACGCGATCCCATTCCGAGAGATCGGCCGGGCCGGCATTGATGTGCAGCTTGCGGAGCACGGTCTCGTCGAGCTTCTGCGCGTGCAGCAGGCGCGGGATACGGTAGATGGTGTCCGCGTCGATCGCCGAGACCACCGCGTCATGCTCGACGTTGGTGAACAGCGCGATCTTGCGGCGCTCGTCCTCGGGCAGCGTCTCTTCGGCGCGACAGACAAGCACGTCCGGCTGGATGCCGATCGAGCGCAGCTCCTTGACCGAGTGCTGGGTGGGCTTGGTCTTGACCTCGCCGGCGGCCTTGATGAACGGCACCAGCGTCAGGTGCATGAAGATCGCGCGGTCGCGCCCCATCTCCACGCCCAGCTGACGGATCGCCTCGAGAAACGGCAGGGACTCGATGTCGCCCACCGTGCCGCCGATCTCGATCAAAGCGACGTCGTAGCCCTTGCTGCCTTCCTCCACCCGGCGCTTGATCTCGTCGGTGATGTGAGGGATGACCTGCACGGTGCCGCCGAGGTAGTCGCCGCGGCGCTCGCGCCGGATGACCGATTCGTAGACCCGACCGGTGGTGAAGTTGTTGCGCCGCCCCACCGGCGAGCGCACGAAGCGCTCGTAGTGACCCAGATCCAGGTCCGTCTCCGCCCCGTCGTCGGTGACGAACACCTCGCCGTGCTGGAAGGGACTCATGGTGCCCGGATCGACGTTGATGTAGGGATCGAGCTTCATGAGGGTCACGCGCAGGCCGCGCGACTCCAGCAGAGCGCCCAGCGAGGCGGCGGTGATACCCTTGCCCAGGGACGAGACGACCCCACCGGTGACGAAGACGAACTTGGTCATTCAATAACCGTTGAAATGGTAGGTTGGCGGTGGACCCAAGGGCCCGATTCAAGCGCAAAATCTTACCGCAAACCCCTTGTCCCGGCAATCTGGTCCGGCCGGCCGCGACACTGGCAGACAGCTCCGCGTGGCGTCGGCAACGGCATGATGAGATCATGCCCCCGTTTCCACCTCATGACAGCGATCGATGCCCGAGATGACGAACCCGATCCAACAGCAGGAAGACGAGATCACCCGGCTGGTGTTCGACGTGTCGCGCCTCTGGCGCGTGCAGGTCAACGAGATCCTGGCCGAATTCGGCCTGACCGCCTCGGCCTGGGCGGTAATCCGCATCCTGCGCGACGAGGGCGAGGGGCGCACGCAGAAGGAACTGGCCAGCGAGCTGGCCATCGAGGGCCCGACCCTGGTCAAGCTGCTCGACGGCCTGGAGAAAGGCGGCTGGATCGAGCGGCGCATCTCCGAATCCGACCGGCGTGCCAAGACCATCTGGCTCCTGCCCAGGGCCCATGCCCGCATCGACGACGCCGACCGGGCGCTGGCCGGGTTCCGCCACCGGGTGATCGGCGAGCTCAGCGAAGCCGAGAAACGCGACTACATGGCGCTCAGCCGAAAGGTGCGCGATCTGCTCAAGAGCGTGTAGGCGGACCGATGGAATACCCGGCACTCGCTTCGAGCCGCCGGCGCCTGCCGCTTCCCGACGAAGCAAGACGAGGCCCGACATGCCACGCAAGTTCTTCCGTCGCCTGACACCCAATCGCCACCGGATCGTCTCCCAGCCGTATCTCAAGCCGGTCGCGCAGTTCCTCGGCGATCCGAACATCTGGCACCTCAACCGCCGCTCGGTCTCCGGGGGCGTGGCGCTGGGGCTGTTCCTCGCCTTCATCCCGCTGCCCGGCCAGATGCTGATGGCCGCGGCAGGGGCGATCGTGATGCGGGTCAACATCGCGCTGGCCATCGCCATGGTCTGGGTGACCAACCCCCTGACCATCCCGCCCCTGCTCTGGATCGCCTACCAGGTCGGAGCCTTCCTGACCGGCGCCTCGCTGGACCCGCCGACCGGCGAACAGGGCGTGATGAGCATCGGCTACGCCATGAGCCAGCTGCCCTACATCTGGCTGCCGCTGGGCACCGGCCTGCTGACCCTCTCCTTCGCCAGCGCCCTCGTCGGCTTCACGGTCATCCGCGTGCTGTGGCGATTGCACCTGACCCTGCACAAGCGTCGCCGACGGGCGCAGCGATTCATCCGCCTGCGCCAGCTCCAGCGCAAACAGAATCGTCGCCGGAACTGATCCCGGGGTCCGCGACGCGCCGCCGACCACTGCGTTATACTGCGCGCCTCTTGCACCCTTACATTCACGGCCGTCCGGACACTGCTTCCGGGGCCTCCCGCCCCTGCCGGCGGGAGGCCGAGGCCAGGACGCGTTGTCGCCCATGAAATCGATCGATCAGGACCACCCCGTATTCGACCAGCTCCGCGAGCTGATGCGCGAGCGCATTCTGGTGCTCGACGGCGCCATGGGCACCATGATCCAGAACGCGAAGCTCACGGAAGCCGACTTCCGCGGCGAGCGCTTCGCCGACTGGCCGGTGGACCTCAAGGGCAACAACGACCTGCTGGTGCTCACCCGCCCGGACGTCATCGAGGACATCCACCGCCAGTACCTCGACGCCGGCGCGGACATCATCGAGGCGAACACCTTCTCGGCCACCCGCATCGCGATGGCCGACTACCGGATGGAAGACCTTTCGCGGGAGATCAACGTGGTCGCAGCACGGATCGCCCGCAAGGTCGCCGACGCGAAGACCGCCGAGACTCCGGACAAGCCGCGCTTCGTCGCCGGCATCCTCGGCCCGACCAACCGCACCGCCTCGATCTCCCCGGACGTCAACGACCCGGGCTACCGCAACACCAGCTTCGACGAGCTGGTCGAGGCCTACCGCGAGTCGGCCGAGGGGCTGATCGAGGGCGGCGTCGACATCTTCCTGATCGAGACCATCTTCGACACGCTCAACGCCAAGGCGGCGGTGTTCGCCCTCGAGGAACTGTTCGCCGACCGCGGCCAACGCTGGCCGGTGATGATCTCCGGGACGATCACCGACGCCTCCGGGCGCACGCTCTCCGGCCAGACGACCGAGGCGTTCTACAACTCCCTGCGCCACGCCCGGCCGCTGTCGATCGGTCTGAACTGCGCGCTCGGCCCGGACCTGCTGCGCCAGTACGTCGCCGAGCTCGCGCGGGTGAGCGAATACCCGGTCTCGGTGCATCCCAACGCCGGCCTGCCCAACGAGCTGGGCGAATACGATCTCGAGGCCGACCCCATGGCCGAGTCGATCGGCGAGTGGGCCACCTCGGGGCTGATCAACATCGTCGGCGGCTGCTGCGGCACCACCCCGGCGCACACCGCCGAGATGGCACGCCGGGTCGAGGGCGTCGCCCCGCGCCGCCTGCCCGAGCGCGAGGTCGCCTGCCGGCTGTCGGGCCTCGAGCCGTTCAACATCACCTCCGACTCGCTGTTCGTCAACGTCGGCGAGCGCACCAACGTCACCGGTTCGGCGCGCTTTCGCCGCCTGATCAAGGAAGGCGACTTCGATGCGGCGCTGGACGTCGCCCGCCAGCAGGTGGACAACGGCGCGCAGATCATCGACGTCAACATGGACGAGGGGCTGATCGACGGCGTCGAGGCGATGCAGCGCTTCCTGAATCTCGTCGCCGCCGAGCCCGACATCTCGCGGGTGCCGATCATGATCGACTCCTCGAAGTTCGAGGTGATCGAGGCGGGCCTGAAGTGCGTGCAGGGCAAGGCGGTGGTCAACTCGATCTCGCTGAAGGAAGGCGAGGACGCCTTTATCGAGCACGCCCGCATCGTCCAGCGCTACGGGGCGGCCGCCGTGGTGATGCTCTTCGACGAGAAGGGCCAGGCGGACAGCCTCGAGCGCCGCCGCGAAATCGCCCAGCGGGCCTACGATCTGTTGACCGGCATCGGCTTCCCGGCCGAGGACATCATCTTCGATCCCAACATCTTCGCCATCGCCACGGGGATCGAGGAGCACAACAACTACGCTGTCGACTTCATCGAGGGCACGCGCTGGATCAAGGAGCACCTGCCGCACGCGCTGGTCTCCGGCGGGGTGTCGAACGTCTCGTTCTCCTTCCGCGGCAACGAGCCGGTGCGCGAGGCGATCCACAGCGTGTTCCTCTACCACGCCACCCGCGCGGGCATGGACATGGGGATAGTCAACGCCGGCCAGCTCACGGTGGTCGACGAGATCCCGGACGAGCTGCGCGAGGCGGTCGAGGACATCGTCCTCAACCGGCGGGACGATGCCACCGACCGCATGCTGGAGATCGCCGACCGCTACCGCGATTCCGGCGGGGAGAAGTCCTCCGGGCCGGATCTCGCCTGGCGCGAGTGGCCGGTGGAAAAGCGCCTCGAGCACTCGCTGGTCAAGGGCATCGACGAGTACGTGGTCGAGGACACCGAGGAGGCCCGCCTGCGCGCCGAGCGCCCCCTGCACGTGATCGAGGGCCCGCTGATGGACGGCATGAACGTCGTCGGCGACCTGTTCGGCGCCGGCAAGATGTTCCTGCCCCAGGTGGTCAAGTCCGCGCGGGTGATGAAGAAGGCCGTCGCCCACCTGCTGCCGTTCATGGAGGAGGAATCCTGCGAGGTCCAGTCGGCCGGCAAGGTGGTGATGGCCACGGTCAAGGGCGACGTCCACGATATCGGCAAGAACATCGTCGGCGTGGTGCTCCAGTGCAACGGCTTCGAGATCGTCGACCTGGGCGTGATGGTCCCCGCGCAGAAGATCCTCGACACTGCGCGCGAGGAGAACGCGGATCTCATCGGCCTGTCCGGCCTGATCACCCCGTCGCTCGACGAGATGGTCAACGTCGCCGCCGAGATGAAGCGCCAGGGCTTCGACATCCCGCTGATGATCGGCGGAGCGACCACTTCCAAGCTGCACACGGGGCTGAAGATCAACCCGGTCTACGACCATCCGGTCGTCCACGTGCTGGATGCCTCGCGCGCGGTGGGCGTGGCCAGCAAGCTACTCGGCGAGAACAAGGCCGCCTTCGTCGAGGAAGTCGAGGCCGAGTACGCGAAGGTGGTCGAGCGCCGCCAGGCCAACCAGAAGGAAGGCAAGCGCGTCTCGATCGAGACCGCGCGCGACAACCGCCAGCGCGTCTCCTTCGAGGACTACACCCCGGTCGCACCGCAACAGCCGGGCGTGCATGTACTCGAGGACTACCCGCTCGAGGAACTGGTCGAACGTATCGACTGGACGCCGTTCTTCCAGAGCTGGCAGCTGTTCGGCAAGTACCCGAAGATCCTCGACGACGAGAAGGTGGGCACCGAGGCGAAGAAGCTCTTCGACGACGCCCAGGTCATGCTCCGGCAGATCGTCGAGGAGAAGTGGCTGACCGCCAATGCCGTCTACGGCTTCTGGCCGGCCGCCTCGGTCGACGACGACATCCGCGTGTTCACCGACGAGAAGCGCCAGGGCGTGAAGACCACCCTGCACCACATCCGCCAGCAGATGCCGCGCCCGGCGGGCAAGCCCAACCAGTGCCTCGCCGACTTCGTCGCGCCGACCGGCACGAAGATCAAGGACTGGATCGGCGGGTTCGCGGTGACCACGGGGATCGGCATCGAGGAACACGTCAAGCGCTTCGAGCAGGCGAACGACGACTACCACGCCATCCTGCTCCAGTCGCTGGCCGACCGGCTGGCCGAGGCCTTCGCCGAGCGCCTGCACGAGCGGGTGCGCAAGGAGTTCTGGGGCTACGCGCCCGACGAGGCGCTCTCCAACGACGAGCTGATCGCCGAGAAGTACCAGGGCATCCGCCCGGCCCCCGGCTACCCGGCCTGCCCGGACCACACCGAAAAGGGCCTGCTCTGGGAACTCCTCGACCCGGATCGGGTCGGAATCAGTCTGACCGACTCGTACGCCATGTACCCGGGCGCGGCGGTCTCCGGCTGGTACTTCGCCCATCCCGAGGCGCGCTACTTCGGCGTGGGGCGCATCGGCCAGGACCAGGTCGAGGACTACGCCCGGCGCAAGGGCTGGTCGCGCTCGGAGGCCGAGCGCTGGCTCGCGCCGATCCTGGGGTACGAACCGGACTGAGGCACGGGACAGCCTCCGGCAGCACGGACTGTTGTGTTATCGCGCCGTCGGATCGAGAATGAAGGACAAGGCTCCCGCCGGAGCGGGCCTGCCGGGCCGTGTCCCGGCGCCCCCGCCCCGGGCGGGCCACAATCGAACCACATCGGCATCCAATGGATCGGAACGCACCCCTGAAAATCTTCGAGCAACCGCTGAACGAGCGTATCCGGGCCTGCCTGCGGCTCGATCACCTGTTCACGCGGATCGACCACCACCTGGAGAGCGCGTCGCGAAACGACACGCTCTGCTCGGTCCTGCTCCTGCTCGAGGCGGCCGACGTCCTCTCGCGCATCGACATCAAGCGCGAGCTGATCAAGGAACTCGAGCGCCAGCAGGGCCGGCTGATGAACATGGGCAACGCGCCCGGCGTCGACCGCGAGAAGCTCGATGCCCTGCTCGGTCAACAGAACGACCTGATCCGTGCCCTGCATGCCTACCAGGCCCAGCCCGGCGCCCACCTCAAGAACCACGAGCTGCTCAACGCCGTGCGCCAGCGGGCCTCGATCCCCGGCGCCCTCTGCGAATTCGACATTCCCGGCCTGCACTACTGGCTGGGGCTGCCCGAGGCACAGCGCCGCGAGGACCTCGACGTCTGGCTTGCCCCCTTCGCCGACATCCGCGCGGCCAACGAACTGGTGATCAGCCTGATTCGCAACAGTGTCGACACCATGTCCGTGACCGCCGACGAGGGCTTTCTCCAGCAGAGCATCGAGAGCGCGACGCCGTACCAGATGCTGCGCGTGATGATCGACGACGGTGCCGACCTCTACCCCGAGATCAGCGCCGGCAAGCACCGCTTCACGGTCCGTTTCATGACCCTGGACCGGCAGACCGGCCACCCTCGCCAGGTTCACGAGGACATCGAGTTCCGGCTGGCCCTGTGCCGACTCTGACGGGCTGACCGCCGCGAGACACCGAACAACGTTCAGGACGACCACCAGGCCACGACATGACGTTCTCCCCCAGAAAAGCAGGCAAGGCTTCCGCAGCGGCCCTAGAGATCGACCGGAAGCCACTGGACGTGGTCCATGTACGCCTGTTCGAGACCCACCTGCTCAAGCTCACCCGCAGCCTCAGCGAACGCTTCGGCAACCCGGGCGTCAACGACGAACGCTCACCCTGCGTGATCGATCTCGCCGCCATCGAGGACAGCGGCAAGTGGATCGACTTCCCGGCCCTGGTCAGCCTGCTGCGCAACTACCGCCTGGAACCGGTGGGCGTGGTCCACGGCAACGAGCAGCAGAAGACCCAGGCCCGCGGGGCGGAGCTGCCGGTGTTCGACGCCCCGGCGCCCACCCCGGACCGGGTCCCGGCCGCCGAGACGGCACCGCCGCCCGAAGCGCCCCCTGCCGAGAAGCCCGAGCCCGCGGAACCCGAAAAGGCCCCCTCGCCTGCAACGAACGAGCCGGCGAACGGCGCGGTCAGCCCGATGGTGCTGCGCCACCCGGTTCGCTCGGGCACGGAGCTCTACGCGCACGGGCAGGACATGGTGGTCATGAACACCGTGGGCGCCGGGGCGCGCGTGGTGGCCGACGGCTCGATCTACATCCACGGCACGCTCAAGGGAACGGCGGCCGCCGGGGCAGGCGGAATGGCGCAGGCACGCATCTTCTGCGAACAGTTCGAGCCGGAGATCATCGCCATCTGCGGGACGTTTCTCGACGGCGAGCAGCTCGCCCGCCACCCCGCCTGGGGAAAGCGGGTCGTGGTCGAACTCGCGGATGGCCAACTGGTCGTCCACGCGTTCGACTGATCACCGAGCGGACCGGTAGGATACCGGGACGCTTTATGGCAAAGTTCGGACAGGTCGAGAACGCTGTCGACACCCGTTTCGGCGACGTTCGGCACAACCGGGCGACCGTCAATCTTCATCGCGATTAGGGAGTGGAATCCGTGTCCAAGATCCTGGTGGTAACCTCCGGCAAGGGCGGCGTTGGCAAGACGACGACCAGCGCCGCCATTTCGAGCGGTCTGGCCATGGCCGGCAAGAAGACCGTCGTCATCGATTTCGACGTCGGCCTGCGCAACCTCGACCTGATCATGGGCGTCGAACGGCGCGTGGTCTATGATCTGGTCAACGTGATCCAGGGCGAGGCGGCGCTCAACCAGGCCCTGATCCGCCACAAGGAGGTCGACAACCTCTACGTCCTGCCCGCCTCGCAGACGAAGGACAAGGACGCCCTGACCGAGGAAGGCGTCGGCAAGGTGCTCGACGACCTGAAGAACGAGGGCTTCGACTACGTTGTCTGCGACTCCCCGGCCGGTATCGAGCGTGGCGCGCAACTGGCGATGTACTACGCCGACGAGGCGATCGTGGTCTCGAACCCCGAGATCTCCTCGGTGCGCGACTCCGACCGCATGCTGGGCATCCTGGCGTCGAAGTCCCGCCGCGCCAAGGAAGGGGACACGGCGATCAAGGAACACCTGCTGATCACGCGCTATGCCCCCGACCGGGTCGGCACCGGCGAGATGCTCTCGGTCGAGGACATGCTGGAGATCCTGGCCGTGCCGCTTCTGGGCGTGATCCCCGAGTCCAACGCCGTGCTGCAGGCCTCCAACGCCGGCCGCCCGGTGATCCTGGACGACAACACCGACGCCGGCCAGGCCTACGAGGATGCCGTCGCGCGCCTGCTGGGCGAGGAACGCCCCATGCGCTTCATCGAGACCGAGAAGAAATCCTTCCTGGGTCGCCTGTTCAGCCGGAGCTAAGCCGATGGGACTGCTGGATATCTTTCGTTCGCGCTCTCAGGCGCCGTCCGCCAAGGTGGCCAAGGAGCGCCTGCAGATCCTGATCGCGCACGAGCGCGCCCAGGGACAGCACGCCGCCCCGCACTACCTGCCGGAGATGCAGAGGGAGATCCTCGAGGTGATCCGCAAGTACGTCGACGTGGCGGACGACGCGGTGAAGTTCGAGGTCGAGCACAACGAGCAGTTCGAGCTGTTCGAGCTCAACATCACCCTCCCCGAAAAGGGCGAGCACGAGACGCGCTCGGGGAGCTGACCGGCCCTCGCCCTGCCTGCGCCCACCGGGTGCTAGGCCAGGTAATGACCATAGAAAAACATGTGTTAGCGCGGATAGGGGATCCTCGCTATGGTTGCCATTCCCCAATGGATGAATGGTGAGACCACGGCGATGCTCGACGCACTGACCAGCCTGCTTTCCCCCCTGCAGTCTCCGCTGTGGCCGGCCGCGCTGGTCGGCGGCATGATCGGCCTGCTCGCCTTCGCCCAGCGCTGGACCACCGACCAGCCGCTCTCCTGCTCCACGGGCTTTGCCCAGATCGCCGGCCTGCTCTCCCGCGGCAGCCGCCAGGCCGACTGGCGGCTCGTCTTCCTGGTCGGCATCGTGCTCGGCGGGCTGATTGCCGGCCTGACCGACGGCGAGCCGGCCTGGCAGGGCACGCCGGCCGAATTCGGCACGTTCTACACCGCCCTGGTGCCGGACTCGAGCCTGGGTTCGGTTGCATGGTGGGCCGCCGGCGGCCTGCGCATCGGCCAGGGCGCGCGCCAGGCGGGAGGCTGCACCTCCGGGCACACCATCGCCGGCGTGGCCATGTTCGCTCCGGCCAGCCTGACCGCCTCGGCCATCTTCTTCGCCGTCGCGGTGGCCACCGCCCAGCTCGCCGCCTGGCTCCTGGGGGTGTGAAAGATGACCGCCTACCGCAATAACGCCCTGTTCCTTTTCTTCGGCATCGGCTTCGGCTTTCTGCTCAGTCGCGCCGGTGCGACCAGCCCCGAGCTGATCAGCGAACTGCTGCTGTTAGACGATCTGCGCCTGCTGTGGGTGATCGCCTCGGCGGTAGCCGTCGGGGCCCTGCTGACCGCGCTGGCCTGGCGATTCGGCTGGCGAGCGCGGAACACGGGCAGGCCGATCTCGATCCGGCACAAGCCCTTCAAGCGCGGACTGGCGATCGGCGCGGTGCTGTTCGGCATCGGCTGGGCGGTTACCGGCGTCTGCCCCGGAACGGCGCTGGCCATGCTCGGCGAAGGCAAGGGGTTTGCCGTCTGGGTGGGCGCCGGCATCGTGATCGGCGCGGGACTGGGCTCCGCGCTCAACCGTCGACTGACCGGGACGGCCGACGGCGGCTGAACCAGCCGCCGACCGGGCTCCCGGCGATTCAGCCCGGCTCGCCGGACTCCCCGGTAAGGTACTGCCGGGCGTACCAGCCGTTCTGCTTGCGCAGGGCTTCCGGGAACAGGGTCTCGAAGTCCTCGGGCAGGGAGCGCTGAACGACCGGCTCGGAAGCCAGCCGCTCACCCCAGCCGGTGGTCGCCGGGTAGTCGCTCCAGTCGAGCAGGGTCTGCGGCAGCTGGAACAGGCGCTGGAACAGCGGCGCGAACGAGGTATCGACCAGCGAGAGGCTGCTGCCGGAGAAGTACGGCATCGGCGGGTAGTCCGAGAGGTGGCGCTCGATGTGACGGAACAGCCGTTCGAGCTCGTTGCGCTTGGATTCGCTCGCTTCCTGCGTCGGCGCGGTGATCGTGCCGTACATCGCGAAGATGGCCGCCGAGCCCATCTCGATCCAGGCGCGCTGCTGCGCCCGCTCGAGGGTGTTCGAGGACAGCATCCGCTCGCCGAAGGACTCGTCGAGAAACTCGTTGATCACCGCCGACTCGAACAGCACCGTGTCGTCGACCTTCAGCACCGGCACCTTGCCCAGCGGCGAGATATCCCGAAACCACTCCGGGGGGTCGTCGAGCCGGATGAAGGTCGTGTCGAACGGGACCTCCTTGTACATCAGGGTGATCACGGAGCGCTGAACGAAGGGACAGAGCTTGAAGCTGATCAGTTCGAGTTGCATGATGCCTCCAGAAGAAATGGATCGCGCGCATGGCCCCGTTGGGGCCCGCCGTGCGTTCCCGAGAGCTTAACGCACCTGCCCCCGGAACCTCAGCCCGATCCGTGAAAAAACGCGCTTCCCCGACACCCGAACGCAACCGGCCCGACTCCGCGGGTGACAGCCAGCGGCTGGACACCTGGCTCTGGGCCGCGCGCTTCTTCAAGACACGCCAACTCGCCGCCGCGGCCATCGACGGCGGCAAGATCGAACTCGGCGGGCAGACAGTCACCAAGCGCGGCAAGGCCGTTCGCCCGGGTGACCGCCTCACGATCACCAAGGGCGGCATGCGTTTCATCGTCGACATCGAGTCCCTCAATCCCAGGCGTGGCCCCGCCAGCGAGGCCGAACGGATGTACCGGGAGACTCCCGAGAGCATCGAGAAGCGCCGGCTGGTCGCCGAGCAGCGTCGGGCCGAGCGCGAACTCAACCCGCACCACAAGCCCGCCAGGCAGGCACGTGCCCTGCTCCGCGCCCTGCGCGGAAAATCCTTCTGATCGCCGTCCGGCAACATCGCCCGCGACCACCTACACTCCCGGACAGGATTCACCCGACCGGGAGGCAAGAAGATGCAGGTAACCGAGGCGATCGAGAGCCGCCGTTCGGTCAAGGCGTTCGACCCTGACCATCGTCTGAGCGAGGTGGAGCAGCACCGGCTGATCGAGCTGGCCATGAAGTCTCCCACGGCCTTCAACCTGCAGCACTGGCGATTCGTGGTGGTACGCGACCCCGAGCGTCGCCGGCAGATCCGGGAGGTCGCCTGGGACCAGGCCCAGGTGACCGATGCCTCCATGCTGGTGATCCTATGCGGCCGTCTCGACGTCTGGAAACACGATGCCGCGCGTGTCTGGAAGGATGCGCCGGCCGACGTACGGGAAATGATGAGCGGGGCGATCGACGCCTACTACCGCGGTCGCCCTGATGTCGAGCGCGACGAGGTGATGCGAAGCTGCGGCATCGCCGGGCAGACCCTGATGCTCGCCGCGCGCGAGATGGGACTGGATTCCTGCCCGATGGACGGCTTCGATTACGAGGCGGTCGGCCGCCTGATCGACCTGCCCGAGGATCACCTGATCAGCTTCATGGTCGCCATCGGCAGGAAGGCCAGGGACGTCTGGCCGCGCCCGGGGCAACTTTCGCGCGACGAGGTCATGCGGGTCGACGGATTCTGAACCTGTCATCCGCTGAACTCTCCAATGCCACTGCGGTTGGGTGAAACCGCCCTGCGGCGAATGCTGCATCGTCAATCCGATCCGAGAAGCAACCGCCGGCCGTGCCGGCACGATAGGGAGAGAAAACCATGAACGCACGCAATGCACTGATCGCACTGATGATGGCACTCGGCCTGACCGTGGCCGGCTGCGCCGATGAGGAAGGTCCGGCCGAAGAGGCCGGCGAACAGATCGACGAGACCATGGAAGAGGCCGGTGACGAAGTGGAAGAAGCCACCGACGAGATGGGCGGCGAGGCGGAGGAAGCGGGCGACGAAGTCGAGGAAGAGACCGACTACTGATCGCCCCTCCTGTCAGCCATCCGACAGCCCCGCGGGACGGCGGTCCCCGGGGCTTTTTTTCATGGCAAGGCGCGCAACATGCCGGCACCCATGCCCGGGTCCGAATCGAACTCCCCGGCTATCACGTCGCGGTAATTCCGGATGCGCTGCACGTACCGGACCGGCTCGTAGCCGCGGGCGTAGCCGTGCCGCGTCTGCGGGTAGTAGCGCTTGTCGGCCTTGAGCGGCAGCACCTCGCGCATGTCGGTCCAGGAATCCGGGTCCTTGCCCAGCGCCCGGGCAAGATCCCTGGCATCGAGCACGTGGGCGCGTCCGATGTTGTAGCTCGCCAGGGCCAGGTAGGTCCGGTCGGGCTCGGGTATGTCCTCCGGCAGCCGATCGTGGCGATCGGCCAGGTAGCGCGCCCCGGCCTCGATGGACTCGGCCGGGTCGAGACGGTTCTCCACGCCCAGGGAGCGCGCGGTCGACCGCGTGAGCATCATCATGCCCCGCACGCCGGTCGGCGAGGTCGCCTCGGGATCCCAGTGAGACTCCTGGTAGGCCATCGCCGCCAGCAGGTCGGCGGGCATGCCCGTGATCCGGGCCGCGCGCTCGAACTCGTCCCGGAACTGCGGCAGGCGCTCGTCGAGCCGCCGGTTCAACGCCCGCCAGTCGACGAAATCGAACTCGTCGATATAGGCGTAGTAGCGATTCCGCACCTGCTCGACGGCCTGTTCGCCGGCCTCGCTCTGTCGCCAGGCCCGCGATGCCTCGGCAAGCGCAGCCTGCCCCGGCGACATGTACCAGCCGGTCTGTTGCCGCGCCCCCAGTTCCATGGCCACGTCCAGGTGCGGCCAGTGCCGCCGCACGACCCGCACGATGTTCGAGTCCGCCACGGTGCAGTCGAGTTCACGCAGTGCCACCCGGGTCAGCAGGACCTCGGTGCTCTGCACGGGATCCTCCCGGAAACGGATATCGGGGTCCGAGGCCGCGAACTCCCACAACAGCCCCGCATAGCTCGAGCCGGCCGTGACCCGCAGTTCGACGCGCCCGAGTTCCTTCGGCGAGAGCGGCAGGGGGCGGTCTTCGCGATGGCAGACCACCTGCGGGACGACCCGGGTGTGGGCCAGCCCCGGATGAAGATAGGCATCGCGCTCCGGCAGGTGGGTCAGCCCGGCAGCGGCCAGGTGCACCTCCCCCTCCTCCAGCGCACGAATCACCTCGGCCGTCGATTCGAACAGCCGCCAGTGCACCGCCCACCCCTGCCCTTCGGCGAAGGCCGTGACGAGATCGTGTTCCGGCCCGGCCGGCTGGCCCTCGCCATCGACGTACCAGGTCGTCCCGGCGTTGCGGGTCGCCACGACGAGCACGCCGGTCTGATCGGGGGACTCGATCACGGGCCGGGAGTCGAACTCGCAGCCGGTGAAAAAAAGCGCGATCGATAGGGTGAATAGCGGAAGAATGAATCTGCGCATGGAATCGCCGCTGGGGAAAACCACGACAGTCTACCCCGGGAAGAGTGCGGAAACTGCCTGCCCCGCCCCGCGGTATGCCCCGGCCTGTCCTCGCGCTCCATTCGACGGTTGCGCGGCAATGGGGCTACGCTTCAAACAGGATGGCCGGAACTCACAGCCGACATCGGCCCAACGCGACAGGACGCATCGTTCGGACATGTCAGACCAGGAATCCACACCCGCCGGCCTGCCCGCCCCCCGTCCGCCCGTGCTCCGACGGGAGGTGGGCCCGGTCCTGCTGACGCTCTACGGGCTCGGCACCATCCTCGGGGCGGGCATCTACGTGGTCATCGGCGAGGTGGCCGGTGCCGCCGGCCTGCTCACGCCCTTCGCCTTCGTCCTCGCCGCGCTGGTCGCCTCGCTCACGGCCCTGTCCTTCAGTGAACTGACCGCTCGCATCCCCGAGGCCGGCGGCCCGATCGACTACTCGCGGCAGGCCTTCGGGCGGCCCTGGCTGTCGTCCGCCGTCGGCTGGGGGCTGGCGGTCACCGGCATGGTCTCGGGGGCCACGATCCTCACCGGGTTCGAGCGCTATTCCTCGCTGTTCCTCGACATTCCCGCCTGGGTGACCATCGTGACCGTCACCCTCGCCCTGGGGGCCGTGGCGGTGGCGGGCATGCGTGAAAGCGCCTGGTTCATGGCGATCACCACCCTCCTGGGCATCGGCGGTCTCGGCTACGTCGTCTGGCTGGCCGCTCCCGACATGGCCGACGCCCCGGTCACCCTCGCCGGCACGGTGGCGGGTCTCGAGACAGGGATGCTCGCCGGCCTGTTCCTCGGCGCGTTTCTCGCCTTCTATTCATTCATCGGCTTCGAAGACATGGCGAACCTCGCCGAGGAGGTGCACGACGTCAAGCGCAACCTGCCGCGAGCGATCATCGCCGCGGTGGTGATATCGCTGGTGATCTACGCCCTGGTGGCCATCGCCGCCACCAGCGTGCTCTCGCCGGACGATCTCGCGCTCGCCCACGCCCCGCTGGTGGCCGTGGTGGAAGCCAAGGGGCACCCCGGGGTGCCTCTCGGGCTGATCAGCCTGTTCATCATCGTCAACGGCGCCCTCGGGCAGATCATCATGGCCACGCGGCTGATCATGGACATGGGCCGTGATCGCGCCGGGGCGCCGGCGATCCTGGGGCGCGTCAGCCCGTTCACGCACACGCCCGTGGTCGCCACCGTGGCCGTGACGGCGGTCGTGCTTCTGCTCACCCTCTTCCTGCCGCTCAAGACGCTGGCCAATGTCACCAGCGCGATCATGCTGGCGGTCTTCGTCGTGGTGAACGCCTCGCTGATCGTGCTCAAGCGCCGGGGACAGCCCGAGGACGTGCCGAACGTATCGCGGTGGGTGCCGTGGCTGGGGATGCTGCTCTCGGCCGGCGCGCTGGTGACCCAGGCGGTATTCACGGCGACCGGCGGCCAGGGAGCCTAGACTCCAGACAGGCATCACATATCGGCATCCCGCGGGACGGCACTACATGAAACCCCTCCTGACGCTCGCCCTGCTCACCTCCGCCTTCCTTCTCGGCGGCTGTTCACACGTCTCGCGTGTCGATGCCGGGCCCCTGACCGCGTTCGGCGAGCCGCTCGAGCAGCCGGACCAGTACCTGTACTACCTGGTGCGCATCGACAACCGTGGCCGGCCACCGGACGCGCTCCCCCCTCTCGCCATCCGCTTCCCCGAGGCAGACCGGCCCATTGCGTTCGATGCGCTCACCCCGGGCGTCACCGCGCGCTATCTGCCGGCCTTCGTGCCGCCACCGCAATGGCCGGCCACGTGGAAAGAAAAGGCAAGCCGACGAACGGCGTTCGAGGGAGGAGGCATCTACGTGGATTTCGAGGCGCAGGGGCCGAGCTTCATCGCCCTGTGCTCGCATTGTCACGGTGGCCGGCACTCGCCGGTCCTTTGCACGGCGGACGGTTCGGTCTGCCACCAGCTGCCGGTCACGTACGAGGGACTGGTCGAATTGATCGGGCCGCCCGACCGGGTCCGGAAGGTGCGCGAGGTGACGTACTGACCTCTCGCTGGACCCGTTCTAGCTCCGACCGAGGTGAATGTCGCGGAAGAACAGGACGCGGTCAAGCTCGGCCGGATCCAGCGAGAGGCCGTGGTCGGCAGCCAGGCGGGACAATGCATCCGCGCGCGTGGCCGGCGCCGGCTCCATGTCGAGCAGGAACTGGCCGACGTCCTCGACCACCGCCCAGGGGTAGAGGATCCAGCGCCACTCGTCGATGGAGTGGACCGCGAAGTCCGCTCGGCAGGCCGTGT
This sequence comes from Guyparkeria sp., assembly GCA_041690375.1. Taxonomy (GTDB): domain Bacteria; phylum Pseudomonadota; class Gammaproteobacteria; order Halothiobacillales; family Halothiobacillaceae; genus Guyparkeria. Next base: position 2,472 of record JAWLHL010000009.1, on the reverse strand, counting down.
TGGTCTTCTCGTGGAGCACCGCCGTGCGGATCTCGGCCGGCTCGAGCCCCTCGAGATACGGACGGGCGGCCTGGAGGGTCTCGCCGCTGTCGTTGACGTCATCGACGACCAGCACGCGCTCGCCGCGAATCTCGCTGCCCAGCGGGCTGGTCACCTCCGCGCGCTGCTGCATCTGCGCCCCGGCGCCGTAGTGCTGCACCTTGACGCTCAGCAGGCGGGAGATGCCCAGGAAGTCGCAGACGAAGCGCGCCGGCATGAAGCCGCCACGGGCGACCGCCACCACGGTATCGGGGACGAAACCGGCTCCCCGGATCGTGCGGCACAGCCGGTCGCAGGCGTCGACCACCTCTCCGGTGGAGATCTTCTGCACCGGCAATGTCTTGCGTCGGCTCATCTCGCGTCTCCCGTCTGCCCGGATTCGGCCACGTTCCTCAGGCCTTCTTGACGAACTCCGACTTGAGCTTCATCGGGCCGAAGCCCTCGATCTTGCAGTCGATGTCGTGGTCGCCCTCGACGATACGGATGTTCTTGACCTTCGTACCCACCTTCACGGTCCCGGACCCGCCCTTGAGGCGAAGATCCTTGATCACGGTCACGGTATCACCGTCGGCCAGCGGGTTGCCGTTGGCATCGCGTGCGGCGGGCGCGGCATCCTCGCCCCCGTCGCTCGCATCGCCCGACCACTCGTGCCCGCACTCCGGGCAGACGTACAGCGTTCCGTCATGGTAGGTGAAGGTCGAACCACACTGGGGGCAAGGGGGCATATCATTCATGAAAGATCCGCTATCTGAATTGAACGGCAGCCATCTTAACTCATTCCACTCGTGTCCGTGGCGGACGAGTCGCCGCGTTCAGTCCTTAACCAACCAGTCCCCAAGTCCCTCCGCTCGAGCATCAACATCGTCGTTCATCCCTGTCGCACGCAGAAACGCCCACTTAACCCATCCCACTCGTCGTTGACGCGTTTTCCGGCCGAACCCGGTGCAACGCTGGTACCGACGAGGTCCCGACGTCGGGCCGACGAAACGCCATCGGTTCGACAAATCGTTGGCACGGTCAGGGCGCGGGATTACGATGGGAGACATCAAAGCGCGACGGAGGGCCGGGTCATGAGTTCCGACTGGATCGACAATTCGTTCATCAGCGACGAGCAGCGCCGAGCAGCCGAGGCCTACCTCGAGGAAGTCGGCGCCGATCTGTCCCTGGATCGGCGCATGGGTAGCGATCGTCGCGAGGATCTTCGCCTGTTCGCCAACAACGATCGCCATGACCTGCACGGCTATCTCGGTCACACGGAGGATGGCGATATCGCGATCATCCTGCCCGAGGCCCCGCCATCCCTGCAGGGCGTCCGGCTGACTCCGGGCGACCCGGTGGTGGTGCAGACGGCCGGTGACCAGTTCACGGGACGCCTGCGGCAGACCTTCCACGGCCGACGTAGCGACGACCCGGGTCGCGCCTTCATCCTGACCATCCAGCCGAACTGAGTTTTCCCCGCCGTCGAAACGACGAGGGCGCGTGGATGACACGCGCCCCTTTTCATGCCGTTCGAGTTGTCTGTCCCGATGTCACCACGACTTGTAGGGCAGGAACTTGCCGTTCATCGTGATCACCACCCGGTCACCGGCGGGGTTCGCCTCGCGGTCGATGTCGAGCGAGAAGTCGATCGCGCTCATGATGCCGTCGCCGAACTCCTCGTGGATCAGCTCCTTGATGGTCGGGCCATAGACGCCGACGATCTCGTAGAGCCGATAGATCAGCGGGTCGGTGGGCACGGCCTGCTCCCAGGTCTTCATCGGACAGGCCTCGATGGCACCCTTGGCCTGGGCGGGCAGTTCGAGCACGGTAACCAGCTTGTCGGCGCACTCGGGCTTCAAGCTGTTCATGCCGAGGCACGCCGAGGTGACGAAGGTCGGCGAAAGCCCCACCCCGGAAGCTATGTCGGCCCAGGACAGGCCCAGTTCGGCCTTCTTCTCGAGGATCAGGTCGGTCAGATCTTGCTTGGTCATCATGGCGAATGCCTCCGCGGCTTTGCTGGATTCAGATCGGGAAGCGACCCGTGATGGCCGCCACCTGGCCCGTTCCTTTTCAAGAAGCCTGCCATCGCGCTCTTGTCCCTTTATTTCAGGGACTTGCCGTTTAGTCGCGGCTCCCACCACCGGGCAAACCGGACATTGTCCGTCCCTCCCCGCTCCATCAGACGACAATGTCCGCCAATGCGCGCACCAGGCGGGGGCACCGGGGGCAAAAACACTCCAGGACGGCGTCAAGACGCCATTCCCGATTATTGGCACACCCCGTGCAAACAGGGTGGCGACGGCGGGATTCGCCAACCGGCATCCCGACCCGAGTCCAAGCCAATCGACAATCGGAGTGATCACTCATGAGCACAGCTTCCGCCCAACCCGTCGCCCCCTCCTGCATCCGCCAGGCGCTCAAGGCCATCGACGCCGACGGGCTCAAGGCCCTCGG